>JAJQCD010000023.1:0-132463 GCA_021202925.1 Clostridiales bacterium | reverse complement strand
TCCCGCGTTCCCAACTGCAAATCATCACGCACCGCCGATCACCTCCTCCCTTTTTTGCAGCATATCAGGCAAGGCTAATCAGATCCGCATTATCCCAACGGCTAAACACATCCTCGGAAAGACCTGCGTTCGCTTCGACAGCATCCTGAACAATTTTATCCGGTACTGACTGCCCGCGCATCAGCGCACGGAAGATGCTGATCAGCTGGTCAATCCCCTCCGTCAGCGCAAGCATTTCATCCTGCATGACGCCCAGCGTTTTCGTGGACATATAAACCCTGCCCTCCGGCAGAGCGAACACATCCAGTTTCCCGTCCATTTCGCCATGCTTCATTCCGGCATTTCCGCATTCCTCCTGATACGGACAATCGTCGCATGATAATTCATCCGGCATTTCGATCTTGACATTCTTTTTCACATCGTCAGCGGATTTCTGATCCGGAGCCGCCTTATACACGGCTTCTGCGGTTTCCTCCGCCTCTTTTACCGTGGCCATCATCTCCAGAGTATTGTGCATCAAAACCACCATTCGGCTGACATCCCTCTTACACGCCTCGTCTGCCTTATCCCTGACATGGAGATATGCTTTGTGATGCTTTTTCAGATAGCTTTCCTCCCGATAGAGAAGAATCAGCGCATAGTGCATCTGCACCAGCTCCGACACGTCGTTGCAAAGATGGTCAATCAGCGCCTGTTTCCCCGCCGTCTGGACGGCATTCTTAAATTCTTTACTCATTCACATTTCCTCCGTTTTCTGAAATTTCGTTTGGTTTGGTTGTCATGATGCGGTAAAGCATCGTATCTTTCGGGAACTTATCCTTGAACGGGATGATGGTATTCCCGTAAAAAAGAAGCCCTTCACCTTCGTTGCTGTTTGTCACAAAACTCAACTGGTGAGGGCTGATATTTAACTGTTTTGCGAGAATCTGCCTGTCCCTGCCTGCCTGATTGAGCATATAGATAAAATCGCTGTTCTCAAATATATTCTCAATCTCGCGGGAAGCCAGCAGATCCTTGACGTTCTGCGTGATTCCTGTCGGTATGCCGCCCCATTTACGGAACCGCTTCCAGATCTCCACACTATAGGCTGCGGTCTGTTCGTCCTTGAGCAGCAGATGAAATTCATCCATATAATATCTTGTGGATTTATGCTCCGCTCGGTTGATCGTCACACGGTTCCAGACCTGATCCTGCACAACCAGCATTCCGATTTTTTTCAACTGTTTTCCCAGCTCCTTAATATCAAAGCAGACAATCCGGTTGTTGATATCCACGTTTGTCTGGTGGTTAAATACATTCAGGGAACCTTTGACATAAATCTCAAGCGCCGTCGCAATCCGCTTAGCTTCCGGCTCCTCCTGATCCAGAATACACTGATACAGATCCTCCATAATGGGCATGTTCTCCGGCACTGGGTTTTCCAGAAAACTCCGGTAAACCAGACGCACACAGCGGTCAATGATGGTCTTTTCCACAGGCTCCAGACCGGATTTACTTCCCACAATCAGCTCGCACAGCGACAAAATAAAATCTGCTTTCAGGCTGATCGGGCTTTCATCCTCCGAATAATTCAGGTTGATATCCATCGGATTGACATACTGCTTGCTGTTGGGCGAAATCTTAATGACCTGCCCTTGCAGCATTTCCACCAGCGGAGAATATTCTCCCTCCGGATCGCAGCAGATAATATCATCCTGCGTAATCAGGAAGGCATTCGTCATTTCACGCTTTGCGCTGAATGACTTGCCGGAACCTGGCGTACCGAGGATCAGGCCGTTCGGGTTTTTCAGCTGCTTCCGGTCTGCCATAATCATGTTGTTGCTGATGGCATTGATCCCGTAATAAAGCGCCTCCCCGCCCTGAAACAGTTCCTCCGTTGTAAACGGCACAAAAATCGCCGTCGCGGAAGTCGTTAATCCTCTCTGGATGTCGATCTGATTTAAACCAATCGGCAGGCTGCTCATCAGCCCCTGTTCCTGCTGGAAGTCCAGACGCTTAAGCGAACAGTTATATTTCTGTGCAATCGCGGAAGTCTGGAAGATGATGTTATCCAGCTTTTGCTTAGTCTTTGCCGTATTCATAATCAGCACCGTGACGAGGAACATCCTCTCATTCCGGCTCTGCAAATCCTCCAGAAGTTTCTTTGCCTCCCCGCCGTAGGTCACAAGGTCAGACGGCAGCACATCCATATCATAGCCGGAGCGGACTGCCTTTTTCTGCTCCTCAATCTTCATCTTATCCAGATCGGTAATCTTACTCTTAATCTGTTTGATCGCCTTCGCCTGGTCAATACTCTGCACATGGAGATTGACGATTATGGTGTTATCCATATCGAGGAAATCCGCCAGCATCTTATCCGAAAGCTCCGGCGCGAGGATCTGTAAAAACGATACCGCGCCGATTGTCCTGCCCATGCGGAAATACCGGCTGTCGCGGAAATCAAAACTCGTCGGCGCGATAAAATCCTTCGTAGACAATCCGGTATGCGCTACCATATCAAAGTTAAAGATAAATGGCTCCTGCGTTTCCTCATTCATCGTGGTGTAGAGCAGTTTCAGCCGCTCATATCCGGACATGGAGTGCGCCGACACACCCATCGCCTTCAGGTTGTTGATGATATCCGTCTCAATCCGCTCCAGCTTCGGTTTTGCGGCGCGGATATTATCCGCTTCAATCCCGAACGTCGCATACTTATAACGAACCAGACCGTTGTTCCCCTTTGCGAGCTGCGTTTTCAGGATACCGTCATATTCCTTACGGACATCATCAAATGAATCGCCCTGCGGAGGGATGTCGATTACCTCCTGCATTTCGCTCAGGTTCGCATACTGGCTCATGCAGCTGATCTGCAATGTGATACTCGCGTCAAAATAATTATAAAAATCACACCAGAACTCAAAGGCTGCGGTCTTATCCTCATTCTGTGCCAGCTGATAGTTGATGTCCCCAAACTGGATGCACTTCGTATAGAGCCGGTCTGTGACACGGCAGATACCGTCCTTAAACATCTCCTGATAGGAGATCGTCTGCTGTGCGCTGTGCGGACCCTTTTTCTCTTTTTTCTGTTTCAGTTTCTGTTTTACCAGTTTTTTCTTCTGCTCACCGGACAGGATCGAACTGACTTCACGCCCGTTTTTTACCTTTGTCCTGGCGTTGCTTACCGGAAGATTTTTTCTTTCCGGATTTGTGCTTTTCTTCTGCGCCAATACCCAAAACCTCCTTTTCGTAAATTTCCTGTTGGATGGCTGCATAAAAATTCTCTGTCCTGTACGGACGTACCCCTGACCTGATTAACTTTGCCTGAATAATGTTCATCAGGATTTTCTCAAGCGGTCTGCCGTCTTTCTCATACATTGCAAACAGAAAAAACGGCAGCGCTATCAATACCATGAATGTCGCCGCCATCGTTGAGCCAATCGCATTTTTTGTCAGCAGATAAAACGGGATTCCCGTTACCCCTGCCAGACTAAAGCAGATCAGCTGCCTCTTTGTCAGATTGAACATGACCTTCGTTTTCACTCTGGTCAGATCTTTCGGAACCTGAACATAAGCCATTTCCCTCACATCCTTTCATCTCAATATCACATGGGACTTCATTTCCCCACACATCCCACCCGTCTGTTTTCTGCCGTGCGAACAGTTCAATCCGCGGGAGATCACCTGCAAGCTCAACGATCAGCTCCCTGACCTGTTCCGGCTTCCGGCTGTGTTCCATGCGCGGGCTTATGACGAGCTGGGATATTTTCGCAGATTTCCGTCTCGGCTTTCCTTTTGTCGCCAAAAGACAGATTTCCGCATTGCCGCGCGTCCACCATCCCAAGCCAAGAAAGAAACCATTGCCCGACGGGTTCTGTTTTACCCATACAAAAGCGACTGTCTTATATCGGAATCCCCAGCTTTCAATCAGCCGAAATGCCTCCGGCAGCTTCGGGAATGTCGCCCAAAGGAACAGCACCGCCTCCTCATCTGCCATTTCTCCAACCGGCAAGTGATAGAGTTCATCATCGCTCATTGTCGGATAGTGGTTTTTCGCCGCACCCTGGACCGCGCCGGAGCGGTACTGCCACGGCGGATCTGCATAAATAATGTTATATTTTTTCTCCATGTTGCCCTCCTTAGTGCGCGTTGAAAATCGACTTCGATATCGATCCCGTCTTAAACAGGGCAAAGCACAGGATGACCGTATAAGCGGCAATGCTGAACAATGCCGAATGGATATTTGAGGATATCGTCATGGAATTTACAAGGACACAATAGAGCCCGACAATGACCATAATGAAAAATCCCTGAAATCCCAGCGCCAGCAAGCCTCTGACATAATTGTTTCCGACCTGTCCCCACTCACGGTTGGTAAGCGTAGCAAACGGGACAGGAGATACTGAAACATACAGATAAATTTCAATCATCCTGCCATACATAATTACAGTTATTAAAATCGAGATAATCTTCATACACAATGAGACCAGCATCGTCTCCAATGCCAGCTGCAACAGTTCACCCAGTTCCATAGATTCCATAGAAGTCTCCATCGCGGAGACCGTGGCTGAAATATCAATCGCTGTGCTTCCGCTGATCACGCCCGCCGCCGAATTGACGATGGACTGCCCCACATCGAATACAGCCATGACAATATCAAAGGTATTCGTCACAAGATATACAGCGATAAACGCCTTGAAAAACCACTTGAAGAACATCCATGTATCCATATCGTGCATGTTGTTCTTTTCCGTTATCATGGTGATCAGTTCATAGCACAACACAAAAGTGATAACCATGCCTGCTATGGGTACAATCACGGAATCGGATAAACTGCGTATCAACGAAAAAACGCTGCTGTTCCATGACTGCGGAGTTTGTCCCACCTCCGCAGCGATGGTTCCCGTCTTTTCGTTGACATCTGTAAACATGGTAGTCAGATTGCTCGATATAAATCCGGTGAGGAGATCCCGTATCGCCTCCTCAATCTTTTCAAATAAATCAAACAACTGCTATCCTCCTAACTGCGTTTTGAAAGGGTATGCCCCTGCCCATGCAGAGGCACACCGTTATGAAAGATTATCCGAACAAGCCGGAAAGCAATGGTACGAGAGTAGTGCCGATCAGGGCAACACCTCCGCCAGCCATCAGCTGTTTCATGCCCTGACTTTTCGCACCAGGGTTATCATTTCCGTAGCCCTCCATCAGATTGATGACACCCCAGATACCAAGGCCGGCTCCAAGGGCGATAACAAGGGTCTGCAACACACTCACTGCGCTCGTAAAAAATGCCATATAAAAAATTCCTCCTTAGATTTTGTGGCGAGGGCATAAAAAAAGGAGAGTCCTGCTTTATTTCTTGCAGAACTCTCCGCTGTATGCTCTCTGTGATTATTCGTTGACTTCTTCCTCCGAGAGTGCTATCTCGTGGATTTCCACTGGCTCATCCTTACGGAGAACCAGCCTGCGGCTCATGTATTTTTCAATATCAAAAGCCAGTTTCGGGTTATAATCTGATAGCTCATGGTATCGTTTGTGGCGGGTAATGTCAAACTTATTGCTGAAAAACGGCCTAACGCCGCGCACCTGAAGGATGCATTTCCCGCCGTCCATGACTGCCAGTTCATCACGACTCATGAGTTCTTTCCCAGTTTTCTGATAGTTAATACCGTAACTCCGGCTGGTTCCTCTGGTGTCGAATGTGTTATACAGGTCAATGGTTTCCTTACCGAGCATTTCAGACATTTCTTTCAGGGTGGAAGTTTCCTTGCCGCCCAGAAATAACGTGCTGTCGCAGTTTCCCACAATCGTATCCGCTGAATCCTTATAGATTGCTTTCAGCTGACTTTGGGACTGCAACACAATCGAAGCGGAGATTTCACGGGAACGGATCATTGCGATCAGTTTGTCAAATTTTGGAATCTGACCGATGTTCGCAAACTCGTCCAAAAGGCAGCGCACATGAACCGGCAGCCTGCCCCCGTATACATCGTCCGCCCTGTCGCAGAGCAGATTAAAAAGCTGGGTATACATGATCGACACCACAAAGTTAAAAGTGTCGTCCGTGTCACTGATAATAACAAAAAGAGCTGTCTTGCGGTCTCCCAGCATATCCAGCTCCATTTCATCATAACTCATCAGGTCTCTTAATTCTTTAATGTCAAATGGCGCTAGTCTCGCGCCGCAGCTTATCAAAATTGATTTCGCCGTCTTGCCCGCGGCAAGTTTATATTTGCGGTATTGTCTGACTGCGAAATGATCCGGCTCACGTTGTTCCAGCTCCTCAAACATTAAATCTACTGCGTTTTTAAAAGTTTCATCATCCTCCCTTGCCTCGGATGCGTTAATCATCTCAAGCAGGGTAGTGAAGTTCTTTTCCTCATCCGGCGCTTCATACCAGATGTATCCGATCAATGCCTGATAATACAGTTTCTCAGCCTTCACCCAGAAATCCTCTCCAGATTTGTCGCCCTCGCCTTTGGTATTGGCGATGATCGTATTTACCAGTTTGAGGATATCCTTTTCCGTCCGGATATACATGAACGGATTATAGTGCATTGACTTTTTGAAGTTGATCGTATTCAGAACCTTGATCACATATTCGCCCTTGACAAGCATGTTCCCCACCTCAATCAAAACAGTACCTTTCGGGTCTGTCACGACATAGGAACTGTGCATCTGCATCAGATTCGGTTTGACGAAGAACCGCGTCTTACCTGAGCCTGATCCGCCGATCACAAGGATATTCTTGTTTCGGGCATACTTCGGATTCTTCGGACGGCTGCTCATGGTCAGCCGCTCTGTCTCCGTTAAAATAACATTGTTGTCCGGATCTTCATCCATATAAGGCTTGATATCCGCAGGCGTTCCCCAGCGCGCCGAGCCGTACTCCACGCCCTGGCGGTACTTCTTTGCATTCTTCCCGCGGTAATACACCACACCTTTTATGATGAGCGCACCGGCTATCCCAATCAGTATATCAAACGGGTGGAAGCTCGGCAACGGGTTTTCAAACGCTGAACTGAAATTCAGGAAAGCGTTATACAGCTTTATCGCTGCCTGTTCCCCTGCCGAAAGCCGGTAAAGCCGGCCCACTTTGTCCGCCAGATACCAGATGATGAGATATGGAAAATTCAGCGCAAAGATTTTTTTCAGATCTGGTTTCATAGTGCCTGCCCCCGATCCTTACTTTTGACCTTTTCACGCTGCCGATGCGCAGCCTGCTCCATAAATCTGGAGAGCTTTTTCCGGATTGACGGCTTTTTGCTCTTTGTCATTTCCTTTGCGGTATACTCTTTGAAAGCAGCGGTCATAACATCCACGTCCCTCGCCTTAAAAAACACCAGATAACGGGGAGGCGATACGGACTTGTCTTTTTTCAGGGCGAAATCAATATTATATTTCTGCGCCACACGCTCAAATGATTTGATGTTCTGATCCGTAATCTCAATATTAGTCAGGCCGGTATTCTGCCGCATAAGCTGCGAAACTGTCTGCTTTCCCTGATAGGTCTTGCTGACGCCAGCCTGTTTTTTGTTTGCCGCAAGGAATTTACGCATTGCCGCCTGCAATACTTTTGCGGTAACTTTCCCTGTCTTTGTCCCTCCTCGGATTGCCAGAGCCACCACCTTCGTATTGATCTCATCCTGCATAGCGTCCCTCCTTTTTGCTCATTACTTCGGGCATCCCTCCATTGCCAGGGAGGATGTACCCGCTCCCATAACCATAATTTCATATTCTCCTCCTATCTCGGACTCACACATCCGCCTGAAAACGGATGCGCTGCGTTATATGCCAGATATTCCGGCACGATTACTTCCTCCATGCGCGCATTCATACGCTCCTGTTCCCTGCGTTCTTTCTGCCGCTTTTTCATATACTTAGGCCATAAGACATCGCGGAAATATCTCTGCTCCCTGACCCGCCTCTTTTCTTCAAGCACCTTGTTGTGCGTGTCATAGATCGCAGAAATGGTCTCCATCCGGCGGTCCAGATATTTTCCGGCAGCAAATTCCATCAGTTTCTCCGGAACGGCATGGAACTTCATAAATCTTGCCCAGTAGCGCCTGTGGTTGATGCTTACGCCCTTGCTTTCCTGATACATTGCCTCATACACAGGCATGACAAGAAGACTGGCTTCATCGATCCGTTTCATCACAATATAAAAATCTGCCTGATAGGATTTCAGGTAATGGTACATTTCCAACTCCTCACCAGACAGACTTCCTTCGATGTCTCTGCGCAGGCGGCATACAGAACCCCTGCGGAGATCATTCCTGTGATTCAAATTTCCCTTATACATTCCTCACCCTCCTCGAATAATTCGCTGCAAGACCGGATCTTGATCTCGCTTTCTTTTTCCCTGTGGTTTTCACCGATAAAACTGACAGGGACGCACATGGAAAGCACCCTGTCATAAATCCGCTTATGTGCCGTATCCTCCGGATGCTTCAACGTAAAAATGGACAGGTTCGTTGTCACGATCAGCGGCTTTTTTGTCTTATACCGTTCATCAATGACATTGAAAACCTGTTCCAGTGCATACTCCGTATTCCGTTCAATCCCAAAATCGTCAATCACCAGAAGCGAATACCTCATCAGGCTGGCAACAAACTCATTCTTATCGTCCGAATAAATGCCGCTCAGTTTATTGAGTATCTTCGCAAAGTTGGTCATTAGGACAGACACGCCCCGCTCAATCAACGCATTGGCGATACAGGCGGCATAAAATGTTTTTCCCGTACCGATATCGCCCCAAAGAAGAAGCCCGTCGTTGTTCCGAAGCCGCTCCTCCCATGTCTC
Source organism: Clostridiales bacterium (assembly GCA_021202925.1). GTDB lineage: Bacteria > Bacillota > Clostridia > Lachnospirales > Lachnospiraceae > Brotaphodocola. Next base: position 123,685 of record JAJQCD010000023.1, on the reverse strand, counting down.
CACATATTTCTTTGCGGAACTGATCTGCGGGAGAGTGCCGTCGTCCGTCTCAAAAGTACACTCCAGAAGCTGGCGGTCATGGATGCTGCTACCTTTCATCCTGCGGATATGCTCCATTTCCTCACGCCGACGATATTCAGCCGCCTCTCTGTCGCGTTCCTCCTGCCCGCATTTACAGAGGATATGGACGACCATCTCCCTGCCGGCAATCTCAAAGCGCCGCTGTTTCCTTGTATGGCACTTCCCGCAGTAGAGAAGCCCGTCTTCTCCGGTATAATCCTCCGGTTCCTGCGGGAACTCCTTTTCTGCAATCTGCACCAGCAGTTCATTTACCCCGTTCAATAGCTCTCCCCTTTCTCGAAATGGTAATCTTCAAAGCCCTTTTTCTTTCCTGACCTCCGTTCGCGCTGTGAATCCTGCTTCGCCCACTGGCAGATTGTCAAGTAGTGGCTGTCATAGCTGCGCCCTGTCTTTGCCATATAGGAAGAAAAATAGTCAATCTTATCCATATAATCCGTTGGAAACTGGCGTTTCAGGCTTTCATATTCCATATCAGAAAGAGAAACATTCCGGTTGACGCCGTAGAGCAGATGTGCCTCTTTCTCTGCATCTTTATCTGGATCTGCTTTCTTCTCTTTTTCTATCTCTTTCTCTGCGTTACAAAGGCGTTTCACATCCGTTACCGAAGTGTTACACTCGCGTTTCAATGTAACGCTTTCCGGTTTTTCTCCCGTCATTTCCAGAGCCTTGCGTTCCCGATATGCCCTGACACGCTGTGCAGAAGCATTCTCTGAACCAATCCCGATCATGTCCGGAAGTTTTGTCATAATCAGTTCGCTGTCGTCCTCCCCGCGTTCCAAAAGATTTATTTTTTCTAAAGCCATTAAAGAAAGCTGGACAGTCATTTTGTTTTCATCCAAAACAAGCGCCAGCTCTTCCTCCATTGTCGGATATAAGCTCTCCATGAAGATAATCCCGTCTGTCCGCAAGCTGACCAACAGCAATTTCAAATAGATAATCAGGATTTTTTCACCCTCCGGCAATGTCCTGATATACTTAATTGAAGGCTGTCGGAAAAACTCCTCGTGGAGCTTCAGCCAGTAATACCGCTTATTCTGACCCATGCCCGTATGCCTCCTCCCAAAAAGTTTTAACGCCCTTGATATAAGGACACTCGATATACTCACAGAACCGGTACTTCCAATCCGGACGGTGATGCGGACAGCAGCCGCATAAGAAATCTTCACGGCATTGTCCATGACCGCCAGGGATCTGGCTCATAACTTTCTCGCAGTCCCTGAGCTTTTTGTCATTTAACAGGCTCACTTCGCATCCCCCTTTTTCATCAGTTTGACCATGCAAAATCCAATGCAGGGATGATTCTTCGCATAAGGGCATCCGCCGCAGGGACTTTTCTCTTTCTTCGGTTCCTCCGGCGGCAGGATGTAATAGCATTTATCCTCGCCCAGTTCGCAGCCTTTCTTCTTGCCGCCCCAAAAATAACAATACCTACAGTCTTTCGGCTTATCTGCCGCATACCTGATCTCACTCATGGTTTTCCCTCCAAATCTTCTGAATCTGATCGTCCGCCCAACTTGCTGTCCTGCATAAACACCATGCAGTAAGTAGCGCCAGAAAGCAGACTAATAACAATAAAAGCTTCATGATGATCCTCCATCTGAATCCCTCACTGGTGTGGACAATGAAAGATTCTTTTCGCTGCCTTAGCAGCAAAAGGATATGGCAGAGCCGTAAAACTCTGCCACATAGTTTTTGCTGTTAAAATAACAGTAGAGTTCATTATTCCGATCATATTTGCCGCCCGCCCCCTGATCGCATGGGAACATTCCAACCCGCGCTCGGTCAGCGCGTCACAGGCCGTTTTACCTCCCCGTGGTTCTCACCAGGCTGCCCCCACGTACATGGCCGGACAGGAGTATCATTATCCCGCATAAGTTTCATGGCAATCAGACCGTACCATCAGGTCTGTTCGTTATCTCTGTAGATCGCTCGCTGGTGTGTCAGGTCATCGCGGCAGAATATCAGTTGCTCCACCCATGCGGAAAGTAATTGGAATGCTGCATATGCAGTTTTCAAAGATCAATGGGAAGATTTATTTGCCCTCCCATATCTCTTATGGGGACGGGTAATCGCGATTTTGTCCCCTCTCGAAGCAAATTTTTTTAAATTTTTTTGGGAAATTTTTTTGAAATGATATTTGAGATGCCCCTTGAAATAAAAAATGGTGTGACCTCCTGTGAGTTCACGCCTAAAATAGACAAAAAAAGCTGCCGATATTCTTATAAACACCAGCAGCAATAAACAACATATGTTAAATTCTTATCTCCTGCCTACGATTCTATAGTAGTCCTCCATATCGAGAATAAACTTCACATAGGAATCAGGTTCTCTCTGATTTTTGGTTGCCCAAGAGGACAACCGTCTCAATATGTCCGCTCTGCGGGAACATATCACATCCTCTGACCTTCTCCACCCGATACCCGCGTTCGCCCAGATAGCGGACATCCCTGGCCAGGGTGGCGGAGTCGCAGCTGACATAGACGACACGCTGTGGTGCCATTTCGGCAATCGTATCGAGGCAGGCAATATCACAGCCCTTGCGCGGCGGATCGACAACTACAACATCAGCGTAAATATGGTTCCTGTAGTACTGTTCAGGCAGAACTTCCTCCGCCTTCCCAACAAAAAACTCAACATTTTCAATTCCGTTCAGCCTTGCATTCACACGCGCGTCCTCAATGGCCTCCGGAACAATCTCGACGCCAAAAACCTTCTTTGCGCGCTGCGCCAGAAAAAGGGAAATCGTTCCGATCCCGCAATAGAGATCCCAGACCGTTTCCTCACCGGTCAGACCGGCATATTCCAGAGCGATCGAATAAAGCCGCTCGGTCTGCACCGGATTGACCTGATAGAAGGACAGCGGAGAAATGCGATAGCGAACCGTTCCGATGCAATCCGTAATATAACCAGGACCGTACAAGTTTACAAGCTCCTGTCCCATAATGACATTTGTCCGTTCTCTGTTGATGCTACACGATATACTGGCCATACGCGGCAATGGCGCACATGATCCAATCGATACAAAAGACGGAGCATGTGTCTCATTTTCCCCCTTCTTACCGGGAAATAAATCCAAAAGCCGCTTCACCAATTCGTCAGCCGCTTTCAGCTTCCGAACTGCTCCATTGATCACCAGGCAGACCATCAGTTCTCCGGTTCGAAAGCCTTTGCGAATCAGGACATGACGAATCAGTCCGCTGTGCGTCTCCTCGTCATACGGCTGGATCCCGTATCTCTCCATATGTGTCCGGATACAGTCCAGAATCGCGCAGTTTTCTTCTGTGCCTATCAGACAATCCCCGCACTCGATGATCGAATGCGTCCGCCCGGCATAAAAACCGGCAACAATCCGGCCATCACGGGATCTTCCAAATGGGAACTGTGCTTTGTTGCGATAACGCCATGGGTTCTCCATGCCAATGATCGGAGACAGTTCTACATCGGTCAGCCCCCCGATCCGCGCCAGATTATTCCGGATCTTCGTTTCCTTGAACCGCAGTTGCTCCTCATAATCCATTGCCTGCAGCTGGCAGCCCCCGCATTGCCGTGCAACAGGACAACGCGGCTCCACCCGATAAGGAGACGCTTCCAGGACTCGCGACAGACGGGCAAATCCGTAGGATTTCTTCACCTTCATTACTTTTGCTTCTACCCGATCTCCAATCACCGCATCCTTGATAAACCAGGTAAAGCCGTCCGTCTTGCCGATCCCTTCCCCATTGTCGCTCATGTCGTCGATTTTTACTTCCAATTGATCATTTTTCTTCCATTCCATCCCGTTTCCTCCCACCGCCAGGCTATGACAGCGCACAATCCACACGAAATCTGTTTTCCCGGACATGCAGTCTCATTGTACCTGATTTCTTTCGGACACGCAAGATTTCCGCCTGTTCCTCTTCATAAATTCGTCATAATTTCTTTTCTGTTTTTTGAAATCGTTTAGAAACCGCTCAAACTTTTGACACAATTTTCGATTATTATAAGGTCATGATGTGAGACAGATAAGGATGACAACTCAGGACACATCATCTGATCGATACATCGGATTCCAATTGAGCCTGGCGGCACAAAGCGCGCAACCGTTGCCGGGTTCGTCTAACAACTCGTCGCCAAGCCTGCGGACAGAGCCCCGCAGTACGGGCGCTTCATACATAGATAGATACACCATACAACTACCTCCTTTTATGAAAGGGGCTGTGACAAGGATCGGATTCATTCCGTTTCTTATCACAGCCCCTTTTCCCTTATTTCAAAGAGTGTCCCCTGACCATTCGCCACATGGGCTATGCACTGGCACAACATATACTTCCTTTGGTCTGACGCCTGCCGGTTTCCGCTTTCACCTAGGCGATGACTCACCTTCCCCGGGCGTTTCTCCAGCATACATTCTCTCATTCTCATTCAGCCCGGACAGCAGGATCAATCCGCCTTTTTCCGAATATCCCGTATCCCAGAGCGTCGCAAAATCCAGCCATTCCCAGTTGCTGTACGTCACGGCCCTGACCTTCATCTGACCTTCGTTTATCTCATATCCATTCAAGAGAAACCAGTGCCAGACGTAATCGTCCATCAATGGATTCCGGTGCTTCAGAATCAGACACGGAATCGGATAATTCCCGTCAATCTGGTTTCGCACCGCAGCTGCCGCCGCAGAGTATGGCTCTTCACCGGAGAACGGAGCAGCCCTCAGTTCGGCTTCCTCCCAATCATGAAAATATCGACTGATTCCGTCAACATATGTCTCCAGTTTGTCAACACCGCGCGGGCGGGGACCGATATAAGGCTTCACCTGATGAGCATACCGTACATATTCCTTCCTGTCGACCGGATCCAGGGAATATGGATACAGATTCCGTTTCCCGTAATGCTTTGCGAAATAAACGCTCAGATCACATACGGTCTCCACTGCACAGCCGCCGATTCGCATCATGAACGTCAGAAACCAGTCCTGATTGCCACCGTAAGAATCCCCTATATAAAAATGTTTCAGTTCCTTTTTCACTGCAGTTTCACCGCCATTCCGAATCATTTCCATAACACAGTATAAAATATTTTACGCGTGTTTTCCCGTTTGCGCAAGTGTTTCCGTACTTCTTTCATTGCCATTTATTCCCCGCTATGATAAACTATCAGTATATTTAAAAAGGGGGCGCGCAAATGATAACCATCCAAAATTACAGACTCGTGGACAGTCTGGAGGAGGCCTGGACTCTGAACCAGAAGCGAAGCAACCGAATCCTCGGCGGCATGCACTGGACCAAGATGAGCCGTAACCCAGTGAACACAGTCATCGACCTTTCCAGACTGGGACTGGATCAGATCGAAGAATCTGACGAAGCCTTCCGCATCGGGTGCATGGTCAGTCTGCGTCAGCTTGAGACTCATCCGGGACTGGCCGCTTACACAGAAGACGCCATGCGGGAAGCGCTGCGTCACATTGTCGGTGTACAGTTTCGTAATACGGCGACGCTGGGCGGAAGCATCTACGGGCGATACGGTTTTTCTGACGTCCTGACCATCTTCCTGGCAATGGATACCTCCGTCGAATTATATAAACACGGGCTTGTACCTCTGAACGAATACGCGCAGGGTGGGTTTGAACGGGATGTGATTGCACACATAATCGTAAAGAAATCTCCCGCGCACTTTCGTTACCTGTCTGTCCGCAACTCACAGACGGATTTCCCGGTGCTGACCTGTGCCGCCGGGGTATATGCCGAAACAGGTTCAATGACATCCCCGGAAAACGATCCGGCATCCCCCGCCCTTCTCCAGGCAGACTGTCAGCCTGGATACGCCCCTGCCGCAGCGGTCAGACTCTGCATCGGCGCCCGCCCGGGCCGGGCAATTCTCCTTGAGGATGCGAATCACATTCTCAAGGCTCCCCTTACCCCGGACGCCATTTCCCGCTTTGCCGATTACGCCGCCACACAGGTTCCCACGCAGAGCAACCTGCGCGGCAGTGCACAATACCGTTCTCATCTGGTGCGCGTTCTGACCAGACGCGCCCTGACCCAAATCGGAGGTGATTCCCCATGTTGATTCATGTAAATCTGAACGACAAACCAGTCAGCGCGGAGATCGCACCGGATCTGCTCCTGGTGGATTTTGTCCGCCAGCATGGCTGCTACAGTGTCAAACGCGGCTGCGAAACATCCAATTGTGGACTCTGCACGGTTTTTCTGGATGACAGACCGGTCCTCTCCTGCTCTGTACTCGCCGCACGCGCGGACGGAAAATGCGTGACAACGCTGGAAGGACTTCAGGAAGAAGCTGCCGAATTCGGCGCGTTTATCGCAGATCAGGGCGCCGAGCAATGCGGCTTCTGCAACCCCGGTTTTATCATGAACGCTCTGGCTCTCTTTCGGGACAACCCCACCCCGTCGGTCGAAGAAATCCGGGAATATCTGGCCGGAAACCTGTGCCGTTGCTCCGGCTATGAAGGGCAGCTGCGCGGGATTCTCGCATTTCTTGACTGGAGAAAGGAGGGCGCCGTATGAAAACAGTCAATCAGCCGCTTCGTAAAAAAGACGCAATGGCGCTTGTCACAGGCCAGCCGGTCTATACCGATGACCTGGCACCGGCAGATTGTCTGGTGGTAAAGCTTCTTCGTTCTCCCCACCCGAACGCGATCGTCAAATCCGTCCGCAAGGATGCCGCCATGCGCGTCCCAGGCATGGAAGCCATCTACACCTGGGAGGATATTCCTCAGGATGAGCGACGTTTCACTCTCGCCGGGCAGACCTACCCGGAGGCCAGCCCTTATGACTGTCTGATTCTTGACCGTCACGTCCGCTATGTGGGCGATCCGGTCGCCATTCTTGCCGGAAAGGACGAAGCCTGTGTCAACCGTGCCCGGAAACTGCTGAAGGTCGAATACGAGGTTCTTGAACCAGTGCTTGACTTCCACACCGCCCTGGACAACCCGATCCTCATTCATCCAGAGGATAACTGGGAGGCGCTCTGCCCGGTCGGCGCAGACAACCACCGCAATCTCTGTGCCCATGGGGTAGACAGCTCCGGCGATATTGACCAGGTTCTCTCTGAATGTGACATTGTCCTCGACCGGACCTATCACACCAAGGCCTGCCAGCAGGCTATGATGGAGACCTTCCGGACCTTCTGCACCATTGACGTCTATGGACGCCTTCATGTGGTCAGCTCGACGCAGATTATCTTCCATTGCCGCCGCATCATCGCCAACGCGCTGCATATTCCCAAATCGAAGGTCCGGGTTTCCAAACCGCGTATCGGAGGCGGTTTCGGTGCCAAACAGACTGCCGTTTCCGAAATATATCCGGCATTCGTGACCTGGAAGACAAAGAAACCATCCAAAATCATCTTCACCAGGGAAGAATCGCAGACCGCCTCCTCGCCACGGCACGAGATGGAACTTCATGTCCGGGTAGGCGCCATGAAGGACGGTACCATTCGCGGAATCGACCTGCACACCCTTTCAAATACCGGCGCTTATGGAGAACACGGTCCGACTACCGTCGGACTCTCCGGTCACAAATCCATCCCTCTGTACGGCAAGACAGACGCCTTCCGTTTCTCCTGGGATGTGGTCTATACCAACGTACAGCCAGCCGGCGCTTACCGGGGCTATGGCGCAACGCAGGGACTCTATGCCGTCGAGTCCGCTGTCAATGAACTTGCTTCTATTCTGCACATGGATCCCACGATTCTCCGGGAAAAGAACATCATCCATGAAGGCGATATCATGCCTGCCTATTACAACGCACCAAACACCAGCTGTACGCTTGACCGCTGTCTGCGCAAGGCAAAGGAGATGATTGGCTGGGATGAGAAGTATCCGGTTCGCGATATGGACAATGGACGGGTTCGCAGCGTTGGGCTCGGCATGTCGATGCAGGGTTCCGGCATTGGCGGAGTCGATGTGGGAAGCGCAACGCTTAAGCTCGGTGACGAGGGGATTTACAATCTGATCATCGGCGCAGCCGATATGGGCACCGGCTGTGATACGACAATGGCTCAGGTTGCCGCGGAGGTTCTCGAATGCGACTTTGATTCCATCTCAGTCTTCAGCGCCGACACCGACATCTCCCCTTACGATTCCGGTTCTTATGCGTCCAGTACCGCTTATGTGACCGGCAAAGCCGTAGAACTCTGTGCCCGCCAGCTCCGGGAGAAAATCTGTCAGCTCGGCGCCAGACTTCTCAAATGTGAAGAAAGCCAGGTGGAGTTCGACGGAAAACGGGTTTTCATTCCTGGTACACCGGATCCGGAACCGTCCAAGAGCCAGACTTCCATTCCCGCCCTCCGTGAAGTCTCCCTGATGGATATCGCGACGGCTTCCATGGCATTCAATGACATTGCTCTGGAATGCACCGTGACACACACCTCCGAGCTCTCCCCGCCGCCCTTTGTTGTCGGCGCAGTCGAGCTGGAAATTGACCTGGAGACGGGCGAGACCACTGTTGTGGATTATGCTGCCGCGGTCGACTGCGGCACCCCTCTCAATCCCAACCTGGCCCGCGTCCAGACCGAAGGCGGACTCGCTCAGGGCATCGGCATGGCGCTGACTGAGAATATCACTTACAACAGCCTGGGACGAATGGCGGAAAATTCCCTGATGCAATACAAAATCCCCACCCGCCTGGACATCGGAAAGATCCGCGTTGAATTCGAATGCAGCTATGAGGAGACCGGCCCGTTCGGAGCCAAATCCATTGGAGAGGTTGTTCTGAATACGCCACCGCCTGCCATCGCCGACGCAGTATACAACGCCATCGGCAAGCGTTTCTATGAACTTCCCATCACGCCGGAACAGATCGCCATGGCTGTGCTGGAAAGAAACAACCGCAGAAACATCCCCTGATTCAGACAGCAGAAGGGATCCGATCCGCGCGTACAACTACAGAACCTGTCACTGACAGATTCTTCCATGTGCATCGTCAAATGGAAAAGGTCATGAACCGGAACGCAAACGTTCCGTTCATGACCTTTCGACTCTGACCGGATAATCAGATTCCCGTCAACGCAGAAATCAGTGGAATCGTAACAACTGACAGAAGCGTTGTCAACGTCACCGCCTCCGCCGCCAGCTTGCTCTCACCATGGTATTCCTTTGCCATCATGACTACCATGGATGCGATGGGCGTCGCAAGTACCACCAGGATTGCCCCAAGCATATCTGCGTCGCTGACCAGATGACGAATCACTGCCATCATTCCCAGTGGAATCACAATCTGCTTCAGCAGGGAAAAAACAAGCAGCGGTTTATCCTGCAGAATATCGCCGGGCCGGATCCCGCCCATGGACGCCCCGATCACCATCATACTGCAGGGAACACACAGATTCGTAAAATATCCCAGCGTCTCCATAATCACTCCGGGAAGTGTAAAACTGGTAAAGAAAAGGAAAAGCAGGACCAGCACTGCACAGACTCCGTTGTTCAGAATCTTTCTGATCTTCCATCCGCCACCCGACCCGGATCTTCCCATCTCTGAAGCGGAACCATCCTCACCCACGGAAGCGCCACGAATCCGCATCACTCCATAGGTATAGATCAGGACATTAAACGGAATCTGAAACATCGCGCCGTAAAGTACGGCCATATCTCCATATACTGCCTTCATAATCGGCAGCCCCATAAATCCGATATTGGAAAACACGAGCATGCAACAATAAATTCCCCGATACCGTTGCTGCAGCCACGGAAGCCGACAAAGGACTTCCGCCATCACCAGCAACACCGCGAAAATCCCCCAGGAAACCGCCATCGCAAAAAACGCATCCTTTTTTTCAATCAGGTTCAGGCTTCCTGCCGACGAGCTGATAATCATAGCCGGACTGGCAATGTTGACCACCAGGCTGGAAATTTTCTGACTGGCTTCTTCTGTCAGAATTCCGCTTCGATTCGCGAAATACCCGCTGATCATCAACAGCAGAAGCACGCACATTTTTTCAAAAATCAGCATCTTTGTCTCCCTAAAAAGGGCCGACGCCCTCGATTTCATTGGCGTCGGCCATCCTTCACAAAACCAGTCAGTACTCCGTCGTCTTCCTGACATTTGTCTCCAGAAACTTATTGTATCCCAGCCATCCCGGATTCGCCTTTCCACCGCGAAGTGCCTCGATCATTGTCTCCATCTTGGCGTCTGTGTTATCCGCGAAGTTCAGCGCCAGAGCCTCCAGAAGCGCCGGTTTCTTGGGAGAACCATATTCCAGTTCTCCATGGTGCGCAAGAATACAATGCTTCAGTTCCGCTGCCAGGCGATCCGGAAAATCCGGAATCGTCCGGATCCGCTCACTCACCATTTCCGTACCGATCACAATATGACCCAGAAGCTGTCCATCGTCCGTATAATCATTCGCCGGAAAATCGGACAATTCTTTCGTCTTGCCGATATCGTGGAACATGGCCGCAGTCAGCAGCAGATCCCGGTTCAGCAGCGGATAAGCCGACGCCAGATACTGACACATCTTCGTGACGCTCAACGTATGCTCCAGCAAGCCTCCTACGAACCCATGATGCACATTCTTTGCCGCACTGTGCATCTGAAAAGCCTTCGCGAACTGTGGATCTCCGACAAAAAAGCTCTCTGCCAGTTTCTTCAGCCAAGGATTTTGCAGGCTTGCGATCATCGACAACAGTTCCCGGTACATTGTCCAGATATCCTTATCTGATACCGGCACATAATCCGCCGGGACATACTCCTTTTCATCCGCCCTGCGAATCCGCTTCACATTCAGCTGATTCGAATTCATGAACAACGTAACATCCGCGTCAACCCGCACATAATCCAGCGTCTCAAAATCCCCGACGCCGGGCGAATTCAGATCCCATATTTTCGCATCAATGGTTCCGGTCTTATCCTGGAGAACCAGATTTCCATACTCCTTTCCTGCTTTTGTCAGGGATACCTGTTTGGATTTGCACAGATAGACCTCTGAAATCCGCATTCCTTCCCGCAAGCTGTCAATATACTTCATGTTTCTGTCCCTGTCCTCTTCTTTCATAAATATGTCGTATCCGCTTCCCCGCCAATAGATCTATCTCGCTCCGATGCTCACCTGAAACTGCAGCTGCGTATATTCCTCCCGCCCATTCCGTTCAACCGTAACATTGACAAGCTGCCCCACTTCCAGCCCATCCACCAGATTCTGGAATTCACGGATTGTCGCAATCCCACTGCCGTCAATACTTGTGATAATATCACCATTCTGAATACCCGCATTGTAAGCAGGACTGTCCGCCGGTGCACTGAGCACATAGATCCCATCCGGAAGTCCGGATTCCGACATGGACTGCGTCACCTCCTGCCCGACGATACCAAACAGCGGCGCAGCCAGCCCATTACTCAACCGTTCCAGAATGCCCTTGTAGTCAGAGATTCCCATTACTTCCGCCACACGGCCATTGGTGCCGGGCACATCACCCCGGATCCATCCAATCAACTCGCCGGACGTATTCAGCAGAAAGGTCCCTTTCTCTGAATTCGCCATCACATCCGTATAAAACTCCCTGACCGTGCCGTCTACAATCTCTGCGCTGCGGAACGTATACGAAATAAATCCATAATCCATGGAATGAATCACACCGGCCGGACAGCCAACCGCCACGACCAGATCGCCCTCCCGAACCGAATACGAATTCCCCAGCGTGAGCACCCCGATCGAATTCAGCATATCCGCATCCAGAGCCGCGACATCCACGTAGACAATCGCCATACCGGTTGTCGCGTCCTTCTGCTTCATCCGGCCATCCACATCCACATCGTCGATCGTCACCTTAATCGAATCGGCGCTTTCTACCGCCGCATCAGGAGTCAGAATCAGAATCTCCTGCTCTGTCCTTGCTATGACTGCCCCCGCATACAGGCCGGTCGTCTCCACCGGATTATTGAACCAGTCCACATCCTGCTGCACCGAATGAACCGCCACAATTCCCTTCGCGGCCTCCTGCATCTCTGCGCGGAGACCGGCAAGCATGGAATTCAGGTCATCCACGGTGAAATCATAATTCTCCATGACGCTCTGCACCTGTTCCTCAATGGGCTCGCTCTCCACCTCCGGTTCGGTTGGAACCGGCTCCGATACAACGACCGGCTCGGTCAGTTCGTCTTTTGGTATGGAAATCGTCTCGTTCTGCGGCTCTTCCGGTCCCAGATAACGTTCGACAAACGGCTTCGCCACCACAAAAGAGACTCCGGCCACAACGCCCAGCACCACAGCCGCACAAAGGGACATGGCAAGTCTCAGCGCAATCGACCTTCTTGATATCGGCGGTTTCACTACCTTCTCATTGATAAAACGACGTTCCTTTTTCCCCGGATCCTTTCCTGAATCATGTCCTTCAGGCATGATAACCTCCTTACTTCATAATCTCCTCCCCACCCCGTGGAAATTCAGGACAGCGCCTGCTGCGCGATCAGCAGCCATCCTGAACAGTTATATCCATTATAAGAGTCTTCCTTTAATTGTGCAAGAAAAAGTTAGGGGCTTTCACAGGAATGATTTTCGTGTTATACTGATAAGAGAAACTCAAAAACACAAACTGAGGATTTTTATGAACAGTAAAGTCTTAAAAACTCTGGAATATGATAAAATCATCACCGCACTGACCGAATATGCAACATCCGATCCGGGCAAGGCGCTTTGTCATGCGCTGACGCCCCTGTCTGATTTTGCCGCAATCATTCAGGCACAGACGGAAACGACCGATGCCGTAGCGCGCGTCCGCATGAAAGGCGGCCTTTCATTAAACGGCATCCGCGATATCCGCGATTCATTGAAACGACTGGAAATCGGCAGTTCCTTAAGCGCAGCGGAACTTCTTTCCGTGAGCGGGCTTCTCTCGGTCGCGGCACGGGCGAAAGCATACGGGCGACGGGAGGAATCAGAGGAAATTCCGGACGACTCTCTGGATGCCATGTTCCGTGACCTGGAACCACTGCCCCCGACAAACAATGAAATCAAACGCTGCATTCTGGCAGAGGACGAAATTGCCGACGATGCAAGCCCCGGTCTGCACCGCGTACGCCGACAGATGGCTGGCATCAACGGACGAATCCACGATCAGCTGAACCGGATCCTGAATTCCAACCGCACCTACCTGCAGGACGCCGTAGTTACAATGCGCGACGGCCGCTACTGTCTCCCGGTGAAATCCGAATACCGGAATCAGATTAACGGCATGATTCATGACCAGTCATCCACCGGTTCCACCCTGTTTATCGAACCGATGGCTGTCATCCAGCTGAACAATGAACTTCGCACTCTGGAGATCCAAGAACAGAAGGAGATTGACGCCGTTCTCGCGGACCTGAGCGCCAGACTGACGCCCTACACGGAAATCCTCTCTGTCAATCAGGCACTTCTGACGAAACTGGATTTTATCTTTGCCAAAGCGGCGCTTGCCCGTCATGAGCATGCCAGTGAACCCCGGTTCAATACCGAAGGCCGCATCCACATCCGGGACGGCCGCCATCCCCTGCTTGATCCGGCCAGATGCGTTCCGATCAATGTCTGGCTTGGAACCGACTTTGATCTGCTGATCGTCACCGGACCCAATACCGGCGGTAAGACCGTCTCCCTGAAAACTGTAGGTCTTTTCACACTGATGGGACAATCCGGCCTGCACATTCCGGCCTTCGAAGGATCCGAGCTTTCCGTTTTCGACGAAGTTTTTGCCGATATCGGCGACGAGCAGAGTATTGAACAAAGTCTGAGTACGTTCTCTGCCCACATGACAAATATCGTTGATATTCTGGGGCGCGCAGACAGCCATTCCCTGTGTCTGTTCGATGAGTTGTGCGCCGGCACGGATCCGACAGAGGGAGCGGCGCTTGCCATTTCGATCCTCAACTTTCTTCACAATATGCAGTGCCGCACGGTAGCGACCACGCATTACAGCGAACTGAAGGTCTTCGCTCTCAGCACCGAACGCGTGGAGAACGCCAGCTGTGAGTTTGACGTGCAGACACTCTCGCCTACCTACCGTCTGCTGATCGGCGTTCCAGGCAAGAGCAATGCCTTTGCCATCTCAAAGAAGCTTGGCCTGCCGGACTACATCATCGACGACGCGAAAAACCGCCTGGAAGCGGAGGATGAGACCTTTGAAGATGTGATCAGCCATCTCGAAGAAAGCCGCGTGACCATTGAGAAGGAACGCGCTGAGATTGAACGGTACCGACGGGAAATTTCCATTCTGAAGGCTCGCCTGGAACAAAAAGAGGAGCGCTTCGACGAGCGAAAGGAGAAGATGATCCGTTCGGCCAACGAAGAAGCCCAGCGGATTCTGCGGGAAGCGAAGGAGACCGCCGACCAGACGATCAAAAATATCAATCGACTCGCAGCTTCCTCCGGTGTCAATACGAAAGCCCTGGAAGCCGAGCGCACCAGACTCCGCGAGAACCTGAAGAAAGTCGATAACAATCTGGCACTGAAGAAAGACGAAAAACCGCGCCAGGCGATTAATCCAAAAACGCTCAAACTCGGAGACGGCGTCCGCGTTCTGTCCATGAATCTGAAAGGAACCGTGTCCAGCCTTCCCGATGCCCAGGGAAATCTCTTCGTCCAGATGGGTATTCTCCGCTCCAAGGTCAATATCCGCGATCTGGAATTGATCCGGGAGAATTCCGTCAGCGGCCCGGGGCTTGAGAATCGCCGAAAAGGTAGCGGCGCCAGCGGCATTAAGATGTCGAAAGCTTCCACGGTTTCCCCGGAGATCAATCTCCTGGGTATGACCGTTGACGAAGCCAATGCCCAGATCGACAAATATCTGGACGACGCCTATATCGCCCACCTGCCGCAGGTACGCATTGTCCATGGCAAAGGAACCGGTGCCCTGCGCGCCGGTATCCACAAACACTTAAAGAAACTGAAATACGTCCGGGAATTTCATCTCGCTGACATCGGTGAGGGAGACGCCGGCGTTACCATCGTTGTATTCAAATAATGTCCCTTGTTGGGACGCCACCGCTGCCGCGGCATATGAACCACCGCCGCGGTATACGCGCCAGACAGGAAGGAAGGATTGCAAATGGCTGAAAAACAGCGGATTTTAATTGTAGACGATGATGAGAACATCGCGGAACTGATTTCTCTCTATCTGACCAAAGAATGTTATGAGACAAAGATTGCTCTGGACGGAGAGGAAGCGCTGAGGGTTTTCCCTGAATTCAAGCCGAACCTGATTCTTCTGGATCTGATGCTCCCCGGAATCGACGGTTATCAGGTGTGCCGTGAGCTTCGCGCATCCTCCCAGGTTCCCATTATCATGTTGTCCGCCAAGGGTGAGGTCTTTGACAAGGTGCTTGGCCTGGAACTTGGCGCCGATGACTACATCATCAAACCATTTGACTCCAAGGAAATGGTTGCACGGGTCAAAGCCGTCCTGCGCCGCTACCAGTTCTCTGCCGCATCCATCAACGTCCCGGATCAACAGGGTGAGTATGTCGAGTATCCGGATCTCATTGTAAACCTGACGAACTATTCTGTTACCTACTGCGGCAAAGCGGTTGACATGCCTCCGAAGGAGCTGGAGCTTCTCTATTTTCTGGCTTCCTCGCCGAACCAGGTATTCACCCGCGAACAGCTTCTCGACCACATCTGGGGCTACGAGTATATCGGAGACATACGAACCGTCGATGTCCATATCAAACGATTGCGCGAAAAGATCAAGGACCATCCCAACTGGTCCATTGCTACCGTCTGGGGAATCGGCTACAAATTTGAAGTCCGCCGCTGACATAACGAAAGGGGAGCATCCGCTCCCCTCTTTGTCTGTCTACTGAATCCATGCCCCGTCGCCGCCAACATAGTAGCCGTCCGGCGTCCTGGCGTTGATGTACATCGCTCCGCTCGAATCGCAGTAATACCATTTCCCGTCCAGTTCAAACCAGCCCGTCGTAATGTATCCGGCGCTGTTGAAATAATACCACACACCATCAATCTGCTGAAAACAGGAGGACGGGCGGTTTCCGTCCGCATACTGATACCACCAGCCATTGGTGTCCAGGCACCAGTGATTCCCCTCTGCCGTCGACACCCCGCTGCCGGTACTGCCCGACACACCCGTATTCCCCGTCGCACCCGGTCCGGCAGACACATAAGAACTGTATGTATCCCCCTCTCCGATGACTCCGGGGCCACCACTGGAATAGGTATATCCGCCCGGCCCATCCGAGTAACCGTAACTCAGGTCATCCGCTTCATAAGCCGACACATACCACGTATCCGAACTGACCCAGTCGCCCTTCTCCGAACTGCTTCCCACCGCGCAGACCTCAAAATAATAATCGCCACGTTTGGTAATATTGCTCGCGAAATCGTACTCATTCTCGGAAGTCTGTTTGCTCGAGGTAATCAGGGAATCATCCCGGTAAAGCCGTACCTGGTAATATCTTGCGCTGGTGTTTTCATCCCAGTACGCGATCCCGTGATTTTCGTCCCAATACGGCCCGGTCACAGTCAGGTCACCATTGTCCAGCTTGGACAACTTCAGCTTCAGCGAAAGCTCCGTCTTGTCATCCAGGCGGCTGACCGATTCCACCGTCACATCCTCCCCGGAGAAAGAGAAAATATTCTTGCTGGAACTGGAAAAATAATACCCATTATCAGCATAGAGACTTACCTGCACACGCGGCGTCATCCCGCCAATCCAGTCATCGTTGCTGTTCAGGATTTCCACGCTCCCCACCCGGTAATTGCCGTCATCCGCCTTGGAGATATAGACATTGCCGCTGCTGCTTCCCGACACAATCGTGGAACTGACGTCCAGACTGATCGAATCGATCGGTTCCCGACTCTCCGCAGCCCAGACACTCATTCCACCCATGGTAAGCAGAATCGCGGCCGCTATCCCTCCGGCGAGTAATCTGATTCTTTTTTTCATTCCGTACACCTCCATGCTGTCTCTCACTGTGAGTGACTCTGTCACAGCACGGTCGCTCTGGGCAGTGAAAAAATAAACTCTGACCCGGCGCCTTCCGTGCTGACGACATCAATATTCTCCCCGTGATCCTGAATGATCTCCTTCACAATCGCAAGTCCAAGCCCGGTCCCCCTCTTATCCCGGCCACGCGACTGATCGGTCTTGTAAAACCGATCCCAGATCTTTTTCACACTGTTTTTCGGGATTCCAATCCCGGTATCCTTGACTGACACAAAAATCTTCTCATTTCTCTGATACGCCTGAATGAAAATGGTCGAACCATCGTAACTGAATTTGATCGCATTATCAATCAGGTTGTACAGCACCTGCTGTATCTTTCCCATGTCTGCATATACCATCTGAATATTGTCCGTAAAAGTCAGATCAAAATTGATATCACGTCCCATGCAGATTCCCTCAAACGACGCTGCCGTATCCTTGATCACCCGGTTGATATCGAAATTTGACCGGTTCAGATAACCCTTCCCGTCCAGTGAATTCAGCGTCAGCAGCCCCTGTGTCAGCTTCGTCAGCCGCTCCGTCTCCGAAATCACACGCTTCAGATATTTTTCATACATCTCCGGCGGAATTGTCCCGTCAATGATCGCCTCCAGATACCCCTTGATCGAGGTGAGCGGCGAGCGAAAATCATGAGAAACGTTGGCGATGAAATTCCGCTGGTACTCTTCCATTTTATTTAACTCTGCCGACATGTAATTCAGTGTCGCCGCCAGGTACCCCATCTCATCGCCCGCTTCCAAATCAATCCGATAATCCAGATTTCCCGCCGCGTACTGATTCGCTCCTTCTGTTATCTTTTTCAGAGGAAAGTAAACCGTCTTCGTAAATACCAGCAGAATAATCAGAGACAAAACAAAAATAATCGCCGCGGAAATATAAATCACATTCAGCCCCTGGTCGCTGTCCGCCCGGATCGTGGAAACCGGCATATGGACTGTCACATATCCGTATGTGTTATAATTTCCAATGATCGGCGCCGAAACACTCAGTACATCATACGGAAACTGTCCAAAATAATCACCGATCACATAGGATTTGTTCCCGGTAACCATCGGATCAAATCCTTCGATGGTCTCTCCGGTTCTCGCCGAATGGTTGCTGTCCACCACAATCACGCCCTGGCGGTTCACCACCCAGATCTCCAGATCGACGAATACGGCCACCGCCTGCAGCTGCTGATACGCCGACTCCAGGTCCTGCTTCTCTCCCTGGTAGATATTGCTGTAAGCCGATGCAATCAGATTCGCTTCATCGTACATCGCATCCGCGCGCTCCCGCAGCAGATACTGATACATCATACCTGAGGAGACGGTCCAGACAGCGGCAAATCCCAGGACACCGAAAACCAGGTAGCCCGCAATAAATTTCAAATACAAAGAAAGTTTCATGTTGTCGCCCCATATCCGTTATGTTATCAGTATACACGATTTCAGTGGGACTGGCAATGACCGGTTTCTTACATCTTTTTTATCAGAAAAACGATCAGAGATGAAAAACAGCACGGATACTCTCCCAGATTCTGAGCAAAACGTCCCATATCCGCGCAAGCGGTCCCGAATTCTGCGCAGCTGTCTCCGCATCCAGAAGCTCCTCCCCGTCATCCATGCAGATCTCGGCGGTGCGCAAAATAATCTGCAGCGATCTCGGCTCCGGATTCCGTTCGGAGGTGAAGGAAACCTTCTCCGCGTTTGGATCCATATAAAGGAAACGAGTCTCCTGTTCCAGATCATCCCACTCCGAATCGAGAACATCCTTCATCGTTCGACCGGATTCCCGCATGGCCGCCGTCGAATCCAGGACGCGCAGCGAACGATCCAGCAACTCCATCGCAGCATCGATGCTCTCTCTTGCCGCATCGTCCATACTGCCCGAAGAATTCCGCAGGGTTTCCTGAAGGACAGACGCGGTGCTTATACTCTGATCAAGCGCACCGCCCGTCAGGCGTACCAGGTCTTCGGTGTCATCCAGTGTCCGCTGCAGGTCCGGATAATAAATTTCCAGCGACTCCTGCATAGTCGCAATTTCCGCGATCAGCCAGTCCAGCATCTCAGACAGATCGGACGCGCACCTTGCCGCGTCCGCCGTGTCCTCCAGCAAATGCTGCATTTCCCGCGAAAGGGCATTGCTCGTACTCGCAAAGTCCTGTAAGGTTTCTGATTTTTGCGTCAGAATCACCAGAAGTTCCGTTGCGTCGAGTGTCACGCCATTTCCTCCCGCGCCGACCATCGGCGCCTCGTGCCTGGAATGCGTCACGCCGCTTCCCGCACTCCTCCGCGCCAACCGTCCGTTCCTGGCATCCCGATTCTCCGCCGAACCGACCGCCGCCGCATCCCCTGACGTCGCGACGGGCGTCACATCGTCGATCAGATCTTCATCCATCGCATAATCGTCCTCCACATCTGACAGGCTCGACGAAACCACCGCCAGCTGCGTCACATACACCTGCTCACTCGCATCCAGACGCGCGTTCAGCTCCACCAGCTCCTGCATCAGTGAAATAACCTTCGGAAGCGCCGCCGCCACATCATCCGAATTGCTCTGAACACCCTGAAGCTCCCCATTCAGGTCTCGCAGCGGCTCCTGCATCTCTTTCATGACATCAACGATGTCATCCAGACTGTCGTCCAGCACCTCAGCGGCATCTCTGGCCGTCTGTATATGCGGAATCATCCTGGCCAGCTGCCCGGAAACCGCCGTCAGCGAAGCCAGCGTCCGTTCATTTTCATCCAGAATCGACTCCCTGGCTCCGCTCCATATTCCCCGCGCATCCTCCGCCGAATCCAGGCCGCTCTGCATCTCTGAGACGCCGTCCCGCATTCCTTCGATCGCGCGCGCCATATCCTCTGCGCTGTCATAAAACCGGTCTCCCGCTTCCTTCCAGGTGTCCTTCGCCTCCTTCAGATCCGTGATGTGCTCCAGCTCCTTCAGTGTTCCCGGAAACATTGCCATATAAATCCCATTCGTCTCAAAACAGTCCGTACCGATACGCACGGTGTAATCGCCATCCTCACCGGGAAGCGCCGTAAATACCACTCCTGTCTGACTGCCAATATTCTGCACCTGTGCGCCATCTGCCTCCACACTATAACAGTTGTCCAGGTCGACCAGCACCGCGACCGCCAGGATCATATTGTCACGGTAATATTCCAGCGCATTTGCATTTGCTGTCGCCTCTATATGAATCTCGATCAGCCCGGATACTCCGGCCAGCTCATCTCCATTCTTCGGCACGCCGTTCCACCGATAGGAAACGTCGAAATTCCATGGAAGAATCACTGCATCCGCTTCCATCGCGCACTGATAATAAAAACGGGATTTCGCGTCTTCCGCCAGATTCCAGGTTACCATCCCGTCGCCCAGCACCGGTTCCGTCTCATCCGTCATATTTCTGACACCCGTATAATCTCCATAATCCGTAAAGCTCCGGACTCCGTTCCGATCGCAGCTTTTGACTACATTGACCCGTTCCACCCGTCCATACAGATCCAGATTCACATACATGGCTTCATCCACATCCATCGATGCCTCAGCGCCATACGCGCATGACGGACCACCGATTCCCAGTATCACCGTTACCACGGACAGAATCACCGCCGTCAGCCGTTTCACACGGATGTATATTCCCTTTCCACCTGTCATTTCCCGATTCTCCGTTTCCCGATTCCTGATTTCGTGTTTTTTCGTTCCAATGTTGTGGCCTTCCATTTTTTCAGCCTGAGGGGCTGCGCAAACAGCTTTTGCCGATGTTTCTTATCCACAATCCAGTCATCGAAGGTCACTAACAACGCCGGAAGCAAGGTCAGCACCAGAATCAGGCTGAACATGCCGCCGCGCCCGATCAGATGCCCCAGGTCACCAATGGCCGCTGTCGTCGAAATCAGATGCACAATATAGCCTGCCACGGTAATAATTGTTCCGGATGTGAAAACCGACGGACATGACAACACAATCGCCTCGATACACGCCTGCTCCTTCGGAAGCTCCCGTCGTTTCGCAATGTAATTGTTTGTCACCAGAATCGCATAATCCACCGTCGCCCCCAGCTGAATACTGCTGACGATGATATAGCCCATGTAATCCATGTCCACGCCCTGAATATAAGGCAGGGCCATGTTAATAAATATCGCAACCTCAATCGGAATCATCACCAGGACAGGGATCAGTCCGGAGCGGAAGCTGCACAGGATCACAAGAAACACACCCAGAAGAGAGAGTCGGTTCACACGGGCGCTGTCTTCCGTGATGGTCTCCTTTATGTCCTCTGTCGCCGCCGTCTCTCCGACCACATAAGAATCCTCCGGATAATAGCGTTTCATGATCTCCCGAATCTCGTCCGTACATTGAAACGCAGTCTCACTCTCGCTTTTTGTCCTTATGTAAAGAAGCATCCGGCACCAGCCTCCGCTGTGAAGCTGCTCTACGGTCGATTCCGGAAGGAACTCCTTCGGGATTCCGTCCGGCAATGCATTGGCCAGGGAAGTCACACTCTTCACATAGTTCAGAGACTCGAGTTCCTCCCCCATTGCCCGCTCTGTCACATCACTCTCGTCCGGATAGATCAGCAGAAGCATATTGCTCCGCCCAAACCTCGCCGTAATCTCCTGATCGTCCTCGTAAACCTGCGTGCCCTCCGACGCCCCCACTCCGTCATTTCCATAGAGGAAATGGTTCATCCCCTGCGCGACATAAGCGGGCGGGGCAATGAGGATCGCCAATACCAGCACAACATGGCGGATGCGATAGACGCCCTTTGCAAGCGGCGTAAAATCCGGAAAGAACGAGCGATGCTTGGTCCGGTCATTCCAATTGGCGAACCGCAGAATCATTGCCGGCATAAAAAAGACGACGGACAACAGACTGAACACGATTCCTTTGGCCAGAACCAGCCCCATATCAAAGCCGATGTTGAATTTCATGGTCACCAGTGCCAGGAAGCCAACGACTGTTGTCAGGCTGCTCGCAAAGATCGAGCGAATCGCCTCATCTACCGCCTTCACAATGGCTTCTTCATCCGAAAGGCCACTGTCCCGCCACCGCATAAAGGAATCCAGCAGAAAAATCGAATAATCCATCGATGTCGCCAGCTGCAGAATAATCGCCACATTGTTGGTCAGAAAGGATATCGTGCCGACGAATACATTCGTCCCCCGGTTAAGCAACACGGCCACCCCCATGACCACCATAAACAAAAGCGGCTCCGTCCATGCTGTAGTTGTAAATGTGAGTACCACATAAACCATGATCACCGCTACGACCAGAATCCGTCCCATCTCACTGGCCGATGTCTCGATCAGCGATTTATTCTGGATCGCCATCCCGACAAAATACCCCTTCTCACCGGCAATTGCCCTGAGTTCCGTAATCGCCTGCTTGGTCCGCTCAGAATCGGACTCCTCCTCAAAGGTGATATCCATCACCGCACAGCCATCCTGATAATAGTCTGCGATGTCGTCCATGCGGATAAAACCCTCACCCGCATAGATGTTTGTCTGGCTGTCACACCAGGCAATGGAATCCACACCGTCCACCATCTCCATCTGATCCTTATACTGTTTCGCCTCATACAGGGTTACATCCTTCAACATCACCCGCCCGGTCCCCGGATAACCGAATTCCCTCTCCATAATATCCAGGCCGACAGAAAACGTTGCGTCTGACGGAATATAATTGGTCAGATCATAATTGATCTGTACCAGATTCATGAAAAGCAGTGAAAACAGACACCCCACCAGATACAGCTTTTCAATCCAGGCGCGCTTTTCCATAATCAGACGCGCCAGCCTCATGGACATCCGTTCCTTCTTCATATACGGTCACACTCCAATATCCTCGTTCCTGCGTTTCTTTACTTGCAATTATCTGCATTTATGTTAAAATACACAAGAATCAGATATTTGAGAGCGTCCCAAATGCGACGCTTTTTAAAATCTGTCCGTTTTTGAAACAGAAGGAGGGGATTTGTCCCATGGAACGTTCATCCACTCACAAGGATACCCTGGCCGCCCGTCGCACCTATGCACTGCTGCGCAACGGCCTGTTCCGGCAGCTTGCCGAGCGACCGTTTGAGCAGATTTCCCTGACCGACATCTGCACCGCTTCCCTGATCTCCCGCTCTACCTTCTACCGTTATTTTGAGGATAAATATGACCTGCTTCGCTATTGTCTGACTACCCTCTTAGAAGAACTCGGTCTCTCCGACAAGGTCATGTATTTCACGGACAGGGATTCCATCCGCGAATTCCTGACTATCCTTTTTCGCCACATCGATGAACATCGAGCCATATATCAGAGCATTTACACTGCCAATAAGGACAGCGAACTGATCCCGATCATTCGCGACGGTATCATCGAAATTCTGACGGGCAAAATCCAGATCGCCGAAGGGAACGGATACCACCTTCAAATTGCTGTACCGATTTACACCATTCTGCTGACCGACTTCTACATTGGCATCGTCAAATGCTATTTTGAACTGGACGGGCACTTTGACCTGCAGACTTTCGTTGATCACACCTGTCGCTTCATCAACCGGGATTTTTTCGAGAAAGCATAAAAGGCCCCTCGCTTCAAAGCAAGAGACCTTCAGAAAACGATGGCGTCACACCCATGCGTCTTTAATAATCCGAAACAAAATTATAATCCTTTGTCGCGTCCTCGATGATCGCCTGTACATACTCTGCCAGGATTGTCAATGTCCCATCTTCCGTCCACAACTCATAATCCGGATTCGCCAGAATCTCATCCCGGACCTGGTACGCCGTCCCCTGATAATACGCATAATTCAAATCTGCATACAGATCAGACATCCTCACCCGCTGTTCCTCCGTCAGACTGTCAATCTCGGACAACTCCATATAGGACTGATTGTAAAACACATTCTTCAGAAACGGCTCCTGAAACGTATTGAATTCAAGCAGGTCTTTTCTCCCCTCCCAGGTTCGATCCGCCCAGCCTTCCATGTCCACCGACCTGGAGTGATAAGAAAAGTCGCCGTTATGGCAGAAGTCCATGACACCATATTTACAGGTCGGCGTTGCCAGAGAACCGGTCACAATTTCCCAGATACCCTTATTGTCATCCGAGCGTTTGTAATGCTGCACATGCAAATGCCCGCTCAGGAAAAAGGACACATCCCAGTCGTTGAACAGCTCTGCCAGCTGATCGCCATGTTCGATCGTACAATCATCAACATATACCTGGCTCTCATCCAGCAGGTTGTGATGCGCAATCGGAACCACAACCGCATTCGCATCCCAGGCCGCCTCCAGCTGCCGCTCAATCCAGTAATACGTCTCATTGCCAATCGCGCCGCCCACCTTTGCAGTCGGACGATACTTACACGAATCAATCATCAGAAACCAGGTCTCTTCGTTCAGCTTGTATACATAACTCAGACTGTATGGATCCTGCTCCGCCGCCTCATTGTAACCAAAATCCTCGTAAATCTCCCGGAATTCCTCCGGGGTTGTATACTCCGCCGGCATCCGCTGCGATCCACGATACTTTCCTGCCTTCCGGTTATTGATATCATGATTCCCCGGTATCACAAGCACCGGTATCCCGGCGTCCTCTACCCGGTATAGCTGTTCCGCCAGTTCCTCGTGGCTCTTCTTCTCCCCCTCCAGGGACAGATCACCGCTTAAAACAAGCACATCCGGCTCCATCTCAATCACTTCATCCAGAAAAGCTTCCGTAATTTCTTCAATGTAAGTCACAACCTTCCCATCCCCGTAATCTACCATCTCCTGGAAAGCCGATCCGCCATCGGCCAGATCCTCGGCCAGATAGTGGATATCCGTCGCCAGAATGATCCGATAATCAAAATCATCCTGCCAGTCATACAGCCACCGGTCGCCTTCTTCGGCAGCCACAGTCGCCTTCACGCTCCCGCCGGTCTCTTCCTCATCGGCTTTCTCTTCCGAATCCGTCTCTTCCGAAGATTCCTCACCCGAAGCCGCCTCCGTCTCTTTCCGCTCTCCCGCTTCCGGCCTCTCATCCGCAGATGCCCCGGTTTCTTCCTCTATCAGCTCCTCCGGAATCGCCTCAATCGTCGTCTCCTCCGTCTGCACCGGTTCCACGCCGGTTCCCTGCGAACATGCGGTCACAGAGACCGCCAGCGCAACGAGCGTCGTTATCTTGCGTACTGTCCTCTTCATAATATCTCCTCTCCTCATGGCAGCTTAACGATTTCCCAGATATCTGCCGGTTCAAATCCCAGTTTCCAGCAGGCTACGCCGGCCAGATCATATTCCCGGATCAGATCCACCTTCAGACCGATGGACGTCTCTTCTTCCATCCAGATCCGGCAGAATACACCGTCGATCGTCTTCTCCCCATAATACTGTCCCAGATCCTCCTGCCAGGCCAGCTCTACTTCATTCTTCTCCACCCAGTTCTTCGCTGCCACGATTCCAAGCGCACTGGATGTCGTCTCGGTCCCATCGCCCTTCCATACTCTGGTATAAAACGGAATTGCGCTGATCATCTGGTCGCACGGCACCTCCCGCAGCGTATCCTCGATCCCCTGCCGCTCATAACCGAGCGACGCTACGGATCCGGCCTCACTCCCGGCGTAATGCTCGTCATAGCCCATAATGACTACATAATCCGCCACGCGCCCCTGCTCAGCCCGATTATAGAAAGCAGTATATGCACTTGGCACATATGTGTCAACCGACAGATAGATTCCATTCCTCCGGCAGTCCACAGACAGTTCACGGATAAACTGCACATAATGCGGCCCGGCCTCCGGCCGGATGCTCTCAATATCCAGATTCAACCCGTCGATGCCGTATCGTTCCACATCCTCCATCAGACCGGCAATCAGGCGTCTCCGTGCATCTGTGCTGGCAAACAGCACTTCCGACTGAACCTCCCCGCCCTGATTGAAATTATCCAGAACCGCCCAGACCTGAAGCCCCATCTCATGTGCCCGATCCACATACTCCTGATCCGCAAAGGACACATAGGATCCCTCATTGTCCGTCAACATGAACCAGGTCGGTGCAATCACATTGACTCCGTCCGTGTTCGCCATCAGCTTTTCCATACCGGCATTCGCTTCCGCTGTTGTCACCTGATGCCACACCATACAAACCGGGGTCTCCAGCGAACGATGCGTGTATTCCGGCTCAATAAAGCTGCTGATCCGCGTATGCTCCTGCATCTCACCCAACAGCCAGTTGTGAATATATCCCACATAACCGTCCGCTGTGCGCACCCTCGACCAGGATTCCAGCTCTTCCAGAATCACGACGGACTCTCCTTTCTCCGCCTCCGTGAGAATCGCACTCTTAAATCCACCCCGAATCCGAATCTTTCCCTTCCATTTCAACTGCGCTGTCCGTTCAATGCCCCAGATATCGTCCACATAGATCCGGCTCACCTCCCCATCCTCGAACGCTTCGATCCGCACATTCGTATATGCTTCTACAAGCCCGGAGGAAAGCCACACGCCGCCGTCCGCCTCTATCAGAAGCGGACGCCCATCCACGCCCATGGTGGAACCATCCACATACACAATCGACTCCGGCAGGGTATAGATCAGCTGATGCCCCGTCTCATCCCAGTAAAACTTCTCATTCAGGCTGTCGCTGACCCAGGTAAGCGGCAGATAAGCCTGACCATCCGAAAATCGTCCACAGGTGCTCTCCAGCAGCTCATTATTCCAGAATAGGGCCGTCTCCCCGTCCGTCCCATACCATGCCTTCTGATCCACCCACTCGCCGGACGGCGCATATTTCAGATATCCATACACTCCGCCTGCCGCAACCACTCCCAGCACCAGAAGCAGCGCGCCCATCCGAAAAAATCGGAATAGCCGTCTCATATCTAAAATCTCCTCTTCTGTCTCTGCACTTCGTTCCTTATCCCTTAAACTCCGTCCATGACTATCGTTCGCCATGAGTACGCATGCGCTCTCCTGACTCTTCTTTATTCATTGTATCATATCCTGTCAGCCTTTTCTTTAATATTTTCCTTAATCTTTTATGATTTCTGACGGATCGCTGATTCCCTCCCCCTGCCGGAAAATTCCAGGCTGAATTGGAATTCTCTCAAAGGCCCCACCCCTGACCATGCCCTTCAGACACGACAATACATCCCCCCTCTGCCACTCCCTCCGGTCTCATCCCGCTTCCCCAGCTGTGCGAGGCGGAACCCGCCGCCCCGTCAACGCCGCTTCCGTCTCTTCCGGTCGTGATATACCATCTCGAACCGAATCTCCTTCAGGCGGCCTCCCATGCCGGATACCGACGCCTGCCGATCCCCATATGGTTCCGCCTCCTCCCGGATCGTGTCTTCCTGTGGCAGCGACTCCTCTTCCATGATATAATCGCCCATATAGAAACTGCCATCTGCATGCGACTCAAACAGACGGCTCCACAGAGTATCATCGGCCTCCTTCCCATCAATCAGCACCCGCACACCTTTCTGCTGCAGACGCCTCAATCCATCTACATATGCCCTGCGGCTTTCTTCACTCAGTCTTCTCTCACGCTTCATTCCGTCCCTCCAGTCAGGAAGCAGATGCGGTATCCGACGGAGGTATCCGCTGTGACACAAACATCCCCGGCTCCACACTGCTTCCATCCCTGTTCCATCCACTCCTCACAAACCAGTCTTCGGAAATGACACCTGTTTGTCAAGTCCTTTCAGAATCCCCTCCAGCGCTTCACAAAGCCTGGCCACAGACGGATACCGTCGCTTCGGATTCCTTCTCAGACACGAAAAAATGACACGGCAAAGCTGCCACCCTGTTCTTCCTTCCGGAAACGCCGCACACTTCCCCGGATGTCTTCCTGTCAGCATGTAATAAAGGACAGCACCAATGGCATAGATGTCTGTTCTCTCATCCAGGGGAGCTCCCGTATACAATTCCGGCGCAGCAAATCCCACCGTCCCGCATCGGGAATCATGCTCTCCCGCTTCCGCAGAAAAACATGCCCGATCAAAATCGATGAGCTTCACCATGTCATGTTCAATAATCAGATTCTTCGGCTGTAAGTCCAGATGCAGCACCGCGCATGGGCGCGCCGTGTGCAAAACGTTTATCAGACGGCAAATTCCGATCCCATACCGAACCGTCATTGCCTGTGAAAGATGCCCCTGTTCAGAAATCAGGGTGCTGAGGGAAACTCCCTCCAGATATTCCTCAATCAGATACCCATACTGCCAGTCCTGTTCCACTCCATAGACCCTCGGTATCCCCGAAGTTCCGACCGCATGCAGTATGCGCGCTTCTCTCAGGAAATTCACATAGGCTCCGCACATGATCGGCGCCCGTTTGATGGCTCTGTATTCCCCGAGCTGCGCATGTCTGGCCAGATAAACCGTCGAGCATCTTCCCCGCCCGAGAATCCGGCAGACCTCATAACTACCCAAAATAGCAGTGGTCCCAAAACACCTCCTTTACCCAGATATCATCCCCGTGAGATTTATTCTAATCCTTTTCACCCAATTTTGCAAGCAGTAAACCTGAATTTTTTATAAATCTTTGAAGCGGGAATTGCCTTTTTGTCTTGACATATACTATAATCAGGTTATAATATGAACACTGAACCGCATGAACACGAAACGAAACGCCACAGAAAACCCGAGAGGAGTGATGGTATGAAGATAGAACGAATCAGCGAGAATCAGATTCGGTGTACGCTCACCAGCTTTGATCTGAGCATGCGCAATCTGAACCTGGCTGAACTTGCCTACGGCAACGAAAAGGCCCGCGGCCTCTTTCGCGAGATGATTCAAAAAGCCTCCAACGAAGTCGGATTTGAGGCAGAAGATATTCCACTGATGGTCGAAGCCATCCCGCTCTCCAACGAGAGCGTCATGCTCGTCATCACCAAAATAGAAGATCCGGAGGAACTGGACACCCGCTTTTCCAGATTTGCTCCACAGAACGAAGAGGAAGATTTCCTGGGTTCCCTGGCAAGCGAGCTTCTGGAAGGTGCGGACACGCTCTCCGAATACTGGGTCAAGGGCATTGCCGGGCTGACCGCTCACGGAGCACTCCCGGAACCGACACAGGAAACTGCGGATCCTGAGCATCCGGAGGACACAGCCGCTCCGGAGAAGCTGACCGTCATTCAGACACGCATCTTCCGCTTCTCCAGTCTGGATCAGGCAGCCGCCGCCGCGCATGTCGCCGGTTCCTTCTGCCATGGCTCCAACAGCCTGTACAAGAAGCCGGGCACATCCCAGTATTATCTGGTGATAAAGAGTGAGACCTCCGATCCTTTATCCTTCAGCCGCGCATGCAACATTCTCTCCGAATATGGAGACAAGGTAAAGCAGGAAGCCGCCAGCGAAGCCTATTATAAAGAGCATTATGAGACAATTATTCGTGAGGATGCTCTCTCAAAATTGTCTTTACTCTGAGAATGAACCATAAGAATGGAGAGAGACCGTCGCAGATGCGGCAGCCTCTCTCCGTTTTCTTATTCCATCGTCGACAATACCTCATTGATACCGGAAACCAGTTCGTCACAATCAATCCCGTGAACCATGCACGCTTCCTCCAGGCTCTCCATCTGTGAAGCCGGGCAGCCCAGGCAATGCATTCCCGCATGCATCAGCATAGGAGCAATCATATCATTCATCGTAATCAGCTCGCCGATCAGCATATCCTTGTTAATCTGCATCTGTGTTCTCCTCCTTCCTCCTAATATCTCATCAAATTCCGGCCGGATTTCCCTCTGATAACCTGCCGTCCTGAATAGTTAAACTATAATACAAAACGCGGGAAATGACAAGTCTTATTCTATCTTGAGCTTCCGCAAGTTTATCCACAGTCACTCCTGTTGTTGTATGATCAAAGTCCAAAAAGCCGCCATACAGTCCCTTTTCTTAATATATCACTATTCACGTTTCAATCTGTTGCAACTTCCCGGCATTGCCAAGGTTCACTATCATACTTATCTGTAGATACAATATTTTTACAGCTTCAAAATAATGTTTTCTATACCAAAACCTCATGCGGATATAACTCATCGCAAGTAGGTTTCATTCCACGTATACGTTCCTCAATAGTGAAAATCTCATCACCAGAGGATAAGAGTGCTGAATTTCCCGTATTTTCCTCCGGCTGTTTAGCATTCTTTTTCTTCAAAAAATCATCTGATTGGCTCAGATCACACGGTTACATACTTCTGATGCTTGCTACTTGGTTTGTCAGGAATCGTCATTTTAATCTTACCTGCATTTACAAGTGGATTTAGATAATTGTTCGAAAAATGTACACGGCTTGCAATCCCGATATATTCCTGCATTTCCTTTCGAGAACGAGGTTCTCTGCAAAACTCCAGGAGTCTATTCTGCTGAATAGAAATCTCATCAACCTGCGCTTCATCCTGTCCTGTAACCTGCTCTGTATCCTGTTCCTTTCCTGCTCCCTTCTTGCTCCCTTCCTGCTCTGTCATACCTATAGCACTATGGTTCTTCACCCATTTATGATTTTTCAGCGTCGCAAAAACCATAAATTCTACAGTCCTATACTCCGGTTCCGGCAGCTTTGCTTCACTCATTTCCCGGAACATACGGTCAACGCCTTCTCCAAATTCTTTCACGTACTCATATTCATGCAGGAACTCAAAAATCTTCGGATTACGCGAAAAATGAATTTCCCGGATATTAGTTGTCCGAACGATTCCCGGCAGCATACCCGGACTCTCTACTGTAAAATGATCGTCAAACATTTTTATCTGAATGTCCGTTCCCATGATACTATAGTCACGATGCCCGATTCCGTTAATGATCAATTCAGTCCAACAGAACTCTGGCAGCTCTGGTATCGTTACAAACCGGCCATTGTTTCCTAAGAACGAGTGCTCGCTGATCTGCGTTTTAACAAACTCCGTCGATTTCTGCGCCATATCAAGGATTTTTCCTCCAAAAGTGACATCCTTAATCACATTCATTTCTGTGCCAACCTTCGCTTCTGTTCCCTCATAGCGAATGAAACGCACTCTTGCCCTTGGAAAGAAACGCTGCGGATTTTTCCCAAACAACAGAATAGCCGCTGCACTGATTTTCTCCTGCCCATCGCGGGTAATAATAAAATCCTTGTTGCCGCGCAGATATTCCACAGGCGTTCTTCCATAGCCAATCTTTTCAATATATCTCTGCACAAAATCCAAATCTATATCATCCATGGTGGCATCCCTTACAGGCGAATCTTCAAAAAATCTTGCGCCCTTCGCATACATCAGACGAGTACGCTGCTCAAAGTTCATTTTCTTAGATTTGTCACCAATACGATAATACACCTCATCAGCCTGATTTGCATGAAGCTGGTTACTCTGCATAATGTGCATAATCAGGATATGATTTAGATTCCCCTTTACATCAATGCACTCTATTTTTTCTGTATCTACATTAACCGATGGAACACAGTAATCAAATGGAGCGCGCAAGAGCTCATTCAAATTCGCCTCGTATCCATCAATCCCCGTCACATCGCCCTTATCCTCAATGCCGATAGCAATATCACCACCGTCTGCATTTGCAAAGGCCACAATCGGAATTGCCAGCGATTTTGCATCTATCCGAGCGCTTTTTCGATCAAATGTCTGCATTTCTGTCGTGAAACGCATTGTTTCAATATCTTTAATATGCTTCATAGGATACCTGCCTCATTTCCAATATTGCCATGCTTATAGTTTACTCATCCCAACAGCGATAATCAACAACAAGTTTTGAATTTTTCTGCGGAAAAACGCCCCCCGAAGATTCTCTCTATCTCCAGGACGCCCCACATCCTCAGTCTCTCGTCGGCAAATTAGCATTTTGGGAAGACATACTCTTCTTCGATTACAGTTTGTGGAAACTCATGTTTTTCTATTGGAAAACCTTCCGACAATTAGCGTAAGCTAACTGACTACTGTTCTTAATTTAGAGCAATTGTACAACATTTTCCTCTTGCTAAATTCAGAACTTTGATGTAGAATGAAACCGATACCGAAATGTAATAGAATATTTAAGGAGGAACGATTATGGCATACGTAATTACCGATTCTTGTGTAAGCTGCGGTACCTGTGAAGGCGAGTGCCCGGTAGGCGCAATCTCTCAGGGTGATGGCAAGTATGAGATCGATGCGGATTCTTGCGTATCCTGCGGAACCTGTGCAGGCGCTTGCCCGACCGGTGCGATTGAAGAGGGTTGATGCGGAACCCTTCCATAGGAGTGATCCCCTCCGTGTCCTGCTGACGCGGAGGGGAATTTTTTGTCAAAGGAAAGAACCTGCCGGTGGCAGGTTCTTTCCTTTGCTCTTTCTTCATATCATATGATGATGTCGACAAAAGGGGAGGCTGCCTCGATGAAACCACTGATCGCCCTGACTCCCGGCATTCATGCCGATTCCGGAGAACTCCGTCTGCGACCGGCCTGCCTGGAAGCAATCCATCACGTCGACGCGATCCCGCTGGTTCTCCCGGCGTCTCTGACCGACAATGACTTACGGGAGCTCGTAACCGTATTTGACGGATTTTTATTTACCGGCGGTCCGGACATTCATCCCTTTCATTTCGGGGAAGACACCCACATCGGCTGCGGCGCAGTCTCTCCACAACGGGACGCGCTCGAACTTTCCCTCCTGCATATCGCAATGGAAGCCGGAAAGCCGCTCCTGGGCATCTGCCGCGGCATCCAGATCTTCAACATCGGCCTCGGCGGAACGATTTATCAGGACATTTCTGAGGAACCCCGCTCAGATGGACGACGCCCACTGGCCCACTCACAGCCCTTTGCCCACGAACTCTATGCCCATCATATCACCATCACGCCCGGAACCCTTCTGGCCGACCTGGCGCAGTCTGACCGCATCGCCGTCAACAGCACCCACCATCAGGCAGTCAGAAAGCCCGGCAGCAGACTCACCGTCACCGGCCGTTCCCCTGACGGGCTTGCAGAAGCAGTCGAACTGCCAGACTATCCCTCCTTTTTTCTTGGCGTCCAGTGGCACCCCGAATATCTCTGGAGACATGACAGAACAGCCGTGCGCATCTTCAAAGCATTTGCAGACGCAGCACGACAGTCACAGGCTCGCTCCCACCGGACAGTTACGAACGTCTCCTCATCCTAACCCCTGCCCCGCCTTCTTTGCGTTCTTTCCAAACTTTTTCTTCCGGAAAAAAGGCAGTCTGGCCGCCGCGGCCTCTGCCTTACTCTTTCCTTCCTTCTGATACGCGCGCAGAGCCTCGTCCAGCATTCGAAAACGCTCCTCTTCCCGCTCATCGCTGATCCGCATCATGTATTCCAGTTCCTGAACCATACGGTCATTGACCTGCCTGCTGATTTCCTCAATCAGGGCATGGTTGTTCTCCTGAATTGCCTGTCCGACCGCATTGCCGATCACCAGATTCATCAATTGCTGAAACTGCTCCAGCTTCTCTCCGGATATGACGGCCGCTTCCCGACATTTCACGGTCTCAAGATCCGTCCTTTCTGTCCTGTCCTGTTGCGTACCTCCCTCTTTTAAAATGTTCACCGCGTTTTGCTTCAGCAGCTTCTCCGGATCCACGTTCTCGTCCCCCTCCATCATTTTCTTCATGACCTGTTCGATCGCTCTCAGCTGATACCCTTTCTCCTTCAGCTCTTTTACCCTGGTCAGCAGCCGGATATGCAAATCCGTATAATACCGATGTTCCCTTGCGTTGCGCGGTATCACAAGTTCCAGCTCATCTTCCCAGTAGCGGAGGACGTGAGACTCCACGCCGACCAGCCTCGCAGCCTCCGATATGGAATAATGTGTCTCAGCCATCCTTTTCCCTCCAACCGTCCGTTCTGATCCCGGTGTTACATTTATACATATGACCGACTTGTCCAATTTATGCGCAAAACCTGCACACAAAAAGAGACGGAAGGAAAAAATCCCCCGTCTCCTGTCGCCTGTATGATTATTTTTCTTTCCACCAAATCTATCGCGCCATGTTCACAAACCTTGTATACTCCGGCTGCCACAGCAGATTGACCGTACCGATTGGACCGTTTCTCTGCTTGGCAATGATCACCTCCGCAACGTTCGGCGTCTGCGTATCCTTATTATAATAATCGTCACGATATAAAAACATCACCACATCCGCATCCTGTTCTATCGCGCCCGACTCACGCAGATCCGAAAGCATCGGTCGGTGATCCGCCCTCAGCTCACACGCACGGCTCAGCTGAGACAACGCGATCACGGGCGCGTCCATCTCCCTCGCGAGCGCTTTCAGCGACCGGGATATCTCCGATATCTCCTGCTGGCGATTGTCGTTGCCTCTCTTTCCACTGCCGCTCATCAGCTGCAGATAATCGATGATGATCATTCTCAGTCCATACTCCAGCTTCATCTTCCGGCACTTGGAACGGAGTTCCGTGATCGTGATACCTGG
Source organism: Clostridiales bacterium (assembly GCA_021202925.1). Taxonomy (GTDB): domain Bacteria; phylum Bacillota; class Clostridia; order Lachnospirales; family Lachnospiraceae; genus Brotaphodocola. The sequence goes on along the minus strand of JAJQCD010000023.1, from coordinate 89,310 downwards.
CGTATCATCGATGATCAGCTTTGAATTGCCAATTACTCCGATGCCCTCGACGACAGCATCCCAGTCCGCGTCCGTCAGGCTGCCGGTTCGCAGCTTCTGTGAGTCCACGTTGGACTCCATCGACAGCATACGGTTGACCAGCTGCTCTTTCGACATCTCCAGACTGAATATCATACACGGAAGTCCCTTGCGCACCGCTACATGATCCACCAGGTTCAGCACAAACGCCGTCTTACCCATCGATGGACGCGCCGCGATCAGCACCAGATCAGACGGCTGCATCCCCGACGTCTTGTAATCCAGATCAATAAAGCCGGTCGGAATACCCGTGACGGCGCCCTGATTCTTTGATGCAGTCTCGATCTTCTCCAGGACATTCAACGCAACCTGACGGATCGGCACAAAATCCCGCTGGCTGCGGCTCTGCAGCAGATCAAAAATCTGCTTCTCGGTGTCCGCCAGAATCTGTTCCAGCGGTTCCTTCCCCGCATAACAGGTGTTCGCAATTTCCTCATTTACCCGGATCAGCCTTCGCAAAATCGATTTCTCGCGCACAATCCCGGCATAAGACCTCACATACGCCGAAGTCAGCGGCATGGTCAGAATATCCTGCACAAAATCCAGACTGCTGACCTCCGGTGGAACATCCTTTTCCTTCAGCCGATTCTGCACCGTGATCAGATCCACCGGTTTGCCTTCGTTGAACAACTCAACCATGGCCTCGAACATGATACCATACTGTCGCATGTAGAAATCTTCTGACGTAATCATCTCAGAGGCAGCAATCACCGCCTCTCTGTCCATCAGCATGGAACCGATCACCGACTGTTCCGCCTCAATGCTGTGTGGAAGCACCCGCTTTATCAGAGGTTCATCCATCCTTCTCCTCCATCCGTACCCGGCGTCATTCAACGATCGGGCAACTTCCGCCCCACACGGAGCATACCAGTGTCTACGCCTCCGTTACCTCTACTGCCAGCTTCGCCGTCACTTCCCTGTGCAGCTTCACCGGCACCTCATGCGTACCAAAGGTTTTGATCGGATCCGGCATCACCAGCTTCTTCTTGTCAATCTGCAGACCAAGCTGCGTGGACACGGCTTCCGCAATCTCCTTGCCGGAGATGGAGCCGAAAGCCCGGCCGCCTTCTCCCGCCCGCATCGAAAGCTTCACCGACTTCTTCTCAATCTCTGCCGCCAGTGCCTTCGCTGCTGCCAGCTGCTCCGCCGCGACCTTCTCCGCATTCGCCTTCTGCAGCTTCAGATCGTTCAGATTCTTCGCCGTCGCCTCGACGCCAAGCTTCTTCGGCAGGATAAAATTCCGTGCATATCCGTCATTTACCTTCACAACCTGTCCCTTCTTGCCCAGAGACTTCACATCCTGTAATAATACAATTTCCATTATAATATTTCTCCCTTCTCATACATCAGGTCAATCACTTCCCTGACTCTGTGTTTTGCTTCTTCGATTGACACGCCTTTCAGCTGCGCACCGGCCATCCCGCGGTGTCCGCCGCCTCCCAGCTGTTCCATCATCACCTGGACATTCACTTCATCGATCGAACGGGCGCTGACAAAAATGACTCCATTGTAATCCGTCAATACGACCGACGCCTTGATGCCCTTAATCTCCAGCAGCTCATTCGCAGCCTGCGATCCCACCACAGTCGGACTCTCCAGACCGGCTGCCGGACAGACGCCGATGGTAAAGAAATTCCGATAGATCTTGGCAGACGCAATCGTCGCCGCCCTGGCCTTGTATTCCGTCATATTATCCCGGAACATCTTGCGCACCCGCGTCACATCCGCTCCGCTCCGGCGCAGATAAGCCGCCGCCTCAAACGTCCGCACCCCGGTCTGATTCGTGAAATTATTCGTATCGATCACAATACCCGCATACATGGCGTCCGCTTCCACGGGCCGGATTCGAATCCCGTCGGCGATATACTGAAGCACCTCCGCAACCATCTCACAGGCCGAAGACGCATACGGCTCGACATAAGAAAGCACCGCGTTGGAAATGATTTCACTGCCCTGCCTGTGATGATCGAGTACGACGATTGTCTTCACCAGCTTCAGAAGATCCGGCGCATCCGTAATCGTGGGACGATTCACATCAACAACAACCAGCATGGTATTCGCATCCACCAGATCCGCGGCCTCCGCTCCGGACAGGAACATGTCCTCCGGATACTCTCCGCTCTCCACGAAGCGATCCATCATCGGCCGCACCGAATTGGTAATATCGTTGATCACGATGTGCGCCTTCTTGTTCAGAGCCATCGCAATCCGGTACATGCCGACCGATGCGCCAAAACAGTCAATATCCCCCAGCCGGTGTCCCATAATCAGAAGCCGATCCTTGGTCTCCATCAGTTCACGCATCGCATGCGCCTTCACACGGGCTTTCACGCGGGTCGCCTTCTCCAGCTGCAGTGATTTGCCGCCATAATACTGAATCCGTTCTGCATCCTTCACCACCGCCTGATCGCCGCCACGCCCCAGAGCCATGTCAATCGCCATTCTGGCATACTCATAGTTCTGAATATAGCTCTCGCCGTTCATTCCAATCCCGATACTCAACGTCACCGACATTTCGTTGCCGATATTCACGCTCTTGACATCATCCAGAATCGGGAATTTTTCCTCCTGAAGCTGATGCGCATACTTCTGCTTGATCACAAAGAAATATTTATCCTTATCCGTCGTCTTGACGATGCCCTCCATCGAATTGACGTATTTATTGATCTTCCGGTCGATCAGCGCCGTCAGCAGCGACCGGCGCACTTCCTCCACACTTTCAAGCGCTTCCTCATAGTTGTCCAGATAGATAATGCCCGCCACCAGCTTCTCATCCGTCACCTGCTGACGACAGCGAAGGACCTCCGTCTCATCAAAGAGATAAACCACCAGCAGCTTCTCCCGGCCGACAATCGCCAGATTCTCCTCCTGCTCTGTCCCGCTGATATAGATCGGCTGAATATCCACCCGGTACTGATTGCCGCCATATGAGGAGTGCACGGTCGAAATCGCTTCTTCCTCCTCCAGATCCGACCGGGTCACATCCGGAAACAGCATCATCAGATTCTTCTTCGTCCCCTTCTCCAGGGCCATGATCTCCTCAAATGCATGATTCTTCCACAACAGCCGTCCTTCCTCATCTGCCAGCGCATAAGGAAGAGCCATATCCGCCAGCAGCTGTTTCTGAATCCACGCATATTCGGAAGAAAAATTCACCAGACTCGCCAGAAGACGGCGGCGGCTGTAAAAATATACCCACGCTGCCACGCCCAGATAGCACAGAGTAAACGGGCACAGGATCCACCCGCTTCTGCGGCTGACAAAGAACAGCGCAATATTCCCACAAATGACAAACGCAGAAAGCGCCATCGGCCACAGAAAATAGCCCCTCAACTGTCCTTTTGTCTTTTCATCACCCTTCATAGGTTCCCTCCCACGGTGCGTCTCCCCCCGTGGCGCGCCGGACTTTTCAGAAAAATTTTTTCGAAATGCACAAGATTAGTAGATATTATAGCATAACGAAGCGATTCCGTCTATAAGCGGATTTTATACAGGCGCAGCCCGGTGTCCGCTGCCAGTTGCTCTTTGTGCATTGCCACATTCATAAAACTTTCAGAATTTAAATATTCGGAAAACAATGGCAAGTCCACTTCCTCTGTGGTATAATTCGGGGTAACAGTTCAGTTGAACACCAGACTCTTTCAGATTGGAGGAATGCATATGGGCAGAGGTGGAGGCGGCGGCGGAAGCCGTGGAGGAGGAGGATTCAGTTCCGGTGGCAGCCGGGGATTTTCCAGCCGCTCATCCGGCGGCTCCCGCATGGGAGGCGGTTCTGCGGGACGCGGCGGCGGACTCGGCGGAGCCGGTGGATATCGCCCCGCAGGATCCGGCACACCCCGCTCGCCGGGCGGTGGCAGAGGTGTCCCGGGCGCAGGTATGCCCGGTCGACAGACTCCGCCGCCACCCAGACCGGTTCCACCACCACCCAGACCGCGGCGCCGCATCTGGCCCATCTTCTTTCCCATCGGCCGCACTTGGTATGGCGGATCCTGTCGGACCTATGGTTCCAGCACCGCATCCACCGGCAATGATCCCTCTGTAGACGAGAACGGCAACTATACGCCTCCGCCCTACACAGAACCATCCTACGGAGAGAAGCGCGGCGGCATCCCTGGCTGGTATAAGTTCCTGTGTATCATCCTGCTGATCGTCGCGGTCGTCCTTCTGTGGAATGCATCCAGAGCGGCGGCAGCTTCCAGCTCCGCCGATGTCGCCCGGGAGAAACTCAGCTCCGACGCCTGCACGACATCGACGCAATGGATCGGCGATGAACTGGACTGGATCCGCGATACGAAGACCGTGACAACCGCGATGCAGTATTTCTATGATGAGACCGGCGTCCAGCCCTATCTCCTGATCTGCGACAATATGAATGGCGCGGGCGCACGTATCACGGACACTCAGGCAGAAGCGTATCTGGCCGATCTGTATGACTCGCTCTATGATGACGAGGGCCATATGATCTTTGCTTTCATGGAGTACCAGACCTCCCGATATATTACCTATATTTATACCGGTGTTTCAGCGGATACGGTCATCGATGAAGACGCAAGAGGCACGTTCCTGGATTACGCGGACCGTTATTACACGGATCAGTCGCTTTCCGACGAAGAATATTTCGCGAAGATCTTCCGCGAAGCAGCTGACTCCATTATGGCCGACCCGGCAGCTGGAAGTCATTCCGCCATGATTTATGCACTGGCCGCCGTTGCCATCCTGGTCATCCTGGCTGTCGGCCTGATCGCCTTTAAGATACAGGAGAAAAAGGTCGAAGAGGCACGCGAACTGCGTGATATCATCGACACGCCGATTCCGAAATCCCCTGAAGAAGAGGAGCTGGAACGGAAATACGGAGCAAACACAACAACCAAATAAAACGCACCACATTTGCTATGAAAGGAGATTTTTAAAATGGCAGGAATTTTTGAACGTATGGCAATGATCGCCAAATCCAATGTCAATGACCTCATCGATCGCTTCGAGGATCCGGAGAAAATGGTCGACCAGGCCATCCTGGACGCCAAGACGGAGTACGGAAAGGTGAAGAAGGAATCCCTTGCAGTTCTCGCCAATGAGACTACGACAAAGAAGGATCTGGATCGCCTGAATGCCGAAGCAGACAAGTGGCACGGCATTGCCGCCAGCGCCCTGAAGGCCGGCAATGAAGGCGACGCCCGCACGGCTCTCAGCAAGGAAAATGACCTTCGCGACCAGGCCGCTACGCAGAAGATCACCTACGAGGCTGCCAAAGCCGCGGCGGACAAGCTGCGCGAGAAGCTGAAGGAGATGGAAAACGAGATTTCCGAGATGGAGAAACGTTCCGCCCAGATCAAGGCCATGGCTGTCACCGCCAAAGCGACCAACGCGGCAAACCGCGTCTCCGAGCGCGGCATCAACCGCGGCGCCTTCGAAGCATTTGACCGCATGGAATCCAAGGCAAAGCAACAGCTTGCGGAGGCCGAGGCCCTGGAGAGCCTGAACCGCAACACCGGCGACGCCGAGGAGCGCGACCTTGAAAAGAAGTATTCCTCCGGTACGCCCGGCGTTGATGAAGCACTGGCAAAACTGAAAGAAGAAATCGGACAGGCATAATCCGCCGTCCGTATGAAGGTGCGCCCGATCGGGCGCACCTTCATATATTGACCTGCCATCAACGATCTCAGATACTTACACCCAAACTGCAGAATATGGGGAACAGGAAGGGGGACCATTTCCATGCTGGAAAAAATCGATTTAAACGTAACGATGGACAAGAAAACCTGCAAGAAAGCCATGGAGGAAGCCGGAGCGCGCCTGAGTGTCCTGCAGCGGGAATGCAAGGCCGCCGGAATCCCGGTCATGATCGTCTTTGAGGGCATGGGCGCCGCAGGCAAGGGCACCCAGATCAACCACCTGATTCAGTATCTGGATCCAAGGGGATTTGACGTATACGCCTGCAATCGTTCCACAGAGGATGAGCAGCTGCGTCCCTTCCTGTGGCGTTACTGGACGAAAACTCCGGCCAAGGGACGGATTGCTGTCTTTGATCGCAGCTGGTACCGAAGCGTCCTTGTCGACCGTTTCGACGGCCTGGTTCCGGAAAATCAGGTGTCAAACGCTTACCAGGACATCCTCTGCTTTGAACGTCAGCTCACCGACGACGGAACGGTCATTATCAAATTCTTCCTGTACATTGATAAAAAGGAACAGAAAAAACGCTTCCGTAAGCTAAGTGAATCCAAAGAAACCGCCTGGCGTGTGACGCCGGAAGACCGGGAACGCAACCGGCATTTCGCCCGCTATCAGCAGATCACAGAGGAGATGCTGGAACACACGGACACCGAATACTGCCACTGGACCATCGTGGAAGCGGTAAACCGTGAATATGCCGCCATGAAAATCGTCAGCGCCGTGGCAGACCGTCTTGCCTGGGAACTGGAAGCACGCAAAACGGACCAGGCCGCGCCGCAGAACCGGGGCAATTACAGCCCCTCCGGAGACCGTTTCAAGAACGGGGTTCTGTCAGGCATCGATCTCTCCAAATCTCTGACCGAAGCCGAATACAAAGAAAAGCTGAAACACCTTCAGGCACGCCTGGAACAGCTGCACAGCGAACTGTACCGGCTCCGCATTCCGGTCGTTCTCGGCTTCGAGGGATGGGACGCCGGTGGCAAGGGCGGTGCAATCAAACGTCTGACCAGTCATCTGGATCCCAGAGGCTACCGCGTATGCCCGACATCCGCAGCCAATGACATTGAGAAGGTTCATCACTATCTGTGGCGTTTCTGGAACAATGTACCAAAAGGCGGTCACATCGCCATCTTTGACCGGACCTGGTACGGGCGGGTCATGGTAGAACGCATCGAAGGCTTCTGCACCGAAGCCGAATGGAAGCGCGCCTACCAGGAAATCAATGAGATGGAAGCGCATATGGCAAATTCTGGCACAGTTGTACTGAAATTCTGGCTCCAGATTGACAAAGATGAACAGGAACGCCGCTTCAAAGACCGTCAGGCCAATCCCGCCAAACAATGGAAGATCACCGACGAGGACTGGCGCAACCGGGCCAAATGGGATGTTTACGAGGAAGCCGTCAATGAAATGCTGGTCCGCACCTCCACCACCTATGCACCCTGGATCGTTGTCGAGGGCAATGACAAGCATTACGCCCGTGTAAAGGTTCTGCAGACGGTTGTCGACGCTCTGGAGAAAAAAATCAGGGAAGTGAAGGAAAAATAGAAAAACCTTATAAAAATAATTGTTGACTTTAATTTATTAACTTGCTATAATGTCGATGATACGTCAATGGCGACGGGGCTCTGCGTATGCTTATTCGCAGCGCCCTTTTTTTGCGCAAAAATATGCCGTGTATGACGCGGAAACAAAATAAGACTTTAATTTATTCAGAGGAGGAACATCGACATGTCTTATGTAGACGAAATCTATGCGAGAGTAGTGGAGCAGAATCTGGGTGAGCCGGAATTCCATCAGGCGGTAAAGGAAGTTCTGGATTCTTTGAGACTGGTCATTGATGCCAACGAGGACAGATACCGTAAAGAGGGCATCCTGGAGCGCTTCACCGAGCCGGAACGGGTTATTTCTTTCCGCGTTCCGTGGGTGGATGACAAGGGCAACGTCCAGGTCAACAAGGGTTACCGCATTCAGTTTAACAGCGCCATCGGACCGTACAAGGGCGGCCTTCGTTTCCATCCGTCCGTAAACCAGAGCATCCTGAAGTTCCTGGGCTTTGAGCAGGTGCTGAAGAACTCGCTGACCGGCCTTCCCATGGGCGGCGGCAAGGGTGGTTCCAACTTCGACCCGAAGGGCAAGTCTGACCGTGAAGTGATGGCATTCTGCCAGAGTTTTATGACGGAGCTGTATCGTCACATTGGTAAAGATGAGGATGTTCCGGCCGGCGATATCGGCGTGGGCGGCAGAGAGATCGGCTATCTCTTCGGAGAATATAAGAGAATCACCAAGCTGTACGAAGGTGTTCTGACCGGCAAGGGTCTGACCTTTGGCGGTTCTCTGGCGAGAACCCAGGCGACCGGCTACGGTCTGGTCTATATTCTGGACGAAATGCTGAAGGCCAATGGCAAGGAACTGGCTGGCAAGACCGTCCTGGTATCCGGCTCCGGCAACGTTGCGATCTATGCCTGTGAAAAAGCACAGCAGCTCGGCGCAAAGGTCGTCTCCATGAGCGATTCCAACGGCTATATTTATGACCCGGACGGAATCAAAGTAGACATTGTCAAGGACATCAAGGAAGTCCGCCGTGGCCGCATCCGTGAATATATTGATGCCGTTCCCACCGCAACCTATACCGAAGGGAAGGGCGTATGGACGATTCCGGCCGATATCGCTCTGCCGTGCGCGACCCAGAACGAACTGAATCTGGAAGATGCCAAGACCTTGCTGGCAAACGGCGTATTTGCAGTCGCTGAGGGCGCCAACATGCCGTCCACCAGAGAAGCAACCGACCTGTTTGTCGAGAAGAAAGTCCTGTTCATGCCTGGCAAGGCCGCAAACGCAGGCGGCGTTGCTACCTCCGGCCTGGAGCAGAGCCAGAACGCCATGAGACTGTCCTGGACCTTCGAGGAAGTAGACGGAAGATTAAAGGATATCATGAAGAATATCTTCGAGAAGGCCGACGACGCTGCCAAGCGCTACGGCGTACCGGGCAACTATGTAGCCGGCGCCAACATTGCCGGTTTTGAAAAGGTTGTTGACGCGATGCTGGCTCAGGGTATTGTGTAAACAGTCAGCCATTTATGTTTTCAACTGTCTCAGAAAAGCCGCCATACCATTCCTGGTATGACGGCTTTTTGACGTCCTGATTCCTTCAGACTTACTCCACATCCTGCAGCGCCGCAAAGCCCTCCTCGCCGGTACGGACCTTGACGACATTGCTCAGATTGTATACAAAGATCTTGCCGTCGCCGATATGACCGGTATACAACGCCTTCTTGGCACTCTCAATGACGCGCGCCACCGGAATCTTGCTGATGACCACTTCCACCTTAATCTTGGGAAGCAACGTGGCATCCAGTTCGACGCCGCGGTACTTTTCACCGGCGCCTTTCTGAATTCCGCAGCCCATAACGTTAGTCACCGTCATGCCCGTCACTCCCAGATCATTCAACGCTTTCCGCAGCGTATCGTAACGACTCATCTTCGCGATGATGACCACTTTATGGATACCTGTATCCGCAACCGCAGGCGCCTCCACCACAGAAACCGCTGCGTTCTTCTTCGCTTCCGAAGCTGCCTCATAATCGCTGACGCCGAGGTCGGTATTTTCATTGACGTCCATAACGCCGCCGGTCACATCCATAATGGCAAAACCGCCATACGCACTGGGCAGTCCGTGCTCGGACGCATCCAGACCGCGAAGTTCCTCTTCCTCCGATACACGCAAACCGATGGTCTTATCTATAATAAAGAAGGTCAGCGTAATGGTCACGACTGTCCAGGCGATTGTTATAAACATGCCGATGAACTGCAGTCCCAGCTGAGTAAAGCCTCCGCCGTAAAACAGACCCTCATGAATACCTGCTACCGCGAAGCCTGGCGCGCTTGCCGTAGAAAACAGGCCAACCGCGATCGTACCCCAGATTCCGTTCATCATATGTACCGCAACCGCGCCCACCGGATCATCGACATGCAGCACATTATCCACAAACCAGACGCCGAAAACCACCAGAACGCCGGCAACCGCACCGATAATCGCCGCGCCTGCGCAGTCCGTCACATCGCAGGGAGCCGTAATCGCAACCAGACCGGCCAGCGACGCGTTCAGGCACATCGAAACATCCGGCTTGCCATATTTGATCCAGGTAAAGATCATACACACAACCGTCGCCACCGCCGGAGAAACCGTCGTTGTCAGGAAAACCGAACCCAGGGTATCGATGTCTGTCGCTGCCGCGCCGTTGAATCCATACCAGCCAAGCCAGAGAATAAACACGCCCAGGGCACCGATCACCAGGTTGCAGCCAGGGAACGCATTGATTTTCGTAATCTTTCCATCCTTGTCCTTCACAAATTTTCCGATTCTCGGTCCCAGCATCGCCGCACCGATCAGGGCGCAGATTCCGCCGACCATATGAATGCAGTTGGAACCGGCATAATCGTGGAAGCCCATGTTCACAAGGAATCCATTGCCCCAGGTCCAGTGTGCCTCAATCGGATAAATGATACCTGAAATCACTGCAGAATAAACGCAATACGCAGAAAACTTCGTCCGCTCCGCCATGGAACCGGAAACGATGGTCGCCGTCGTCGCACAGAACACCAGGTTGAACACAAAACCGGAATAACTGAATTCCGCGTAATCGGTAAATACACCGAAGCCAGGCGTACCGATAATCCCCATAATATCACTGGTTCCTTCCGCAGCCGGAAGCATAAAGGATGCGCCGATGATAAACCACATCACCGTACCGATACAGAAATCCATCAGGTTTTTCATAATGATATTGCCGGAATTCTTGGCTCTGGTAAAGCCTGCCTCTACCATGGCAAAGCCCGCCTGCATCCAGAAGACCAGCGCGGCACCGATCAGGAACCATACGCCATATACTTCACTGCTGACAAATTCCATAATTTCACTCGTCATAACATTCCCTCCTCAACTACAGAAGCCGCCACAGGCAGCTTCTTCCGTATGCTGTAACAAAAAAAGAGGCGATGAGCTTGTCATTCATTCATGCCCCATCGCATCTTTTTTTGTTGAGATAACAGCCGATCAGGCCATTCTTCTCTGATAAGATTTTTCATCATCCGCGGAAAAAGCGAAGGCGTTGTGATCTTCTCACAGCGCCTTCGCCTCATGGCAAATAATATAGCACCATTTTTTTCGAAAGTCAACGAAAAACCGTTTCCCAGATTTCACGAAAAAAACAGCATTTTTTTCTGATTCCGATACGATTTTGCTAAAATTCATGGAACATTCATTCCACCATAAAGGAATATCGGAGCAAAAGAGTCTCCAGTTCTTCCGTTGTCAACGGCTTCGGTACACAGAATGTCTGATTGTTCTCCATGCGCCGCGCCAGTTCCCGATAAGCTTCCGCCTGCAGACAGTCCGGCGCATCCTCAATCACGGTTTTGCGGCGGAGCTCCGCACGCTGCACTGCGTTATCCCGCGGGAGAAAATATAAAAGCTGCGTTCCCAGCATCCGGGCAAATTCCTCCACCAGCTCCCGTTCATTGTCCACCAGGCGGGAATTGCAGATCAGGCCGCCTAACCGTGTCTTCCCCGCCGCGGCGTAACGCAGAATTCCCCTGCAGATATTATTTGCCGCATACAGGCTCATCATCTCGCCCGAACAGACAATATAAATCTCCTTCGCCTTGCCTTCACGAATCGGCATCGCAAAACCGCCGCAGACCACGTCGCCGAGCACGTCATACAGCACATAGTCCAGATCCGGACGATATGCCCCGAGATTTTCCAGCATTGTAATCGCAGTCGTAATGCCCCGTCCGGCACAGCCGACACCCGGCTCCGGTCCGCCGGACTCCACTGCCTGAATTCCCAGGAAACCAGTATAAAGGAACTGATCCAGCGTTACGTCATCCTCCTCCGTCTCGCGCATGACCTCCAGCACATTGCTCTTTGCCATCCCGCCCAGAATCAGGCGTGTGGAATCCGCCTTCGGATCACAACCCACCAGCAAAAGCTTTCGCCCTTGCTCCGCCAATGCCGCCGCCAGATTCTGTGTAGTCGTCGATTTTCCGATTCCACCCTTCCCATATATCGCAATTTGTCTCATCGTTACACCTCCAGTTTATGTTTCAGCCAGAGATCCAGGTTGACTCCGACCAGATTGACCGGCTCCATCGGCGTTGACGGGGCAAGATTCGCCCGATTTGGCAGAGCAATCCATTGCACCGCCTCCGCTTCCTCCAACCAGTAGTCTTCATCACCAAAAACCACCCGCAGCGATGGATTTACCAGCTGTCCGGCCAGTTCCTCCTCACTGAACAGTTTTCGATCTCCCGGCCTTGCCAGCTTTTTATCAAACTCATAAAAACTGCAGACCCGGATTCTCCTGTTTCCTTCTTCCGTCTCCAGCACGTTCCGAATCGCGTTTCCCAGCATCTGCTCGCCCAGGATCAGAATCTCCGGCTCCGCCTGCTTATCCGCTTCCGGATTATTCTGGTTTATCATGACCGGCGCCACAGATTCTCCTCTCATCACAGCCTTCAGCTGTGACAACAGTATCCCACACTGTCTGTTTCCAAACGGCGCGCCGACGATATAAGGAATTCCGAACTCCCGTTCCATATAGACTGCCAGCCGCATACCGGCCACACCAACCACGAGATTTACCGACGCTCCCGCAGCTGTCCTCAGACGTTCTGTTTTCTCCTGCATTCCCCAGCGGGAGAGCACCTGGATTCCGGCCTCATCCAGCCATTCCTCCACGCTCCACAACATTTCGTCTGTCCAGTCAACCTTATTTAACCCCAGCAGGTTAACCGTGCCGGGAATCTTCTCCTGCTTCTTCAACAGGAGCTTTCCCATCGCTTCCAGCGTACAGCTGATCCCATAAAGATAATCCTTCTGTCCGTCCAGTTTCACCACCGCTGCCGGAATCCCGTACAGACCCTGAACTTTTTCCGCCGACTGGTCCAGATCTGACGCAATCATGGACGCACACGGTGCGGTCGTAAACAACATAAAATCCGGATGGAACTCCCTCTCAGCGAGCTGCGCTGCGCTGGCGACTTTTTTATCGCTACCCGTAATGACGTCAGTCTCTTCAATCTCCGAGGAAACGACCCGCACCCCCGGAAACAGCTTTCCCGGATTAAACGGGATGCCACGCCTCCGTGTCTTTTCCCCGCGGACGCCTGGCGTTGTTCCCGTATAAGATTTACCGCTCTCAGCACGACGCTCATATCGCTCCCGGTATTCTTTCGCCACGCCACGTCTCTCTCTGCGGCCTTCCCTTCCGTCCCCATGACGGTCATGTCGTCCATGCCCTTCCGGCGCCCCGGTGCGATCCTGCGGAAGCGGCTTGTACTGTGAGGAATCATCAACAATTCCCGCACCTTTCGTAACTTCCATTACCGCCTGAAATCCCAGCACATCTGACATACAGGGCGGCACACTCAGCCATAATCGCTTCATCCGCACTCCTCCTCATCGTCATGATCCGTCCGGCACAGGTGACACTGGTCAAACACATGAACCGCAATGCCATCCTTTTCCATCGCCTGCTGCCGGATCCGCTCAAAATCCGTCGAAAGCACGGCACTCTGACAACCATACATCAATACAAATTCCGAAACGCCCTTCCTCTCTTTTAATTCCGCCATCGCGTTCTCAATCTGAACGAGATAGCGCCCGGTCGCAAAATCCGCCGCTGACGGACAAAGCAGTGCCATGCGCCCCTGCCGCATAAGCGCCACGATATCCACTGCCCGATGCCGCGTACATCCCACCGCTCCGACGAACAGAATCATTGCCTCCGGTTTCCCATCCAGCAGCGACGCGATGGAAAAACGGCCGCCATGTCCACGGCCTTCTCCGCCTCGCCGTTCCCGGTTCCCTTTTACCCACGGTTCTCTTTCTGTCATTCTATCATCCTTCCCAACAAATACTTCCCGTCTGTCTATTGTCTATCAACTGTCCAGCCCGGTGCCAGATACAAGTCCCCGTTTGCCCGATAAAGCGCCGAATTATATCCTTCCGTCCCGGCTCCCAATTCACCTGTAATATAATAGACGCCATCCGCTATTCTTCTCTCCTCCGACTGGTTCTGCTGCGCCGCCGCCTCAAACGGGCGATCCAGCGCCAGCTTCTGCCGGTTCATCTCGCTTTCTCTCGTCTGTGAGAACAGCCACTGGTACCCGGCATCGATATTATGCCCGTAAAACCACGCAGACATGTGCGCCACACTGCCGCCGAACTGAAGCTTGTAAATCCCGGTCGCGTTGTCCTGCGACACCAGCCCGGTCAGAACGGCGTTCTGCTCATCCAGGGAGATCGATGTCGGATCCATGCTGGCGGAAGGGAGCGTCACACCCGCCAGATCGTGGTACAGGTAATCGATTTCCAGATATTCGCCCATTGTATTCTCAAACAGGATATTGTCATCCGAGACCAGATAATACCAGTTCTGATAATCACAGGGACTTCCGTCTGAATCTGTCGTCCAGACCAGGTTTCCGTCCGCGGGCGTCGGGTAATAGATGCTTCCGTCGTATTCCAGTTCCTTGTTGTAATTCGTGCCCCATTTGCAGCTGATCGCCAGAATTCCCGCAAAGTAATTATCCCGCTGCGCCGCCATTTCCAGCACCTGCATGCCGCCCATCGACTGTCCGGTTCCGTAAATGCGGTTCCGGTCTATATTGTATTTCGATGTGATAGTGTCCATCAGCTGCCAGGTCGCCGGGACAGCCGCGCTTAAGCTCCAGTTGTCCCGGGTGCTACGCAGGTTATAGGATGGATTTTCCGCGTTCATGTAATAAGTCTCCGATATCATCGGAGCCACGACAATCACGCCGCCAAGCCCCTGATCCTTCGCCATCTGCTGCACGGCCGCGGAAACAAAATTCGACGGCCCCTGCGCCTCCGTGAGCGTAATCATCGGATCCTCGCCCATAAATCCGGCGTCGTGGATATGCAGAACCAGCGCGTATTGCTTCAATGAATCGTAATCTGCCGGAACATAAAGCGCATAAGGCAAATCAAAATCCCAATACTGTCCGTTCGCTTCATCAAAACAATCCGTCACATGAAGCGCCGCAAGACCATTCGTACCCTCGATGGTATGAATCTCATAGCCCTCGATTCCCCGAATCGTAAATGTGCCATCATTTGCGTAATTGTAATATTCCGGATCACGCATCCCGCCCGTCTGGGGGTTCGGCGTAATGACTTCCGTCACCGTATAGTTCCCCACCGATTCACTCCCTGGCGTAATCTCATACAATGCCGTGCGGATCGTCCCGGTCTGCTTCACATCCGCATACATCGCCAGCCGATAGGATTTCGCCGCCCGGCTCAGCTGGTAGTCCGTGTTTACCTCGATAATCACGTAATTCCCCTCGCCGCTTCCGCCCTCAGAGGAAATCGTCGGCGTATCATTGACATAAGCCGTCCAGGGCACCCCCGGGCTGCCTCCCAGTTCGCAGCCCGCGTCGCCGGTATCCAAACCAAAGTTGTGAATTTCGAACTGATCCGCTCTCACATCCGCTCCGGTCAGATCAACTCCGTATTTCACCGCGATCGCAGACAGCTTCGCGCCATCCGTGTCCACAAAACCGATGGTCTCCACCGACTCAATCACCTCATCCGCCGACATCACTGCAAATGACTCCGTGGAACTTTCATCCACGGACAATGTTCCTGATTCCACCTCAGACGCTTCGCCGTCCACAGCCGCATCCGCCTCCGGCTTTGTGCCGAACACCGTCAATGTCAGTGCCATCGCACCGGGAACCAGAATCCGCAAAAATCTCCTTCCTGCCGTCATTTTCATTCTCTTCTTCTCCTTCCGCTCATCAACCGTCCATCATGCTTTCCCTTATTGTACCCACTGCCTCTGTCCCCGTCAATTCGATATCCGAAACGCCCAATTTCCAAATTGGAAATAATGCTGGAATTTTATTTATTCATGTTGTATAATGAAAAGAGTCAGAAACGAATTTGATTTGGAGGTTTTTGCATGGAAATCAGTGTGCTCGAAGAATTCATTTCCCTCGTGGAAACGTGCAGTTTCCAGGAGACGGCTGCGATCATGAACATCTCGCAGTCCTCCCTGACGAAGCATATCCATAAACTGGAAGAAGAATTAAATCTGTCTCTGTTCGACCGTTCATCCCGCAGCGTAAAGCTGAATGAATTCAGCAAGGGCTTTTATCCGTATGCGAAACAGATCGTTCAGACCCATCACGACGGACTTGCGCATCTGCATGAGCTTGCCAGCCAGAACGTTGACCAGATCATCATCGCTTACACGCCGGTGCTGGGCCAGTATGGTCTTGTCGATACCATTGCCGCTTTCTCCCGCAAATACCCGGCACACAAGCTGATGACGATCGAAAGCTATCAGCCGCTCTCTCTCCTGAGGCAGAAGAAATGCAATTTTGCCTTTATCTCGGAGAACGATCTGACCGATGACAGCTATAACCGCATGATCTACAGGACCGATCACCTTGCCGCAGTTCTGCCGGATACGCACCGTTTCGCGGGGCGCACATCGGTCTCTCTCGACGACCTGCGGGACGAACCCATGATTCTTCACTCCAGCGCTACCACAACTCCCCACGAAGAGACCCAGAAGTTTCTGGAACTGTGTGCTGCGAGGAACTTTACGCCAAACGTTGTCGCAGAATCTCAGTATACTGCGACGATGGTTCGCTACGTCGGAGCCGGCCGTGGCATCGCCATCCTCAACCGCCTGCACATCCCGAACGAAGTGCCGAATGTATCCGTGGTCGACATTTACCCGCTGACCTATTCTTACATCTATCTGCTCTACCCCCGCCGTCTGAAGGCGCCATCCGCACAGGATTTCCTGAATTTTGTCATGGAGCAGCTGAACGCCTGATTTCAGGCGCACGGAAAAAATGCAGACCTTCCTGCCACAGGAAAGCCTGCATTTTTATCATACGGAACCGATCCGTTCCGACTACTCGAACCTTCCGGCTATCAGCCATTCATCGACATAATCATAGAGCGTCTTCATGGTATCGCCAAACTGTCCCGGATATTCCTCCTGTCTCCTGGCCGCGCGGAACATATGCGTCGCGCCCTCCACAAACGCAATCGTTTTGTCCTTGCCTACCGCCATATCGTAAATCGTCTCTGAGGCCATGAATTCCCAGCCGGCCGTCATACCCATCACGAGTAATGGCGCCTGTACATGCTGAACATTGCCCGGTGGGCAATTATAAGTAGAATCCCACTCAATCCCCCACACATGATCCTCATCATACCCATACTCCTTCTCGGTACGAACCGCATAGGAGGTCAGGTAGGTTTTCACCGAAAGGAAACGCGCCCCCTCCCAGAACGAGTGCGTAAAGGACTCCGGATTCTCCGGCACACGCACCGAACGGATGATCTCCGTCGTCCGGCTGCCATCTCCATGAAGCAACAGATGCGGTCTCTGGCTATGTGACATCAGGCGAATATCCTGCGCATACAGCTTGTTGTTGAAAAACCCCTGTGCCGCTCCCGGAATGATCAGCGGTTCATCGTCGCTGTAATTGCCCTGTCCATTCTGAATCAGCAGAAGCCGGTTCAGGGCGTAATCCAGAATGCAATTGTTTCTCGCACTCTGCGCCAGCTGAAATTTCTCAATAAATTCTTTCGAGTATGTCGAACCGTTCGGATCAAACCCGTTTTCCGGATTGAACAGGTTGAGTTCCTCATTGAGTCCCATACCGCTGCTTTCATTTTCAACCGCCGGATCCAGGCTGAGCAGCTGCTGCACCGCATTGCCCCAGTTGGAATCCAGCAGCATTAAGCCGTCTGCCGGAGGCAGTTCCTCATCGCTCGGATAAGGAATAATCTTCTCCTCTCCCTGAAAGACCTGCGGTCCATTCTCCGCGATGGCCTGATAAGCGGACATCAGCGTTCCGCCGCCGCTATGCCCAAGCAAAATAATCTTTTCTACATAAGGAAGCTCTCGCAGGTAATGAACCGCGTGTTTCACGCTCTTCATCTTGTCCACCTGGCTGAAAATAATACCTTCCTTATTCATGACATTGGCACACAGGACCGTGTACCCACGCCCGGCAAGCTCCCGCCCCGCTGAGAATCCCAGATAATCCTCATCCGAATGCATCACAAGCACCGCAATCCTCTGCTTCGGATTGAACTCCACGGGTCGATACAGAGCTCCCGGCGTCCGTTTCCCTATATCAATGTAATCGGTTCTGATCGGCTCCATAGCCCTTCTCCTCTCGTTCTGTTACTCTTCTGCCGCTTTCGGATCCCTGAGCCTGCCCGCTTATACCGACAGGATCAGAGAAACTCTTCCACTCTCAGTCCGCATCCATCGGCAGGTCTTTATACGCTTCGTACAGATCCGGCAGCACCTGATACAGATGCTCACGCTCGATTGTATTGTGAGTAATTACATTTCTCAGATACGTTTCATCGACCGGCGTTTCCTCATCCCGGATAATTTTACCGTCCTTTGCGTAAAAACCCATCCACTCACAGTTGATGCTCTCTCTTCCGCCTAGTGGGCACGGACGGGAGAAACGCAGAACCAGATGATGGCCGGGTCCGTCAAACTCTTCCCAGCAGGCGTCCGGACGGCAGTCTGCGGCAACCAGCTTCTCATACCGTTCCTCAGACAGCCCATAGTCTCTGAGGTCAATGTTGTGCGAAACCGCACCGATTCCCTTGCTCGGATCGCCGGTTGCCCCCAGATCCAGCGTCTCCATCGACCAGACGCCATCGCTGTCATCCCTGCCATTGACAAATTTATGATCCCAGTGGTCAACCGGATTCCAGATCTTGTAACGAAGATTTCCCTGACCCGGCACCATGCTCTTCGAATACTGGTTGTACCACTTTCCATACCAGCGTCTCCATTTCCCCTGCCAGGTCACAGGAGAGACCGAATACTCAATGTAAAATCCATAACCGCCCGGCATCATTGTGTAACCATAGACTGCCTTCGGATACCCCGTAACCTGCAGATGATCCAGCCAGTGCTCGATCGGGATCGCGTTCTCCACGGCAATCGGCCCCGCATTCAGAATCTGCTGCTGCAGCGGCCCCGGCGGATATAACCGGTAGTCTGTATAGAACCGGGAAGCGGGCATCGCCTTTTCCTCTGCCGTCAGTTCCGGAACTTTGATATATGGCATGCAATGCTCTGTTATCAATTCCATTTTCTTTTACTCCTCTCCTTAACCGACGATCATACCGCCGTTCACATCGATTCTTGCACCATTTACAAACCCGGCTTCCTCGCTTGCCAGGAAGCAGAAGGCAGGCACCAGATCCTGCGGCGTCCCCTGCCGTCCGATCGGCGTCCGGGCGATCAGCTCCGCCCGCATTTCATCGCTTAGCTTATCCTCCGCCGTATCTCCCTCAATATGGCCAATCAGAATGCAGTTGCTTGTGATTCCCTTCGGTCCCAGATCCCTTGCCATTTCGTAGGTCAGCGCCTCCAGCCCTGCCCTCGCCGCCGCGAACGACGGATCCAGCTGCCAGCCACCATTTCTTCCGTCAAACGTAGTAATGTTGATGATGCGCGCAGCCTTGCTCTTAAGCAGATACGGCAGACACAGCTTACAGTTCACAAATGCGGACTCGACGACTTCCATTGAATGCCGCCAGATTTTCTTATCTGTGTGTTCAAAATCATATCGAATATGGCCTCCCTTGGCGTTTACGACCACATCGATCGCTCCGAAACGCTCATATACCATATCAATCACGTCCTTCATGGACGAATTCTCATTGTAAATATCCGGCGCCGCTTCCAGGTTTTCCTTCAGCATCGCCTGCGGGTTCTGGGCAAAGCCGACAACATGATCCTTATACTTCGGATCCAGCTTCGCAATCGCGTTCTGCGCCTTGCTGTGCAGACCGCTCAGAAAAGCGACATTCATGCCGCCTTCCAGAGCTGCGTTGATCATTGCCAGCCCGTCGTTCCCGGCCCCGCCGGTGATAACCATGGTTCTTCCTTCCAAAGTAAACATATTCCATAACCTCCTCGTTCTATATCGTTCTTATCTGCCAGCCTTCCCACGCAGTCCCTCATCAGTCCGCATCCATCGGAAGATCCTTATACTCTGCGTACAACTCAGGCAGGAAGGTATACAGATGCTCCCACTCGACCAGCGTATGGATTACGACCTTCTTCAGATACTCCTCCGTACAGTAGGTTTTCTCATCACGCACCAGCTTGCCGTTCACCGGCCTCCAGCCGATCCACTCACGGCTGCGCGTTTCAATGCCACCCTGCGGACACGGACGGGAATAACTCAAACACAGATGGCTTCCCGGTTCATCAAAGGTTTCAAACGAACCATGGCTCGTCAGCTGACAGCCAGCGTCCTTGAGTTCCTTCATCCACTCATCCGTCATACCAAAATCGCTGAGTGGGAATTCATGGCGAATCGTATCATACATGCGCTCTCCGGCGCCCAGATCCAGGCTTTCCGTCGTGTGAATCCCCAGGGAGCCGTTCTCCCAGTTCACATAATAGTGGTCAAAGTGATCCGCATAGTTCCAGATCTTATATCTCAGATTGCCGTGCCCCGGTACCATGCTCTTTGATTTCAGGTTTCTCCAGTTCCGATACCAGCGTTCCATCTCCGCGGAGATGTGCGGCGGCCTCACCCGATAGGTTGCCACGTATCCGGAACCGTCGGGGAACATGCAATATCCCAGCTCGTACTTATCATAACCGTAAGGCTTCAGAAGCGACATAAAGTTCTCCGGCTTGATCGCATCCTCCACCGGGATCGGATTCATCGTGTTGATGATCTGCATCTCGATCGGTGACGGCATGTGCAGCGGATAATTGTAGAAATACTTTGCCAGCGGCATTTTTTCCTCCTCCGGGAACAGCTTCTGCCTGATTTTTACCACGTTGTCATCCTGTGTGTCAATGATCTCTTTGTCAACCTGTACAAACATTTATTTTTCCTCCTTCATATAATGTTCATCGTTAATGAGCCGCCTGAGCAGATATCTGCTCCTGTTTCTTTCCATCGGTGTCTGCTTTCTCTGCCCGGCTGATCACCTTCAGCGCATAAATGCCAAGCGGAATGATGACGATTGCACTGAGCAGATCCGCGATCGCCTGCGTCGCCGCCACTCCATAGATGCCCCAGAGCTTCGGAGCCACATACAGTGCCGGATAGAACATGTACCCCTGTCTTGCGAAATTCGCCAGCAGCGAGAACTTCGCGATACCGATTCCGGCATAGAACATATTGATCAGTGAGCTCATCGCATGGACAATCAGTCCGAAGCACTGCAGTCTGACACAGAACAGCCCCAGCGCCAACACATCCGCATCCGCCTGTGAATTGAAGATTTTAATAATCGGTGTCGCAAAGGCAAAAATGATACCGCCCATGACAATCGCTCCCACAAAGGAAACGAAGCACCCGAACACATAGCTTTCTCTCACACGCTTCCAGGCCTTGGCGCCCCAATTGAATCCGGCAATCGGCTGATATCCCTGGCCAAATCCAAGGATGAAGGCGAACGGGAATTCCATGACACGGTTCGCGACGGACAGTGCAGCCAGAGCCGCAGTGGAATATCCGCCGGCTACCCGGTTGATGGCGATGGATGCCGCCACGGTAAGAACCGAACGGAAGAAGGAACTGGATCCGATCGTCAGTACCTCTGTGATATCCTTCAGAACCAACTTGAACTTGCGGATCGAAATCACACATACGCTGCTCTTGCGCACATATGGCGCACAGAGAATACAGAAGCTGATGAATTTCGAGATGGCGGTTGCCATCGATGCACCGGCGACTCCCAGATCCAGTCCGTAGATAAATAGCGGATCCAGAAAGCAGTTCAAAATACCGCCGAAGCCGATGCCGATCATCGAATACATCGCGCTTCCCTCGCTTCGCAGGCACATGTTTAAGATGAAGCTTCCGATCATAAACGGCGCGGCGTACAGAACGTAATTCGCGTACTGCATGGAGAACAGGGCACATTCATCCGTCGCTCCCATCCAGTAAACCAGATCGCCGATGATCATCTTACCAATCACCATAAAGATGATGCCAAGTCCCAGTCCGCTGAAAAACGAAGTAGACAAAACCGTGTTCGCATGCTCATCGTCCTTCGCTCCCAAAAGCCTGGCGATATAGCTGCAAGCACCTGCTCCGATCAAAGAACCAATCAGCGTAATCATTCGCTCCAGGGAACTGTTCACCCCGACGGCCGCCGTCGCGTTCGTCCCCAGCGTGCTGACGAAATACGTATCTACCAGATTGTAAATCGTCGTGATCAGCTGAGCCATAATTGTCGGCACCGCCATCCGCATGACCAGCGGTTTGATGTCGGCCGTCAAAAGCATTTGTTTTTTTTCTTCTTTTATGTTTCCTCTCATTGCTTTCACCCTTCCTTTATCATTCTGTTTCGTTCTGATTCAGTTATAACAGACCCGTCCCCGTGAATCAATTCTACTTGTCCGGCGTCAGATTCCAAAAAAAGAAACCGATACAGGAAATCTTTCCTCCATTCTCATTTTCCGGTTTTGCCCTCCGGATTTTCTCTCATTCCCTCAGAAAAAACGGCTGCCCCCAATCGCAGTCCTGCTCTCCCGTGTGGCAGAATTTTCCTTATTATATAACGACCCATCCCGTCAATACCATTCCGGCCAGCAAAGTGACAGACAGAGAAAAATGCCAAAAACACTTTTCTCACCGCCCGTCATCCTATATAATTTTTACAGAATTCATTTCGGATTTGGAAACGATGCATGGTCAAGTCGAATTGATCTTAAGTAAAATACATGTTAAAAATAGTACAACATCGACAACAGATGCGATTCAATTTCTGTTACAGGATCTCTGGTCGACGTCGCAGAGTTCCTCCACAGGAAACGATCCCAACAAAAGGAAAAGGATGGTTCATGAAATGTCTACAAATCAAACCAAAAAAGTGAAGCCTTTCGGCTGGCATGACCAGCTTGGCTATCTGTGCGGCAACTTCGCCGGCGACTTCACGTACACGCTCTGTACCGGTTTTATGATGAAGTTCTACACAGACGTGATGGATGTGAGTGCTGTCTACGTCGGTATCGCCATGATGGTCGCGCAGGTTCTCGACGCAGTCACAGACCTGGCTATGGGTCAGATCTGTGACCACTCCCCGACCACAAAGGAAGGCAAATTCCGCCCCTGGATCCGCCGGATTGCCGGCCCCGTATCTCTGGTCAGTTTCCTGATGTACGCAAACTGGTTTAAGACCATGCCGATGACATTCCGTATTGTCTGGCTGTTCGTCACTTACCTGCTGTACTCAAGCGTGCTTTACACCGCAATCATTATCCCTTACGGCTCCATGGCCTCTGCCATGTCGAACGATGCAGTCGACCGTACCAAACTCTCCAACTGGAGACACATCGGCGGTACCTTATCCGTGACAGTCATCAACTTTGCCGTACCGCTCCTGGTCTATGTCAATGACGCAAGCGGCAACCAGATTTTCTCTGGTTTCCGGATGACTTCCGCCGCGCTGGTCTTTTCAATCTGTTCCTTCGTCCTGTGGATGGCATGCTATGTCCTGACTACTGAGCGTGTGAAGATTCCAGAGCGGAATGAGAAACTGGAAATCGGCGCATTTCTGAAGGGTCTCACCCACAACCGCGGCCTGATCGCGATCGTCCTGATGATCATTGTGCAGGAATGCTCCAATAGCGCCTTCCACGGCATGGGTACTTACATCTTTGACAACTATTTCGGTCAGGGCAGCATGCAGTCCCTCACCAGCCCGCTCGAGACCGTGATCACCCTGGCAATCGCAGCCGTCATCGTCAGTGTCGTCGCCAAAGTCGGCAAGAAAGAAATCACTGTCGTTGGGTGCCTGATTTCCGCTGGCGTCTTCCTGATTGCGTATCTGATCCATACTGAGAGCGTCTGGACCTGGATCGTCATTTACTGCGGCGTGACGGTCGGCCTGGCCTTGTTCAACCCGGTTACCTTCGCCCTTGTCACCGATATCGTAGACGATGAAGAAGTCCGAACCGGAAACCGGATGGACGGCACCATCTACAGCGTGTACAGCTTTGGCAGAAAGTTCGGAAGCGCATTGTCCTCCGGCGTCCGCGGCCTGATGCTCAGTTCCATCGGTTACACCGCCGCCAATGCCTATGACAAAGTCATCACCGACGGCATTTACAACATCGCCTGCGTCGTTCCGCTGGTCGGCTTCGGCCTGATGGCTCTCATCGTTGGTTTCATCTATCCGCTGAACAAGAAACGGGTCGATCACAACGTGGCCGTTCTGAAGGAAAAGCATGCGGCAGAAGAGAACGCATAAAAACAGATTTTCCTCCCCTTATGATATACAAAAAACAGGCTTCGCGCGTGCGGAGTCTGTTTTTTTGTATATACTCTCCCGTGATATCTCTCTATTGTTATAATCTGGCAGCCCTGCACTTCCTCTTATAGCAGGCTATCCCATATTTATAAATTGTCTCATAGCCTTCCCTTCTAAGCTCGTCCTCATAATGATTATCCTCGATCTGATCGAAAGCTTTCTGAAGGGCGGCCTCGTAATTGCCCCGGTCTGCGTACTTCACTTCCACGATGATCCCAATTTCCTCATCCTCGGCTTCGATCAGGATATCGCTGTAGCCGTCACCGCTCTCACGATTGGAGCGCACATACCAGTCCCCCTTAAAGCCCAGGATACCAAGAAGGATTCCATGATAGAAGTTTTCTTTAATCGGTTTTCTTACAAAGGTATCCCGCACACCCACAGTCTGGCTCAGATATGCGGTAAACAGTCTTTCCGTCTCCGCCGCGTCGCCACTGATCAGCGCGTCGCAGAATGCCTTCAGAGTCTCTCCGTCCTTCGACACGCCCTCCTTAAACATCGTCAGAATCTGCCTGGTAAAAATCCTGCGGATTTCCCGGTTGGGAATGGTCAGACAATAGCTGCTCTCTCCCGCCGACCCTCGCTGGGTCAGATAACCGGTCATGAACAGGACGCTCCACAGATTGTCAACCGAATCATAGAGTTGATTGTAGGTCAGTTCCTCCCGAATTTCCTTGATCACGGACTCCCCCGCAATCAACGCCTCAATTTCTCCTCTGGTCACCCCGCTCCCCTGCATTTCAATAAAGTGGCGGACAATATCATTGCCGCTGGTGTTGGACCAGTAATCCTTCGGAGCCGCATCAGGATCATCCATCAATTCATAGCAGTAATTAATCACATCCCAGGGACAGTAAATATCTTTATTTCCGATGCGGTATCCGTCATACCATTCCCGCACAGCCCCATATTGCTCTGTAAGGCCGTAATATTTCAGCATGCCCTTTACTTCTTCATCTGTAAAACCGAAATATTCATCAAAACGTGTTGACAGAATAGAAATAACATTCGGATTGTTCAGACCAGTAAATATGCTTTCCTTAGCCACACGAAGACACCCGGTCATTACAGCAAAGTGCAGACTGTCGTTGGTCTTTAACGCCTGATCAAACAATCCGCGAATCAACGCAACCATCTGATCATAATACCCGTTTTCATTTGCCTTTGCCAACGGCACATCGTACTCGTCAATCAGAATGATGACCTTCTGAGAATAATGCCGGTACAACAGAGTGGAAAGCAGATTCAGACTTTCCATCAGCATACTGTCCGTCATCTCAAAATACTCCACATTTTTTGCATCCACATGAACCAGCCGCCTGTACATTTCCTTTTCCTGCTCTGTCAGGTGGTCGCTCTCCAGCAGAAAATGGAACCGGAGTGCTTCTTTCCCGATCTGGGAGCACAGAACCGTCCTGGCGATATCATAAGTCAACCCGCTGACGCTTTTTAAGCTGATAAAAATCACCGGAAACTTCCCCATATACGCTTCGCACAGTTCTGTCTCCTTCGAAATCGCCAGACCATCAAACAGCGTCTGATCACAGCCGATCTCAAAAAAGCATTTCAGCATGCTCATGTTCAGGGTCTTTCCAAAACGCCTGGGACGCGTAAACAAATTCACCTTTCCCCATGCGTTCAGCAAGTCCTGGATCATCCCCGTCTTATCCACAAAATAAAAGTCTTCTTTGCGCAGTTCCGCAAAATTTTCAATCCCCACCGGAAGTTTTTTCTTCATTTTCTTCTGAACCATGACCCCGCTCCCTTCCTGCCTGCTTTTCCTTCATTGTAACATGCACGGTTTCGAAGAGCAATCATAAAGTTCCTCATATCTCTGCCCTGTCTGCATCCTGAATATATCTGTTCCACTCATCTTTATCTTCTGCCATATGCAAAAGAACCTCTGCTTGCGGGACAGAGGTTCTTTCCATAGGAGTTGAGTCGTTGCCTCCACGGGTCAGATGGGGCAATGTCGAAATGTATAGAATATTCACATGTGGTTAGTATTTGCTAACCATGATTATATTAGCACAGACTAACTCTTTTGTCAACACTTAAATTGTGGTAATTTTATCATTTTTATTTCCATTTCAGGCGATGCAGATTGCCTTCCATTGTCATCTGCTCAAATCCATTCTGGCGCAGCGCCTCATAGAGCACGATTGCTACGGAATTGGCCAGGTTCAGGGAGCGAATGTCACCCCACATGGGAATCCGGACACAGTTCTCCGGATACTCGACCAGAATCTCCTCCGGGATTCCGGCGCTTTCCTTTCCAAACATCAGGTAGCAATCCGGTTCGTAGGCCACATCCGTATAAACGCGTTTCGCCTTCGTCGTCGCCATATAGATCTTCGCCTCCGGATTCCTTGCAAGGAAATCCTTCCAGTCATCGTAACGGGTCACATCCAGCTTATCCCAGTAGTCCAGACCGGCGCGGCGAACCGCGCGGTCGCTCAGGTGAAAGCCCAGTGGCTCAATCAGATGCAGCCGCGTATTCGTCGCCACACAGGTCCGGCCGATGTTGCCGGTATTGAGCGGCATTTCCGGTTCATAAAGCACTACATTCATGATATATTCCTCTCACGCACCTGCGCATAAAAAGGCGTCTCGACTTTCTCCACCGAAACGCCTCTCTTTCTGTCACTTATTCTCTTTTGCATCCAGACGTTCCACAAATCGCTGAATCCGTCCCAGTGCCTCCTTCAGACTCTTCAGCGAATACGCGTAGGAAATTCGCAGATACCCCTCGCCGCTGTCTCCGAAGGCAGTTCCCGGTACCACCGCCACCTTCTCTTCGTACAGAAGCTGCATGGCGAATTCATCGGAGGTCATGCCAAACCGTTTAACACTCGGGAAGGTATAAAAAGCCCCCAACGGCTCAAAGCAATCCATGCCCATCTCCTCATACGCATGGAGCAGATATCGACGTCTCTGGTCATAAGACTCCCTCATATGGCGCACATCATCATCGCTGTTTTTCAAGGCGTCAACTGCCGCATACTGGCTGGTCGTCGGCGCACACATAATCGCAAACTGATGAATTTTCAGCATCTGCTTCATAATGACAGCCGGCCCACACGCATAGCCAAGACGCCAGCCGGTCATCGCAAAGGCCTTCGAAAAGCCATTGATCAGAATCGTGCGTTCCCGCATCCCCGGCAATGACGCGATGGTAACATGCGGACGCTCCGCGTATGTAAGCTCCGCGTAAATTTCATCCGAAAGGACGAACAGATCATGCTCTTCGATGATCGCCGCAATTTTTTCCAGATCCTCCCGTTCCATGATCGCTCCGGTCGGATTGTTTGGAAATGGCAGAATCAGAATCTTCGTCTTTGGCGTGATCTTTTCCTGCAGCTTTTCCGGCGTCAGGCGGAAATTATCCTTTGCCTCCAGTTCAATCGTCACCGGGACGCCATCCGCCAGAACGGTGCATGGCATATAGGAAACATAGCTGGGCTGCGGAATCAGTACCTCGTCACCCGGATTGAGCATGGCACGTAAAGCAAGGTCAATCGCCTCACTGCCACCGACGGTTACCATGATCTCCGTGTCCGCATCGTAGGTTACATCATATTTTCTTCTTGTGTAATTGCGAATCTCTGTCCGCAACTCCTTTAAACCGGCATTCGCCGTATAAAACGTGCGCCCCTTCTCCAGAGAATAAATGCCCTCCTCGCGGATATGCCACGGCGTGTCAAAATCCGGTTCGCCCACGCCCAGAGAAATGACGTCCTTCATCTCGCTGGCGATATCGAAAAATTTGCGGATGCCAGACGGCGGAATCGTCACAATCTTGTCAGATAACGGATTTCTCACGGCGTAATCAACATCCTTTCATCCTGGATCTCATCCACCAGCACAGTGCCGTGATCCTTATATTTTTTCAGTACAAAATGCGTCGCCGTACTCTGAATGGTGTCCAGCGGCGCCAGCTTATCGGATACAAACTGCGCCACCTGACGCATCGTCTTCCCCTCAATAATCACCATGAAATCAAACGCACCCGCCATCAGATACAAAGAATTCACCTCCGGATACTGATAGATTCGTTCCGCCAGCTTGTCAAAGCCCATCCCACGCTGCGGAGTCGCCTTGACCTCGATCATCGCGTTAACCTTCTCCTCACTGGTATTATCCCAGTTGATCAGCGTGTGATATCCGCAGATAATATGTTCCTTCTCCATCTCGGCGATCTCATTGGCTACCGCCACTTCACTCTCACCCAGCAGAATCGCCAGATCATGCACATCAATGCGGCTGTTTTTCTCAATCACCGCCAGTATTTTTTCTCTCATTTTCTTTCACACTCCTCTATTCTGTCAAAATGATGCAAATCCCGTAGAACGCCTCTAACCCACGGAGTAACCGGACTCGCCTTATTCCGGATTTTCTGCTATGCAGGCTTCTCTGTCCTGAACGGATATGCGTCCAGCGCTATTTTCCTCAGCTCGTCCGGTCGCGGCCGCTCCAGAAAACCTGATCCGTTCTCGACCGTTACCCGCCGCACAAAATCTCCGGTCACTGCTCCAATCACGGCAGCCGGGACGCCGGTTTCATTCAGCTCATGCGCTAACCGGCCGCCGTTTGCTGCGGTAAAAAGTGCGCATCCCCGACCGTACAGGCGATAGGGATTCAACCCCAGCCATTCACAGAGTTCAACCGTCTCCTGCCGGATGGGAATCCGGCGAAGCGCAGCCGTCATTCCCAGACCGCAACTGCCTGAAAAATCCCAGACTGCCTTCAGAATCCCGCCTTCCCCCACCGGCCAGACGGCCGACCATCGTCCTTCGTCTTCCCCGGCCACGCCCGAAGCGGCCTCGTCCCGCTCCGGGCCCGCTGCACTCCGCGGAATCTCTCCGCAATATGCCGCAAGCTCCAGCATGCTGTCCAGATACCGCTGCGAAAACCGTTGCAAAAGCGTATCCCGTTTCCGCTCTGCAATCCAGACCGTACCGGCAAGTCCTGCAAAACCGGCCGCAACCAGGTCTTCGCCTTGCCGCGGCCGTCCATCTTCCATCCTCATATTCGCCTCTATTGCACCGCCGCAGTCTCCACTGCCGGTGTATCCGCAGGCGGCGTCTCCGGCGCCAGTGCAGCTGTCGGCGTCTCCGGCGGTATCTCTGCCGCTGTTGCCGCCTCTGTCTCCGCACTTTCCGGCAACACAGTTTCTGGCGTTGCAGTCGTCTCAACCACTGCGGCCGTCTCCGCTGCCTGTGTCTCTGCCGCTGTCACGCCAGGGCCGCCCTCGATTCCTTCCACTTTCGATTCTGTCTCCGGCGAAACCGTGCTTTCTGCACCTGTTAAAGTCTCTGTTACCGTCGTTTCCGCCGGTGCCGCCGGCCCGACCAGCACAATCGCCTTTGACGCATTATATGTGTCCGTATGCAGAATCTCCCGCTCCGTCTCTGTCCCGTCCACATAGACAACCTTCCAGAGCCGTGACTGAATCCCCATATGCGCCGACTGAATCTGCTTCCTCGTCCCCGGCGCCAGTGAATTGTCCACCCGTTCCGTCGGATTACCCGGACTGGTTCGGCTCAAGGTCTCCGACACATACTCCACCGTCCGGTTCTCCGGCCTTGTCTCTTTCCCGTACAGGGTAAACGTCAGCTTCTTCCCGGAGACATACGCCTCAATATAAACCGGCGTGTCATAATTGTTCGTAATCTTGATATCCTTGTACGTCCCCGCAATCGCCGCATCCATTGATGGCTGCACGTAAGTGACAATCATCGAATGATTCTGACGCTGTGTGATCTCCAGTTCTGCCTGCAGCGACGCACCGTACAGGGTCGTCGCAATCTGGCAGACGCCGCCGCCCACACTGTCCACGACCTGCCCATTCTCATACGCCGCGGCTGTATAATAGCCATTTGCCGTCGTAAACGGCTGCATGCATTCATATCCCGAAAGTGTCTCCCCCGGCATCAGCACACGGCCATTGATCTTGGCCGAACCGTTCGCCAGGTTCCCGGAACGCGCCGCACCGCTTGAGGAAAAATCCGTCGTACAGGTGCCGAGCACATCCTCTATCGTCGCCAGTTCCTCCGCCGTCACCTCCGGCTCCTGAACCGAAACATCCGCCTCCACAGATACCACACCGGTATCCCCATCGAGAATCGCCTCTCCGATCGCCGCTGCGGTCGACTCTACGTCAACTGCCAGCCCGGCTTCTCCGGGCGTGATCACAAATTCTCCATTCTCCCGGACAATCGTCGCGTCCTTCGGTCCGTCCGCCAGTCCCTCATAATTCGTACGGACAAACGCCGACACAAGCTTGGCATCAACTGCCGCCTCCAGATCGATATGCACCGGATCCTTCTCCAGATCCCGATAGCCCATATACTGCTGGATCAGATTCCCACTGACCTCATAGCCGACCGCCTCTTCCACCGCTTCCGGATTGCCCCAGGTAAAGCCCAGTTCTCCCGCCGTCACCTCCTGCGTCACGCCATCCACGCTGAGGGCAACCGTCCGCTCCGCCAGCTCATCCACATACTGTGCGACCGCTTCCCGCGCTTCCTCTGCAGACATTCCGCCAAGACCGACATCTCCGATATAGACGCCCACCGGAATCGTCTCTGCCGCATAAGCAGACACCGTCACCGGTATCCCCGCAAGAATAACCGCCAGCAACGAACCGGCCATTTTCCAAATTTTCATCATACTCCTCTTCCACCAGCCATCTGTCCGCACATTTAAAACACGCTGCTCAATGCGCCCAGCACAGTCGGCAGAATCATCGCCAAAACCAGGACAATAATGATCACCGAAGAGATCATCTTTCTCTTCTGCTGAGCAGTCATCCGCTTATTCTGTTTCCTGTCATCCGATTTCGCCATCGCCATCTTCACCTCTTTTATCTGAACTGCTATTCATTCTATTTCATTTCTGCAAATATCGCAAGTCCTCTTTTTTGTTTTATGCGTGTGATGAGCCCGCTCCATACAATATGCCGGGGATACTGCCCACAATCACCATCCTACAGCTGCACTTCAATCTTGCGCCCGGTCCGGTCATACTGATGGTAACTGACGCCGGCCGCATGGAACATCCGCTTGGATGCGCGCACAGACGGAGAATCCGGATATTTGTTCTCCCGGTAAATCACCGTCTTAATCCCCGCCTGAATGATTGCCTTCGCACATTCATTGCATGGGAACATCGTCACATACAGCTTGCTTCCTTCCAGGCTTCCCCCGCGGTAATTCAGAATCGCGTTCAGCTCACTGTGCGCTACATACAGATACTTCGCGCTGTACGGGTCGTCGCCTTCCTCCCTGCTCCAGGGAAACTCATCGTCGGAACAGCCCTTCGGAAACCCATTGTATCCCATCGAGAGAATCTTGTTATCCTCACTGACAATACACGCGCCCACCTGCGTATTCGGGTCCTTCGAACGCCGTCCGGACAAATCCGCCACGCCCATAAAATACTCATCCCAGGAAATGTAATCCACTCGTTTCTTTGTCTGATCCATCGTTCTTTTCTCCCTTCTCCTGTGTAGCCCTGTCTCCCCATCGGTCGGTTAATTACGCTGCGACCATCCAAACAGCATCCTTTGCGGTCAGATATCCCCCGGACTGCGTAGACTGCGCCAGCGAATCTGCGGAGAGATTGGGCGTCCAGCCATATGCTTGCCTTATAATAATCCTTGTTTCTTCATTTCCTTAAACTCGCGAATTCGAGCAAATGCTTCATCAGGGTCAACATCTGACTGTTCCTGATGTTCTTTTGTATAATCACCATGTCCGGGACTATACATCTGGATAAACCTGACAGCTCCTATCGGCCCCAATGCTTCTTTCAATGCATTCATTCCCGTAGCCTGAACTTCCATAGGGTTATTTAAATTAACCTGTAACATCCCAGTCACCTCCCATACAACATTTCATTCACAAATTGTGCCGGATTAATTACTCTTACTTTTATTGGTGCCTTTGCTGCCATTCTCTCTAATTTATCATCTGTCGTGAGCATTACATCCGCACAGCATTCCTCAGCGCAAGCTATCTGCAGGCTATCATAAGTGTGAATATTGGATCTGCTTCTAATCTCCCTTGCCCGGTTTTCTATTTTATCTGTCTCCTCAACTCGAAGCTGTACGTTCTTATACAAGTCAAGGACGTTCTGCCGTTTGACAATATCA
Source organism: Clostridiales bacterium (assembly GCA_021202925.1). GTDB lineage: Bacteria > Bacillota > Clostridia > Lachnospirales > Lachnospiraceae > Brotaphodocola. The sequence continues at coordinate 57,031 of JAJQCD010000023.1, read as the reverse complement.
CGAATCTGGTATAACTCATATTCGACCACATCACTTCCAACAATTTCATATTCACCCCGAATGCCTTTGCTTATGACATTCAATACTGCTTCACTTTCGTGATAAATACGTTCCTGTGATAAATCGTCGAATGGTCTATTGTAACAACAACTGTCCAAATAAACACGTACCACTGTAATCACACCTGTTCTTAAAATAACGATTTTCTGCTAGCCACCACACAAAAACATCTCTATTTCCATTTCTATTATACTTTAAACCTGCGTTGCTATCAAGGTCTGTTTTAGAGCAGAGTTGTTTCATGAACTTTTTTCTCCAATGCAAAGCCCCTCAACAAGATGTCTCTTCAGCCTTTCAGCACCCTGCAGTCCTTCCTGTAAAATGAAATACCGAAGTGTACAATCTTTTCCGGTTTTCGACTTCCAAAATAATTGTCATATTTCATACGTTCTATCTGGCTCAGGGCTGCACTGGCATCCGCCTCAAGATCGGCTTTTTTCTTCGAATACTTCACTTCAATGATAAACGCAAATTTCCTGTTTCTCGGATAAGCAACAATGTCTGGACGCCCATCTCCGCCCTCGCGGTTTGACTGGACAATCCAGCCACTCCGATGCCCAAGCATTCCAAGCAAAAGACCATGATAAAAATTCTCTTTATCTTCTGTGTTTCCGCCATCCTGGTAACTGATCGTGTCCAGCATATACACAAGCAGACAATCTTCCAGTGCTTTCGCATCTTCCAAATCCAAAACGTAGTAAAAATCCTTCAAACCATCCCTGTCATTCAAAACTCTTTCACGAAACCACAGATCCACTTTATTTCTGAAAATATCTGTAACCTCTTTGTTCGGAATCGCAAGTTCATACTTTCCATCCTGGTCTCTGTTGCGCTGCGTCAGATAACCGGTAGAAAAAAGCACACTCTACAGGTTATCTATGTTTTCTCCCAGTTCGCTGTATGTGATATCGAATCGAATCTTTTTCTTTACCGTTCCACCCTCGATCAATACGCCGATTTCATCCCGTGTATCGCTATCGGCCAACTCCGCAAAGCGGATAATCATATCGTTGCTGCTGGTATTTTCCCAGAAATTCTGCGGCATCCTGTTTGATGTTTTTTCTATCTGCTCACACCAGTTGATTACATCCCAGGGACAGTACACGTTTACATTGCCGAAAAGATAACCGTCATACCATTCCCTGGTCACTTCATAAAAGCTGCTCTTGTTATAGCAGGCCAGCATCTCTCTTACCTCGGAATCGGTAAAGCCAAACCACTCATCATACTGCTCATCCACGATTGTGTGCATTTTTGGATTGTTAAAACCGGTAAAAATACTTTCCCTCGCAATTCTCAGACATCCGGTGACAACCGAAAAAAGGATATTGTTATTGGATTTCATCCCGGAGCCGAAGAACGTGCTGATAAAGCTGACCATATCTTTGTAATAGCCTTCTTCCTCGGCTTTCTGCAAAGGCACATCATATTCATCGACGATGACAATACACTTCTTCCCACAATGCTTCGATAAAAGATAGGAAAGAATGCTGACACTATTCTCCAGGTTTCCTGTCTCTGTTCTTAATTTAAGCAACCGCTCTTTATCTGCACCGTCCAATCGATCACTGTCCCGCAGGTTGTAAATCATATTCAGGCGGTCTGTCTCCATGCTGATCGTCGCCCACATTCCGGAAACTGCAGAAGAAAAATTACGTCCTCTCACATCTTTCAGAGAAAGACTAATCACAGGGTACTGCCCCATGTACTCCTCACACAGCTTTGTTTCCTTTGAAATTGCAAGCCCATCAAACAGACTCCGATCTGTACCGATTTCAAAGAAGCACTTCAGCATACTCATGTTTATGCTCTTGCCAAAGCGGCGTGGGCGCGTGAACAGATTCACCTCACCCCAGTTTTCCAGAAGTTCTTTTATCATGCCAGTCTTATCCACATAATAAAAATGATTTGCGCGTAGTTTTGCAAAATCATCAATGCCAATCGGCATTCTTCGTTTTTCCATACCGCTCACCTCGCATCCGGTATCAATAACCTGCTCAGACAAATTTATCGAATCATGCACATATCATACGCTACGCAATTGGCTCTTTACAACTATAAAGTATATATGAAACCAGACAGCTTTTTCATATCTTCTCCGGTTTCCAGCTTCCAAAATCACTGACCGGTTTTCCTCCTGTGTCGCATACCTCGTACGAACATCTGACTGTTACAGGTTGCGGATTGCATACAGTGGAAGATTCGTTATCCAACCCTGTTCTTTATAATTCGCCATCGAAGATTGAAGGAAAATGCCATCTGAGGCCGCACATTTTTAATATCCTGAAAAAATCGCCTGAATGCTTTTCTTAACTGGGCTGTTTGCATTTCCCCGATCATTACAGCCTCTCTCTCAACACTTCCACCCTGCACTCGTGCCGCCTGGTCTTATCCTCTTTGTCGTAAGCGATCCCAACTGCAAGCACGCGCCCTGTGTATTCCGGCTTCTGACCCAGCCTTCCTTCAAAGCGCAGGGCATACCGGCGATCTTTGATTTGCTGAATCGCCTCCTCTGCAGTATGATTCACCTTCAGCTCTATAATGATCGCATCGTCATCTTTTTTAAACGGATAGAAAATAAAATCCACATATCCAACACCGGATTTTTCCTCTCGCTCAATCCGATAATAATTGATCGCATCCAGATAAACCCACCGGATAATAGAGGCCAGTTCCGCCTCATTGTTATACACTAACAATGGGTTCTCTGTATTATGAACAAACTGCAGAATCTCAACCATCGTTTTTGTATCACCGGCTTTCGTAGCTCTCAGCATGCGCCCGGATTCTTTCGTAAGCCTGTGAACATTTCCCAGTGACTCTTCTTTTTGAACCATCTCGGCAAATTTATCCATCAATTCCTTATTCGGAATTGAGACATAGCCGTCTTCATAATTCAAAAATCCATAGACAACCATCGCCGAGAAGATTTCATCCCGTGTTTTCAGTTCCATAGACGTCGCGGCATACTCCCGAACCTTTGCCGGAACCGGGATATCCGCTACCAGCAACGCAACATCATCCTTCACCTGATCCACATTTGCGCCAACATAATAAAACAGCTCGTCATACGGGCCTGAATTCGTCCAGTAACTGCCCAGATTATTATTCATAAGAGCCAGAACCACGGATCTTGGATTGTAAACCCGCTCTCCTGCCTTTGTATGGTACCCATCATACCAGAAACGCAGCCCTTCCCTGGTGATATTTCTGCAAAATACTTTCTGCGCCAGATACCTCTGATAGAGCTCGTCAACCTCTTCCTCCGTAAATCCAAAATACTCGGAAAATTTCTCCTCCGTTACCATGGTATACTCGCAGAACATATTGAGTTCCGAACCGCTCGAGTACTTCGAGATCGGAAGAATGCCCGTCATATATGCCAGCTCCACATATGCCTTATCCTTCAGAAGATTGCTCAGGAATTTTGTAAAGCCGGCCTTATCGTCTTCCGTCATGAACTTCTGATGGTAAATATAGTCCCACTCATCCAGCACGAAAATAAACCGCTCTCCTCCGCAGTATTCATAAATATTCGTCAGGGCATCCCAGAGCGCACCGTCTTTTCAATCTCGGCATCAGGATAAGTCCTCCTGAGATCCATAATCAACCGCTTCCTGATCCTTGAAATATATTTTTCATAAGAAAAAGGTGCCTCCGGTAATTCACTAAACACGATGTGAATCACATTATGCTGGTTCAAGTGCTTCTTATACCATGCATAAGCCGACACTTTCAAAGAGTCAAATTCTCTGCTGCTGTCAACACCCTTTCCAAAATAAGACACGATCATATTTGCCATCAGCGACTTTCCAAATCGACGCGGCCGCGTAAGGCTGATATATTTAGGATTTGCCTTGATGACCTGCGTCTCATTTGCAGAATTCACACACTCCGGATCCACGACCGCCACTAATTCCTCAAGGATCCGTGTCTTATCTATATAGTAAGGAAGCGAACACTCATCCCGAAACAAACCATAAGCTCCGGTTCCGTTTAAATAAAATCCCATACCTTTGCCTCGCTTTCATTTTAGACCGCTTATCAGCAAAATCTTGCGCAAAATGGCAAAATTTCTATTCCGGTTTATCTGGGTTAAACATTCAACCCTGCTGCATTATATTTATCTCTTTTTTACATTATAAAGGTTAGTGCGTGAACCGTCAACTTAGAGATAAAACGACGCATTTCTGGTTAGCTGGAATCTAAAATTATCCGGGAACCTGGCGATATTCCTTTTTACAGCCTGATTAAAAACTTTTGTTTCTACCTGATATAACATAGCCAAATCACTGTCTATTGTCCCGTATCTGCGATTACAAAAAGAGAGCCCGCCTTTTTCTTACTGGCTACGTCATCATAACAGAGAGTGCTCAGATATGGCCTTCCATATCGCAGTGGGAAAGAATATATTTCATCATTTCATTTACCGCTTTTCCATGAAAGCCGTTTTTAAGATATGTCAGATAAATATATCGTCCCTCGTTCAACCATACCGGGCTAAGAATTTCTATGGCATATTGTTCCATAGACTCTGTCCGGGCAACGATGGAAATCCCCAGTCCCTGCTCGACAAGCCGGGCAATGGCGTCCTCGCTGTAGGCATAGTAAGAGACCAGAACCGTCTGCCCCAGCCTCTCCAGCAGAGCGTTTACCTGAGCGTACATGGGATACTCCGGCAAATAAGATACAAAGGGCTCCCGAATCAGATCTGACAGTTCCGCTGATTTATTCCATCCCTTTGGCCGGATCATCACCAAAGGCTGATACATAATCGGTATCTGAATGATTTTCCCATCCTCTGTTACCTTCGAACAAATACCAAAATCAAAATTTCCGGCCTTCAGCCCCTCCACAATCTGATCTGATGGCAGTTCATGGGAATATATCCTGTACTCTCCGTTACCACTACCCAGGAAATCCCTGAACAGCTTTGGAATATAGGCAGAAGCTATCGTTGTCGTATAGGCCGCATGGATCTCCCTGTTCAGTTTGTCTTTGATTCCCTGCATCTGCTCCGTTGCCTGAGCCACCTGGCGGAGAATACCCTGGGCGTAAGGCAGAAATTCTTTTCCCTGTACGGTCATTTCAATCCCCCGGCCACTGGCACGAAATAACGGAACCCCCAGCTCCTTCTCCAGCTTCTTGATAGCGATGCTGAGGCTAGGCTGACTGATATGCTCTTTTTCTGCAGCTTTTCCCATATGCAGCAACTCAGCTGCCGAAGCAAAATAACGAATTTGATCCAACGTCATGTCGCGCCCTCCGATTGTTAGAAACTATGATTTTATATAAATAATATATTTTACACAGATCGAAGTCAAGGTTATACTGAATAAAAAAAGAGGTACATCGCCATGAGTACAAAAAATAAAACCCGCAATTTAAGCCAGGGGCATCCTTTGCCCCAGATATTGCTTTTCTCTCTTCCCCTGATTTTGGGAACCATGTTCCAGCAGATCTACAGCTTTGCTGATACGGTCATTGTCGGCCGGTGCCTCGGCGCTGATGCGCTGGCGGCAGTGGGCAACACGGGGGCTCTCAACTTTCTGATCCTGGGCTTTATTCAGGGCGCCTGTGTAGGCTTCGGCATTCCCATTGCTCAGAGCTTCGGTGCCGGAGACGTGAAGGATCTGCACCGCTATCTTTGGAACGGTGCCTGGCTGTGTGCAACGGTAAGCATGATTTTTACCGTGTCAATGCTGCTCATCTCCCGGCGGCTTCTGACCCTGATCTCTACCCCCGCCGGACTTTTGGATATGTCTAATACCTACATTTCTGTCATCTTCCTGGGCATTTCCGCTACAGCACTCTACAATTACTCCGCATCCACTCTGCGGGCGATGGGCGACAGCAAGCACCCCTTTTACTTCCTTCTGGTTTCCAGCTTCCTGAATATCGCCCTGGACTATCTGTTCATTTTATGGTTCCAAATGGGGGTGGCAGGTGCGGCCATTGCCACGGTTCTGAGTCAGCTGGTCAGCGGTATTCTGAACACCTGGTGGTTATTCCGGCATATCTCTCTGATTCGCGTCCGAAAAGAAGAATTAGCCGTTTCCGTACCTCATTTGAAAAAACTCAGTATCATCGGACTTCCCATGGGCTTTGAATATTCCGTTTCCGCCATTGGTGCTATCGTCATGCAGAACGCGATCAACACGCTGGGAGCCGTAGCGATGGCGGCCCAAACCGCCGGAGACAGGCTGCGTCAGTTCTTTACGCTGCCTATGGAAAGTGTGGGGATGGCCATCGCCACCTATGCCGGACAGAATTATGGCGCCAGGAGAATGGATCGGGTGAAAAGCGGCATCGGCTGGGGCATACTGATTCAGACAGTATACTGCGTGTTCTGCTACATAATTCTGTTCTTTGCCAAGGCTCCTCTAGCCCGGTTCGTGTTGGGTGCAGAGGAAACGGAGGCAGTCGCAGGAGCTGTCCGGTATCTGAGCATTATCAGCTGCCTGTTCATTTTTCACGGCAGTCTGATGATCCTACGCAACACCCTGCAGGGATTGGGCTACACGACCCATGCGGTGTTCTCCGGCGTTGGAGAGCTGCTGGGCAGATCTCTCGGCGGCTTCCTTGCCACCAATTTCTTTGGATTCACGGCGGTCTGTTTTTCCAATCCTCTTGCCTGGATTTTTGCATTATGCTATTGCGCCGTTATGCTGTTCCGGGTGTTTTCTTCTTTTTCCTTATCGATCAGGCCATCTATGAGTCCGAACTGGAAATCAAAAACGGCGCTGAAGCAATAGATGCCAAAACCGTCTTTGCAGAATTGGAGAAAAAACACTTTAAATAAAGATCGGGTAAAGATCCATCCGCAGGCAATTCGCGAACTGGATCAGTTTTACGAATCCCTTGCCCTTCCCATGCTCCCAGGAAAAGCATGTTTAAGAACCGGACTCATCCGAAACCATAAAGTCAATCGCTTTATGAAGCCGTTCTCTGCATTCTCTTCCGCCTTCCACAAAGGATGAGCCGGCCAGGTATCCTTCCAGCCTGTCCAGGGCTTCCTTCGTCTCCGCAATTCCCAGTTCCTTTAAGGTAAGCGGCAGATCCAGTGCCTTCATATATTCCTTCAGGGGCCCGACTTCTTTTTCATTGCTGTTGTAAGCAAGCTGAAGCAGCAGGCCGACGCCGACAATTTCCCCGTGAAGGGCGTGAATCGCTTCCGGAAACAGGGTACGAATGCCATAATATACCGTATGCGCGAGCGCAGACTGGCCGAAGCTGCGCGTGATATTGGCGACATTCCCCGTCACGGCAATGTTCATAAACGTAAGATACTCGACCGCACGGGTCGCATCGCAATGACAGATATCTTCGATTGCCTGCCTTCCCAGCTGATGCAGCGTCTGATACAGCGGAGCAGACATGCAGTACGCCGTATAGATATCGTATCGGGTATCCTCCAACCGCATCTCCGGCTTCCCGTTGGGGATTTCAATCCATTTTGCCATCGCATCGATGATTCCGGAAGCCGCGTAGCGCGCCGGACATTTCGCAATCACGTCCACATCCGCCAGGACTCCGTCTACTTCGTGTTCATAGCGCCAGTTGTCAAGATAGGCGCCTTCTTCCGTATACATAATACTCATGCAGGTAAAAGCAGCACAGGTAGCGGCTGAGGTCGGAATGTTATATACGCCAACCCCGGCGGTTTCCGCAACTGCTTTCGCCAGATCCATGATCTTCCCGCCGCCGACGCCGACGACTTCGTCACATTCCTGGAGACGGCACTCATACGCCAGTTTTTTCGCCGCCTCATAGCTGCAAAAACCGGTATAAACCGTTACCGTATAGTTCAGACCGGCCCGCTCCAGGCTGGGGAGCAGGCGCGCCTTTGACGCCTCAAAGGCACGTTCTCCCGCAATGATATACAGTTTTTTTCCGAATCGGCAAATCTCTTCTCCTGCCGCATCGAGGACACCTCTGCCCTGCCGATACCGGCCTGCGCCAAATTTAATCGCTTCGTCCAGCATATCTGTTCCCCTTCCCTTTGCGATAATTCATTATTAAAAGACACAATCACTCGGCCGCGTTCTCTTCTGCCAATGTCCTTCCGAGCACCATACCGGAAATCGCCGAATGGGACAGGGAATCGCCACCCACGTAGTTCACGCGATAACCGCCGCTGGTCTCTCCAATTGCATACAGATTGGCCATCGGCTCTCCGTTCGTGTCAATCACCTGCATGTTCTCGTCAACCTTCAGGCCCCCGGTGGTACAGGCTACGCCGTTGGACACCTTCATAACATAATAAGGTGCTTCCATCTCCCCATTAAAACTGGTACGCCCGAATTCGTCCTCTATTTCTCCGCGGGCAGCCGCATTGTAATCCTCCAACGTATTCGTCAGCACCGTCTCGTCCACGCCAAGAGCCTCTGCCATTTCCGAAATAGAATCATACTGCTTTGTCAGCCCCATATCGACATAGGACTGAATCTTGGAGGTGACTGCCTCGCTGTAAGTAAAAGCGGTATCATCAAAAATTTCGTAATAATATTCATCACCCAGGTCATGCATGACTGCCGCTGCAATTTCACTGTGGCTGGACTGCTCATCGGCAAAACGCTGCCCGGTCGTTGCACGCAGCAGAATACCGCCACAGTTGCGCAATACGTTCGTAGTGATCGTGATTCCCCTGGACACTTCCAGCGTCGCGTCGATGTGCGGACTTTCCATGTCCACCGTGTCAGCGCCCAGATCCATGGCCTCCAGAATCATCGTTCCGTCCATGCCGATGGCTCCTCCGTAGACAAGTCCGTCATACTCATCTCCCCAGTATTTTACGATCATGTCATTGTTGTCGCCCCAGCCGCCGGTTGCCAGAACAATCTGTTTCCCGTAATATTCCGCTTTGTTCCCGTCCGAATTTGCGGTAACACCGATTACCTCTCCAGCGTCATTTAAGATAAAGCCATCCGCTTTCGTACGATAACGAACGTCAATTCCTCTTTCCTCAAGATCATTTGCCAGCGTCTGTACACTGGTGCCAATGTTGGGAGACAGCGCATGACCACGGTTGATCTCGGAACCGTCTGTTGAATTGACCTTGTCCGTATTGAAATTGACTCCAAGAGAAGCAAACCAGTCGACCAGCTCCTGTCCATGATCGGCTATCAGTCTTACCTGCACCGGATCTTTCGTATAGTTACTGTTTTCCAGCGCCCAATTATAGAAGGTCTCCGGATCATCCTCAATCCCGACGCCTTCCTGCACGGATGTACCCGCAAGAATAAAGGTTCCGGTCGACAGAACCGCATTGCCGCCCAGATAGTCCTTTGCTTCCAGAAGGATTACATTGCCGCCATTTTCCGCAGCGGACAGTGCCGCCGTGATACCGGCCAGACCACCTCCGACAATCAGAATGTCCGTCTCATGGACGTCATCCGCATAATCATCGATCTCCACCGGTGCTTCCAGCAGCGCATCCAGATCACCATCCGCCTGCTTTACGCAATCCCAGACGCCATAAATCAGCGCATTGCTGCTGTAGGTTGCGCCGGTGATGGTATCTACATTCAGCGACTGGTTTTCCACAATCCGATCCGACAGAATACGGATCGCTTCCGTACCAACCATCGTCGTCTCATGGTTTTCTCCGACCTCTATCTTTTCGATCGCATCGTCACTGAACGTAACGTTGACGTCAAAATATCCACCCATGCCAAACTGATTGCTCGTGTAAGTACCAGCCGTATACGCAGATGCCGTATCCTGTGTTTCCTCCACAGTCTCTGCCGCAACCGCTGACGTGCTTTCCGCTACCGTTGCCTCCGCCGTGCCGCCCGTCGATGCGGAACACGCAGTCAAACACAATACCATGAGCAACGCTCCTGCAGACTTCATGTTTCTTTTTGTAAGTTTCATTTTCTTATCTCCTTCAAATCTTTGTCAGAAAACAGTTCGGTTTTTTGTAAACCGACATGCGCCGCTGGCGCGGCGCTCCACCACGTATGAAAGTCAGCCGGTTCGCTTCATCCGTTCCCTCGGATAATCTCACAGCCATCCTCCGGCAATGACCGGAACAGACGCAGAACCAGAGGCACATTGATTGCCGCAGCGACGACGTCGGCAACCGCCTGAGAAACCTGTATCCCAAACAGGCCAAAACACCGGCTCAGAATGAGCAGAACCGGAATAAATACCAGGCCACTGCGAATGCTGGCCAGAAACGTCGCCTGCAGGCTCCGGCCGATACTCTGAAACAGATTGTTGCCGCACATAGAGATCGGCATCATAAACAGTGACACGCACTGCATTCGCAATGCAGTCTTACCGATCGCAATAACGTCCGCATCATCCCGGAACGCTGCAATAATCGTCCCCGCACCGGCCAGTCCAATCGCTGCCGTCACAGTCATCACCATCAGGCAGCTGCAGACACTGACCCGGAATGCCTCCTTCACCCGGCTGTACTTGCGCGCTCCATAGTTAAACGCGCTCACCGGCTGGAAGCCCTGCGCGATCCCCAGCGAAACACAGAACAGGAAATTGATCACCCGGGCTACGATACTCATAGCCGCAATCGCCGCGTCTCCGTAAACAGCAGAACACCGGTTCAGCATCAGCGTAGAGACTCCCCAGCCCCTGATGCAGCAGACTCGACATGCCGACCGCCACGATGCTCCGGATATCTGCGAAATCCCTTGTGAAATACCGAAGCGCCATCCGACTCTGCACCTTCCCACGGGCAAACGGACTAAAGAGAATCACAGCGCTGATATACTGGGAAACCGCCGTAGAGATTAGAGAACACCGGGTACTTCATCGCACGGCAGCCCTCATTGTCACGGGTATAACCGTCGCAGACCATTCCTTCGATCCCGATTGCCTTCGCAGCTCCCATAATCAGATCACCGAAATACGCGCGTCCGGTATATCCCTTGCCGTCAATCACCATCACGTAACCGGCCTTGCCGGAATAAGTAGCAACATGGATGGGGAAATTATCTCCATTATCTGTCTCAACGGTCATTGCGGTGCCAACCATATACAGATCCGGATTCACCGGCATCATGGCTGCTTCCATAGCGCCGTCATTCTTAATGCCAAGGCCCTTCATGCCGTCAGCGAGCAGGGCCGGGTTGAACTTCTTTGCTCTCTCGATTACTTCCTTCGGAAGCAGTTCCGGCAGTGGATTGTACGTTCCTATCATCTCTAGCATCCCCTTCCAAGTTTGTCTGTAATATTTATTTCATTTACAGCGGAAGGAAAATTCATAGTCTCCGATCCCTTGTAAATTCGCTCCTGTTTTTGTATAATGAATCCAATCCGTTCTTAACCTTTTCAACCAGCTCTCCATCCAGCCTGACAAAGACAGAAAGGAACAATCCGATGCCGGAACTGCCAGAAGTAGAAACTGTAAAAAAGATCATCGAGCCTCAGATCAAAGGACTCTCGATTCATGATGTGATCGTAAATCGCCCGGAAGTAGTCGCTTATCCGGATGCGGATCGTTTCATAAAGTCATTGCGAAATCAGACCGTGAAGGGCATAGAACGAAAAGGAAAATTTTTGACAATCCTGCTGGAAAGTGGCGACCGTGTCTCAATTCATCTGAGAATGACCGGCTGCCTTTTGTTTGCACCGCCGGATTTTGAGACAGCCAGACACACTCATATTATCCTGCAAATGAATAATGAGTGGAACCTGCAGTTTACAGACACAAGAAGATTTGGACGGTTCTGGTATCTGAAGGCCGATGAAGAAGATACGGTAACCGGCATCAGAAAACTGGGCATGGAACCCTTTGACAGAGATTTGAACCGGCAATATCTTACAGACAGGCTGGGACACCGGAAAAAGCCCATCAAGGAATGTCTGCTGGATCAAACGATCGTTGCCGGAATCGGCAACATATATTCCGACGAAATTCTGTTCGCGTCCGGCATTGATCCATTCCGGTCTGCCAATACCCTGACCGGTCACGAATGGGACGTGCTGGCAGACAACATACCGAAACGCCTGAAATACTTTATCGAAAAGAACCGGATATCACCGGAGGAATACCTGGCCGGAAAGGGCAAAGACTATCGAAATACCCCATACCTACAGGTATATGGCAAGACCGGACAACCATGCCCCGTATGTGGAGAACTCTTCCAACGCCGCGTCATTGGCGGACGCAGCAGCGTGTATTGCCCGGTCTGCCAGCACTGAACCATTTCGTGCTGGTCTCCCTGCATTATCTTTTTTGATCATTACACATTGGGCGGCCGTCTCCTGGCCGCCCTTTTCTCAAACCCGTCTACGCCATCGGCACAAACTGCTTATCAAATTCCGGACTGAAATAATAGAAATTTCTCTCATCCAGCCCCGCTTTGATCTTTTCCAGGGCCTCTCCAAAGCGCTGGAAATGGACGATCTCACGCTGCCGCAGGAATTTCAGCGGTTCCCGCACATCCGGATCGTCGATCATGCGGATCAGATTGTCATAGGTCGAGCGCGCCTTCTGCTCCGCCGCCAGATCCTCGTGCAGATCGGTAATCGCGTCTCCCTTGGACTGGAATTCACAGGCATTGAACGGAATACCCGCAGCCGCGGTCGGCCAGATTCCCGCCGTGTGATCGATATAATAGGCGTCGAACCCGGCTTCCTTCGCCTGTTCGATGGTCATGTTCTTCGTCAGCTGATAAATCATCGCACAAATGATCTCCAGATGCGCCAGTTCTTCTGTTCCGATATCGGTCAGCAGGCCGCCGACCGCCTTATCCGGCATGGTATAGCGTTGAGACAGATAGCGCATGGAGGCTGCCAGTTCCCCGTCCGGACCTCCAAACTGTGAAATAATCAGTGACGCCGTCTTCGGACAGGTTTTTTTGATATTGACCGGGTACTGCAGTCTTTTCTCATAACTCCACATTCTACATCACACCTCCCTGATTGTCCCACGGCAAGGGTCCGTCCGACCAGGTAAAATGCTTCTGTCCCGGATAGTTGGAATATCTTCCCGTCTGGTTGTTGTTCTCTGTGTCCACACAGTTCATGGTCAACGGCTCGTACTCTCTGGAATAATGCTCCAGCAGCTGCTTCCGCTCCGACATGGCAAGATCAAACGCGTTCAGTGCCTGCGTGTCTGTCGGATGGGTATCCAGATACAGCGTCAGGTCATTGACCGTAAAGCTGATCTCATCAATCTGACGAAGAAGTGTCGCCCGGTCAGCCATTCCTGCCACCTCCCTTACCTGGATTCCAGCCCTTTCCTGCCTTCTGCGCCCAGGACAATGTGCCCTGGTCCCTGTCTCGGTCCGTACTCTGGCCGCCCCAGCCTTTTGCCTTCACATCCCAGCCCTTCTCCATCACATAGAACGGCATATCCAGGCATGGAAAAATGGTCCCCTGCTTCAGTCCTTTTCCCGGCTCATAGACCGATTCCCACGGCTGCATGGGAACCGTCGCGATTCCCACTGTAAGTCCCGGTTCCGGCACAGGAATCGTTCCGACACAACCACAGTCCTGTGTCTGGCGGCTCTTCGGTTCACTTGTCAGTACACTCATCATTTATGGCTCCTTTCCTCGGTCCGGCAAGATATCCCCTGGGCGCCCTCGCCGGACCCTCTATCATAAAAACCCGTGTGCAGGCTTTGTCTGCACGATGGTTTCCACAGTTAGTATGAGCCGCAATATGAATTTTCTTTCTGAATAATTTTTTCCATCAATTCTGAACAGCAACGCTTCCGTTCTGCAAATTCTCGTCCAGTACCTCCTGAATCACCGCACCCATCGCTTTTGCAGCCTTTGACTGATATGTAGAATGCGGATAAGCCAGAGCCAGCTCCAGATAGACGCCTTTTTCTCCGATTGACAGGTAAACCGCATCCCCGTAGCTTTCCGCACAGGAGCGATAAGTGAACGCCAGACCCAGGCCCTTTCGAGCCATCACAGCGGCCAGAGCAGCGGTAATATTCGTATAATGAGTAATTGGCTGAATTCCTGCCTTTTTAAACTGCTGGCGTCCGAATCCGCCCAGGATCGTATCATAATCGCTCAGAATGTATTCAAACGGTTCCGTATCCTTCAGGTCCACCCAATCGTACAGCGCACCTTCTTTCCTGTGTGCCTTTTCCATAACCGGATGGTTGCGGTTTGCCACCAGAAGGATCTCATCGCGCTTTAAAAATTCCACCTGATGCTCCAGGCGGGTCAACGGCAGCGCGACGATCGCAACATCGACCGAACCGGCTACCAGCTGATTTTCCAGCTCCTTGCTGTTCTCCTCGACAATGTCGACCCGCACTTTGGGATATCGCTCGCGAAAAATCGTCAGAATCTGCGGCAGCATATACTGCGCCCGGAAGGTGCTGATCCCCAGAATAACGTTTCCGCCCTCCAGTTTTCCCATATCCCACAGTTCATTCTGCACCAGCCGGTAATGCATCAGAATCGACCGTGCATTCTCAATAAACACATTTCCCGCTGCTGTCGGCCGGATTCCCTTCGAGGTCCGCACAAACAGCTTAACCCCGAGCTCTGCCTCATACTGCTGCAAAAACTGGCTCAGGCTCGACTGCGCCATGTACAGCCGGTCCGCCGCCCTGGAAATACTCTGTTCATCTGCCAGCATTACAATATAATTCAGTTCCTTCAGATGCATCTGCTTTCTCCTCTGTTATCGGTTTTTCCGATATAGTATATTATTTATTTTCGGTTTCGTAAATTGCTTTTGTATTATATGATAAAAATACATCAATCGCAATACGGAATATCGGTTGCGAAATCATTTTTACAAGGAGGAAACCATATGGGAAACGTATCTCTGAACGGTGTGATTGACATGCATGTCCATTCCAATCCGGATATCCGCCATCGTGCTTATGACGATTTTGAACTGATGGAAGCGGGAATCCGTGTGGGCGCACGGGCAATCGTCATAAAAACACACCAGGGCACTACTGTAGACCGCGCCTATCTCTGCAACCGCCACAATGAACTCGTTCATCATGGCGACAACAATTTCACGATGTTCGGCAGTGTCACCCTCAACCGGCAGATGGGAGGAATCAATCCGGCCGCCGTCGAAAGCGGATGTAAGCTGGGAGCAAAAGTCATCTGGCTGCCCACCCAGTCTGCCAGAAACCATCTCTGCCAGAATCATGCGGATCCGTCAGCCTGCGTCGAAGTGGTAAAGGACGGACACATCGTACCGGAACTGAAAAGCGTATTTCAGCTGATCCGGGACTTCGATGTGGTTCTTGGAACTGGACACATCTCCCCGGATGAATGCTTCCGGGTCGTCGAAGCCGCGCGCGATGTCGGCGTCCGCAAGATTGTCGTCACCCATCCGGAATGGTGGCTGGTCGGAATGAGTCTGGAGGATCAGGTCCGCATTGTCAAAGACTACGACGTGATCCTGGAGCATTGTTATGCACAGCCCCTTGGCGGCGGAAAATACAAGAGCAATCTTCCCATGAACCTGGAAGCAATCCTCGCCTGCGGATACAAAAACGTGATGGTATGCACAGACGGCGGCCAGGTCGAAAATCCACACTGGGAAATTGCCCTGGAGCAATACATGCAGTATCTGCTTGACAACGGAATTCCGGAAGATCAGATTTATTACATGACCCATACCATCCAGGCCGGATTGCTGGGTATATAAAAACGGCCCGGACATACATAAATCAACGGATTCATTTCACTCAGGAAAGGAGATCATTATGTTAAGCTTACTGATCATCGCCGGTATCGCCATATCCGTAGCCATCGGATATAAGACCGGACATAATACCGGATTTTTTGCCATCGTTTTTGCCTATCTGATCGGCTGCTTCGGGCTCGGTATGAGCACAAAGGAAGTCATCAACGGCTGGCCCATCAGCACCATGTTTGTCATTTTTTCTGTCTCACTCTTTTACAACTTTGCTCTGGTGAACGGAACACTGGAGAAGACGGCACGCTCTCTTCTCTATGCCTGCCGTAAATTTCCCGGGCTGCTCCCGTTTGCGCTGTATTTCGCCAGCGCTGTGATTGCTGCCCTGGGCGCCGGTTTCTTCACGGTCCTGGCCTTCATGGCTCCTGTCACGCTTCTGATCTGCAAGGAAGCAAAGATGGACAAACTCACCGGTGCGGTCGCCGTCAACTGTGGCGCACTGTCCGGAGCAAACTTCATGACCAGTGGAAGCGGAATCATTTTCCGCGGACTGATGGACGAAGCAGGTCTTGCCGAACAGTCCTTCTCCTACTCCATCGTCATCTTTGCGGCCAGCGTCTTCTTCTCGCTGCTGCTGATCGCCGCCTTCCGCTATATTCCGAAGGGCAACCGAAATATCGGAAAAGGTGTGAGTTTTGAAAAGCCGGAACCCTTCACCGAACAGCAGAAGCTCAATCTGTACCTGATGGTCATTATGATCGTTGTCGTTCTGATCTTCCCGATCCTGCACATCATCCTGCCGGATGTATCCTGGATCACCTTCATCAACGGCAAACTGGATGTCGGACTGGTTGCCATCATCTTCTCCGTCATCGCACTGTTCTTTAACCTGGCTCCTCAGAAAGAAGTCATTGCCAAGGTTCCGTGGAACACGATCATTATGATCTGCGGCGTCGGCATGCTGATCAACGTCGCCATCAAGGCGGGCACACTGGATATGATGGCCGCATGGGCAGGAAGCAGTCTCCCGGCCTGGGTTGTACCGATCGCATTCAGTGTAATCGGAGCGATCATGAGCTTCTTCTCCAGCACACTTGGCGTTGTCTGCCCGGCTCTCTTCCCCCTGGTTCCGACCCTGGCAGAAACCGCCGGCATCAGCCCGTTGGTGCTCTTCACCTGCATCGTAGTCGGCGCACAGAGCTCCGCGATTTCTCCTTTCTCCTCCGGCGGCAGCCTGATCCTCGGTTCCTGCTCCACGGAAGAAGAACGCAACGAAATGTTCCCGCGCCTGCTGTTCCTGGCAGTCCCGGCGAGCGTCGGCGCAGCTACCCTGTTCAACCTGATCCTGTCCTTCATCCTGTAAGGGAAAAGGAAACAGGTGTCAGTAAACCAGTAACGCCCATCGAAGAAGTCCTTGCCTTCTTTGATGGGCATTTTTTCAGCTATCTTTTCTTTACCATTCCACTTAATCGAGGAAAACCTGGCTTGCCTTTCACATTGACTGCGTTACAAATAATCAAAGATACTTTGAATGGCATCCGTAATATTGATGATTTCTTCATAGGCAACCTGATCCATTTTTGTATATCCCCGTTTTCTCAGATCGAGGAATTTCATCTGCTCACATAAAACGATCCCCTGAATCTTTTTTGTCTGAATTTTGATATGCAATGCAGATTCTTTTGCTTCAGTTAAAATCGGGCATGCAATGATATTTTCATATCTGTTAAAAATATTTTTGCTGACAACAAGAAGCGGATCTTTTATTCCTTCTGTTTTCAGGATATCTCCCTGGTCAATCTGCAACATAACTTACCATGCCTCCCGTCCAAGCGGATTTCCCCAGTTATATTCTTCTGATGTTTCCAGCCTGCCACCGGCTTTGGCAATTCGCTCTTCTAACGTCTGATGGCGAAATGTTTTTTTTAATATAATGCAGTCAGTTGTAACTTCCATATTCAGATAATCATTCAGGCGAATACCTGCTGTCTCAAGTACTTCTTTGCTGAGCCGGATTCCCTGACTGTTTCCCCATGCTTTTACCTGTGCTATCATTGTGTTCACCTCCTGAATATATACAAAGTATATCCATATGCATGACGATTGTCAAGCTGCCTTTTGGGAAAACATGACATGTGCGGATTCTCACACAAAAGGATGAGAATCCGCACACATTTTAGAGATTACTTATTTGAATATAATACAGACCGGGCTCTCTGACTCAATTTGTTTACCCATATCGTTTACTCCCGTAATACGACAGACCAACTTCGCCAGTTCCTGCGCATTCAGTGATAATTTCGGTGTTTCCTTTATCCATTGTTCCAGCATTGCAACCATGCCGTTGACCACGAAGGTAGTGGCATATTCTTTTTCCTGCTCAGAATGAACGCCATGCAGATCATAATGAATGTATTGGCTGTCCCGCAGGTATTCCCGGCACTTGCGTTGCACAACGCAGCTTTTTCCGTTTTTGATGAAGAGGGTCAGCGTATCCCTGTGCATATCAAAAAAGCCGAAGAATAGCCTGGCAGCGTCACATAAAGTCTCTATGGTCATCTCCTTTGTATGGGAAATAAATTCAGAAAAAAGCGTATCCAGGCAGTATTCTATAATATCATCTTTGGAATCAAAGATCTGATAAAAAGTCTGCCTCGACAAATCTGTGGCATCCATGATCTGTTTAATCGAAAGTGCTTCCAGATCCGTGTACTTAAGCTGCTCCAGGAAACTCTGGACGATTTCCTTTCTTGACCGCAGGGCAGATGGATTGTTTCCCTTATACATACGTTACCTCCATATCCGCATAAAAGTTAAACACAAAGGGGATTCTGTCAAACTTATATGGCGCGTATTGACTTTTCATTGCTTTATGCGTATACTGTACCATAAAGTCAGACAGATGTCAAATATAATACACCTGTCTGTATAGGGAGGTGTGCAATGTCACTCATTTTTCTTGGGGTTGTGTTCCTTGTCATCATAGTGCTTTTGGCTCTCCGGAGACCACTGTATCAGGCAATTCTGGGAGAAGTGATCCGCAGAACGACCCCGGTTGCGCTTATCTTTTGCGTTCTGATGATCGGATATTATAACTTGTTATTAGTGTTTGGATTCTGATAAAATATTTGGAAAGGAGCAATTCAAATGTTGCAGTCATATATCATTCGGGAAACCGATCAGTACTATCCGCTTTCTGTGTTATTTCATGACAGTGGACTGGAAATTAAAGTCAGCGATACGCCGCCCTCCGGTATGGTGAAAATGTGGCGGCTTGACGATGCCGAAAGCGGAGAACTGATTTCGGCAGCCACTTTACAGATCAGGGACGGCGTATACACCCTCGGTGATATTGCTGTCAGAAAAGACCATCACAACGAAGGCTTTGGCAAACAAATGCAAAAGGTCGTTTTTGATGAAGCAAAAAAGATGGGCGTTAAGGAAATCTGGGGCAGCGCAAAGGTTCCTGATTACTATTATCATCTGGGATGGGAAAAGATGGACTGGGATACCTCGCCCAAAGTGGGTGTAAACTGCCACACTTGCAGTAGACGTGGAACTTCCTGTTTTCCGGCTATTATCAAGATAAAATTGTAAGATTGTAAAGGATTTAGGAGATCAAATCAACATTCTTGATTATACACATCAGCGAGAAATGTCTCACAAACAAACCGGCGCAGTCATTCCGATTTTCAGGGCGGCTGCGCCGGTTAAAATATTTTAACGGTCCAGCGCTGCTGCTTTTAACGCTCCTGTTCTTCCTGCCTCTGCTGCCTCTCAAAGAACTTCTTGTTTGAAATGAAACATCATAAATATTCATCCTATTTCAACTACTTCTCAAATATGAAAAAATGTTGTATCATGACATTATTGGATGAAAAACTTATGGAAAAGGGCAAATTATGGGCGAAAAAGATTTTGAGACGCTGCGCATTTTAAAGGAAGAGGGCACGATGGAACAACAGGTATCATTGCCGGAAATGCTGGACGCAAGAGAACGGCGCGCCACAGAACAGCGAAGACTGCTGGACACCTTTCATGAAACGCTGCTCTGCTTTACCATGAATATTGCCGGCCCGGTTAAAAACAGCGAACGGATCCGCGCCGGATTTGAGATCGGAAAAAAACAGCTGGAAGATCGGCTGAAAGCCGCAGACATCCGTTGGACCCTGCGGGAGGAAATCAACGAAAAGACCGGAAACGAGATCATTTATATGCTGGCACAGAATCCACTGTCAATAAAAAAGATGACCTCGGAAATCGAAGAAGAATCCACCCTTGGCCGCTTGTTCGACATGGATGTCCTGGGGCCGGATGGAGTAAAGGCAGACCGTGAACAAATCGGTTTTCCCGGCCGTCGCTGCCTGATCTGCGGCAAACCGGCGAAGGAATGTGCGAGAAGCCGTACCCACACAGTAGAGGAACTACAGAAAAAGACCACACAGATTCTTGACGAAGCGATCCGGGAGGCGGACGCACAGGAAGCGGCAAGACGTGCGGTGAGCGCGCTGCTCTATGAGGTCTGCACGACGCCAAAACCGGGCCTGGTAGACCGCATCAATTCTGGAAGCCACCGCGATATGACGATTTTTACGTTTATGGACAGCAGCGCGGCGCTGTATCCATATTTTCAGGCCTGTACCCGGATTGGAAGAAGCACCGCCGCGCTTAAGCCGGAAGAAACCTTTGCGCAGCTTCGCCGCGCGGGCAGACGGGCGGAAGCGGATATGTTCGCGGCCACAAAGGGAATCAATACCCACAAGGGTGCGATTTTTTCCATGGGAATCCTGTGCGCGGCACTGGGGCGCCTGCCCCGTCGCAGCTGGCGCTCTCCAGACGTTATTTTAAAGGAATGCGCTGCCATGACGCAGGGACTGGTTGCCGGTGATTTTGCCGGACTGACGCCGGAAACCGCTGTAACCACAGGGCAGAAGCTGTATCTGGAATATGGAATCACCGGTGTACGCGGACAGATGGAAGCAGGGCTTCCGGCCGTACTGGAAGTGGGGCTCCCTGTTCTGAGGGAAGGAATTTCAAAAGGACTGAGTATCAACGATGCAGGTGCAGCGACGCTGCTGGCGTTAATCGCAGCGACAACGGATACCAACCTGATCGCCCGCAGCGATATTGACACACAACGGCAAACCGTTACCGAATTAAAGGAACTGCTTGCGCAGACTCCTTATCCCGGACGCGAGATTCTGGAGAAGCTGGATCGACGTTTTATTGAAAAAAATCTCTCCCCGGGAGGGAGTGCGGACCTGCTGGCAATCTGCTATGTTTTGTATTTTCTGGAAAGTGAGGATGAATAATGTCAGATTACAGAATTTCACGAATTGCGCCGTCTGACCGGCGCGGACTGGCACAGGTTGACGCACTGCTGTTACAGGAAGGAATCCACCGTGACGCCAATCTGGACTACATCTGTGGGATGTATGATGAAGACTATAATGTGGTCGCAACGGGAAGCTGCTTTGGCAATACGCTCCGCTGCTTCGCCGTCAGTTCAGCCCATCAGGGAGAAGGTCTGTTAAATGAGATTATTTCGCACCTGATCCAGATACAATATGAACGCGGCAATATCCATCTCTTTCTTTACACCAAGATTTCAACGGCCAGATTTTTTGGCGATCTGGGCTTCTATGAGATCGCCCGTGTGGACGACCGGCTGGTCTTTATGGAAAACAGAAAGAACGGCTTTGCGAATTATGTGACGCAGCTGGCAAAAAACAGGACCGAAGGCCACTGCGGAGCCCTGGTCATGAACGCCAATCCCTTCACGCTGGGGCACCAGTATCTGGTGGAAAAGGCCGCAGCGGAGTGTGACACCCTGCATCTCTTTATCGTCAGCGAGGACGCCAGCCTGGTACCGTTTTCGATCCGCAAAAAACTCGTCGTGGACGGCGTGGCACACCTGCCAAACGTGATCTGTCATGACAGCGGCCCATATATGATCAGCAACGCCACCTTTCCCAGTTATTTTCTGAAGGACGAAGCGACAGTCATCGAAAGTCACGCAAAACTGGACGTAACGATCTTTGTCCGTATCGCCCAGGCGATGAACATCTCCGCGCGCTATGTCGGGGAAGAACCGACGAGCCAGGTAACGGGGATTTACAACCAGATTCTCTCGCAGACCCTGCCCGCGAACGGAATCGACTGCCGGATTATCCCACGCAAAGAAAGCGGCGGAAAAGCAATCAGCGCCTCGACCGTCCGCCAGTATATTCAGAACGAAGACTGGGAACCGTTAAAAGAACTGGTTCCGGCAACGACGCTTGCCGCCATGACAGGCGACGAATTCCGGCCAGTGATCGACCGCATCCGAAAAGCCGGAAATGTCGTACATTATTAAAGCGATGAAAAAAGCGCAACTGTCCGTCAGATAACGGAATTCTGCATTTGTATCAAAGAAGGGAGTTCAAGTTCATATGAAATACCTGAAACAATTTGGCGTCATCCTTGCCTTCTCCTTCGTGGGTGAACTTCTTCACTATGTCCTTCCTCTGCCCATACCGGCCAGTATTTATGGCATTGTCCTGCTGTTTCTGAGCCTAGAATTTCAGCTTGTGCCAGCGGCAGCCGTGGAAGAAACCGGTCTTTTTCTGATCGAGATCATGCCGGTCATGTTCATACCGGCAGCTGTGGGATTGCTTGACTCGTGGAACATTCTGCGATCCTCCCTGGTACAGTATCTGGCAGTGATCCTGCTCTCCACCATCATCGTGATGGTCGTGTCCGGCAGCGTGACACAATTTGTCATCGCACAGAAAGAAAAGAAAAAAGGCGGTGAACATCAATGACAGCTTTTTTTGAGGAATCCGTATTTTCCGGAGTCCTGCTGAGTCTGCTCGCCTACGGAGCAGGCTGCCTCCTGAAGAAGAAAACCGGACTGACCATCGCCAACCCCCTGCTGATTTCCATTATTCTGGTGATCGCTTTCCTGCTTGCCTTCCATATTGATTACCCGATTTACCAGAAAGGCGCAAACTACATCAGCTATCTGCTGACGCCGGCAACCGTCTGCCTGGCAATCCCGCTTCACCGCCAGTTTGACCTTCTGAAGAAAAACTGGACAGCCATTCTCGCCGGCATCGCCTCCGGCGTCTTCGCCAGTCTGGGGATTATCACCATCCTTGCCTGGCTCTTCCATTTCAACCGTAACGAATGGATTACCTTTCTGCCGAAATCGATCACAACAGCGATTGGCATGGGCGTTTCCGAAGAACTGGGCGGATATGTCTCCATTACCGTCGCCGCGATCATTCTCACCGGCGTCATCGGAAATATCTGTGCGGAATCGGTCTGCCGGATATTCCGCATCACGCATCCCGTCGCCAGAGGAATCGGCATTGGTTCCTCATCCCACGCGATCGGAACCGCAAAAGCAATGGAACTCGGCGAAATCGAAGGCGCGATGAGCAGCCTTTCCATCGTCGTCACCGGAATTCTCACCGTCATTTTTGCCTCGCTGCTTGTACAGATTCTGTAAATCATCAAAACCGGGGAGACAAAATCACCGTTCTCCCCGGACACTCATTTCCGGCGTACGAATCCGAAAGTAAAGATTTGGCAGAATAATGGGAACCGCCCTTTCTTCGTCCTTTCCCTTCCACATCACCATGCACCGGATTCTGGCGCCGACCGGTTCGTATCCCGATGATTTCCATTTTTCAATCTGCTTCTTGCAGCTGTTGGAAAAGCGAAGAACCCTCTGCCTCTGACCATTCGATCGCATCCTGCTTAAGTGCATGCCGTCGGCTTCCAGCATCAGTTCATCCCCACTCCTGCAGTACCGAATCTGATTTTCCCATTCTTTAAAGCAGCCAAGGTGAACGTCCCGGTGCCTTAACTGCATGACAAAGAATTCCGCCGCCGGATGAGACGCGCCATCCTCGGAATACCTGCAGATTCCATCACCAGGCCCTTTCATCACATCCTCAAATACCTGATTATTGCAGTAAACATGCAGCTTCTTTCTGGCTCTGGTACATGCGACATAGACAGCCCGTTTCCGCTCGTCATTTCCCTGCGTCTCATAATTCTTCAGCATCAGATAGACGTGATCAAACTCCCGCCCTTTGGCCTTGTGGATGGTAGAAACATATATCCTGCGTTCTCCGCGCTCATAACCATCTCCCAGTCGCGATTCATGCAGAAAACTTTCCAGATCCGTTACATACATGGTTTTGTTTGTCTCTTTAAATTTCTCAAGCAGACACAAAACCGGCTCATAGCAGCTGCTTTTCTTAAAAAACTGTCCAAAGGCGTCAACCGCCTTTTTCCAGTCCTCTGGTGCGATCACCGGACCTGACACCATACCCCGGATCTGTCTCATAAAGAAATCAACTTCCACCAACAGGGTCAGATCAAAATCATCATCACTGCCAACCAGTACGACTGGCAGCCTGCTCTGCCTTTTTTCCAGAAGAAAAACCAGATTTGCCGCTTCCAGGTTTGTCGCCGTCAGAATCCCGATGCTTTCCTCTCCTTCTTCTTTTTCCGTCAACTCCGCATCGGTCAATCGAACAACGTCCTCCACGACGGCCCGTTCAAAATGATTGTCCCGAAAACGGATAAGTGTCACTTCGCCATCTTCTTCCTTTACCGCATGAATTGGATTGTTCTTCATTCGCTTCACAATTGTCTGTGCGTACACATTCGCAAATGCCACAATGCGGCGAGAACTGCGGTAATTATCCAGAAGTTCATAAACCGTGGCGTGATATTCCGTAACCAGCGACTGCATAAACCGGGAATCCGATCCGCGAAACCCATAGACATTCTGATCGTCATCGCCGACCGCAATCACCCTCATCTCCTCATTTTTCTCAATCAGCGCCTGAATCAGAGCATATTCGGCTTCATCGATATCCTGCGCCTCGTCAATTACAAGCGCGGTTTTTGTCACCCGTCCGGATTCTACGTCTCCATTGCGGATCATCTCTGTGGCAGCCCGGATCACATTCTGATCCTCATCCAGTTTTTCCAGATCACCCACTCTCCCCAGCAGGTCAAAGGCATAAGAATGAAACGTTTTGATCTCCACAAACCAGGCCGCATGTCCGATTAACTTTGCCAGACGTTCTTTAAATTCTGTCACGGCAGCCCTGGAAAAGGTCAGCATTAAAAGCTGCTCATGCCTAACGTCTTCCAGCTGCAAAAGCGATGCCAGTTTATGAACCAGAATCCTCGTCTTTCCACTTCCCGGACCGGCCGCTACCACAATACACCGGGAATGGTCATCCTGAATGATCTCTCTCTGTCTTGCAGAAAGAGACCCGAACAGTTCCTCATATTTTTCCGGTGTAATATTCCGATTGATTTCCTCCAGCCGGTTCCCTTTGAAATATTTCTTCTGAAACAACCGGTAATCCATCTGAAAATAATCGTTCACAAACGCGAGTGCTTCTTCATAATTTCTCACCATCAGCCTCGCGTATTCTCCAACAATATGGATCTGCTGCATTTTCATCTGATAGTATTCGTTTAACTGTCTGTAATCCTCCCGTTTATAACGAATCCGATTGTCCATCTCCAGGCGGGTGATTTCCAGCGTATTGTACACAACCAGGAATCCGCCTTCTAAGCGAAGCGCGTCAATTTTGGACAGGTACAAGAGCGCATCCTCCACCTCATCCAGCGATGCGCTTCGTTTTCCGAACAGCGACAGCTGATCCGGATTCTCATAAGCCTGTTTCAGTCCCATTACCGAAAACTGCACAACCGCCTCATCCTTTTCCGGCAACTCTGCCTTGTGGGCATACATCCACTCCACCAGATATCCAGCCAGCTCCGTACGCTTTTTCTGTCGTTCCTGAAGGGTATGCAGATCTGTCTTATACCGCACCGGATATCGGTTCACCTGTGAATCGAGCACTTTCTCAATATCTCCGCGGATGGTCCAGTAATACAGAATCCGGCGGAGCGCATTCACGGACGTTCCGGTCAATCCCCGCTCCTCCGCCTGTTCATTGATTTCTTTCAGATTGAGAAGACAATCATCCTCCTCTGATGCAAGCCAGTCCAGCAGAAATTTCTCAAGGGCCAGATAATCCGACAGCTTTCTGACAGACTTATTTCCACTGTCTCTGCGGTCCATATATGCCGTCATGTCCATAGCATCGCCCAATAACTGTTCCTCTCGCATCATGGAAATACTGCGGATGACTTCCGCCACCGACAGACCCAGCCGGTCTGCAAGATAATCCACCCTGCTTTCCGGCTCCTCCTTTTGCGCGGTTGAAATACTGCGGCTGGAATACAGCCGGGAAAGGATTCGTCTCGCGGTCTCTTTCTCTTTTTCATCAAACCGCTTCGACTGTTCAATAATCATCGACGCCGTCCGCATATCCGGCGCAAGAATACTGTCCGCATACACCCGCGGAACATTTCTCCCCCGTTTCACATATCCGGCTGTCTCCAATGCGGATACCGCTGTTTTCACCCGTGTCTCCACATCCACCACTGACTCATCCCAGCCGGCCTGACGGGCAATCTCCAGAGGCGAGCGAACCACGGTATCTCTTTTTCTCGTCAGATCTTTAATGGCTTTCCAGATTTGCTGGATTTCGCTGATGCTCAGTTTGGTCTGATTGAGAAGAATAAAATGTTTATCCAGATCGGCATTGTTGAACAACACAAAACATTCTGCTTCAAGCGACTGGTCCCTTCCCGCCCGTCCTGCCTCCTGCACATAATTTTCCAGAGAATCCGATATATCAAAATGCACCACCAGCCTGACATTTGACTTGTCCACTCCCATTCCAAATGCCGACGTCGCTACAATGATCTGCACTTTGTCGTGAATGAAATCCTCCTGGTTCTGTGTCTTCTCCTGCCGTTCCATCTTTCCATGGTACGGCCTGGCCGCAAATCCATCCTTCGAAAGCCGTTCTGCCAGTTCTCTCGCCTTTTTTGTCCGGGAAACATAAACGATTGTCGCACAGTCTCTGCTCTCAATCAGGTTGCGCAGAGTGCTATATTTTTTTTCTTCCGTTTCTTTAAACAACACCGCGTAATGCAGATTGGTCCGCGCAGCCGACGTTGCATACAGCTTCAGATCAAGGGAAAGCTCCTTCTGAAAATACTCCCGGATATCGCTGATCACCTTCTGCTTTGCCGTCGCAGTAAAACAGGATATCGGAATTGGCTCTTTCTGGCGCTTTGCATTTTGCAGCCTTCGGATAAATTCTCCAATATAGAGATAATCCACCCGGAAATCCTGCCCCCAGGCTGAAAAACAGTGCGCCTCATCCACGACAAACCTCACAATATGGCGCGACAGAAGAATCCTCTCGATTGTTCGTGAACGAAGCGACTCCGGAGAAATATAGAGAATCGAAGCTTCCCCATTTTCCACCCGTTCCAGTGCATTCTTGCGTTCGATTGCATCCAGCAAACCATTCACTGTTACCGCATCCGTTATCCCCAGTTTTTCCAGGTTATCCACCTGATCCTTCATCAGGGACTGCAATGGAGAAATCACCACCGTCAATCCTCTCACCGTATCTCCCGCAATCAGTGCCGGAAGCTGAAATGTAATCGATTTGCCGCCTCCGGTCGGAAAAATGGCAAGCAGAGATTCCCCATCTACAGCCGCCTGTGTTGCATGTTCCTGCAGCGCTTCCCCATTATAAATCCGAAACGATTTGTAATGAAAAATGGATTGCAGGCGCTGATGAATATCCAGCTTTTCCATACAATAAGCACATTTACCACAGGAAACGTTTCTCAAAAGATGAAGAACATTCTCCACCTCCGGATACTTCACAAGCACCCACCCCGGCGTGGTGGAAGTTTCATTTTCTGCACTCAGCAGTGCCAGCGCGTATGCCAGTTCCACCGGTCTGTTCTGAATCAATGATGACAGATTAGCCGCTTCACAGATTTTTCCCCGATAGACACGTGCAATCAACGTCTCCAGAGATTCCTCATTTTTGTTTTCCGGGCAGTTATGGAGTATGCGTGTCGCACTTTTTCGTATTGCCGCAATTACAGGGAATCTCCTCCATCCTGCCTTTCCCCTGTTATTCTCTTCTGTCTCCGCTGCCTCTTTCTCGTACTCAAAAAATCCGCGAAATTCTTCTGTACCGCTTAACAATTTCCGATACAGATTCCGCATATCCATATCCAGACGATTCCAGGCGTTCCACTCATCGTAAAAAAGATCCCTTGCCTTTATGCTGTCATTCATCGGATTATTTTTCTCATCGGTCTGTAATTTTTCATCTTTCAGCAGATGATGGTAAGGCTTGTTTGGAAAAAGAAGGGGAGAAAGCGGAAGCGTATCAATAAAGGAAAAGATGGAAAGCGAATCGGTAAGATCACGAACATAATTCAAATCATGAGCCAGAATATTATGCCCACAAACATAAGACTGACCGGTAAACAACCGCTCAAGTTCAGCCAGACAATTTGTATGAAGCTGCCTGCCATCCGACGTCACCGCACCGATATCCAGCACTCTGCCAGAATCCGCATCCACTTCAAGATCAATAAATACCAGCGTCTTCATCTCTGTTGTAAGCAAATTCCTTCCCCCAATATATAAAAAGTATATCTTCTGACACCAATGATGTCAAGTTCCTCTCATTCCATCTGCCATAATGCATGAACCCAAAATTGTACCTTGAAATAAAACAATTTTCGTATATAATAGGACACGGAAGAATCGTAGGAAGGAGTCGATACAAATATGAATAAATTAGCTGATTTATTTTTTACTTTTGCCAGAATCGGCGGACTGACCTTTGGCGGCGGTTATGCCATGCTTCCGATGCTGCAGAGAGAAGTGGTAGAAAAACGTGGCTGGGCAACCGAAAATGAACTGATGGATTACTATGCGATTGGTCAGTGTACCCCCGGCATCATCGCAGTCAACACCGCCACTTTTATTGGACAACAGACCGCCGGGATAGCCGGAGGAATTGTCGCTACTCTTGGTGTTGCGTTTCCCTCTCTGATTATTATTACATTGATTGCCGCCTTCATTCAGAATTTTTCTGACCTGGCAATCGTACAGAACGCGTTTGCCGGCATCCGGATCTGTGTCTGCGTCCTGATTTTTAACACGGTAATCAAACTCTGGAAGAAAGCAGTGGTTGATAAAGCAACTCTGGTACTCTTTATCCTGATCCTGATTGGATCGGTTCTGACCAGCGTGACGCCGGTCATTTTCGTTATTTTCGCCGGTATCGTCGGTGTGATTTTGAAAAACAAGGAGGTTCAACACTCATGATGCTTTATGTTCGGCTTTTCTATGAATTTTTTAAAGCAGGACTTTTCGCCATCGGCGGAGGAATGGCAACGCTGCCATTTCTATATGATATTTCAGATAAGACTGGCTGGTATTCTTATGCGCAGTTAGCTGATATGGTTGCCATTTCCGAATCGACACCAGGGCCTCTTGGCGTCAACATGGCAACCTATGTCGGCTTCACTACCGGAGGTGTTCCTGGCTCGGTCATTGCCACCATGGGTCTGATTACTCCTTCTATTATTATTATTTTAATCGTCGCCGGTTTTCTGAACGCCTTTAAAGACAGCAAATATGTCCAGTCTGCCTTCTATGGTCTGCGACCGGCTTCCACCGCGCTGATTGCCGCCGCCGGATTTTCCGTTGTCCTCCTGGTTCTGTTCGGTGACACTTCAGAAGGAGTTCATCTGGAAAACCTTAGTTTCCCCTGCATCATTCTGATGCTGGCTGTCTGGTTTTTTACGGCAAAGTGTAAGAAAACAAAAAATCTGCATCCCGTCGTTTTCATCGTTGCATCTGCTGTAATCGGTATCCTGTTTCGATTCGCTGGCGCATAATTTGTTTCTTTTCCTTGACTTTGTTTCAACGCTGTGCTATCCTAAACAAATAAAGTGTGAGTCTGAAAATACAAGATGATTGCAAAGACGCAGGCAGGAGGAAGCTCATTCCTCCTGCTTTTTATGTCTTCTTACTCGCATGAATAAATTAACGTGGAGGTAAGGTATGATTGAACTAATTACTAATGTCAACGGAGCCATCAATGGTTTCGTGTGGGGTATTCCCATGTTGATTCTGCTGGTCGGAACAGGTATTCTGATGACCGTTCTCACAAGGGTCTTCCAGGTTTCGCATATCGGTTACTGGATGAAACACACCCTGGGAAGTATCTTTACTGACAAACACATCACTGCTCACACCGACGCCAATGACTGGTCTATCTCACAGTTCCAGTCTCTTTGTACGGCTCTGGCTGCTACCATCGGTACCGGTAACATCGTAGGTGTTGCATCGGCCTTGATTTTTGGTGGTCCGGGTGCCATCTTCTGGATGTGGATCGTTGCCTTTTTTGGAATGATGACGAATTATTCTGAGAATGTACTCGGTATCTACTATCGCAGAAAGAATGAGAAAGGCGAATGGTGCGGAGGCGCCATGTACTATCTGAGAGACGGTCTTGGTTCCAAATCCGGCATGAAAGGGATCGGTACGATTCTTGCGATCCTCTTCTCGATCTTCTGCCTGCTCGCCTCTTTTGGTATCGGCAATATGAGCCAGATCAATTCCATCGCAGGCAATATGAATGCTGCTTTTGGTATTCCCAATCTGGTCACAGGCGTTGTCCTGATGATTCTGGCTGGTCTGGTTATTGTCGGCGGCATCAAGCGCATCGCTTCCGTGACCGAGAAACTGGTACCTTTTATGGCCATCTTTTATGTGATCGGCGCCCTGGTTATTTGCATCATCAACATTGGCAATTTACCGGCTGCCTTCGCTGCTATCTTTAAGGGTGCATTTGCGATGAAAGCAGTAGGCGGCGGTATCGTCGGATCCGGAATTAAAATGGCTATCACCTGGGGTATGAAACGTGGCGTTTTCTCTAACGAAGCCGGTCTCGGTTCCTCTGTTATGGTTCATTCCAGTTCCAATGTAAAAGAGCCGGTCCGTCAGGGTATGTGGGGCATTTTTGAAGTATTTGCTGATACAATCGTTGTATGCTCGCTGACCGCTCTGACTGTCCTTACTTCCGGACTGATCGACCTCGATACCGGTGCAGTTCTCAGTGAATCTGCCGGTTCTGCTCTTGTTGGCGAGGCATTTGCTACCGTTTTTGGCTCTGCCGGTCCAGCCTTCATTGCGATTGCTATCCTGCTGTTCGCCTTTTCAACTGTACTTGGCTGGAGCCATTACGGTACAATCGCATTCCAGTATCTCTTTGGTTCCTCAGCGTCCATCATCTACCGGGTGATCTTTATTGTTTTCATCCTCTGTGGTGCTACGATGAGTCTCGATCTTGCCTGGGATTTATCAGACACATTCAATGGTCTGATGGCCATTCCGAACCTGATCGGTGTCCTGTCCCTGTCTCCGATCGTGTGTAAGATTACAAAGAATTATGTGGATCGTCATATGCGAAATATGGATACAACTCCGATGCTCTCCTTCTTCCAGGATATTCAGAGTGAATCCTCTAAAGACCTGAATGAAAGCGACTGATGATTCAATGGTTTGTATTTGTTGTATCAACCATTTTTTCATCACATAATCTGTTTATATTATCTTAAAAGGACAGCATCATTGTTCGCAGGCAATGATGCTGTCCTTCTATATATACAGGCTATTGTTTCACGTGAAACATAGCTGTGGCTGTTCCAGGCAAATACGGTCAATCCAGGCAAATAACTCATCCAGATCGTAATCCCCACCATGTGAAATGCCCCAGGGCAGATAAAAATCTACGTCATATCCCTTATCCATCAGTTTTGTTGCCAGTATGATTGGCATCGCCAACGCAGTAGCCCGATCAAAAACACCATGTCTGATTCTCCAGTGCTTTGCCGTATCTGCCTTACCGATGTATCTCATTGGATTCATGCGTTTCACTACAAACGCCTCGACCATCTCTCCATCCTTTTCACTAAATTTTTTCGATAATTCTGTAAAATGTCTCCGATCTGTATTTTCACTGCCGAATTCTTCATTTTCAGGGCTCGTTAAATCCAAGCTGTCAAAAGCGGGCGTTTTCTTCATTCTGGTGACTTTCTTAATAAAACCATCCCAGTGAAAAGCTGTTAGTTTTCCACCCCGAACCTCCATATAAGACTGATTATCCACATCACTTCCTTCAACAACCAGATCAGGAAACCCGGAACCAAAATGATGCGTGTCCAATTCATCCTGTGCAGACCACTCTACATAACTCTGAACATAATCTTTAAAGTTTCCTTCTCCATTTTCATCCAGCTGAAGCCAGTTTCCTCTTCCATCCGTCAATCTCAGATGATTGACATACGCCTGAAACTGATTTTTCAGAATTCTGGATAATTCTGTCTGTTTCTCATTTAGCCTGCCTTCATTCTCCATCTCCATAATTATTTCATTGTCAGTCTCCTGCAATACTGATTTTCTACTGTGATATTCCTGTTCACTGCCAAACATCCATTCATATGCTGCATCGGCATGTTCCAGATTTTGAATGGGACAATAGCAACTGGCAGCGTAAACATCATCTCGCTCCTCTGCTGCTCCAATTTTTTTCAGATATATTTTATAATCCGGACTGTTTCCTGTGGCACCGGTTAATGCGGACAATGCGCCTCCCGCACTTGTTCCGTTCGTAACAATCCATTCTGTATTTCCTGGTATCTTTTCTTTATTGTGTCTCAGGTAACGTATTGCAGCTTTCATATCTACGATCAAAGCCGGTGCTTTTCCTGTCCTGGTGGTACAACCCCTGACACCGACGCTGACTACAACATAGCCATGTTCAAGCGCTGCAAATATTGAATTGATATTTCCTTTTTCATTCACCCGAGGTTCGTCTGCCGGACCTGGACGATATTCTCCTACTGTATTTGTAACAAAAATTGGTGCCGTCCTCAACTGATATTCCCCGACAGACTTATCTTCATAAAATTCTTCCGGTACAAACAGATTTAATTTCTGTATTGATTCTACCGGATATTTACAATAGGGAATTCCCTTATATTCCCTGAATGTAATTTTATGCCCATTTTGTTCCATTGTTCTGATTTGATATTTTTCCTGATCAAATTCCAATGACTCAATCATTTTATTCTCCCCATTCATCTGCTTGACATGATAAATATTTAACAAAATTCCCTCGTTCTTATTCTAACTCTTTGTTAATTTATTGTCAATATTTAATCGTGTACTTAAATAAATACAAGGCTGTCAAATCCAAATATCCTGATTCTGACAGCCTTGTATGTTCAATTATCCCTATTGTATACGCTCGACATACCCCAAAGCCTGTTCGAGTGCCTCTTTTTCTTCATTTCCTAAGATGACTTCCGTCTCCCCCCGGTCAACCTCTTTCAGATACAGATAACATCCTTCTCTGCTGTGAACAGAGTTGATAATAAATCCACTGTTCGTGTAATCCAACAAGGCCAGAGCGAAGCTGAGATTTCCTCCCATTCCCTTAAAAGCATTATATTTTACTACGCCATACTTCTGGAATGACGCCCTGCTGTTTTTATTTGCCACTCGTATGGAATCTTTGTTTGCCCGGTCCTGTGCACGCAGATCCGTTAATTCATCCATTTGTCCGATAATCAGGTCTTCTAACGTTTCTGCGTCTTTCCCTCTCATGAAAATATCGTACCTTCTGTATAACCGTCTCATCTGTATGATTCCTGCAATCACTACAACCAGTAGTATTAAAGTAATTGCAAACTGGACTACGATGATATAAAACGGATCGATGCCCAGATTATCAATCATGTTTCCATTCATCCGTGTGTTCTCCCATCCTATCTTATTGCCGGATTGATTCAATCAACTCTACCAGTCTCTCCAGCTCTGACTCGGAATAATATTCGATTTCTATTTTTCCTTTATTTTTATCTCTTCTGCTGATATTTACCCTGGTTCCCACTGCAGTGCCCATTCTTTCCTCCAGATCCTTAAATATCAGTTCTAATGCTTCATCTGTTGTTTTCTTTTTTCTTTCTTTCTTCTCCTTGCCCTGAGATTTTGCAATCCGCTCCGTCTCTCTGACGCTCAATCCTTCCTGTTCAATTTTTCTGGCTAACTCCGTCTGAAGCTTTGGATTTTCTATACTCAAAATTGCCCTTGCGTGACCACTGGTAATTTTACCCTCTACCAGCATATTCTGAACCTCCTCTGTCAGATTCAGAAGTCGCATGCTGTTCGTGATTGTAGAGCGGTTTCTGGATACCCGTTCTGCAATTTCCTCCTGTTTCAGATGAAATTCCTTCATCAGTCGCTGGTATGCCATCGCCTCTTCGATCGGATTCAGGTTCTCTCTCTGTACATTCTCAATCAGAGCAATCTCCATGGCCTGTTGCGGACTATATTCCTTTACTACAACCGGAACTTCTTTCAGCCCGGCAAGCTTTGCCGCGCGCCATCTTCTTTCGCCGGCTATGATTTCATATCCGTTCTCTGTCTTCTTTACCAGTAATGGCTGTAATACTCCATATTTCTTTATCGAATCCGCCAGCTGCTGCAACTGTTCTTCCTCAAACTGTTTTCGCGGCTGATCACGCCCCGGCTCGATTTTTGAAATTCGGATTTTCAATTCATTATGCTCTTCATCATCCTGTTTACTGATTCTGTTCTCTGTTTCGTGGGATATATTTGTTTCATTCAGATGGTTGATTCCCGTTCTCTGTTCGCTTGTTACTTCCTCAACCACTTCATCACCGAAATACGCTCCCAATCCTCGTCCTAAACCTTTCTTCCCTTTTACTGCCATTTTCATTCCTCTCCTCTGCTAATTACTTCCGCAGCAAGCATGCGATAACTTTCAGCTCCTGTTGATCTCGTATCATACAAATTGATTGGCATGCCATGGCTGGGCGCTTCCGCCAGCCTGACATTTCTCGGAATAATCGTCTTGTATATTGTCTTTTTTAAATATTTTTTTACATTTTCCACTACTTCGAGAGACAGATTGGTCCTTGCATCATACATGGTAAATACAACTCCCTCTAATTCCAATGCCGGGTTCAATTTTTTCTTTACCATTTCTATCATTTGTAATATTTGAGTCAGTCCCTCCAATGCATAATACTCACATTGAATTGGTACAAGCACCGTATTAGCTGCTGTCAACGCATTAATTGTCAGAAGGTTCAGAGATGGAGGACAGTCAATAATGATATAATCATATCTTCCTGATATTTGTTCCAACTGCTTATGCAGCAATGATTCCTTATCTTTTGTATCCAAAAGTTCAATCTCAGCGCCTGCAAGATCCATATCAGAAGGAAGAACATCCAGATTTTCCTGCACACTTTTTATAATACATTCTTCCAAACTGCATTCTTGCATCAAAAGTTCATAAACCGTTTTGTCCATGTATCCTTTTTCAAATCCAAGTCCACTGGTTGCGTTTCCCTGCGGATCGAAGTCTACCGTCAATACTCTCTGTCCGGCCTCTGCCAGGCAAGCTGATAAATTGATTGCAGTCGTCGTTTTCCCTACTCCGCCTTTCTGATTCGCAATCGCTATAATTCTTCCCATACTTCTGGCCTCCGGTCTTTTCTATCCTACGCTGTTTCAATACTGCATGCATTTAAGTATAACATAATTTTTCTCTTTTTCATATGTATTTCTGAAAATACTTTTTTAATGTTTCACGTGAAACATATGAATTTTTATTGACTTAACGATCTTTTCGAATTCTGTTTCGTCATATTTTTGTCGAAAGGATACTCTTGAAGATATTGACATTCTGTATTCCTGTCTTTGACAGTTACCCAAAAGCTTGAGCGCTACAACCCCTGAAAATACAAGGGATGTAGCGCTTTTTTGTGATTTCACGAAATATGGTATTTTATTCCTTGCCTTTACTTTTTTTCTGAATTGTTCTCATTTGCCGTTTTGTTATGAATTGGTAGTCTGTACGGAATCCACATACTTCGTGGAGATCGTCTGTAATCTTTTCGCGGGTATATAAAGGCATATATCCCTGTTCTTCAATTTCTGCAAAATTCATAGACTTTAATGTTTTTAAAATCTGCTCGCAGGTATACTTATTGTCCAGTTTCTTTTCCAGCATCCGGTAAGAAAGCAGTGAAAGGAAGCAGATGAGAAAATGGGCCTTGATACGGTTTTCATTCTGAAGATAGACTGGTCTTGCCGAAAAATCCGTCTTCATAATCCGGAAACACTCTTCTATCTGCCACCTGCCTTCGCTGACTTTTAGGATGTCCGCAACATCATCCTCAAGAAGATCGGTACATACTGCATATAAACCATCATACTGTGCTTCTGATTCGATTTTATCATTGTCGAGATAATGGGAAATCTCTGCGACTTCCCCGTCTTTCGTGGTCGCAAATGTTCCAATGAACCTTGCAGGATCATTCAGATTTTTGCGATTCTTTTTTGTTTTGCCTGAGTTTAACATTTTCTCGGCACGTTCTACTTGACCATTCCGGATTGTTCTCTGATAAAGCGCATATTTCGGCGAATAGGTGACGATCAGACGCTGATCAAGTTGTTTTGTTATATATGGTTCATCTTTATAATACAAACTGTTGTCATCTTCGGGTAGTTTTGTGATATCAACCGGTTGGTCGTCGGATACCCTTTTGAATCCTTTTTTATTTAATACCCACTCTTTTTCGTCCGATTTCAGTTTTTTAATTGACTGGGTTACGATATAAGCCCTTTCCCCCCTGTGGTTATAAGCCCGAATGCTTTCTGAACCAAGGCCGGCATCACTGCAATAGATAAACTTACTACAACCGAAGTCTGAAATCACCTTTTCTTCCAAAGGTTTTAGAGAAGTCTGTTCATTCGCATTTCCAGGAAAAAGAGAGAAAGCAAGGGGAATTCCATCTCCGTCCATAAACAGGCCCATCTGCATGATAGGGTTCGGGCGGTGCTCTTTGCTTTTTCCGTATTTTTTTGAACCATCTTCCTGCTCAATCTCAAAGTAATAATTGGAACAATCATAATACAGGATTCTGTCATTTCTTTCCGTCAGGAAATGGCTGTTTTTATACACTTCTGACTGGACAAAGTCGCATTCCGTCCCAAGTACATCCAGAGCGCGATAGACATCATAAAGCTCATAAGTCGGCCGCTCAAGGAATTCGGATGCAGTTTTATAAGAAGCACGCTTGCTGCAGGGCTCAAGCACCCTGGAGTAAACCAGGTCTGACAGGATCGCGTTCAGGTCGTATTTGAAGTTGTATTTTGCTTTCAGTTTCCGGCAGGTCTTATTTAGCTGCAGGCCATAATAAATGGATTGGATAAAAAAATAACCACCACGGAAGAATTTCTGCTTTCCGTAATCCAGTTGTCTGTCTGCGTAAAAAGTGATCTGGACCAGTTTGCTTTGCTGTTCTTCCTTATATTTTTGCGTTTCAATTCGAGCCTGTTCCCTGGCCCAGGCCATAACGTCATCCCGGGTTGGCCCGTGTTCGGCAAGCAGTTCATTTAAAGTGCCGAGTTTGCGGATGATCTGAGAAGTACTCTTTTTGGCATCATTGATATAAGATTTTGTTATATAAAATGATTCTGAGTTTTTTGATTTTGTAGTAGTTACACGCATAATGAAATCCTCCTCAAAGTATTATAACATAAAATACTAGAAAATACTATATATAAAATCAAAAAAGTTGACAAAAAAATACAGACTTTATGCGGCCTGCAAGGTATTTTCCTTTTATTCAACTGTCAAACTCCCGTCATATTTTTGTCGAAAGGATACTCTTGAAGATATTGACATTCTGTATTATACTGTTATCATCGTGACGATAGATTGTATTTCTGTCTATTGAAATGAAATGTATCATGGAGGTAGCAATGAAAGCAAAAAATCTTGTATTAACCGGTCTTATTTTGTCCTCAGGTGCAGCTACCGGGATCGCGTTGATTAATAAATATATCAAGGTAAATGCAATATCAAAACACATTCATTCCGATAGCGACTATCTTTGCTTTAAGTGGATACATGGAAATGTTTATTATAAGAAATCCGGTTCCGGCAGACCACTGTTGCTGATTCATGATTTGAATGTCATGTCAGACAGTTTTGAATGGAGCAAAATCATTCCGCTTTTGAGTCAAAATCATACTGTTTATGCCATTGATCTTCTTGGATTCGGAAATTCCGAAAAGCCTGGCATGACATATACCAATTATATGTTTGTACAGCTGATTTCCGATTTTATCAAATCTGAAATTGGCCACCGTACCAATGTCATTACCAGCGGTGAATCCGCTTCCATTGCTTTAATGGCATGTATCAATAATTCAGACCTGTTTGATGAGATGATATTTATTAATCCGTTGCGACTTGTTGATTATACGCAGATTCCTGGAAAAACTGCCAGACTTTATCACTGGTTTCTTCAATTGCCGATGATAGGAACACTGACCTATCATATTGCTTTATCCAGAAATCATGTTAAAAATGGATTGATTTCCGAAAACTTTTTCAATCCGGTGTTAGTAAACGAACATGAGATCGATCGATGTTACGAATCCTCTCATTTGGGTCATTCACCTAAATCGGTATATGCAAGTATCCGCTGTAATTATACCAAATGTAATGTAACTCATTCATTAAAGAAAACAGATAACAGCATTTGTATCATTGGTGGAGGAGAGATTGAAGGA
The DNA here is from genome assembly GCA_021202925.1 of Clostridiales bacterium. Taxonomy (GTDB): domain Bacteria; phylum Bacillota; class Clostridia; order Lachnospirales; family Lachnospiraceae; genus Brotaphodocola. The sequence continues at coordinate 18,773 of JAJQCD010000023.1, read as the reverse complement.
ATTCAGGATTTACTTCATGAATATCAGGCTTGCAACTCTTCGATTGAAGTTGAATTGATACCGGATACAAAGAAACTGCCACATTTTGAAAAACCGAATCAGGTTTACCAACTCATTCAAACCTATTTACGATAACAGTCAAAGTAAATGTTTCACGTGAAACATTTTCACGCATGATCGCAAAAACGGACGTACAGATGAATGGATCCATCTGTACGTCCGTTTTTAAAGAAGAGGAGATTTGGAAGGAACACCTGCTTTTCGAGGATACTTGTTAAGGGTATGCTTCGTTTTTTTGATCATAACCATAGATCGAGACAAATCCGTATTGGATAACTGAAATTTTATAATTCGATCAATCTTTCCGCCAAGCAGATCAATAGCATGTTCTGATTGCTTCAACTCCTCATCTATATTTCCAGATTTATATGCAATAAAATATCCACCACATTTCACAAATGGAATACAATATTCGGATAAGGTGCTCATATTTGCCACTGCACGCGAAACACAATAATCATATTTTTCTCTGTACTGGATATTACGCCCAAAATCCTCAGACCTTCCGTGTATCGCTGCGATATCATCCAGTTCCAGATCATGAATAACAGTTTGAAGGAACTGAATTCGTTTATTCAAAGAATCCAGAAGTGTCACTCGTAAAGAGGAAAAACATATTTTCAATGGAATTCCAGGAAAACCAGCACCGGAACCGACATCAATCATGTAACGATTGAGATGATCATCCATATTAATGCCATGAACCAGGGACAAACTGTCAATAAAATGTTTTGTAACTACATCCTCCATCTCCGTGATAGCAGTCAGATTCATAACACGATTCCACTCAATCAGCAGTTGATAATATTGAAAAAACTGCTCGATTTGCCTGTCAGAGAAAGTTATCCCCAATTGCTGACCACCGGAAACCATTTTATCCACAAATAAGTCGTCCATATCCACCTCCTGTTGTGAATGACTAGCCTTTTCGTTTATCATGTCTCATTTGCTCCAGATGAATCAGTAAAACCGAAATATCAGCCGGTGATACACCGGATATGCGAGATGCCTGACCAATCGAAGCAGGTTTATACAGATTCAATTTCTGCACCGCCTCAATACGAAGACTTTTCACCTTCGAATAGTCAAAATTTTCATCCAGTTTTTTATTTTCCAGTTTCTTAAATTGAGCAACCTGTTGCTTCTGTCTCTTCAGATATCCATCATACTTGATATTTATATTGATCTGCTCAGCCGTATCCACAGGTAAAATCGGTCGATGATCGTCTATTTCAGTTAACATAAAATAATCTAATTCTGGTCGACGAATCAATTCAGCCAGAGTAGCTCCTGTTTTTAAGGGCGTACTGTTATGCGCTTTCAGAAAATTCTGAATTTTATCGTTTGCACCAATGTTTGTAGATTCCAGACGCATCACTTCCGACTGAATATCTTTTTCTTTTTGCAGAACCTGTTCGTACGCAACATCATCGACCAAACCAATTTCATGCCCAATTGCCCGAAGACGCAGATCCGCATTATCCTGACGAAGCAACAAACGATATTCCGCCCGTGAAGTCATCATCCGATAAGGCTCATGATTTTCTTTGGTAACCAGATCATCAATCAACACACCAATATATGCCTGAGAACGATCCAGGACAATTGGATCTTTACCCATTACTTTTCTGGCCGCATTGACGCCAGCCATAAACCCCTGAACGGCCGCTTCTTCATAACCGGAGCTGCCATTAAACTGACCGCCACTGAACAAACCCCGAATCGCTTTAAATTCAAGAGAGGACTTAAGCTGACGGGCATTAATACAATCGTATTCGATCGCATACGCATTTCTGACGATCTTCACATGTTCCAAACCGGGGAGTGTGCGATACATCGCATATTGAACATCCTCGGGCATGGAGCTGGACATGCCGCTCAGATACATTTCATTTGTATACAACCCCTCCGGTTCAACAAAAATCTGATGTCTGTCTTTATCCGGAAATTTTACAACCTTATCTTCGATCGACGGACAATAACGAGGACCCGTTCCCTCAATGGCCCCGGAAAATAAAGGAGAACGATCCAGATTTTCCCGGATAATCCGATGGGTTTCTTCATTGGTATAAGTCAGCCAGCAGGATACCTGTTCTTTCTGGATAGACGAAGGATCTGTTGAAAAAGAAAAAGGAGTAATCGGATCATCACCAAATTGTTCCGTCATCTTTGAAAAATCCAGACTTCTCCGATCCACACGGGCCGGCGTACCGGTCTTAAAACGAAACATTTCCACACCATTTCTGACCAGCGAATCGGTGAGATGGTTTGCAGCCTGAAGCCCATTCGGCCCCGTCGCATTGCTGACATCTCCGAAAATACATCTGGCACGAAGATATGTTCCGGTAGCCAGCACAACTGCTTTCGCATGATAAATCGCGCCGGATACAGTTTTAATACCACGAATTTCATGATCTTCAACAATAAGTTCAGCCACCTCAGCCTGACGGATCGTCAGATGATCGGTATTCTCCAATGTTCTTCTCATTGTGCCACTATATTCCCTCTTATCTGCCTGCGCACGCAGAGAATGAACAGCCGGACCTTTCGAAGCATTGAGCATTTTGGACTGAATAAATGTCCGATCAATATTTTTACCCATTTCACCGCCGAGAGCATCCAGTTCCCTTACCAGGTGTCCTTTCGAACTTCCTCCTACATTCGGGTTACAGGGCATAAGAGCAATACTGTCTATACTCACAGTAAAAACAATGGTTTCCAGGCCGAGCCTGGCGCAGGCAAGTGCTGCCTCACATCCGGCATGCCCGGCACCCACGACAACAATATCATAGGATTCTTCTAAGTACTTCATATTGGATATTCCTCCTGCCGGTTTACTTCCCCATACAGAACTTACTGAATATTTCATTCACAAGATCATCCTCGACTGACTCACCAAGAATACTCCCGAGCTGACTGTATGCGTCCATCAAATCAATTGTCAGAAAATCTTCCGGCATTTGCATTTCTATACTTTGTACAACCATATGCAGACTTTTTTCTGCACAGTCAAGCATTGTTTTATGTCTCACATTGGTGATAATCACTTCATCATTGAAATCAATCTTACCGTTGTAAAACATGTTCTGAATGGTTTCTTCCAGCTGATCGATACCAGTCTCTTCCCTGGTGGAAACGGCAACAACCGGATGCTGCACTTTCTCCCTCAATTGATCTTCCGTTATCTGAACATCTAGATCGGATTTATTGAGAATTACAATCGCTCTCCGATTCTGAATCAGCTGCATAATTGCTTCATCATTCTCATCCAGAGGAATGGAACCATCTACAACATAAACAATCAAATCTGCATCATCCGCTGCTTTGATCGCCCGGGATACGCCGATTTTTTCAACCTCATCATTTGTTTCACGGATTCCCGCCGTATCAATAATATTCAGAGTAATGCCATGAAGCTGAATCTGTTCCTCCAGCGTATCTCTTGTTGTCCCGGCAATATTGGTCACAATCGCACGTTCTTCTCCGACCAGTACATTCAACAGGGATGATTTTCCGGCATTCGGCTTGCCAAGAATAACCGTTTTTATGCCTTCCGACATTCTCCTCCCACGTTCAAAGGTCCCCGCCATATGATTGATATCATTGATCATTGGATGAAGAATGTTTAATAATTCATCTGTATATCCATCCAGAGAAATATGCTCGGGATCATCCAGTGCCGACTCAATATATGCAATCTGATACAAAATATCTTCCCGCAGTTTTCGGATTCGGGCGGATAAAGAGCCATTCAACTGGCGCACGGAAGATTGCATTGCATATTCGTTCTTTGAATTGATGATATCGGTCACCGCTTCTGCCTGCGACAAATCGATCCTTCCATTCAGAAAAGCCCTCTTTGTAAATTCCCCAGGCTCCGCCGGACGTGCTCCATGTTGAATCACGGTTTCCAGAATCCGTTTCATAACAAAGACTCCACCATGACAATTGATCTCAACCGTATCCTCCGCCGTATAACTGTGAGGTCCATGCATGACCGAAACCAGAACTTCATCCAGCACTTCCCCACGATCTTCAATCATTCCATAATGGATCGTATGCGTCATTGCATCTGACAGAGTGAAATTCTTTTTTCTGCTTCGAAATATCTGATCAACAATTTCAATCGCTTCCTCGCCACTGACACGAATAATTCCGATTCCTGAACGGCTCGTTGCCGTAGCAATCGCAGCGATCGTATCCGTATATCTTTCCATCACAATCACTTTCTCATATATAACTGAAATCAGGCGCACCAGTTTCCACTTAACGAACAGGGGCATCCGGCGGTGGCTCATCCACTGCCAGACACCCCCATTTTTCTGCTTGTCTCATTTGAAAAACCTGTTCAAAATGATTTTACTCAACATCATCAATGGAATATGGCTCTGCGACTTCCGGGCCAGAAGATTCCCGCTTCATCTGCGGTTCTTCATTTTCTTCCCTTTCCGTCTTCTTCGGGTTATAGCGATTCTGTCTGAATCCCTTCTCTTTTCTGGAAGAATAATGGTCTCTGCGACTGTTTCCTCCACCATAATTGTCCCGTTTCAATGAAATAACAACATGGCGATATGGATCCTCACCTTCACTACGCGTCACAACATACCGATCATTCTGCAATGCTGCATGGATAATTCTTCTTTCATAAGGATTCATCGGTTCGAGAGAAACCGGATGTTTCGTTCTCTTCACCTTATACGAAATATTCTTTGCCAGAGTTTCCAGCGTTTCTTTTCGTCTCTGTCTGTAATTCTCCGTATCCAGCTTAACTCGCAGATATCCTTCCGTCTCTTTGTTGACAACCAGACTGACCAGGTACTGCAAAGAATCCAGCGTCTGTCCTCTCTTCCCGATCAGTATTCCCATTGCATCTCCGGAAAGAAATACCTGAAGTTCCTTTTCAACCGGATCAAATACCGGTTCCACTTCCACTTCCATGCCCATAGCACCGAAGACCTGATCCAGGAAATCCTTTGCACTCTTTTTCACAGCCTCTTCATCTACCTGAACAGCAATCCTTCTTGCTTCCTTCTCGGCTGCAATTTCTTTCTGTTTCTGTTCCCGAAGCGCTTCTTCTTCTCTTCTGGCAGCCGCATCACGTCGACTGCTTTCTCTTTTCTGATTCGAATATCCTTTCTGCGCTTCTTTTTTCTGATAATCCTTCTTTTGATATTCTCTGCGCTCCGCACGATTTCCGTAACGGGAATCTCTTCCGCCATTTTTCTTTTCTCCGGCAAAGCGCTCCGAATATTTATCCCGATACGGTTTTTCTGACGGCTTTTCTTCTGCCACAACAGAATCCTGAGAAATACTCCCGGACAGATTCTCCTTCTGTTCTTTCTGTTCTGCCGGAATTGCTTGCGTCGGTTCTGATTCAACAAGGGGCTTCACAGGCGGAATTTTCTTCTCTTCGGGAGCTTTCAAAGCCGCCGCCTGTTTTTCCGCCTTTTCTTTTTCTGCAATCTCTGCCTCTCTGGCTTTGCGCAAAGCAGCTTTTTTCTCTTCTTCTATTCTTCGGGCTTCTTCTTTCTTTTTTCTCTCAGCCTCTTTCTTCTTTGCACTTTCTTCTTCTTCACTCATGACCCGTGCACGGATGACACATGGCTTTCCCCCGAATAAGCCAAAAATACCACTTGTCGCACTCTGTATCACATCATAATGGAGGTGTTCGCTCGTCGTCTGCAATTCGATCAGGGCCTTTGTAATCGCCTCATCCAACGTCTTCGCTGAAACTGTAATCTGCCCCATATTATCGTCCCCCTTTACTTATTCTTCTGTTTCTCGTGTCTTTCATTATACTGGGCAACCATATTGGCTTTTGCAGCCAGACTACCCGGCTTCGCATTTTTATTATAATACTCTGTCGAATCCTTCACCTGCTCTTTTGTACGTTCCAGTTTCTCAGCGCGGGCTGCCTCTTCTCTTTCATTCTTCGCCTCAATATTTTTCAGAGAAGTGGTCGCATTCATATTGACCTGCTGAGGCGGAAGACCCTTCTTTGCACGCTTTTTATTTGCCTTTGCTACATTCTGTTCAATCAGCTGATCGATATCAAAGCTGTTCAGATACCTGTTCACACCAATCTGCTGGATGCACTGCAGGACACTGCTTGCTACCCAGTAAAGTCCGACAGCCGTCGGAAAAGTAAAACAGAAAAATACAGAAATCAGCGGCATGGTATAATTCATGCTCTTCATCATCTGCGCACTCTGACTATCCTCGTCCTGATTTTTCTGATTTGCCATCATCAGCTTCGCGCTGAACCACTGAGACAAACCGGCCAGAATCGGAATCAGCCATGCTGCATTCGGCACAAAACTCCCATTAAAAGGCGTAGAGGCCAGATTGATACCAAGAAAGGAGTTCATACTCTCAATTGCTGCCGAATTTACCTGAATCACGGAAGCCGAATCCGGAAATGCAGCTGCCAGATCCGTCCACTGAGAAGGATTCAGCTTATAGAAAATATCAACCATCTTGTTCGCCAGGGCAGTGCCCGTCACACCGGTCAGATCCCCGATTGCGTTCACACCAGTCAGTGTAACATTGTGATCCGTAGCAAACTGCAGCAGAGAATCCGCCGCTCCCTCGGCCAGAGTCGTCACATCAGTCGTACCGGTAAGCGCATAAACAACCGCCATAAAATAGGACTTAACGGAAGTCACATAAGCCGGTATATTATAAATAACACGATAAAGGGCAAGCAGAATCGGCAACTGAATAACCAGCTGCAGACATCCACCTGTCATGGATGTTCCGTACTTTTCGTAAACAGCCTTTGTCTCTATGTTCATTCGCGACATAGATTCATTGTCCGTCTTTCCCTTATATTTGTTCTGAATTGCCTGAATCTCAGGCTGCATCACAGCCATCAGCTTCGATGATTTCTGCTGCTGAATCGTCAATGGCAACATCAACAGCTTTACCACAAGAGTAAAGAGAATGATGGATAATCCGATATTCTGAATTCCAAACAGGCTCGTAAATGCAAACAGTGCATTCATAACCTGTCCCATAATCTCGCAAATCCATGCAAACAGGAAGAATCCTCCCGTCTTTGTCAACACTAAGTAACTCAAAATGAATACCTCCTCATACGCTACGGAACTGGATCATAACCGCCTTCTGCCCACGGATTACAACGGAGTATTCTCCACGTGGCCAACCATAAACCTTTCACAACACCGTACTTTTGCAATGCTTCAATGGCGTATTGAGAGCACGTCGGCGTATACTTACAGTGAGGATACCTTTTCAGGGGAGAAAGAAATTTCTGATATCCCCTGATCAAACCAATCAGAACCTTTCGTATCATATTCTCACTTCGATTCCTTTAAAAAAATGTTATGCAGTCCGCAGAGGTGCAGAAACGCACGCTCAATCGTCTTATAGTCAGATTCTTTTGCAGCGGCCCTCGCCACTACAACGATGTCTAATCCCGTCTCTAACCGATCCCTGTTCAATCGAAATGCTTCCCGAATCAAACGCGTGATGTGATGTCTTACTACACTGTTACCCACTTTTTTACTGACAGAAATTCCGATTCTCCTGTCTGAATTTCCTGTCTTCATAATATACATAACCATCTGTCTGTTCGCATGGGAGCATCCCCCGCGATACACAATCTGAAAATCCTGATTCTTTTTTATGCTCGGAAATCTTTTCATTCTTCCATACTGATAAATTAATCTGTAAAATTATAAACAGAAAGGCCACAATAAATTGTGACCTTTGAATGTCTCAGTATCCACAAAAACATGCACATGACACGTCTTCTGGTCTCTTATACTGTTAACTTTGCTCTGCCCTTTGCTCTTCTGGAAGCCAGAACTTTTCTTCCACCCGGCGTACTCATTCTGGCCCGAAAGCCATGAACTTTCGCTCTCTGTCTGGTCTTCGGCTGAAAAGTCATCTTCATGATTCAGCACCTCCTCTACTATTACACAACGATCTGTCTTCACATCACGATAAACCATTCCAACGGTTAATTTTATAGACATCACATCAATTATAATAAAAACCACCATTCCCGTCAAGCATTTTCTTCAAAAATACAAAAGAGAAATCCGCCGTATCATTTCCACTCATTCTGAGGATAAAGGGGATAAATTGTTTTTAAGTTATCCACAAATTGTGGATAACTTTGTTGATAATTTTTTAAAAACCCACTTTCATCATTGAAAAATAAGACTTTTTGGTATACAATAGAGCATAGATTGGGGTGATGCGCATATCCACAATTTACCCCCAAAATATCCACAGGAGACACTGATATGTTAAAGAAACTGACAGAGAAATGGGACGAAATATTACTTCACATGAAAGATGAATATGAAGTATCTCAGGTTTCCTATGAAACCTGGCTGCTTCCTCTGAAACCTTATTCTGTGGAGCAGCCAGGAAATATCATACGTATTATCGTCCCGGACTCAAATTTTCTGGGATACATAAAGAAAAAATATGGTTTCCTGCTGAAGATATCCATAGAAGAAATTACCGGCATTAAAGTAAAGGAAGATATCGAATTCGTTGTCAAGGAAGATATTGAAAACGAGACCAGACAATCCAGACGCCTGATCAACAACGGTTTGAACCCGGTCAGCAGAACTGCAATTCAAAATGCCAACCTGAATCCGAAATACACCTTTGACACGTTCGTCGTCGGAGCAAACAACAACCTTGCTCATGCGGCAGCCCTCGCTGTAGCGGAAACACCAGGCGAAGTTTACAACCCTCTTTTTATTTACGGAGGTGTTGGACTTGGAAAGACGCACCTGATGCATTCCATTGCCAATTTTATATTACAGAAGGATCCGCAGACAAAAGTCATGTATGTCACATCAGAAAAATTCACGAACGAACTGATTGACGCGATCCGGAACAAAAACAACATCTCTACCACAGAGTTTCGTAACAAATACCGGCACAACGATGTCCTGCTGATTGACGATATCCAGTTTATTATAGGAAAAGAGTCAACTCAGGAGGAATTCTTCTATACTTTTAACGAGATGTACGAAGCCAGAAAGCAGATCATCATTTCATCGGATAAACCGCCGAAGGAAATCGAAACGCTGGAAGAACGTCTACGTTCCCGTTTTGAATGGGGACTCACCGTAGATATTCAGTCTCCTGACTATGAGACACGCATGGCAATTCTCAGAAAGAAAGAAGAACTGGAAGGACTTAACATTGACAATGAAGTAATCAAATATATTGCAACCAACATCAAATCCAACATCCGGGAACTCGAAGGTGCATTAACGAAAATCGTCGCCTTCTCCAAACTGAAGACGAAGAAGGAGATTACCGTTCCACTTGCAGAAGAAGCGCTGAAAGACATGATTTCCCAGAACGGCCAGGCCAATATTACACCGGACTACATCATTGAAATCGTAGCTGAGCATTTCGACCTGACTCCATTGGATATCACTTCACAGAGAAGAAGCAAAGATGTTGTCTACCCCAGACAGATCTGCATGTATTTATGTCGCACAATGACTCAGATCCCACTCCAGCAAATCGGAAGCTATATTGGAGGGAGAGATCACACCACCGTCATGCACGGCTATGAGAAGGTATGTAAGGATCTGAACAACAATCCGACGCTGAGCAATACAATTGATATTCTGAAAAAGAAGATCAATCCGTCCGGATAACGGATCAGACAATATGATAGAAAGGATTCTGTTTTCATCCACAAAAGAGAAAAGTTATCCACAATTTATCGTGGATAACCTCGATTTTTCTGTGGGTATCTTTGCGAATGGTCTGTGGATAACATTTTTTTCATGTATTTGAGGTCTCATTGCAATGGACAGCCATTGTTGATAACTCATGGATTATGCACATCAGAAAAATTGTTATCCACATGGTTAAACACAGCAGAAAACCCTTTTATTTCAAGGGTTCAGACCACTTATCAACAAACCCACAAAGACTACTACGAATACGACTAAAATTAACTATATATTTATCTATAAAGAGCAACCGATACCGGGTGGAAAGGAAGTTATCAACCATGAAACTTGTATTTGAGAAAAATTCTTTACTGAATGGAATTAACATCGTATCGAAAGCAATTCCATCAAAAACGACAATGAACATACTGGAATGTATCCTGATTGATGCAAGTACAAACGAAATCAAGCTGACAGGAAATGACACGGAACTTGGCATAGAAACAAAAGTAGAGGGTATTGTTATCGAACGTGGCAAGATCGCTCTCGATGCGAAACTTTTCTATGAGATTGTCAGAAAACTGCCGGATGGAGATTCCCCGGTCAATATCAACTCCGACGAAAGACTCAATACAACAATTGAATGTGAAAGCTCCATTTTTCATATTCAGGGACAGGATGGAGAAGAATTTCCCTATCTTCCTTACATTGAGAGAGATCATTATATCTCCCTGACCCAGTTTTCTCTGAAAGAAGCAATTCGTCAGACGATTTTTTCTACTGCTCCCAATGACAGTAACAAAATGATGGGAGGAGAATTGTTAGAAATATCAGAAAATAATTTAAAAATTATTTCACTGGATGGACATCGTGTTTCCATCCGCAACCTGCAAATGAAGGAAGATTATGGAAACCATAAGGTCATTGTCCCCGGAAAAGCCCTTTCCGAGATCAGTAAGATTCTGAACGGAGAAAATGAAAAAGAGGTCCTGATTTATTTCAGCAACAATCAGATTCTTTTTGAATTTGATGATACCATTGTTGTTTCACGCCTGATCGAGGGAAATTATTTCCGTATTGACCACATGCTTTCTCACGATTATCAGACGAAGATAAGAGTAAACAAACGGGAATTTATGAATACCATCGATCGTGCGATGACATTAATCCGGGAAAACGACCGCAAACCACTTGTTTTACATGTACAGGAAAATAACATCAACCTGAAAGTAAAATCAACCATTGGTTCCATGAATGCGGATTTACCCATAGTTAAGACAGGCAATGATATCATGATCGCATTTAATCCGAAATTTCTGATGGACGCTTTGCGGATCATCGATGATGAAGAAGTGGATGTTTATATGACCAGTTCCAAATCTCCCTGTTTCATTCGGGATGAAGAAGAAACTTATATTTATATGATTTTACCGGTAAATTTCATTGCAGCAGATGTTTAATGGAGGAAAACAATGGAAACAATTCAGTTACGGGATGAATACATTAAGCTGGGACAGTCATTGAAAGCCGTCGGCCTGTGTGAATCCGGAGTCGATGCCAAATATGCCATTGAAAAGGGATTGGTGAAAGTGAATGGAGCCGTCGAATATCGACGGGGAAAAAAACTGCGGGATGGCGATGAGGTGACATATAAAGGAGAAACCATTCGGATCGTGTTATGATAATTGAAGCCATAGAGCTGCAGAATTACAGAAATTATGAATATTTACATATGGAATTCAGCAGCGGAACAAATATCCTGTACGGCAGCAATGCCCAGGGAAAGACGAACATTCTCGAAGCCGTTTATGTTTGCTCTACGACCAAATCTCACAGGGGAAGCAGGGATCGGGAGATGATTCGTTTCCGGGAGGAAGAATCACATATCAAGATGAATGTCATAAAGAATGATATTCCTTATCGCATCGATATGCATCTGAAACGAAACGGGTCAAAGGGAATTGCCATCAATGGTATTCCGATCCGACGAGCAAGCGAATTATTTGGAATTGTCAATGTTGTATTCTTTTCTCCTGAGGATTTAAACCTGATTAAAAATGGCCCTTCCGAGAGAAGAAAATTTATTGATTTAGAATTATGTCAACTTAATAAATTATATGTCCATTCGCTGACTTCTTATAACAGGGCTTTGACACAGCGTAATCGATTGCTGAAGGACTTATTTTTTCATCCGGAGTATGAAGAAACGCTGGATGTATGGGATATACAGCTGGCAAAATACGGAAAAGAAATGATCGGCTGCAGGGAAGAGTTTATCAATCAGTTGAATCATATCATTGGTCCGGTTCATGAAAAATTGTCGGGAGGAAGAGAGAGTCTTTCGATTGTTTATGATCCCAATTCAGTCGTGGAGGATCTGGAGGAAAATATTCGACGCAGCCGGATGGCGGATTTGAAGCAGAAAACAACATTAGTTGGTCCTCATCGGGATGATATCGGATTTTATATCTGTCAGAATCCTGTAGAAAAGGAAAATGCTGTCGGCCTGCCGCAGGAAAAAATTGATATCCGAAAATTTGGATCACAGGGACAGCAGAGAACAGCGGCATTATCTTTGAAACTTGCGGAGATTGAACTCGTAAAGACACTGGTTCACGATTATCCAATCCTGCTTCTGGACGATGTGCTTTCGGAACTGGACGGAAACAGACAAAATGAATTGCTTTCGGCTATTGATCATATCCAGACCATGATTACCTGCACGGGTCTGGAGGACTTTATAAACAACCGGTTTCAGATTGACCGGCTTTTTCATGTCATGGATGGAAAAGTTTCATGTAAGGAGGATATCACATGAGTGCAGAATACGGAGCGGACCAGATTCAGATTCTGGAAGGACTGGAAGCAGTTCGCAAAAGACCCGGTATGTATATTGGCAGCACTTCATCAAAAGGACTTCATCATCTTGTCTATGAGATTGTAGATAATGCCGTCGATGAAGCACTGGCCGGATATTGCGATAAAATCGATGTAACGATCAATGCAGATAATTCGATCACTGTCATTGATGATGGTCGGGGAATTCCTGTCGGAATTCAGAAAAAAGCCGGAATTCCGGCCGTTGAAGTTGTTTTTACCATTCTTCATGCCGGCGGTAAATTCGGCGGCGGCGGATATAAAGTATCCGGCGGACTGCATGGAGTTGGCGCATCCGTAGTCAACGCGCTCTCGGTCTGGCTGGAGGTTCGTGTCTATCAGGACGGAAAAATCTATCAGCAACGATATGAAAGAGGAAAAGTAATGTATCCCCTTAAGGTCGTCGGTACCTGTGATTCCCGCCTGCATGGAACCGAAGTACAGTTTCTTCCGGATCCGGAGATCTTTGAGGAGACGGTATATGATTTCGATATTCTGCGTGTACGCCTTCAGGAAACAGCGTTTCTGACCAAGGCGTTAAAAATCACTCTGAAGGATGACCGGGAAGAAAAGAAGGAGGAAACCTTTCACTATGAAGGTGGCATTCGTGAATTTGTCACTTATCTGAACAAAGGAAAGGCGTCGGTTTATGACAGTGTCATTTACTGTGAAGGAAGCCGTGATCGGATCTATGTTGAAGTGGCAATGCAGCATAATGATTCTTATACGGAGAATATTTACAGTTTCGTGAATAACGTTAATACGCCAGAAGGAGGAACGCATCTTTCCGGTTTTAAGAATGCCCTGACCAATACCGTTAATGATTATGCAAGAAAAAATAAGATTCTGAAGGACAGCGAGGAGAACCTGAGCGGCGAAGATATCCGCGAGGGGTTAACTGCAATCATCAGTATCAAAATTGAGGAACCTCAGTTTGAGGGACAGACAAAGCAGAAGCTCGGCAACAGTGAAGCGAGAACCGCGGTAAACAGCGTGGTCAGTGAACAATTGACCTATTTTCTGGAACAGAATCCGGTTGCGGCAAAGACAATCTGTGAAAAATCAGTTCTGGCGCAGCGTGCCAGGGCTGCTGCCCGCAAGGCGAGGGATCTGACCAGAAGAAAGACGGCGCTGGAAGGAATGGCACTGCCTGGTAAGCTTGCCGATTGTTCCAACAAAGATCCGGAAAAGTGTGAAATTTTCATTGTAGAGGGAGATTCCGCAGGCGGTTCTGCCAAGACAGCTCGCTCGAGGGATACCCAGGCAATCCTTCCTTTGCGTGGAAAGATTCTGAATGTTGAGAAGGCGAGACTGGATAAAGTATATGCAAATGCCGAGATCAAGGCCATGATTACAGCATTCGGTACGGGAATTCATGATGATTTTGATATCAGCAAGCTGCGTTATCACAAAATTATTATCATGACGGATGCGGATGTGGATGGCGCTCATATCAGTACGCTGATGCTGACTTTTCTTTACCGGTTCATGCCGGAACTGATCAAACAGGGACATGTCTATCTGGCGCAGCCCCCTCTCTATAAGCTGGAGAAGAATAGAAAAATCTGGTATGCCTACAGCGATGAGGAACTGAATTCGATTTTAAAAGAAGTAGGAAGAGATACAAATAATAAGATTCAGCGATATAAAGGACTTGGTGAGATGGATGCCGATCAGCTTTGGGAGACGACAATGGACCCGGAACGAAGAATTCTGCTTCGGGTCAATATGAATGAAGATTCTGTTTCTGAGCTGGATCTGACTTTCACTACGTTAATGGGAGATCAGGTCGAACCGCGGCGTGAATTTATCGAAGCGAATGCAAAGCGGGTTCAGAATCTTGACATATGATCGGTTTTTGAGGAGACACCAAAAGGAGAGAAACAATGGAGCCTAATGTATTTGATAAAGTGCATGAAGTCGATCTGAAGACGACAATGGAAGAATCCTATATTGATTATGCCATGAGTGTGATCGCGGCCCGTGCACTGCCGGACGTGAGAGATGGATTGAAGCCGGTTCAGCGGCGTGTCCTTTATTCGATGATTGAACTGAATAATGGTCCGGATAAGCCGCATCGTAAATGTGCGCGTATCGTCGGTGATACCATGGGTAAGTATCATCCACATGGTGACAGTTCCATTTATGGAGCTTTGGTTAATATGGCACAGGACTGGTCAACTCATTATCCACTGGTAGATGGACATGGAAATTTTGGTTCTGTGGACGGTGACGGTGCAGCTGCCATGCGATATACAGAGGCAAGACTCAGTAAAATTTCAATGGAAATGCTTGCCGATATCAATAAAGATACCGTTGATTTTGTTCCCAATTTCGATGAAACGGAAAAAGAACCGACCGTTCTTCCGGCAAGATATCCAAACCTGCTGTGTAATGGTACGACCGGAATTGCAGTAGGTATGGCTACTAATATTCCGCCGCATAATCTGCGGGAAGTGATTTCTGCGGTTGTGAAGATCATTGACAACCGGGTGGAAAAGGATGCAGATACTTCGATTGAGGAAGTTCTGGAAATTATCAAGGGTCCGGATTTTCCGACCGGTGCGACAATTCTTGGAAAAACAGGAATTGAGGAAGCATATCGTACCGGACGTGGCAAAATTAAAGTGCGCGCGGTTTCGGATATTGAAGCGATGCCGAATGGAAAGAGTCGTATTGTTGTGACTGAACTTCCATTTCTGGTCAACAAAGCCCGTCTGATTGAGAAAATCGCCGATCTGGTCAAGGAAAAACGCGTGGACGGAATTACAGACCTGCGTGATGAGTCAAACCGTCAGGGTATGCGAGTGGTGATTGAACTGCGGCGGGATGTAAACGCCAATGTGATTTTAAATCAGCTTCTGAAGCATACCCAGCTGCAGGATACCTTTGGGGTTATCATGCTGGCTCTTGTGGATAACCAGCCGAAAGTTCTGAATCTTCTGGATATGCTGAAGTATTATCTGGCTCATCAGGAAGATGTTGTCACCCGGCGAACCAGATACGATCTGAATAAGGCCAAAGAGCGTGCTCACATTCTGGAAGGCCTGCTGATCGCCCTGGATCATATCGATGAAGTGATTCGCATTATCCGTGGGTCGGAAAATGTTCAGACGGCAAAACAGCAGTTGATGGAACGGTTTGGATTAAGTGACGCACAGGCGCAGGCGATTGTCGATATGCGGCTGCGGACACTGACTGGTCTGGAACGGGAAAAGTTGGAAAATGAATACAAAGAACTGATGGCAAGGATCGCAGAACTGGAAGAAATTCTGTCTGATGAGAAAAAACTGCTCGGAGTCATCCGTGAAGAGATTCTGCAGGTGTCTGAGAAATATGGAGACGACCGTCGCACATCGATTGGATTTGACGATTATGAAATGTCGTCGGAAGATCTGATTCCAAATGAAAATACCGTTGTCGCAATGACGAAGCTGGGCTATATCAAGCGGATGAGCATTGATAATTTCAAGAGCCAGAATCGTGGCGGCAAGGGAATCCGGGGAATGCAGACCATCGATGAGGATTATATCGACGAACTGTTTGTGACAAAGACTCACAATTATATTCTTTTCTTTACGAATAAAGGAAGGGTATATCGTCTGAAAGCCTATGTGGTTCCGGAAGGAAGCCGGACAGCCCGCGGTACGGCGCTGATCAATCTGATTCAATTGCAGCCAGGTGAAAAAATTACGGCGGTGATTGCATCAAAAGAATACAATAAAACGGACTACCTGCTGATGGCAACGAAGAATGGCATGATTAAGAAAACGTCTCTTACCGAGTATGGAAATATTCGCCGGATTGGTCTTCAGGCGATTGTTCTGCGGGAAGACGACGAACTTCTGGAAGTTAAGACGAGTGATAATACGAAAGATGTCTTCATGATCACAAAGAAGGGGCAGTGTATTCGCTTCCACGAGACGGATGTGCGCGTAACCAGCCGCGTATCGATGGGCGTAATCGGTATGAAATTAAATGAAGGCGATGAAGTCGTTGGCATGCAGGTGCATACGCAGGGAGAAAGCCTTCTTGTTGTATCCGAATTTGGTATGGGCAAGCGGACTCCGATTTCGGAATTCAGTACTCAGAATCGGGGAGGCAAGGGTGTCCTCTGTTATAAAATCACAGAGAAAACAGGAAAACTGGTAGGAGCCAAGCTGGTTCACAATGACCATGATATTATGATTATTACAACAGAAGGCATTGTAATTCGGATTTCCGCAGACAGTATATCGGTCTATGGCAGGAATACGTCCGGAGTGAAACTGATGGATATTGATCCGGGATCCGATATTCGTGTGGCCAGTATTGCGAAGGTACGGGACGATGGCAATAAGTCAGAAGGCGAAGGAATCGAAGAACTGAATCTGAACCAGGAGGTATGAATTTGAAAATAATAAGGACAGAAGATATTTCCAGGGTAATCAGAGACATGTGCATCGAGGCTAATCATTTTCTGTCGGATGACATGAAGACGTGCATGGATCAGGCCATGCAGCACGAGGAATCACCGCTGGGAAAACAGGTACTGGAGCAATTGCGGGAAAACCTGAAAATTGCCGGAGAAGAGATGATTCCGATTTGCCAGGATACCGGTATGGCAGTGTTATTTATCAAAGTCGGACAGGACGTTCATATTAAAGGTGGCAGTCTGACGGACGCAGTCAATCAGGGTGTTCACGATGGATATACAAAGGGATATTTAAGAAAATCAGTTGTTTCTGATCCACTTGAAAGAAAAAATACGGGAGATAATACTCCCGCTGTCATTCATTATGATATTGTGGAAGGGGATCAGCTGGATATTACGCTTGCCCCAAAGGGATTTGGCAGTGAAAATATGAGTCGTGTTTTCATGTTGAAACCGGCGGATGGAATCGAGGGAGTCAGACAGGCAATCCTGACAGCTGTTCGTGATGCGGGGCCAAATGCCTGCCCGCCAATGGTGGTTGGTGTCGGAATAGGTGGTACATTTGAAAAGTGTGCTCTGATGGCAAAGCATGCGCTGACGAGGGATATGAACGAAGAATCACCAGTTCCATATGTTCGTGAGCTGGAAAAGGAAATGTTAGATAAAATCAACCGGTTGGGAATCGGTCCCGGCGGGTTGGGAGGTACGGTGACTGCTTATGCAGTTCATATTGAAACCTATCCGACGCATATAGCCGGATTACCGGTAGCAGTGAATATCTGTTGTCATGTGAATCGTCACATACATCGGGTTCTGTAGGAGGGGCAGTTATGGACAGAAAAATTAAGGTGCCGATTTCCAAAGAAGAAGCAAAAAGCCTGCATGCCGGAGACTATGTATATCTGACAGGGACAATTTATACGGCAAGAGACGCTGCGCATAAACGAATGCAGGAAGCCCTGGACAGAGGGGAACCGCTTCCTCTGGACTGGAAAGAAAATGTTGTCTATTATATGGGTCCCTCTCCGGCGCGGGAGGGGCGCCCCATTGGTTCTGCCGGACCAACTACGGCAAGCCGGATGGATAAATATGCGCCGCGCCTTCTGGATATGGGACTAGGCGCCATGATTGGTAAGGGAAAGAGGAGCCAGGAAGTGATTGACGCGATAATTCGCAATGGAAGCGTATATTTTGCGGCAATCGGAGGAGCCGGAGCCCTGTTATCTCAAAGAATTGTTTCGTCTGAGGTGATTGCCTATGAAGATCTGGGAACAGAAGCCATCCGCAAACTGGAAGTCAGGGATTTTCCCGTTGTTGTGGTAATTGATTCCAAAGGAAACAATCTCTATGAAACGGCTGTCAGACAGTATGCAAAATGAAAATTAGTACTGAAAATTAGTTAAAAAAATGATTGACAAACAAAGGTCAGTCTGCTAAAATAAATAACGCGTTTGAAAACAGAGATGATTTCAGACGACAATCATATGGAATCAGTCAATTCGGAGAAATACTCAAGAGGCCGAAGAGGCGCCCCTGCTAAGGGTGTAGGTCGGGCAACCGGCGCGAGGGTT
Organism: Clostridiales bacterium; assembly: GCA_021202925.1. Classification (GTDB taxonomy): domain Bacteria; phylum Bacillota; class Clostridia; order Lachnospirales; family Lachnospiraceae; genus Brotaphodocola. The sequence continues at coordinate 171 of JAJQCD010000023.1, read as the reverse complement.
CAAATCCCTCTTTCTCCGTTCTATTCCAAATGATTATTTTTTTCACTTTCGAAAACAGAAAATGAAAAAACAAAAAAAGTTGTTGACAAAGAAGCGACGATGTGATATAGTAAATAAGTTGCCGCTGAAAAGAGACAACGAACCGGACCTTGAAAATGAAAAATTGAACAG
>JAJQCD010000010.1:190526-360694 GCA_021202925.1 Clostridiales bacterium | reverse complement strand
CATTTGCAGGGAACCCCGATTACATCTTTCAGTATGGGAGTTCTGAATAGTTACAAAAATTACATATATAAAATGAAATGATGTTGAGGGCAAAAATGCAACAGATGCCATCCAGATATAATAATGACACAAATTCAGAATTCTTGCAAGCAATATATAAAAGTAGGAATTTGGGGATGGAGTCAAATCTGTAATGTAAAATCAATCGGACTCCACAGATAAACGGATCTGAAGTGTAAGAGGAGCAATCTCCAACTATTCGCGAAACAACAGTTTAACGAATAGTTGGAAGGCGAAAGCAAGGACAACAGGTTAATTATTCCGCCATATACATCACAGTCAGGTATTCACCGGAATGAATCTGATCCGTCATAAGGCCATTCATGCGAACCAGTTCCCTCACATATTCGTCCTGCGTATATCCGGTATGATCCATATACTGACCGGCAATCGACCAGAGACTGTCTCCGTGCTGCAGCTGAATGCTGGTGTAATAACGGTTCAGCTGCGGAGATGGCGCCTGCTCTTCCGCACGGGCAGCAATCAGCGTATGTCCCAGAAAACCGAAACAAAATGCAAGAATCATCAAAATTACCATAACCATACGGCGGATTCTCCGCTGTACGAGCATCCGTCTGTTCATCAATCTTGTCCTTCTTACGTCTGTCATAACTATTCCCTTCTCCCATATCAGAAATCCATATCTGAGTCCCGACCTTCTGTTGATGAACGGCAGGCTTACGAAACATTGAATCAGAACATCTGTTCCGCGAACATTTGTTCTTTCTTATTATACTGTTCGAACAAATGTTTGTCAAGTTCGATTTTGAAAAAAGCGAACAAAAGTTTGCTTTTTTGCACGACATATGATATGATAGAAAACGTATTCGTGAAAAGAAATCAGACAGGAGGTCATACGGTGTCTAAGGGAAGCATCACTGCAAAACAACAGGAAATCCTTGAATATATTAAACAGAACATTTTAAAGAAGGGCTATCCGCCGGCAGTACGTGAGATCTGCGAGGCGGTTCATCTGAAATCGACATCTTCCGTCCACTCCCATCTGGAATCTCTGGAAAGGAATGGTTATATTCGACGCGATCCGACGAAGCCGCGAGCCATTGAGATCCTGGATGATGAGTTCGCTCTGACCCGCCGCGAGATGGTTCAGGTACCGGTTATCGGTACCGTTGCCGCTGGCCAGCCGATCCTGGCACAGGAGAACATTGAAGATTATTTTCCGATTCCGGCCTCAGTCCTGCCGAACAATCAGATTTTTATGTTGCATGTGAAGGGGGACAGCATGGTGAATGCCGGAATCTTCGGCGGAGATCAGATCATTGTCGAACAGACAAAGACAGCCAGAAATGGGGACATTGTCGTCGCCCTGGTCGATGACTCGGCCACGGTCAAACGTTTTTATAAAGAAGACGGCCATTACCGCCTGCAGCCGGAGAATGATTTTATGGAGCCGATCATCGTCGATCAGGTCGATATTCTCGGCAAGGTGATTGGCCTGTTGCGTATGATGTCCTGATGACAGGAACCGATCCATGACACAGCAATGGCTCCGGCACATATATGCCGGAGCCACATCGATGGTACGGATTCATGATTGATTCAGATAAGCTTTTTTGATTTCTGCAAAAGCCAGAATGGCATCTCTGGCGCCTTCGTAACCGACCACTGAACTGTTCACACAGAGATCGTAACTCTTCGAATCTCCCCATTTCTTACTGGAATAATAATTGTAATAACTGGCTCTCTTCTTGTCAGTCTTAACCATGAGTTCCTTCGCCTTGACACGATCCAGATTATACAGCTCCATCAGATGATCGATTCTCTGATTATCGTCTGCTGAAATAAACACACTCAGCTTATTCGGATAATCAGCCAATGCATAGTCCGCACAGCGGCCGACAATCACGCAGGATTCCTCATCTGCAATCTTTTTGATGGTGTCAAACTGGGCGAGAAATACTTTCTGGTTGATTGGCATATCCAGATAGGATGAATTGTATCCCAGTGAATAGGTATCCATAACCAGAGAATATAAAAAGCTGTTGGTCGGTTTCTCATCATATGTTTCAAACAGTTCCTGACAAAGGCCGCTCTCTTTCGCTGCTCTGGCGAGAAGTTCCTTATCATAGCACCTGACACCAAGCTTTGCCGCTATCATTTTGCCGATGCTTCTTCCACCGGATCCGCATTGTCTTCCGATTGTAATTACCAGATTACCATTCATAGTCCACTTCTCCTTTCATATAAACAACACGACAGTATTGTCATAATATTCTGGGAACAATCACTTTCATATCTATATTATACAACAAAAATCCTGAAATGTACAGAAACATTATCAAAAAATGACAGGAAATTAGGATTCCTGTTCCAGTTTTCGGAGAAGTGCCTCAAAATAAGATGGAAGGGACGCATGAAACTCCATATATTCGCCGCTGGACGGATGTATGATGCCCAGGACGCCCGCATGCAGGGTCTGTCCCTGAAGACCGGGGAACGGACATTTAGACGGCCCATAGACGGTATCTCCGAGAATCGGATGGCCGATGCTCGCCATATGAACCCGAATCTGGTGGGTTCGTCCGGTCTCCAGCTGACATTCCACATAAGTAAAGCGACGATATCGTTTCAGAACATGGTAATGTGTGATCGCCTCTCTGCCGTTTTTTGTATTGACGCTCATCTTTTTGCGATCAACCGGATGACGGCCGATCGGAGCATCCACGACGCCGTCCTCCTTCGGGATTACGCCATGCACGATCGCATAATATTTCCTGGTAATGGAATGAACCCGCAGCTGTTCCGCGATGAGATTGTGCGCCCGATCGTTTTTACAGGCAATCAGGACACCGGTCGTATCCATATCAATTCGGTGGACAATGCCCGGCCGGAGTACACCATTGATACCAGACAGATCGTCTTTGCAATGATACATCAGACCGTTGACCAGCGTACCGGAGTTGTGGCCGGCTGCCGGATGGACAACCATTCCCTTTGGTTTGTTGATCAGGATGATATCCGAATCCTCATAAAGGATATCGAGCTCCATCGGTTCCGGAAGAATCTCCGGTTCCTGAGCATCTGGCAGGTTCAGTGTAATCTGATCACCAACGACAACCTTATAGCTGCTTTTTACGATTTTTCCATTGACAAGGACATCTCCATCTGCAAGAAGCTTCTGTAAATAAGAGCGGGACAGCTCTTCCACTGTCCCACACACATAGCGATCAATTCGGATGCCTTCGTCTTTCTCGACAACCCATTCCCGTACCAAATCATTCTCCCTTTCCAAAACCGCCACTGCTTCCGGGATAGAGCATTTCCAGTTCCTCGTCCCTGTAATAAAAACAAATCAGGAAAATCAGTGCGGCCGCCGCTGTCGTGACATAGATATCGGCCACATTAAAAATCGGAAAATCAATCAGAACAAAATATAAAAAATCCACCACATATCCCACCGAAAGCCGGTCAACCATATTGCCCAGTGCGCCAGCCGTAACCATGATCACACAGATCTTAAGCGGAATGTAACGCTTCACGCTCCACCCCGGAAGACGAAGCATCACATATCCGGCAAAAACAAAGACAACCAGGCCGATCACGGCGAACAGTGTCTGTTGTCCCTGCATAATTCCAAAGGCCGCGCCACGATTCTCTGAATAAAGCAATTCGAACACATCCCGGACAATCACAATCGGCTCCTGACCCTTCAGACAGAGAACGGCCAGTGTCTTTGTATACTGATCCAGCAGAATCAGAACCAGGGATAAAAGGATCCAGGAAACAAGATTCCCAATCTTTTCAGCCATCGACGCCTCCCGCCAGCCAGTTCAGCGCATCGGTCATCTCCTCGTCTGTTACGGTGCGATCGACATAAGCAGTCCCCAGCCGACGTAGCAAAATGAATTTGATCAGGCCGGAATCCATCTTCTTATCGCTCTTTGTGGTCGCAACGATGTCCGTGATCGAGAGTCCCAGTCCGGAAATGTCAGTGGGCAAATCAAACTGTCTTAACGTCCTGCAGATATCTTCCATCTCCGCAGATGCAATCATCGCACGTCTGCACGAAAGATACGAGGCCGCCGCACATCCCAGAGCAACACACTGCCCATGGAGCAGCCGGAAATCCATCAGCTTTTCGATGGCATGCCCCAGTGTATGACCATAATTGAGGAGCGCCCGCTCCCCCTGTTCCGTCGGATCCAGTTCCACGACGTCACGTTTGATCCGATTGCTCTGGAGTATCATCTGTTCACAGACATCCGCATCCCGTCTGCGGATTGCCTCGGCATTCATCTTGAGCCAGAAGTAATAATCGCGGCTCCGAATCAGCCCATGTTTGACGACCTCTCCCATGCCGGAAGCAAATTGCTCCGCCGGCAGGGTCTGGAGTGTAGACGTACTCGTATAAACCAGGATCGGCATATGGAACGCACCGACCATATTCTTGTAAGCATCAAAATCAACGCCAGTCTTTCCGCCAATGCTGGAATCCACCTGGGCCAACAGCGTTGTGGGCAGCTGAATGAAGCGGATTCCACGAAGATAAGTAGCAGCTGCAAAACCACACAAATCCCCGGTCACGCCTCCGCCAAGCGCAGCCAGGACATCCTGGCGATCGTAGTGGTTTAAAATCAGATACTCGTAAAGATTTCTCACTGTGTCAAGGTTTTTATGTTCCTCGCCAGCCGGAAAAATCCAGGAGTCCACCTGTCTGCAATGCGGAGCAATCTGCCTCTTCACCTGCTCCAGATAGAGAGGCGCCACATTGCTGTCTGTGACAATACAGACCTTCCGATCATGGATCTTGAGTGAATCCAGTTCCCGTCCCAGGTTCTCATAAGATGATTCCAGTACAATATCATAGATGGGATTACCATCCCGATGCACAATCAGTCTGTCCGACATATACGCCGCTCCTCAATTTAAAGATGAATATTCATGCCGGCTACGCCGAGATTCCCGTCACCCAGCAGTTCCTGAAAATCGCCGGAAAGCTGAACCGAATGCGGCGTCGCGATAAAAATATAACTGGAAATCTTCTGAAGATTGCCATCCATGGAATAAGTAGCTCCGGAAGTAAAATCAATGATTCGCTGCGCGACCTCCATATGTATTCCTTCCATATTCAGAACGACCGCCTTGCCACCGAGAAGCAGATCGCAAATCTCTCTCGCGTCTTCAATAGAGGTCGGTTTGATCATGGAAACTTCCAGCCCGCTGCTCTTCATGGGTACTACCTTAGGAGAGCGGGAGAAAAATCTTGGTTTCTCCTCTTCCGCGTCATCATAGCCTCCGTCATCCGACTCCCTCGAAGCGAAGAATCCTTTGCGGGCAGGTCTGTCCTCCTCGTAATCATCCTCTCCGTCAAAATAGTCGTCATCCCCGTCGTTCAGTCGAAATGCATCTACCAGCTTACTCAACATGCTCATAACTTACTCTCTCCATTCCTTATCTGGCTCCGAAAATTCCGGTGCCAACTCTTATCATGGTTGCACCTTCTTCCACGGCCACTTCATAATCGCCAGTCATTCCCATTGAAAGCACACTCATAGTAACATTATCAATGTTTTTCTTTTTGATGTCAACCGATAATTGATATAATTTTCGAAAAACATCCCGATTCTCTTCCGGATCGTCTACAAAAGGCGCAATCGTCATCAGACCACGGATTCGAACATGCGGAGAAACACAGATCTGCCGGACCGCTGCTTCCACTTCCTCGCATCGAAAACCAAATTTGCTCTCTTCCTCTGCAACATTGACCTCCAGAAGAATGTCCATAATCCTCTCCGCTTTCGCGGCATCCTGCTCAATCTGTTCAGCCAGGCGGACAGTATCGACCGAATGAATCATCACCACATGTGGAATCACCTGTTTTACCTTGTTACGCTGCAGATGACCAATCATGTGAAACTTCGCGTCAGACGGCATCTGCGGGTGCTTGGCCACAATTTCCTGAACCTTGTTCTCCCCGAAATCTCCTGCTCCTGCATGATAAGCTGCCAGCAGATCCTCCAATGGTTTTGTCTTGCTGACCGCAATCAAAGTCACATCTTCGACAGAACGGCCACTCCTTTCACAGGCGCGGGCAATCCGTTCTCTCACCTCGGTCAGATTTTCTGAAATACTCATCGAAATGCCTCCTTTTATGATCCCTTACTGATAAATCAACTGTCCCTCATAAACCGTATCTGCGTCAAGCACAATATGATCATAGACCGACAGTCCATAACTGGTGCCCTTCCTGACGGTATAATACTCATCGTTGCTCTTCAGTATCTCAATCTGTTTGAATACTGCATATCCTTTATTGATATTGTAGACTCCGTCCAGACTGGCCGTCAGTCCGATCTGGTAACGATCCTGCGAGTCTGCTTTCACAATATAATCTCCACCGGAAAGCGGCGCGTTTTCTCCCATATCAATATAATAATATTCATCCGTCGAATAATATATAGTGGCAGGGACAAATTCCATCTGTGTCCCGTTTTCCGTATAGATTTCCTTATAGAAACCAGTGTCGCTGCTGTCACCTCCGTTTGCCAGATAATCCAGCGGAACGAGGTAAAAGCTTTTGGTAGTTACAGCCGTCACGGGAATCTTCAGTCCGACAACCTTTTCTGTCTCTACCTCAAAATTAACAAACCGATCGGCGACAAACTGAACCATATATTTGTTAAAATCCAGCTTCCCATAAGACATTCCGTCTGTACCTGTGATCACGGAAAAGGAGGCATCCGCTTCCAGATCATTCGATTCAAACGTCACATGCAGACTCGTCCGTTCCGCATATTCTTCCACATCGTTGTCACTAAGCGGGAATACGATGCTCCAGTCATCGGATGTGACCAGCTTATATACCGGCGCGGAACGCTCAATCAACTGCCCGGATTTCGTGATGGCCCTGGCATAACCGCTTCGATCAAACGACGCAGCGTTGACTGCAGAGGCATCCAGCGTTTCATACCCGTCAATGGCATACGACACCACGCCGGATACCGGCGCCTTTACCTGCTGAAAGGAAGCACCGGATTCAGAAAGCATGGTCTCCAGGCTGCCCAGTGTATTAAAATTGACATATTCCAGGACAGATGCTTCCAAGCTGTACTGTAAGTCGTAGGTTTCACTGAAATCATCATCATTGTAAGATATGGAAAAAAAAGCCAGCTGACGTTTGATCTCGGCCAGATTCGCATCGGTCAGAGTGACATTTGCTTCCGGATTCTCTTCCAGATAAGTCGACAGACTTCCGGTCTCATCAATGGAATAAATATTCGTTCCGACTGCCGCCCGTTTGCCCTCGCGGACATAATAGTTAATATATCCGGCCCGGTCGGTTGACTGCACCTGTTCTTCCCGCAGGATGATGCCGGTATATTGCCGGTCATTGACAATATTGCCCTCCACTACCTCGTAGAACTGAACCTTGTCCCGTTTGATGTAACTGTATATACTGAAGGCCATATATATGAAAATAATCACAAAAATAACCATTCCGATATTGAGATTAAGCGGATGGCGATATCTGACAATCTTTTTGTTCTTCTTTTTTGCCAAAACAGTTTCCTCCCCGAATCGCTCCCTACCATTATAAAAGGAAACAGTCAAAAGTTCAACCGAAAGCTCAGAAAACCGGAAAAGAGGAGTTCGTCTCCGAACCCCTCTGTCACTCTTATTCTGTCATATGTCAGACTTATCATCCTCCATATGTGATTCTATCATTACAGTGAAATAATCACATCCTTCTGTGCATTCTCAGAAAGCTCTGACGCATCCAGGGAAATACTCAGAATAAAATTCACATGGTATTTTTCACCGATTTTTTCCAAAAGGTCAATGGTTTCCGTAATGTCTTCGCCTTCCAGAGCAGACAGCTTCAGGAAACTGTCAAGATACATCGCTTCGATATCGCGGTTCTGTGAAAGGATGCCGCAAATGAAACCGATAAAGCTTTCACTTGTCATAATCGGATATTGTTTTACATTGATCAGGCGAATCTTATTGCTCAATTCATACATATGTTTGGAACTCTTGTCAAGATAGACGATGGAACCTGCGGCCTGCTTAATTTCCTGATTGGCCATGTCCAACAGATGTTTTGTCTTTCCTTTCCCTTTTCTCCCTGAGATGATCTGAACCATAATAATCTCCTCCTTATGCATATTAAAATTTGTATAAAAAGTCTTTTTAATCTAAATCAATTATAGTATAAATCTCTAAATTGTGCAATCTCTAATTGACAATTTTCTGAATGATATTTGTCATGTCTTCGTAAAGCAGATCCCTGCTGTCTGCTTTCAGTACGACAGAAATATAATCTCTGCCCTCTGCGTCCTGACTGTCCATAATCAGACAGGATCCGGCTGCTGCCGTCGTCCCGGTCTTACCGCCGATCACCGTCAGTCCTTCCGGAGCAGTTGCCTGCCCGGTCAGATACCAGTTGCTGTTTGTCCATTCCTGAGACTTTTCCAGGCCATCTGCATCGGTGTAGACAACCGTATAGGCCTTCGTACTGATGATGCGGCGAAATTCCGGATACTGCATCGCTTCATAAAAGATCAGATAAAGGTCATATGCGGTCGTATAATGTTCCGGATCGGTCAGGCCATGCGGATTGGTAAAATGCGTGTTCGTCGCCCCGATCGCCCATGCCTCCTCATTCATCCGTTCGGCAAACGCTTCGATGCTGCCGGACATGTGGACAGCAATCGCTGCCGCCGCATCGTTGCCGGAAGGAAGCATCAGACCATACAAAAGATCTTCCAGGGTCAATGTATCTCCCGGATTGATTCTGCATAGAGAAGCACCTCGTTCCGTAATGACGGTCTCCTCCCCCACTGTGATCCTCTCATCGGGATCTCCGTCACGAATCGCGATCAGAGCAGTCATAATTTTGGTGATACTCGCCGGGTTTTTCCTCTCAAACGGATCTTTCTGACAGATTACCTTACCCGTGCTGACATCAAATACAGCCGCCGCTTCAGCAGTCACTGTCTCATCCGTCCCCGGCTCGCTTCCGGTAACGACACACAGGTCAGAGGCAAAGGTGTCTGCATAGGCATTCCCAACAGACGCACCCAGAAAAGTCCTCATCTGAGCAGGTTCGTAAAAATGAGTGAATTCCGTCTGCCTGCCACATCCGGCCAGAATAACCACAGTCAGGCAGATGCAGACAGAAAATGCCTTTGTCCGTTTCACTCTGTCACCTCTACCGGTACATTTCCCGCCACTCCAGATCGCCGCGTTCCAGAGCCTTGATCAGAAGTTCTGCCGTCGCAAGGTTTGTTGCCAGAGGAATGTTGTAGGTATCACACAGCCGCACCACATCATTCACGTTCGGTTCATGTGTCTTGGGCGTCAACGGATCACGGAGGAAAATAACCATATCCATCTCGTTGTGTTCAATCTGAGATACAAGCTGCTGCGTTCCACCCAGATGACCGGCAAGATATTTGTGAATATTCAGGTTGGTCACCTCTTCCACCAGTCGTCCCGTCGTACCGGTCGCATACAGTTCATGTTTGCCCAGAATGCCACGGTATGCAATGCAGAAATTCTGCATCAGTTTTTTCTTGTTGTCATGTGCGATCAGTCCTATATTCATACGAACCTTAACCTCCTTCATGTCCTTTCGTAATTACCATTCCTCCGCTGCAGTCCGACGTTCATTGAGAGCCCGGTTCCCAGATATAAACTAAGCAGAGAACTGACCCCAGAGCTGATAAACGGAAGCGGAAGTCCGGTATTCGGAAAAATACCGGTTGCCACCGCGATATTGGAAAAACTCTGAAACGCAATCAGCGTAGCAAGGCCGGAACAAAGCAACCGGCCTGCCATGTCTTTCGATCTTGCCGCCATTATAAGCAACTCAAAAACAATCAGGGCAATCAGGACAATCACAACAACACAGCCAATGAAGCCCATCTCTTCGCCCGCTACGGCAAAAATAAAATCGGTCTCTTCCTCCGACAGGAAGTTGCCATTCTTAACAGAAGAAAGAGTTGTTGTGTTCAGACCCTTTCCCCGCAGCATCCCGGATCCGATCGCCATGATGGAATTGTTCTGCTGTAGATTCGCTTCCGCGAAAGCCGTGGAATCTGTTGACAGAAAGGCGGCGATTCGCTCTCTCTGATAATTCTTCAGAAACGGCACCATATCATACTGTACCAGATAAAGAAACAGCGCGCCGCACGGAACAATCACCGCCAATGTACCAAGAATCCAGCGATAACTCAATCCCGCCACAAAAAACATTCCGAAAAAAATCACACCCGTAATCAGCGCCGTGGACAGATTGGGCTGGCGGAAAATCAGGAAAAACACCACAAAATAAAATCCTCCGGCCAGAAGGATCGTTGTCAGCCGGTTCAACTTTTCCTGATATCGGTCAAAAAACCAGGAGAAGAATATAATCAGTCCGATCTTTGCAAATTCAGACGGCTGAACCTGTCCAATAACAGGGAGCGTGATCCATCGTCTGGCAATGCCACGGCTGATGCCAAACACAAGTACCGCAGCCAGTGCCGCAATGCAGACGCCATAAATCATGGGAGCTGCCCGCATGACCCTGTGATAATCAATCAGGGACAACACAATAGCGATAGCAGACCCACAGGCAATTCCCATCACCTGCTTCCCAACCACGGACATATCCTGGTTGGAAGCGCTCCTCAATATCAGAACACCCAGGCCGCTCAGTAATAATACATAAAGGAATAATCGAAAATTATAATTCCTCAGTTTATAATCAAAAAACATCCTGTAACATTCCTCTTATGTCTGACTCGCATATTTCTGGCGCAAGGGAAGGCTGACGCAAAGCAATGGAGTCATACCGGATCCGCCCGGATCTTCCGGTCGTTTCACTCTCATGGTGACTTGTCCGACATCAATCTCAGCATATCTGGACAGAATCCCGATCATATCATCCCGAATCTGCTCCAGAATCCCGGAACTGATATGAGCCCGATCCGAGGCCAGAAGAAGTTTCAGCCTCATTCCGGCAATCTCGCCGGAATTGCCTTTTCGAAACAAAATAATCTGCCCCATCGCCGCCCCTCCTACGCCCTCTTCAGGAGACCGGATATCCGGACCAGAATTCCCTTCCTTGGTTCCAGTTCCAGGAAGGGTACCGATTCTCCTGTCAGTCTTCTGCATATATTCAGATATGCCTGGCCAGCGAGGCAGTCAATGCCAGTCAGTGGTTCTCCCTGATTAGCGCATACAACGACATTTTCGTCATCGGGGACAGCGCCGATCATATCAACTGCAAGAATATCTGCCACATCCCCGACTGACATCATATCACCTCTGCGCACCATATCCATACGGATGCGGTTCACTATCAGATCAATCGGCTTCATGCCTTCGGCTTCAAGAAGCCCGATGATGCGATCTGCGTCACGGATTGCGGAAACCTCCGGCGTAGTAACGACAAGCGCACGGTCTGCGCCTGCAATTGCGTTGCGGAACCCCTGCTCAATCCCGGCAGGGCAGTCCAACAGTATATAATCAAAATCTTCTCTCAGGTCGTCAACCAGCTTTCTCATCTGTCCGGGATTGACCGAAGTCTTGTCCCGGGTCTGGGCTGACGGCAGTAAATAAAGATTCGGATATCTTTTGTCTCTGATCAGGGCCTGCTTCATCCGACAGTTGCCTTCCACCACATCAACCAGATTATAAATAATCCGGTTCTCCAGCCCCATCACAACGTCCAGGTTTCGCAGACCGATGTCCGTATCGATCAGCACGACACTGTAACCAAGCAGTGCCAGACCTGTACCGATGTTGGCTGTCGTGGTCGTCTTGCCGACCCCGCCTTTTCCGGAAGTAATGACCATGACTTCACTCATAGCTATGCCTCCTGAAAAATATTTCATGTTCTATTCTACCTTAAAACCCAAAACTTTTCCAGTACTAATTGAAATTTATGGCAAATGGCTTTCTTAAAATGCCCGCTGCCTGTGCAGATACAGTCGAAAAGGGCGTTACCCTATGCTGAAAATTGATTTTTTAACTGGCTTCACACAAATCTCGCCGCCTTCCACACATGCAATCATGGGACCACGTCCCAGGCGTTTTCTCTTTTCTCCGCCATACATCGTAACATCCGAAATCCGGATCTGAACCGGCGCCATCTCCATCGCACAGACAACTGCACGGCGATTGCCGGATATGCCGGCGTGAACAGTGCCGCGAAGTTCTCCAAGAATGATAACATTTCCTTTGGATGTAACACGGCTGCCGTGACATACGTCGCCGATAATAACCAGGCTTGTCTCAGATTCCAGCGTCTCGCCGCGATGCAGATCCCCCCGATAGAACTGGCCCGTGGCGGCCGAAAGCTCCATCAGTTTCTGATTGAGCGCTTTTTCACAGCGTTCAATCCGGTTGGCATCGTTATCGATCAGACACAGAATTTCAATTCCGGAATTGTCCGTGATTGCGTTTACAACACGCATTTCCTCTCTGGCTGTAAGCGATCGTCCCTCCAGGATCAGCACCATCTGTACGTTTCCCCAGAAACGGGCACTTTCCCGGAACTTCCGGCCAACCTCCCCGAGAAGTTCCTCAAATTCACAGTCCGGATCCAGAATCACCGTCATACCGGATCGACTGCTTTTGATCACTACTTTGCTTTTCAATGCCACTTCCTCCACCTTCCGGTCAGGTTCTAATCTCCGATCGTGACAGTCGAAACACCGGACGCGCCAGTATTGATGATGGAATCCAGATCGGTATATCCATAGTAGAAACGGTACACATCTTTCGCGATGGTCGCTGCATTGGTGGATGAATATCCGTACGGAATGTTCACCGTCACAGCGATCTCAGGACTGGCGTATGGGCCATAGGATATAAAAAATGCGTGGTTGCCGCGGGTTCTCGTCTCCTGGGCAGTACCAGTCTTGCCTGCAATCTCGACTTCCAGGTCACGGAACAGTGCGCGTGCCGACCCATCCGTAATCACGGAGCGCATGCCCTGCTGAACCGCATTCCAGGTCGTATCGGCAATATCAATCTGTCCACTGATTTCAGGCGTATAGTCACGGACTGTCGCACCTTCAAAATCCGTCACCTTATCAATCAGGCTCAGTTCAAACACGGTTCCCCGGTTTGCGATTGCCGCCACATAGCGGGACAACTGGACATTGGAGAAAGAATTGGTACCCTGTCCCATGGCAGAACGCTCCGGATCCTCCGTGGTCAGTTCCGGATCCCGTTCGGAAATCTCAATCCCGGACGGACGATCGAGCCCAAACATGGATGCGTACTTGCGCAGAACCTGAATTCCGCGGTCAGTGGAATAGACGCCGTTTTCATCCGTAGAGAGACGATGCGCGACCTCCGCAAAGAAATAGTTGCAGGAATTCTGAATTCCTTCGGAGACAGTAAGTGCTCCGTGACGACCCGGATAAATCCAGCATTTGATCGACGGAGTGATCTCATCGTACTCGCCCGTACACTCGATCGTATCGGTAAGGCGGATCACACCTTCTTCCAGACCCGCTACCGCGGTGATCGGTTTGAACGTGGAACCGGGCGCCTTCTGAGCCTGCGTTGCGTTGTTGAACATCGGCTGCGAAAGATCCTCTCTCAGCTGGCTGAAATAAACCGCGTCGACGGTTCCGGACAGCTTGTTGTTATCATAACTCGGATATGTGACCAGGGCGCGCACCTCTCCTGTATTTACATCTGTAATCACGACCGCGCCGGAACAGGGATCGAGTGCAAGCTGCGCCGGCGTGATTTCTATATCACGGATCTTTTCCTGAATAAATGTATAGGCGTACGCTTCTCCGTTCGCAGCAAGAAGCCGGACCTGCTCCGGGTCATCTTCCAGAACTCCCTGCGCATAAAGCGCCAGACAAAGCTGCCGTCCGGTGATTACCCCGTCATTCACCAGGTAACGGCAGATGCGTTTGGAAAAAGCGGGGTCTTCTTTTAACTGCTCCAGCACATAGTCCACCAGAATTCCGTAAATATCATCCGCACTGGAATACTTGCTCTGTACATTCAGGCGGGTAGTGTCAATCCAGTTATCCGAAATGCCCGAATAAATATAATCCCGCAGGCTGATTGCGTCATCCTTCCAGGCCAGGTATTCTTCACTGCCCGGATCAATGCTGTCTGAACGGATGATTCCGACAGTCGGTCCGGCGAGGTAATTGTAAATATAAACCATATACGCCATCATATCGTTTGGAAGTTCCTGCATGGCCGTGGCGTTTTCACTGAGCAGCTCCTCACGGATCCGTGTCAGAATCTGCTGTTTCGACGCGCTGAATGCAGAATAAATCTCTTTTTCGATGTCCGAAGCGTCTTCCTGCGCCATATGGCTCAGAGACAGAACGCTGTTGTTGATGAGCTGGTAATAGGCATCCTTCACTGGAATCTCAATCTTTGAGGAATCCGTCGCGGACGTGATTTCCACATCATGATCGACCAGTTTACTGGCCAGGATTCCGGCAAGCTGTTTTTCAATCAGATGGTAAATACCAATCTGCAGATCCCTGTCAATCGTCAGATAGACATCGTTGCCGGTGGTCGGTTTCGTCTCCGAGATGACCTCCCGGATATTCCCCATATTATTGACAATCAGATTGCGGTATCCCTTGTGCCCGCGAAGCTCCGATTCCATGGAAGCTTCGATTCCTGTGCGGCCGATGATATCATTCAGCTCATATTCTTCTTCTGTCTGTCTCAGCTCTTCCAGCTGATCCTCCGGAATCTTGCCTGTATAGCCGATGATCGGCGCAAAATAAATCGCATCATTGTAACGGCGGATCGTCGTCTGTGCGATCTCCACACCCTGCAGTTCGTCTGAATGCTCCATGATATCGGCGACCGTCTCATCATCGATATAAGAGGTGATTGTACTGGCCTCATATCGCCGGAAGGCTACCAGGGACATGGTGTAACGGATGTTGACAATCTGAAGCAGTTCCCAGTCACTGAGAATGACAGGAGAACCGTCCGCGCCCTTCAGGCGATCGAGATGATAGGTCTCTTTCTTTCGCTCAACCGCTTCCCTGGCCGTGACGGCAGACGGGTACTTTCCGTTCGCGTCATCCAGTTCATCGGTCGAACGCAGTCCGTAGAAATCCCGCAGGAACCGTTTTCTGGCTGCCTCTGAACTACTGGTGTAGATCATGGAGCCATCCTCATCCATCGCAATCTCCAGACGGCCTTCCACGCCATATCCATGCTTTTCCAGAATACGGACCAGTTTCAACAGCATCGTGTTCATGGTCTGGTCGCTGGTATAAGCGCCCGTGTTCTGGATGGTAACGGTATAGGCCAGTTCATTGTAAGCCAGAAGGTACCCATTGCGGTCATAAATGTTTCCACGGGTTCCAGGCGTTGTGACGGTCTTTTCCGTCAGCTGCACATACTGATCCAGATATTCTTCCCCGTTGACAATCTGGAGATCAAACAGCCTGAACACCAGAATAACAAACAGGCTGGTAAAAACTATGGCAAGTGCAAACAGGCGGGAAAACAGGATCTTCTTCAGAAGCTCCCGCAGGACTTCCAGTAAATCTCTCAGCAAAGTATCATTCTCTCCTATCTTCCATTTCCCGAAGCCGCCGGTCCGTGGAGAGGAACAGACGGTAGATCAGCAGTGTCGTCACCGTAGTAAAAATGATCTCCGGGATGACAATCTCTCTGGCATAATACAGAATATCCAGGCGATTGCGAATCAGGAATCGCAGTACATAGATGTAAACGTTATACACCAGCTCATTCGCCAGACTCAGAATGAGCGGGAGCGTGATATAATCCTCATAATAGTATTTGGTAAATATCCCGTTAAAATAACCAATATTCACGAACAGCAAAGTATAGAACCCAAAAGGACCGCTGTAAAACAAATCCAGCAGAATTCCGGCAAAGAGACCATAATACATTCCCGCGGTCTTGCCATGGATGAAACCAAATGAAAAGGTCAGAATCAGAAGCAGATTCGGCGAAGCGGTCAGAAACGGAATCAGCGGAAAAATGCAGTTCTGAATGGTAAAGGCCATAATCATCAGAACCAGATTGAATATGAACCGCCTCATTGCCGTTCCTCCTCTTTTGTCGGCACCTCTGCATCAGAAAACATCTCTTCCTTCAGCTGTGTGATCACCAGCACCTCCTGAAGGCTGTCAAAATCAGCCACCGGAATCAGATACCCGGATTTGGTCAGCCTGGTATCATCCAGCGTAATGTCCGTTGCATAGCCAATCAGGATTCCGGGCAGATACTTGGAACTGATATTGGATGTGACAATACGATCACCGTCCTTGACGTCTCCGGTTCCTGCGATATTTGTGATGCGCAGGCGCCCTTCGGAGAACAGTGTCAGATCACCGGATACCATACAGCTGTCACCGGACTGTTGCGCCATACCACTGACGCGGCTGACATCGTCGATGATCGAACGCACCGTTGCATAATTTACGCCGACATCGGTAACAATGCCGACGAGACCGCCACCGGCAATCACATTGGCATCCACACGCACACCGTCCGCGGAGCCTTTATTGATCCGAAAAACCTGAAACCAGTCGCCGGAGTCTCTGGCGATGACTCTGGCTCCGATCTTCTCATACTGCATATAATCCTGATCCAGTTCATAGAGCTCCCGCAGGCGGTTCAGTTCAAACTGTTCCGACTGAAGACGGTTGTTCTCCTCGATCAGTTCATCGATCCGATTCTGCAGAATCTGTTTTTCTTCCATGGCTTCCGTCAGACTCGCATAGTTGGCAGCGGTATTGTAAAGCGTCGTCCCGACACGGTTAATACCGGACTGGATCGGATTCAGAAAATAACCGATTCCGCTTCGCAATGGATTCAAAAAGCCGTCCCTGAATGAGGTGACGGCGATCAGGATGACGCAGAAGACAGACAGCCCAATCAGGATATATTTGCTTTGCTTTGGTTCCATTAACAAAATCCCCGTTCTTTCATACTAACATAGGAAACGTCTCCTATGACGATGTGATCCAGCAGACGGATCCCGATCAGTTCGCCGACTTCCCGCACGCGCTTCGTCAGGGCAATGTCCTCCCGGCTCGGCTCCGGATCCCCGCTTGGATGATTGTGAACCAGAATCAGACTGACCGCCTGGTAGCGTAATGCTTCGATGAAAATCTCACGCGGTGATGTCAGGGTCGCGTTCACCGTACCCTTGGAAAGAAGAATGTCCCGGATCAGGATCTGTCTCGTATTGAACAGCATGACCCGGAACTGTTCCTGCTCCATATGCCGCATATCCTCCCGGTAAAAATCGGCTACCTCCCGGGGTTCAATGAAGCGCGGGTGGTTCCCGATCGCCCGTGCCTTCCAGATGCGGCGTGACAGTTCTCCAATACACAGCAGCTGAATCGCCTTCACCTCGCCAATGCCATGAATCGCGGTCAGCTGAGGCAGCGTCAGATGAAGCAGTCCCAGAATCCCTCCCTGCGGATCCTGCAGCGTCAGAATCTGACGGGCAAGCTCCAGCGAGTTTGCCTTGTTTGTTCCTGCCCGGATGATAACGGAAAGAAGCTGTGCATCGGTCAGAGATTCCGGCCCCTCCTTCAGACACCGCTCGTATGGCTGATCTTCCTTCGGCAGTTCTTTCATATTCCTGTGTTCCATGCGTTCCCCTCCCATTCATGTGTCTCTCCAGGGCACTGTTTCGGACGGAAACGAATCCGGCTACGCATTACAGTGTACCACAAATCGAAAACCGTGTACACCTCAAAACAAAAACTTCAGAAATCCTTAAGCAAGGGACACAAGACCGGCGTCCAGGAGTGTCTGCAGCGATTTCAGAATGCCAAACTTTGCATGATACCAGGTAAGGCCTCCCTGAAAGTATACGGCATAAGGCGGCTTGATGGGACCGTCAGCCGAAAGCTCAATCGAAGAGCCCTGTACGAAAGCACCGGCTGCCATAATGACCGGAGCGTCGTATCCCGGCATATCCCACGGTTCCGGTGTAACGTAGCTGTCGACCGGAGCCGCCGCTTGAATCCCCTTGCAGAAGGCAATCACGCCTTCCGGTGTGCCAAAGGTGATGGACTGGATAATGTCATGGCGCGATTCGGTACTGTTCGGGACAACGGAAAATCCCAGTCTTTCATATGCATTGGCAGCAAAAATGGCTCCCTTTAACGCGCCCGCCGTCACCGTCGGTGACAGGAAGAAGCCCTGGAAAAAGGACTGGTTTAAGCCCAGGCTCGCTCCCACCTCTTTGCCGAGTCCCGGCGCGCTCAGACGCCAGGATGCCTGGTCTACGCAGTCCCGGCATCCGGCAATATAACCGCCGATCGGCGCAAGGCCACCGCCAGGGTTCTTAATCAGGGAGCCAACGATCATGTCTGCCCCGACGTCAGACGGTTCCGTTCGCTCGACGAATTCTCCGTAACAATTATCAACCATACAGATCACATCCGGGCGAAGCTTTTTGACAAAGGCAATCAGCTCACCAATCCGGGCCACGGAAAGCGTCGGACGGGTGGCATACCCTTTCGACCGTTGAATGGTTACCAGTCTGGTTCTCTCGTTCAGTGCGCGCTCAATCGCCGGATAATCAAAGGATCCGTCCGCCAGAAGATCTACCTGCCGATAGGTCACTCCGTATTCCTTCAGAGAGCCGGGTGATTCACGGATGCCAATAACTTCTTCCAGGGTATCGTAAGGTTTGCCAACCGGCGAAAGGATCTCGTCGCCGGGACGCAGGTTGCCGGCAAGAGCCACATGCAATGCGTGCGTGCCGCTGATCAGATTGGGGCGGACAAGAGCGCTTTCCGTGTGAAAGGTTCGCGCAAACACCTCTTCCAGCGTGTCCCGCCCAAGATCATTGTAGCCATAACCGGTTGTCGCCGCAAAATGAATATCGCTGACCCGCGCATCCTGCATTGCCTGCAACACCTTCATCTGATTGTATTCCGCCGTCTCATCGATTGCGGCGAAACGTTCTGCAAGCTGTGATTCGATCTCCCGGCCAAATAAAAGGACGTCCCGGCCAATGCCCATGGATTCATACATCTGTTCCAGTTTCATGATACTTTTCCTGCTTTCTACTGTTTTATTTCCGGCTGCCGTCGCGAAAATCCCGGCAGGCAGCCCCACATTCCTCAAGAATATGTGCCAGGATCTGCTCCCTGTTCCAGGAGAAATCTTCCATGGCAAGCCAGCGCACATCACGCTCGTGCTTAAACCAGGTGATCTGACGTTTGGCGAAATGCCTGGTGTCGCGTTTCAGAATCGAGACGGCCTCCTCCAGAGAACAGACGCCATCCAGATAATCAAGGATTTCTTTATATCCCAGTCCCTGCATGGAAGACATTCCCCTTCGGCATCCCATCTCCTTTAAAGCCGTCACTTCGGCAACCAGCCCCTGTTCCAGCATCTGATCCACGCGTCGGTCAATTCGTTCGTACAGAATGCTCCGGTTACAGGTCAGCACATAATAATATACGTCATAAGGGGGCGTCTTCCTGCGTTCTTCGCGGTTGTGTTCCGACATCTTCTGACCGGTCATCCGATAATATTCGATGGCACGGATGACCCGCCTGCGATTATTGGCGTGTATGGCCCGGGCGGAATCCGGATCGACCGTTTCCAGCATCTGATGAAGGAACTCATTTCCCCGCTCTTCTCCCAGCCGTTCGAGTTCCCGGCGAATCTCCGTCACCCCGTCATTTTCCCTGAAGTCAATATCGTAAACCAGAGCCTGAATATAAAATCCGGTTCCTCCGACAACAATGGGAATCCGGTTCCTTCCGTAAATCTCCTCCAGCGCCCGCTTCGCCATCTCCTGAAAGCGCACAACATGAAATTCCTCCCACGGCTCCAGCACATCGACCAGATGATGGGGGACACCAGCCGCCTCTTTGGCCGTCACTTTCGCCGAGCCCACATCCATATGCCGGTACACCTGCATCGAGTCAGCGCTGATAATCTCGCCATCCAGAGATTTGGCCAGATCAATCGAAAGCGCGGTTTTTCCAACCGCAGTCGGTCCCGTAAGGACAATCAGGGGGCGTTTCATGACAGCTGCTCCTTTCTACAGAATGCGTTTGAATTTTTTTTCAATTTCATATTTACTCATGGAAATAATCGTCGGTCTGCCATGCGGACAGGCATATGGGTTCTCCAAATCCAGAAGCAGATCAATCAGTTTGTCTGCCTCGGCAAAACTCATCCGGTGGTTTCCCTTTACTGCTGCCTTACAGGACATGGACGCAATTTTTTCACGGATCATATCCGCATTCCCGCTTAAGGTATCTTCAGACAGATTGTCCAGCATTTCCAGCAACAGATCTTTCCTGGCGATGGAAAACAGATTATCCGGCACGCCGCGTACCGCATATTCCCGTCCGCCAAAATGCTCAATCTCAAAGCCGATCGCGCGGAATGCTTCCATATGCGTTTCCAGAAGGATTGACTCACTGCTGCCAAGCGTCAGGATGATCGGCGGATTGACCTGCTGACAGGTGTATTCCCGTGTCTGAAGCGACGCCATGGTCTTTTCATAGAGAACTTTTTCGTGGGCCGCATGCTGGTCGATGATATAGAGCTGGTCTTCAAACTCGACCATCCAGTAGGTATCAAACAGCTGACCAATCAGACGATGTCGGCTGCGTGATTTCGGTTCAAGAAGCTTTCCGTCAAAAAGTTCCATCTGTACCGGCTGCGATTCAGTACCTGGCTGCGGCTCCAATCCGGCATCCGGCATCGGAGTCGTTTCAGGAACCGATGTTGGCTCCCTGGCCGGTTCCATGGCGGTTTTCTTCTCCGGCGTGGCCGTTGCATTCATGCCCGATTGAAGCAATGCATCGGTCGGCTTACCGGTCAGCCTGGCCGTCAGTTCCTGGTTCACATGGAGATTCGAATAAGTCCGGGCAAGAAAATGCGGATGGTAAACCGTTTGTTCTTCAGATATGCGTTCCGCCGTCCCATCGTTCGCATACCCGGGTGAAACCGACGATACGGAGCGCGGAGTATTCTCTGCCGCGCTGCTTTTCTCCGGCTCCCGTTTTTTCTTTTCATCCAGCGTGACTTCCGGAATCAGTTCCCGATTCCTTAACGCACCGGACACAGCATCGCGAATCGCGCGGAAAATGGTCTCTCCGTCCCGGAAACGCAGTTCCATCTTCGTCGGATGCACATTGACATCCAGGAATTCCGGCTCAACCGCAATGTGCAGGAGCGTAAACAGATATTTATGCTGCATCATAAACGGCTTGTAGGCCTCTTCGATCGCCTTACAGATGATATTGTTGCGGATATATCTGCCATTGATAAAATAATTTTCAAAGTTCCGATTGTTACGCGCAATGACCGGCTTACCGATGAAACCGGTAATCGAAATCATGTCCACTTGACTCTCTAGCGGAACCAGACTGGCGGCAATCTCCCGCCCGTATATTGTGTAAATGATATCCTTCAGATTATGGTTTCCGGAGGTATGAAGCTTATTCTGGTCGTTCTGGATCAGGCGGATGGAAATATCCGGGTGAGACAACGCAATCTTTTCGACCAGATCCGCGACACGTCCCCCTTCCGTCATGGCCGTCTTCAGGAACTTCCTGCGCACAGGCGTATTATAAAACAGATTGCGTACAAGAATGGTTGTTCCGTCCGGCGCGCCAATCTCCTGCAATCCTTTTTCCAGGCCTCCCTCGATCTGGTAGCGGCTGCCTGCCAGACTGTCCGGGGTCTTTGTGATCAGTTCAACCTGTGCAACAGAAGCGATACTGGAAAGCGCTTCCCCGCGGAATCCCAGCGAAGAGACGGTGACCAGATCGGCTGCAGACTGAATCTTGCTGGTCGCATGGCTTAAAAAAGCCACCGGAATATCGTCCTTCGCGATTCCACAGCCATTATCCGTGACGCGGATCAGCGAAATACCGCCATCCCGGATTTCGACCGTGACAGCCGTTGCCTTCGCATCAATCGCGTTCTCCAGAAGCTCCTTGACGACGGACGCAGGGCGTTCAATGACCTCGCCCGCGGCGATCTGATTGATGGTATTCTGATCAAGGACATGGATCATCCCCGATAACCTCCTTTTTTCAACTGCCTGCCTTGCACCGGCATTCGCTGTCTGCTTCGGGATATACATGGACAGGGACTCCCGCCGTCAGCCCGGATCAGCCGTTCCAGCGATTGTTCAGCTTCGTCTGCAGCCGGTAGAGCGTGTTCAATGCGTCAATTGGCGTCATATTTCCCAGATCAATCGTTTTGATCTCAGCGATGATATCATCTTCACGCACCGTTTCAAACAGCGTCAGCTGATTGCGTTCGACATCGTCCGGCTTGGGGACGGGCTTATGTGAAACAGCCGATGATGTACTGCTTTCCGCGATTTCCCGCGCGCGAAACGCAAGATCAGTCGTCGTCAGTTCCTCGACCAGCTCCTTTGCCCGCGCAATGACCGATTCCGGCACACCGGCAAGCTTCGCCACCTGAATGCCATAGCTCTTATCCGCGCCTCCCCTGACGATTTTGCGAAGGAAGACAATGTCATCCCCCTGCTCTTTGACCGCGACGCAGTAATTCGTAACACCGCTCATCACACCTTCCAGCTCCGTCAGTTCATGATAATGCGTGGCAAACAGCGTCTTGGCTCCGATCATCTTCGGATTGCTGATATGTTCGACGACCGCCCAGGCAATCGAGAGACCGTCAAAGGTACTGGTCCCCCGCCCGATTTCATCCAGAATGATCAGGCTGCGCTTCGTGGCATTACGCAGGATATTCGCAACCTCAGTCATCTCCACCATAAACGTGCTCTGACCGCTTGCCAGGTCATCGGAAGCGCCGACACGGGTAAAGATCCGGTCGCAGATACCGATATTGGCCTGATCCGCCGACACAAAGCTTCCAATCTGGGCCATGAGAACAATCAGGGCAGTCTGGCGCATGTAAGTCGATTTGCCCGCCATATTGGGGCCGGTGATGATCGACATCCGGTTCTTTCCGTTATCCAGACAGGTGTCATTCGCCACGAAGCGGTCATTTCCCATCATCTTTTCCACCACCGGGTGACGGCCGCCTTTGATTTGAATGACGCCCCGTTCGTTGATATTGGGCTTCACATAGTTGTTGCGCATCGCGACCGTCGAAAGCGAAACGAAAACATCGACAGCCGCAATGGCACGCGCCGTCTTCTGAATCCGCACGACTTCCGCGGCCGTCGTATCCCGAACCTGGCAAAACAGATCATATTCCAGAGAGTAAAGCTTATCTTCCGCCCCCAGAATGATGTCCTCCAGTTTTTTCAGTTCATCCGTTGTATAACGCTCTGCGTTTACCAGCGTCTGCTTGCGGATAAAATAAGGCGGCACCAGATCCTTAAAGGAATTGGTGACCTCAAAATAATAGCCGAATACCTTGTTAAATTTGATTTTCAGATTCTTAATGCCGGTCTTCTCCCGTTCTTTCGCCTCCAGGTCGGCAAGCCAGTCCTTGCCCTCTGTCTTGGCATGGCGAAGCGTATCCGCTTCCTCGGAGAACCCTTCGCGGATGATTCCGCCTTCGCGGATGGTAACCGGCGGTTCGTCAACAATCGCCCGGCTGATCAAATCATGTAAATCCGTCAGTTCATCCAGATCGGCTTCGATCCCCCGCAGAACCCGGCTGGTAAATTCCTGAAGCAGGCGTTTGATATGCGGAACCATGGCGATCGAATTGGAAAAAGCCAGCAGATCGCGTGGGTTGGCGGTTTTATAGCTGATGCGTCCGATCAGGCGCTCCAGGTCATAGACCGGATTCAGATATTCCCCCAGCTCTTCCCGGCTGATATAATTCAGATTCAGTTCTTCAATCGCTTTCTGACGTTCCAGTATCTGCTCGCGGTCGATAAGTGGCTGCTCAATCCAGGTATGCAGAAGCCGTGCCCCCATGGCTGTGCGGGTTTTATCCAGTACCCACAGAAGACTGCCGCGTTTCTGTTTCTCGCGCATGGTTTCCAGCAATTCCAGATTTCTTCTCGTAGAAGTATCCAGAATCATAAAATTCCCCGTCGCGTAAGGGACGATGGTGGTCAAATGTTCCAGCGTACTCTTTTGTGTCTCGTACAGGTACTGCAGAACGGCTCCGGCAGCCAGAATGCCGCAGTCATAGTCGGCCAGCCCCAGGCCGTCCAGGGTTGCGACCCGGAAATGCTCCATCAGCACCCGTCTGCAGCCTTCCTCCTGAAAGTAACGGTCATCTGCGGACGAGACAGAGAAATGATGACGCTCTTTCAATTCATCCAGACAGATACCGGACATCAGGAACGCATTATTGTAAATGACCTCCGCCGGAGAAAATTTATTGATCTCGTCAAATAAGGCACGTTCGGATGGAACCTCCGTGACCAGGAAATCTCCCGTCGTAATATCCGCAACAGAGAGCCCGATCTTTCTGTCACCAAGATAGACAATTCCCATCAGATAATTGTTCTTTGTCTCATCCAGCGCCTGCGCACTGGTGATCGTTCCCGGCGTCACCACGCGAATCACCTCGCGCCGGACAAGTCCCTTCGCCAGTTTGGGGTCTTCCATCTGTTCAGCGATCGCCACCTTGTACCCCTTCTGAACCAGGCGGCTCAGGTAGTTATCGACCGCATGATAGGGCACGCCGCACATCGGCGCCCGTTCCTCCAGTCCGCATTCCTTTCCGGTCAGGGTGAGTTCCAGTTCTTTGGATACCGTTTTCGCATCGTCAAAGAACATCTCATAGAAATCTCCCAGCCGATAGAACAGAATGCAGTCGCTGTACTGCTTCTTCGTCTCCAGATACTGGGCCATCATTGGTGATAATCCAGCCACTTTCCTTTTCTCCTTATCTGACTTCCTCTTCCACCGCGTGTTTACATAAAAATATTATGTAAATAGCATGGGCATCAGCCCTTCGGCAACGCTCTGCCCATATAATAAAATCCTTTGCTTTCCTCCAGAACGACATCGATGATCGTGCCAATCAGCGTCTCATCTCCCGGAAAATGAACGACAATATTGTTCTCCAGACGCCCGGTCACATACCCGTCTTTGTGATCATCCAGACTTTCTACCAGCACCCTGCGAACCTGACCGGTTTCACGGCCGCAGACTTCCCCGGCAATCTGCTGAACCTCCTTTAACAACCGCTCAAACCGCTCTTTCATTACCTCCTCCGGAACCTGTTCCATGGCAGCCGCTGGTGTCCCACGGCGCACCGAATAGAGGAAGGTAAACGCACTGTCAAAGCGGACACGGCGCACGACATCCAGCGTCTCCTGGAAATCCTCCTCTGTCTCTCCCGGAAAACCGACGATGATATCCGTCGTCAGAGAGATATCCGGGATGGCGAAACGAATTCGATCCACCAGCGCCAGATACTCTTCTTTCGTATATTTGCGGTTCATTTTCCTTAAAATCCGGCTGCTTCCGGACTGCAGAGGAAGATGCAGATGATGGCATACTTTATCACAGTCCCGCATGGCATCAATCAATTCATCCGAGAGATCCTTGGGGTGGGACGTCATAAAACGGATCCGTTTGATTCCATCGACTTCATTGACACGACGCAGCAGCGCAGCAAATGTCATCGGTTCTGACAGATTCTTCCCGTAAGAATTCACATTCTGTCCCAGCAGCATGACTTCAATCACACCGTCTGCGGCCAGTTTCCGGATTTCATCCAGAATCTCATCCGGCTTGCGGCTCCGCTCCCGTCCCCGCACATAGGGAACAATGCAGTAGCTGCAGAAATTGTTGCAGCCGAACATGATATTCACACCCGATTTGAACGGATACTTGCGCTCAACCGGCAAATCTTCCACAATCTCCTTTGCGGATTCCCAGATATCGACGGTCATCTTCCCATTCGCAATCCGTTCGAAAAGAATCTCCGCCAGTTTAAAGATGTTATGCGTGCCGAAAATCAGATCAACATGGGAATAGCTTCTGCGGATTTTCTCGATCGCCTCCGGTTCCTGCATCATGCAGCCGCACAGCCCGATCAGCATCTGCGGATTGTTCCGCTTCTTCGTGCGCAGATAACCCAGGCGGCCATAGACCTTCTGATTCGCATTGTCCCGCACCGTACAGGTATTGTAAAGAACGAAATCCGCATCTTCACTTTCCCACTCCTGAAAGCCGATCGTTTCAAGAATTCCAAGAAGCTTCTCCGAATCCCTTGCGTTCATCTGGCAGCCGAAGGTCACCACGTCCACCGTCCCGATGCGCCCGTTTTTCTGCATTTCCTCCAGGCGTTCCTTTCCATATCGGGATAATGCCTCGCCCGACGCGATCATCTGTTCAAACCGGGCCGTAAAATACGCGCGGTCTGCCTCCATAAAATATTGCTGCCGTTCCGGTTCGCCCGCAGGCGCGGCAGCGCGAATCTGATCAAAATCTGTTACGGAAGCTGTCGCTGGCAGCTTCTCCTGTATGTCATGGCAAAACAAAGCCATTCTCCGATCCTCCTCGAATATCATGATCTGTCTGTTTCTCTCCCGCCGCAAATGATCTGTGAATCACCGGTCAGGATGCGGTCGACTTTCTGATCCCAGGTCTGACAGGGAAGTGTCTCCCATACCTGAAACGGGTAGGCAATGGCAATGCGAAGGTGATCTGGTTCCGCCTCAAAAAAGCGGTCATAATAACCGCCCCCGTAACCAAGCCGGGTGCCGTCGCGTCCAAAAGCCAGCCCTGGCGTAATGACCGGTCCCGGCCTTCCGCAAGCCGCCGGGCAGCCGTCCTTCGGTTCTGGAATCCCCATGCAGCCCGGTTCCAGTTCCTGATCCGCACGCACCAGATAGAAGCGCATCTGTTCGCCCTCCACCCGGGGCAGTGCGACCGGAATTTCCTGTTCCCAGAGTGCGCGAAGAAACATACGGGTATCTGTCTCTGCGCCATAAGAAACATAACAGTATACAGCACTGCCCGATGTCCGCATGGCCGTCCTGGGATCCGACAGCACCCCTGTCCGCTCATCCAGAAGCTGATCGCATATTCTGCAATCCAAAGTCTGCTTCTCCTCGCCGCCCAATGCTCTGCGAAGCTGCTTCATCCTCTTCCGGATTTCCTGTCTGCGGCTCTGAATGGCATTGCCAGTCCGGTTCCTGTCCTCTTTGGCCGTTACTCCGTTTTGCATCAGGATTGTTTCCCGTTCACGCCGCCGTACTTCTGTCCCAGATCGGTCACGCTTCCATCCTTTTCCTGAATGGAAATGCTGTTCAGATTGGCGCGCATGCTGCCACGAATTGCCTCAATATATTCCCTGCGTAACGCCGCCTGTTCGGCCTTCTCTTCCTCTGACAGTCCGACCGCTTTGGACTTGTGATATAACGTGTTGATTCGGTCAATCTTGCTCTGATCCATGCTGTATACCTCTTAATACCTGTAGTAAATATAATTCATCAAATCGAAATCCAGATTCGGATGGGCAAGGAACAGGGTTCCTTTATCCTCCCCGTATAAAATATCATGGACAATCGAAACATCCTCCGCATTGGCGATCACCATGTCCGAACCGCTGTCCGTCGCGATTCGCGCTGCTGCCAGCTTGGCCGACATGCCGCCGGTTCCCACGTCGCTCCCCGAGGTGGCTTTTCCCATATTCAGCAGCTCCGGCGTGATCTCCGGCACGACACGGATAAATTCTGCGTCCGCATTTTTGTGCGGATCATCCGTATACAGCCCGTCGATGTCAGAGAGCAGGATCAGAAGATCCGCGCCGATGAGCGCCGCTACAATCGCCGACAGGCGGTCATTGTCGCCAAACTGGATCTCATGGGTAGCGACGGTATCGTTTTCATTGACAATCGGTACGACCCCCAGCTTCAAAAGCTCATCAAATGTATTCTGTGCATTGTATCTGGAGTCATCGTTGGTCATGGTACTCTTGGTCAGCAGAATCTGAGCCGCAATGCAATTGTACTCCGAAAAAATCCGCTGATATACCATCATCAGCCGCGCCTGCCCGATGGCGGCGTAGGCCTGCTTCTCTGTCAGCGAACCAGGGCGTTTCTGAATGCCAAGCGCCTGCCTTCCGGCCGCCATGGCTCCGGACGAAACGAGGACGACGTCACGTCCCTCTCCCTTCAGATCGCAGATGATCCGCACCAGTTTTTCTATCTTAAACAGGTTCATATTGCCTGTCTGCGGATGTGTCAGTGATGATGATCCAATCTTGATGACAATCCGTTTTTTGTCTTTCAGTTGTTCTCTCTCAGTCATAAATCCTCTCCGGCAGGCCGACAGGCTGCAGCGGCCGATACTGTGCGGCAACTGCCTCCGCCACCTTCACGCCGTCCATAGCGGCCGATGTGATGCCGCCCGCGTACCCGGCGCCTTCACCACAGGGGAAAAGCCCCCGCAGCGGACTTTCCAATTGTTCATTCCGCCAGATCCGCACCGGCGAAGAAGTCCGGCTCTCGATACCGGCAAGCACCGCGTCCGGACGGTCAAACCCGTCAATCACCCGGCCAAACTGTTCCATTGCTTCCAGCAACGCCCGGTTCAACGTCTCCGGCATAATCGAACGGACATCGGCAAACGCCCAGGCTCCCTGCATCTGCGGCTCTACATCCCCGACCATGCGGCTTACGCGGTTGTTCCGAAAATCATCATACAGCTGAACCGGTATGCTTCCACTGGCTGCCGCAAAAGCTCGCTCTTCCAGTTCACGCTGAAAGGCGACGCCGCCAAGCGGTGTCTGATCCGGATAGTCCTCCGGTGTTACCGTCACAATCAGAGCGCTGTTGGCATTGATGCCAGCCCGATTGTGATAACTCATCCCGTTCACAGCCAGACGCCCTTCCTCAGAAGAAGCGTTTACCACATAGCCGCCCGGACACATACAGAACGAATAGACGCCACGCCCGCCGGATGTCTGTCTGGTCAGCCGATAACTCGCCGCTCCCAGCATGCCCGCATCCTCCCGTCCATACTGGGAACGATTAATCATGCTCTGCGGATGCTGAATCCGCAGTCCCACCGCGAAAGCCTTGGCGTCCATCAATACTCCGTGGTTTGCCAGCATTTGAAACGTATCCCTGGCGGAATGGCCAATTGCAAGAATCACCGCCTGGGCAGGAATGATCTCCCGCCCGTCTGCACAGGCTTCGGAAGTCCCCCGTCTGTTGCGGCAGACGCTCCCGGCTCTTGCCTGTGATTCCACGATCACTCCCTGAATCCGTCCTTCCTCAGTCAGCAGATCCGTCACCTGACAGCCGAAACGTACCGTACCGCCAAGCCGGATGATTTCTTCCCGCATCGACCGCACAATCCCGGCCAGGACATCGGTTCCAAGATGCGGCTTCTGCTCGTAGAGAATCTCCGCATCCGCGCCAAACGCACAGAACGTCTCCAGCACCAGACGGTTGCGTCCACATGGGTCTTTCACCAGTGTGTTCAGTTTCCCGTCCGAAAATGTGCCGGCGCCTCCCTCTCCGAACTGAACGTTCGTATGCGTATCCAGGATGCCGTTCCTCCAGAAACGGCTGACTTTCTCCGTGCGGGAATCGACATCCTCCCCCCGCTCGAGAATTACCGGGCAGTAACCGTGGCGCGCAAGCAAAAGTCCGGCAAAGAGTCCGGCCGGACCCGCGCCGACAATCAGCGGCGGATTTTTCAGCTGGCGATCCCCGCAGGCCGGGAACCGATAGGTCGGATCCTTCGGAAGTGTAATCTGCAGATTTTTTGCTTTTTTAACGACCGCTGACTCATGCGCAGCCTCCACATCCACCAGATAACTGTAAAAAAGCACAGGCTTCTTCCGGGCGTCTAACGACCGCCGACGTATATGTAGCGCGCGAATCTCGTCCGCGGAAATCCGAAGCAGCTTAGCCACTTTCCGGCGAAGGTCTTCCTCCGTGTGTTCGACCGGCAGCTTCAGTTGTGAAATTCGAATCATTCTCTCCTCCCCGTCTGTTCTGTATGAGATTCCATCCGTCTGACCTGTGCCGCCGCGCATCGCCCTGCGATCGCTCCGGTCGACCAGGCCCACTGCAGATTGTACCCGCCGCAGATTCCGTCCACATCCAGAATCTCTCCCGTAAAATACAGACCAGGAACCAGCCTCGATTCCATACTGTTCGGCCGGATCTGCCCGGTATCAACGCCACCACAGCAAACCTGGGCCTGCTCAAAGGAATTCGTCGCCGTCACCTTCGCCTCGAAGCATTTCAACAGGCGCGAAAGTCGGCCAAGCTGTTCATCCGTGATATCCCGGACCGTGGTTTCCGCCCCAATCCCCGCACATTTAAGCAGGACACCGGCCAGCTTCTTATTGACGACTCCGGTCAGGTAATCCGCGGACTTACGATAGGCAAGTCCGCTTCTTCTGGCATGTAAAAAGCGAGTCGTATCCTCCATGCTCTTTGAGGGAAGAAAATCAAGCTGAGCCATGACATCCTGTCCCCGATCAAGTGCCATCGAGGCAAAACGGCTGACCTGAAACACAGGAATTCCGGAAATGCCGTAATCCGTCAGCTGCAGCTCTCCCTTGTCTGCGGCAAGCGTCTTACCGCCACAGACGAGCTTCACGACGGCTTCGCAGCGCACGCCCGCCATCTGCCGAAAATACTTCCCTTCGCAATGGAGCGCAACCAGAGCCGGCAACGGTCGGATCACCCGGTGTCCGAACGCCTTTGCCAGCTGATACCCGCTCCCGTCGGAACCGGTCACCTTCGCCGCCTTTGATCCGGTCGACAGAATCAATGCAGAACTCCGATACTCCCCGAGAGAAGTCTCAACCAGAAAATAAGCGCGCCGGTTCCCGGAACGCGCGATTTTCCGCGCCCGCAGAACGTCGCACCCGACTGCCATCTCCACTTTGCGGTAAGCGGCTTCCAGGCGCAGCGCATCCAGCACAGCCGACGCCTGCTCGGAATTCGGATAAATATAACCGCCCTTATTTCTGGTCTCAATGCCGATTTCGTCAAAAAAAGTAAGCGTATCCCAGACCGAAAAATGATCCAGTACCCGCATGGGAAACAGTCTTTCACTGCAACGGTAATGTTCCGGGCGGATGGACAGATTCGTCAGATTGCAGCGGCCATTCCCTGTAGACAGAATCTTCCTGCCTACGCGATCCATATGTTCGAGTATCGTAACCGACGCGCCTTCTCTGGCTGCCTGTATCCCTGCCATCAGCCCTGACGCTCCGCCTCCGATAATCAAAATCTGTCTTTCCAAGTTCTTTCCTCCGTATACGGCTTCGCCCTGTTCCGGTCTTTCGCCATTCGTAGACCATTGTATACAGTTTGAGGAAGGTTTTCAAGTCTTTTTTCCGGCACATCCGTTTTTTAACTCGTGTAGGACTCCAGATAATTGTAAACCTCGATCATCGATGGAAACCAGAGACCAGCACGCAGCCTGTCCCTTTCCTCCTCCGGAAAGTCCATCAGCGGAACATGCGTATACAGATAGACATTCTCCTGATCCTTCAGGAATACCAGAAGCAGGCCGTCCTCCGCCACGAGATAATACTCCTCCGCCCGGTTCTCATGGGCGACGTGGGGCTGATTGGCAG
Source organism: Clostridiales bacterium (assembly GCA_021202925.1). Taxonomy (GTDB): domain Bacteria; phylum Bacillota; class Clostridia; order Lachnospirales; family Lachnospiraceae; genus Brotaphodocola. Next base: position 329,182 of record JAJQCD010000010.1, on the reverse strand, counting down.
CCTTCGCTTCATGCTCTTCGCTGACCGGCTCCGTCGCTTCCGGAAGTGTCTCCACCGGCTCCTGAGGCGCTTCTGTCATCGATGTTTCCGCGCGCCTTCCGGCCGCAACTCCGGCCGTATATCCCGTCACCGCACATGCGGCGGCAATCAGCAGACATAACAAAAGGCAGATACCATATTTTTTCATTGTGAAACCTCCAGGTAATCACAGTATCTGCCCTTTTCTTTTCATTTATACCGGAATTTCTATTCTTTCCCGGAAAATGTGATGTCATCGGCATCCATATCGTTGGTCGTACAGATGCACACCCAGGTTTTCCCGTTGTTGAGAACGATCTCCTCTCCGTTGGAATCATAATAATGCGTCAGTCCGAATTCACTCTCCTTCTTCCAGCTAATGCTCTCCGCCTGACCGCCGGTCACAAAATAACCATAATGATCTCCCTGGACATTGATGTTGCGATAATCGGTGGACGCATAATACGAAGCGGGACAAAACTGAATGATCAGATTTTTCACTGCAATCTGTCCCTCGCTGCCCTCATGCGCCGCGCCATACTGATAACGATAATACAGGCCGTCCTCCTCATGATATTCAAACCAGGGGCTGTTGTAACGATATGCGACGGAGACCCGGTACGCGTCCTGCACGTCGCCGCCACCCAGTTCTGCCGTCTCTCCCAATTCCGCGAACTGATAATGGCCCTCGTAATCCTCGTCATATTCCTGATCATATCCGAGCGCCTCGATCGCCTTCTGAATTCCATCGTAACTGGCATACGCGTTGTGCGGCGCCTTGCGGTCGCTCGAACGGAAAAATGCCGTGCCGCCAGTCCCCTCAATTCCGTTGATATTGTCTATGTACTTCAGATATGGTTTGGCAAAGGTACTCTGCCCATAATGGGCATAGATGGCGTCAAACTCTCTGGCAAAATACACATAGTAGGTACGGCAGCTGCGCACGGAACCAATGCGTTCCAGATCATCATAATCCTCCATGATGGACAGATAGCGGTTCATCGTTCCCTCGACCGGCGCCTCATAGACAACACCTGCGCGGTTGATTCCATACTGCGGAAGCGCTTCCTTATCGTTGCTCATCATGATCGCCAGCGGACGTCGCCGCCCCTGCTCTTCCGGGACCAGTTCCCCGGTCAGATAGCTGCGAACCATGCCTTCGGGAATCTCGATGGTCTCCGCTTCCGTTTCCGGCTCCGTCTCCACCGGCTCAATGACAATCGGTTCCGGCTCCGTCTCAATCCGGATTACGGAAGATTCGGCCACCTCCTCCGTACGGTGCAGGCGTATGCGGATACAGCCGGTCAGCAGGGTTACACTTACCAGAAGGATGGCTGCGATTCCAAAGAATCTCGGTTCGGTTTTCCTCTTCATCGGCGATATCCCTCTTCTTCCAGTATTTCCCGCTGCCTGCTTTCCATCCGCTCGCGTTCTGCATCATCCATATGATCATAGCCACACAGGTGAAGCATACTGTGGGCAATCAGAAAGGCCAGTTCCCGCTCTCTGCTGTGGCCGTACTTTTCTGCCTGCTCCCTGACCTTTTCCACAGAAATCATAATGTCACCCAGAAGCAGTTCTCCGGTCTCCGGATTGAAATAGTCCTCCACGGCCTCTTCCACATGGCTGAAATCCGATTCCTTCTCGAAATCGACCATTGGAAAGGAAAGGACATCCGTCGCCTCGTCAATTTCGCGATACTGTCGGTTGACCTCGCGAATGGAAGCATTGTCCGTAAAAATGATGCTGACCTCCGATTCGTAAGGACACTGCTCGTAATCCAGAACAGCCGGAATGATATCCTGAGCGATCCGTTCGTAATCAATACCGATTTCAATATCTGTCTCATATTCTGTGTGAATGGTCATGGGATTCTCCTCTTCTGACGCCACATCGCGTCTTCCGGTATTTTCCTGCGCACGATGGGAACAAACATGCGCCGAATGTCTCTTATTTTGCCGGTTTGCGGATTCTGGGAGCCGGTTTACTCGTCCGCGGCCTGTCCGATTTGCGTTCATACTCGTCATACGCCTCTACAATCTTCTGAACCAGCGGATGGCGCACCACATCGCTGCTGGTCAGATTACAGAAGCCGATATCATCGATCTTATGGAGAACCCGGATCGCCATATCCAGGCCGGAAGTCGCTCCGCCAGGCAAATCCTTCTGGGTCTTGTCGCCCGTCACAATGACCTTCGAGCCGAAACCGATGCGGGTCAGAAACATCTTCATCTGAGCAGGAGTCGTATTCTGTGCTTCATCGAGAATAATATACGCATTGTCGAGAGTACGCCCTCGCATATAGGCGAGAGGCGCCACTTCGATCAGACCCTTCTCGGAATTGTGCAGATAGCTGTCCGCCCCCATAATCTGATAAAGAGCGTCGTACAGAGGACGCAGATAGGGATCAATCTTGCTCTGTAAATCGCCCGGCAGAAATCCCAGCTTCTCCCCCGCTTCGATCGCCGGACGGGTCAGAATAATCCGACCCACCTCGCCGTTTTTGAATGCCTGGATCGCCATCGCCATGGCCAGATACGTCTTCCCCGTACCGGCCGGGCCGATGCCGAAAACAATCATCTTCTTGCGGATCATATCCACATACTGCTTCTGCCCGACGGTCTTCGGTTTGACCGGACGTCCATTTACGGTACGACAGATGATATCCCGGTCAATCTCCAGGATCGCCTGATCGGATTCGGTGAAGGAAAGCGAAAGCGCATAATCCACGTTCTGTTCTGTGATGGTATTTCCTCTTTTGGAGAGCTCCACAAGATTATTGATGACGCTTTTGGCCCGACGAACCATCTCTTCCGGCCCGATCAGTTTGCATGCGCCGTCACGCGCCACAATTGTCACATGCAGGGTTCGCTCAATCTTCTTTAAGTACAGATCAAACGCGCCGCAGATGTTTTTCTCGTGCTCGGCAGGTATATCAATGATTGTTTCCATTACACTCATAGAAAGCTGTATCTCTCCTCTAATTATTTCAGGGATGCGGAATGGCGGAAAAGATACCGATGGATTCCTCCAGAACAAAATGGGAACGAATCTCCCATCCCGCGTCTATATTCCATATTGTAACATCATTTTTCAATATTTGTACCCTTTTTCAAGGAAATCCTCGATTTTTTCCTGATTCTTCTCTTTTTTCAGCATTTCCCGCTCATCCGCATACCATTCTCTCTCATAAATCTGATATTCTTTAGCGGAAATGGTATCCCATTGAATCGGCAGATAGAAATCATCGAGGAGAACGGCCTGATGGGGTTCGGTCCGAATCTCCCAGTGTTCCTCCTGCTGCGGACAAAGGAAGAACAGGAACGAAACCGGCCCTATCGTCAGACGCAGTCCTCTCCGCACCTTTCCGGTCATGGTCCGTTTTATGGTCCGTTCCGGAATTTCACTCCGAATCGTTTCTTCCGTCCGGGCATAGACGTCTACATCTGCGGACACATAACGGATATGATCCGTCTCTCCATCGTCATTCTCAATTGGCAGTTCTCCGCTTACCAGAACCTGGCCGGCTTCCACGGTATCGCCGACCGATACGGCGGCCTTTCCATTACGGACAATCAGTCTCGTGATGATTCCCGGCTTCGATGCGACCAGATTTCCCGGAATCGACAGTCGTTCATCTGCCCGTACGGTCTCATCCGGCAGATCAACGCCATCATTTTCCTTTACGCGAATCTCCAGTTTTGTCCCGGAGATGCGGGCTGAAACCCAGATGATATCATCAAAGTCGCTTCGAATGGCTGCCTCCAGGCGCTCCAGGTCAATAGACGCCTTGCGCGTTCCGTAACGGATATCCGCACGCGCCAGAAAATGCAACAGAGTATCGTCTGAATACTGTCGGTTCCCATCGATGGAAATACGCCAGACAAAACGCGACATGAGCAGCAGAATCAGAAAAAACAGCAGAATACCGGTCAGATACCCGGTTCTTTTCCGGTTTCGCTGAACAAAAAAAGGAAGTCCACACTTCCCGGTTATGTTCAGATGCACCTTTGCTTTGCGTACCACGGGCCGGATTCGCCTGAAATCTTTGAGACGCACGCGGAAACGATATTCTTCCCCGGTCTGTGAAATATCCCATAGCACGATCCGGTTTGCCATACAGAGATTGAAAAATCGTTCCGGAGAAGCCGTCGGCTTTCTGGCAATCATCCGCATCAAAAGATATCCGCTTATCAGGCGGTTCAGCCACTGCAGCATGTTCCCCACTCTCCCGCGTTTCAGTCTCCAAACTCCATCCCGGTGATCATTCCGGTAATTTTCATTTCTTCGTTGTTATAATATTCAATGTGAAGCCGGCGTCCGTGAATCTCCAGCCGGTAATGCTTTGCCTGCAGCTTCACGATACGATCGTCATACAACAGAATTCCCCGATAATTTTCTACGGTCACGGCGCTCCGCCCGATGAAAGAAACCAGCAGTTCCCCGAGTGCCACATCCTTCGGCAGCTTCAGACCATTCACTGCGGTTGCCTTAATCTGTTCCAGCAATTTGGAATCTCCGTTCGGCCGTTCTCCTTTCATCCTATGAAAATGTCCCCGATCATATGACCGGGGACATGGAATAACTTAGTTGAATTTACGTTTTCTTGCTGCTTCGGATTTCTTCTTGCGCTTTACGCTTGGCTTCTCGTAATGCTCTCTCTTACGAATCTCCTGCTGAATACCAGCCTTCGCACAGTTTCTTTTGAATCTGCGCAAAGCACTGTCAAGACTCTCGTTTTCTTTTACGATCACGTTCGACATCGCTCACACCTAACCTCCCTCCAGTTGTGTACTTGTGCATAATACAACTGTTTGGGTATTTTATCGCACTTCCTTGATTATAGCATAAAATCCCCGTTCGTCAACCGTTTTTTTACATTTTTTTCATAATTATTTTATCTGCTCCGCAGCGGTCTGATAAACCATTTCCAGGGCCGCCGGGATGCCTGCCGGATTCTTGCCGCCGGCCTGAGCCATGTTGGGACGACCGCCGCCACCGCCGCCCACCAGAGAGGCAATGGACTTGATCAGATTTCCGGCATGTGCGCCCTTCTTCTGCGCTTCCGGAGTGACAGCCGCCATCAGGTTCACTTTGCCACCCAGATCGGATGCCAGGACAACAACACCTTCTCCGAGTTTTTCCTTCAGCTGATCACCAAGATTGCGCAGACCATTCATATCCACATCCGGCACCTGTGCCGCCAGGACTTTTACGCCGTTCACTTCGCGGACCTGGTTCATCACATCTCCAAGGGATTCATTCGCCAGCCGGCTCTTCAGTTTATCATTCTCCGCCTGCAGAGACTTCATCTCGGCCATCAGCGACTCGACCTTATTCTTCAGTTCGGCAGGCGACGTTTTCGCTGCCTTTGCCGCCGCAAACAGCTCATTCTCCTCTTTCTGATAATAAGCCATCAGGCCCTCACCGGTCAGCGCTTCGATCCGGCGGACTCCCGCCGCGATTCCGGCTTCAGAAATGATCTTGAATGCGTGAATCGTGCCAGTGTGAGAGACGTGAGTACCGCCGCAAAGCTCGGTAGAGAAATCGCCCATACGGACCACACGTACCTCTTCGCCATATTTCTCGCCAAAAAGCGCCATAGCGCCCGTCTTCTTCGCTTCATCGAGACTCATTACCTCCGTGACAACTGCCAGATCTTCCGCGATCTCCTGATTCACCAGATTCTCTACCCGGCTGATTTCATCCGGCGTCATCGCAGAAAAGTGAGTGAAGTCAAAACGCAGACGATCCGGGGTCACCAGCGAACCAGCCTGTTCGACATGGTCGCCAAGCACCGTGCGCAACGCCTTCTGCAGCAGATGCGTCGCACTGTGATTCTTCTCGGTATTGTGACGGTTTGCTCCATTTACGGACAGGGTGACCGTCTCGCCAACCGTAAACATTCCCCGGGTTACACGGCCGACATGACCGATCTTGGTTCCCTGCAGATGAATGGTCTGCTCGACTGCAAATTCACCACCATCCGCTCCGGTAATCACGCCGATATCGCCTTCCTGGCCGCCCATCGTACCATAGAATGGCGTCTCGTCCACGATCATCGTGCCCCTCTCGCCGTCGGTCAGCGCCTCTGGAAGCTCTGTCTCGGTGGTCAGGACAGAAATCTTCGATTCATGAACCAGACGGTCATAGCCGACGAACTCGGAAGTAATATCTGCTGGGATCGACTGGTATACGGTCACATCCGCTCCCATGTAGTTCGTCGTCTTCCGGGCTGCTCGGGCCTTTTCCCGCTGCTCCTTCATCGATGCGGCAAACCCATCCTGATCTACCGTCAGATTCTTTTCTTCCAGAATCTCAATCGTCAGATCCAGCGGGAATCCATACGTATCATACAGTTTGAATGCATTTTCACCGGAAAGAACCGTCTCTCCCTTCGCAGCCATATCGGCTTCCATGTCTGAGAGGATTGCGAGTCCCTGGTCGATGGTACGGTTGAATTTCTCTTCCTCCTGCGCCAGCACCTTCAGGATCATCGGTTTCTTCTCTTCCAGCTCCGGGTAACCATCCTTTGAGAGCTCGATGACCTCCTTGGAAAGCTCCGCCAGGAACTGCCCCTCAATGCTGAGCAGACGTCCATGACGGGCCGCCCGGCGCAACAGCCGGCGCAGTACATAACCGCGTCCCTCGTTCGAGGGCATAATACCGTCCGAGATCATAAACGTGCAGGATTTCACATGATCCGCAATGATCCGCAGAGATACGTCCTTCTTTTCATCCGCCAGATAGGCTGTGTGAGCCATCTCACAGACTTCATCCAGCAGCGCTTTGTTGGTATCGACGGTAAACAGCGAGTCCACATCCTGAACGACCACGGCCAGACGCTCCAGCCCCATGCCGGTATCGATATTCTTTTGGATCAGTTCTGTATAATTGCCATGGCCATCATTGTCGAACTGAGTAAATACGTTGTTCCAGACTTCAATATAGCGGTCACAGTCGCAGCCGACGGTACAGGTTGGCTTGCCGCAGCCATATTTCTCGCCGCGGTCATAATAGATTTCCGAACAGGGACCGCAGGGGCCGGCGCCATGCTCCCAGAAATTATCCTCCTTGCCAAAACAGAAAATCTTTTCCTTCGGAACGCCGATCTGTTTGTTCCAGATATCATAGGCCTCGTCGTCGTCCAGATAGACGGACGGATACAGGCGCTCCGGATCGAGCCCGACCACCTCAGTCAGAAACTCCCACGACCAGCCAATCGCTTCTTTCTTGAAATAATCGCCAAATGAAAAATTACCCAGCATTTCAAAGAATGTACCGTGCCGGGCTGTCTTTCCGATGTTCTCGATGTCGCCCGTACGGATACACTTCTGGCAGGTGGTAACCCGCCTTCTCGGCGGAATCTCCTGGCCGGTAAAATAAGGCTTCAGAGGCGCCATGCCGGAATTGATCAGCAGCAGGCTGTTGTCATTATGCGGCACCAGAGAAAAGCTTTTCATCGCCAGATGCCCTTTGCTTTCAAAAAACTCCAGAAACATCTTTCTTAACTCGTTGACTCCATACTTCTTCACAGTAACGTTTCCTCCGTAATTTCAGCCGCTTTCATTCGACCGGGCGGCCTGTCTTTTTATCATTCAAAGATTCTGAATCTCCTGAATAATCCCGATTAAATATAGCACAGGAATTTCCGATAATCAAGGCGGAATTGCAATCATTCAGCTGTTCACGCCCGGATCGTCAAGAAGATCCTCTCCGTCTGCGGCAGATGTGGCAAGCAGATCACAGCGTTCATTCTGCGGATGTCCCGCGTGTCCTCTGACCCAGATGAACATGACTCTGTGAGGAGCCTTCGCCTTCAGAAGCCGCTCCCACAGATCAATGTTTTTCACCGGTCCGCTTTTCCCCCGTACCCAGTTGTTTTTGACCCAGTTATCGATCCATTTTTGATTGAAAGCATCAGTCAGATACTTGGAGTCCGAATAAAGCTCCACTTCGCAGGGGCGGTTCAGCGCTTCCAGCGCCACGATCGCAGCCATCAGTTCCATCCGGTTATTGGTCGTTTTGCGGTAACCGGCCGACAGAATTTTCTCATGCAGTCGCCCCTGGCTGTCCAGAAACTGAATCACCGCTCCGTATCCACCCGGCCCGTCCGGGTTTCCCCGCGCCGCTCCATCCGTATAAATCTGTACCTTAGACATAAGCCAGACTCCTATCTATCCCATTTCTCACACAGCGCATTGATCTGATCGGTAAACTTCGCAAGGTCCTTGTTGGCGCCTCCTTCGTTGTGCGCGATGACGGCAAGCAGACGCTGTCCGGCAGCCAACAGACGCGCATAGACCGACGACGCTTTCGCCGTTGCGGCTGATTTCTTTGATATCGGCATCGGCTCGGCCTCGCGGATCCACACGCCCCTTGCCAGATCAAATTCCGCTCCGGAGTAAGGCGCCGAAGCCATCACACCGGTCGCTTTTGTCACATCCTCGGCAAAACGATCGCAGACGCTGTCCTGCCCATGGACGATGAAAAAGCGGGACGGCTTCGTCTCAAACGCGCACGCCCATTCCAGCAGCCCATTCTTGTCCGCATGACCACTGATGTCATGCAAGGTCTCAATCTGCGCCTCGACATCGATGGTTTCACCAAAGAGTTTGACTGATTTGGCTCCGTCAATCAGTATGCGGCCGATCGTGCCCTCCGCCTGATAGCCTGCAAAGACAATTGTCGACTCCTTACGCCACAGATTGTGCTTCAGATGATGACGAATCCGGCCGGCGTCACACATGCCGGATGCGGAAATGATCACCTTCGGCGTTGGATCAAAATTGATGTTTTTCGATTCGTCGCTGCCGACAGTCAGAGTCAATCCACGGAAGGAAATGGGGTTGATGCCCTGCATCACCATGGTCCGCGTCTCCTGGTCATAGCAGTCCAGCTGATTCATCTTGAACACATGAGTTGCCTCGATCGCGAGCGGGCTGTCCACATAAACCTCGAAGCCGTCATGACCGGTAACCAATCCGCGCTCCTTGATTTCCCGGTAGAAATACAGAAGTTCCTGTGTGCGGCCGACCGCAAACGCCGGAATCACCACATTTCCGCCCCGGTCAAGCGTCTCCTGTGTAATCCGCGCCAGTTCCTCAATATGGTCAGATCCCTTCTGATGATAACGGTCTCCATAGGTCGATTCCATCACCGCATAATCCGCATCCTTCACATAAGACGGGTCACGAATCAAAGGCTTATTCTTATTGCCGATATCGCCGGAAAAGACGATCTTTTTGCGAATGCCGTCCTCCTTCATCCAGATTTCAATGGACGCAGAACCCAGCAGATGTCCCACATCCGTAAAACGAATCGTCAGGGCGTCATTCAGCGAAATGGTCTTTCCGTAATCATATGCCTCAAAATGTTCGAGTACTCCCTCCGCGTCAGCCATCGTATAGAGGGGCTCCACTTCTGCCTTGCCGGCCCGCCGGTTCTTGCGGTTTTTCCATTCTGCCTCCGATTCCTGAATGTGGGCGCTGTCCTTGAGCATGATATAGCACAGATCGCAGGTCGCAGAAGTGGCGATAACGCGACCGCGGAATCCCCGCGCATAGATGTAAGGCAGCAGCCCGACATGGTCAATGTGCGAATGGGTGACAAGGACAAAATCAATGTCCGAATAGGGAACCGGAGTTTCCACATTCTCGTAAATATTGGCGCCCTGTTCCATTCCACAGTCGACAAACAGCCTGGTTCCCGCAACCTCCAGATAATGACAGCTTCCGGTCACTTCATGAGCCGCCCCGATAAATTCCAGCTTCATTGCATTTCCTCCTTCGCAGATTGTGTTTGCAGCAGGTCAGATGATAATGCAGATCAGTCCGCCGTTGGAGTCGTTAATGATTTTCTGCAAAGCATCCTGCAGTCTGGTCTGACAGTCTTCGGTCATCTGGCTGATCTTCGCCTGAATCCCATCCTCCACGATCTGTTCAATGGACTTGCCGAAGATATTGGTCTCCCAGATTCCATCTTCACTGTTCTTCGCATGATCTTTCATATAGGCAATCAGATCCTGGGCCTGCTGCTCGCTGCCGACAATCGGCGCGATCTCAGTCTGGATCTGTGCCCGGATCAGATTGATGGACGGCGCTTCCGCCCGCATCTTGACTCCATACCGGTTCCCATGACGGATGACGGCCGGTTCATCCAGCACAATCTCCGAACGGTCAGGCGTCACCACGCCGTACCCCTTCATCCGCACCTGGTTCATCGCATGCAAAACCTTTTCATACTCAGCCTGCATTGACGCAAGCTCCCGAAGCTTTCTCATCAGTTCATACTCATCTTCGATTTCGATCCCCGCGTAATGACTCAGGATGTCATAGTAACATCCGTCGTCCATGGATACGGAAACGGAAACGCTTCCATCCGCAAGGTCAATCTCATCCACCTTCAGAGAACGGATCGGTGAATCCGTTTCCGACGACTGTGGGAGAGCCCCCTTTGGCACATCCTTCATGTGCCTCACCCGCGTCATCAGATTCCGTGCCTCCGTGATGACCCGGCTTTTGACCGGATGAACGGAAGGCAGAATCTCCAGCCATTTCGGAATCGAAAAATCGATCTCCGTGACCGGGAATTCGTTCAGAACACTCTCCAGAATCCGACAGATATCATCCTTTTTCAATTGCTCACAATTGACCGGGAGAACGGTTACACCATACTTCTCCCCCAGCTGAGCGGCCAGACGTTCCGTCTCTTCCGAGTAAGGACGGTCTGAATTGAGCAGAAGGACAAAAGGCTTTCCGATCTGCGCAAGCTCGCGGACCGCCGTTTCTTCTGCGTCTATGTATGCCTCCCGTCTGAGTTCGCCAAACGAACCGTCTGTCGTGACGGCGATTCCGATCGTCGAGTGATCACGGATAACCTTACGCGTTCCGATTTCTGCAGCGATGGTAAATGGAATCTCTTCGTCGGACCAGGGTGTGCGGACCATTCGCTCCCGGTCGTTCTCCTCATGCCCGCCTGCACCCGCGACCATGAATCCGACGCAATCAACAAGACGAACCCGCACCGTAATTCCTTCCGCGAGACGAACCTCGGCGGCTTCCTTGGGAATGAATTTGGGTTCTGTCGTCATAATCGTCCGGCCGGCCGCACTTTGCGGCAGCTCATCCCTGGTCCTGCTCTTCTGGTATCCGTCTTCCATGTCAGGCAGTACCATCTGTTCCATAAAACGTTTGATAAATGTGGATTTTCCGGACCGGACAGGCCCGACCACTCCCAGATAAATCTCGCCGCCGGTTCTGGCCTGGATGTCCTGATAAACATGATATTGATCCATGAAGAAAATACCCCCTTGCTGTACTGTTACAGTATATGCAGGGGGGATTCTGTTTCATTCATTCAGTTACTCTTTGATCCGCCCTCTTCTCCCTTGAGAATGGCGATGGCTTTCTTCGCACGGACCTGGGGGGAATAAGTCTGGAATGACATCTTCTGTACGCGCGGCAGATCCAGATTATCCTCGATCTCGGCGATCTTTACTTTCGTGGCAAGCTCGTTACAGCGGATATCGTCAATATACTCGAAATACGTCATATCCTTACGCTTGGTAAGAATCCCAACTGCTTCCACCACTTCTCTTGGAAATCCCTGCGCCAGCAGATCCGTCAGCGACATCTCCGTGTCCTCAACGACATCATGAAGAATCGCGACCATCTTTTCCTCCTGCGTGTTCATCCGATCCATAACCCGGTTGGCATGATCAATGTATGGATTTCCGTTGGCGTCGACCTTGCCCGCAAGCGCGTCCGTCGCCGTTCTGATTGCCTTTGATAACATATTGCCGCACCTCCCCCTTATTTTTTAGCGGAAGACATATACAGATGACGCGGAATACCATCTACCATTACACATGGATAATCGCCCTGAATCAGCGGTCTCACATAGTCAATGAATTCATCGGTCACATATGTTCCGTCTTTTGTAATCCACTCTCTCGGCACCAGCTTCTCTCCGTTGGCGATCTTATGCACGTCATAGATACCGCATGCGCACTGATATGGGTCATCCGATACACGATCAATGACAACCATCTTGCCGGTATCGCCTTCGTCAGCCGCCTTCACTGCCGCACCACCGCACATAAATGCTTCATTGACATCAACGCGGGACGCCAGATGAGCCGCACTTCTCTGTAATGTGCTGAATTCTACCGCACGGGTCTTGCATCCGACTTCCTGATGAATGTGATTTGCCAGAAATGCACCACAACCAGTCAGCTGCTTGTGTCCAAACGCATCCGAATAATCACTGGAAGAGCCCAGTTCACAGACGTAGCGGCCATCCGCAATCCGGATACCCTCCGATACTGCCACGACTACAACATCCTTCTTCTCTAACAGCTTCCGGACTCTCTGGGTGAACTTGTCCAGATCAAAGGTGACTTCCGGCAGATAGATCAGATCCGGTCCTGCACAGTCCTCTCCTCTTGACAGAGCTGACGCACCGGTCAGCCAGCCGGCATTTCTTCCCATGATCTCGATCACGGTCACCAGCTTCTTCTTGTAGGAGAAGCCCAGACCATCACGAATCACTTCCTTCGTCGATGTCGCGATATACTTCGCCGCGCTGCCGAAACCAGGCGTGTGATCCGTCAGTGCCAGATCGTTATCAATGGTCTTTGGTGCGCCGATAAACTTCTGTGACTTACCGGTCAGAATCGCATAATCAGACAGCTTCTTGATGGTATCCATCGAATCGTTGCCGCCAATATAGATAAAGCACTCGATATCCAGCTTTTCCAGAATTTCAAAAATCTTCACATAAATATCCTGATTCTCATGGATATCCGGCAGCTTGTAACGACAGGTCCCCAGAAACGCAGACGGGGTTCTCTTCAGAATCTCCACGTCCAGATCGGTCTTGATATACTTGGAGAGATCCACATACTGTTCATCAATCAATCCCTGGATTCCGTACAGCATCCCATACACCTTCTTCGCACCCCGCTGAATAGCAGTGCGATAGACACCGGCAAGACTGGAATTAATTACAGCGGTCGGTCCCCCCGACTGGCCTACAACGACATTCCCCTTCATGGTAACAATGTCCTCCTCTGTTATAAAATATTAAGCGACTCTTCAGGACATCCCGAATCATCATATGCTTGAATGGCAACCGTCCGCATCTGCATTCGAACGGAAACATTGTTTCTATCATAACACAAAAAGAAAGGGAAGGTCTAGACCTTTCCCTTCTTTTTTTCGTTTTTTTTGTAAAAATATAACAATTAACAATTCACTCACTCAGATATGCTTTTCTGACTGCTTCGTCGTTCATCAGTTCTCTGGCATCCCCGCTTAAGGAAATCGTTCCGGTCTCCAGAACATAAGCACGGTCCGCGATCGACAATGCTTTTTTGGCATTCTGCTCGACCAGAAGCACCGTCGTCCCGTCCGCGTTGATCTTTTCAATGATGTCAAAAATTTCATTCACATAGATCGGAGACAGGCCCATGGATGGTTCGTCCATCACAATCAGTTTCGGATGCGACATCAATGACCGCCCCATCGCAAGCATCTGCTGTTCACCACCGGACAGCGTCCCTGCAAGCTGGTTTTTCCGCTCTTCCAGGCGGGGGAAGCGTTCATAAACCATCTTCAGCGTATTCTCAACCTCACCACGGTCACTTCTGGTATAAGCGCCCAGTCTCAGGTTCTGCAGCACCGAAAGCTGCGCGAATACGCGCCGTCCCTCCGGCACATGCGCGATCCCCATTGCAACCAGTTTGTGGCCGGGCGTCTTCGTGATATCGTGTCCTTCATAAAAGATCTTACCCGCTTTCGACGGGATCAGACCGGTAATTGTCTGCAGAGTTGTCGTCTTACCGGCGCCATTGGCGCCGATCAGAGCAATGATCTCCCCCTGGTTGACCTCGAAGGAAATGCCCTTGATGGCCTGGATGACGCCGTAACAGACTTCCAGATCCTTAACCTCCAGAATCGCCATACCATCTTCCCTCCTACTCTCCCAAATACGCGGTGATCACCCGCCTGTCATTCAGTACATCCGTCGTGTTTCCCTGTGTCAGCACCTGACCGAAATTGAGGACGGTAATCTTCTCACAGATACCGGAAACCAGTTTCATATCATGTTCAATCAAAAGGATCGTCATATCAAAATGATCCCGCACGAAACGGATCGTCTCCATCAGCTCCGCAGTCTCATTCGGATTCATACCGGCAGCCGGTTCGTCAAGCAGCAGCAGCTTCGGTTCCGTCGCCAGCGCCCTTGCGATTTCCAGCTTTCTCTGTTTCCCGTAAGGCAGATTCGAGGCCTTAAAGTCACGTTCCCCATCCAGATCGAACACCGAAAGCAGCTCCATCGCCCGCTCATCCATCGCCCGTTCCATCTTCCGATAGCGCGGGAGCCGTAAAATACCCTCCACGGTAGAATACACATAATGATTATGCAAACCGGCTTTTACGTTATCCAGAACGGAAAGCTCCTTAAACAGCCGGATATTCTGAAACGTTCGCGCAATACCGGCCTGGTTGATTTCGATCGTCTTCTTTCCGGTAATGTTCTGACCATCCAGACGGATTGTCCCCACGTCTGGCTTATACACACCCGTCAACAGGTTGAATACGGTTGTCTTGCCGGCGCCGTTCGGACCGATCAGTCCGTAGAGCTGCCCTTTTTCAATCGTAACAGAAAAATCATCCACCACCTTCAGACCGCCGAAGGAGATGCCGAGACCTTTTACTTCAAGGATTGCCATATCACGCCGCCTCCTTCGATTTCTTTTTGAAGCGTTCCCGCAACACTGCACGCATCTCAATCGCCTTCGGACTGGAATTGAAGATCATCATCACAATCAGAACAATGGCATAAATCAGCATCCGGTAATCATTGAGTCCACGCAGCAGTTCCGGCAACAGCGTCAGAATTACTGCCGCAATGATTGAACCGCGCACATTGCCCAGACCGCCCAGCACCACAAACACCAGGATGGTGATCGATTTGTTGTAACCAAAGTTATTGGTCGTTGCAGCTAAGGAAGACAGATTATGCGCATACAGCACTCCGGCCGCCCCCGCAAGGGAAGCTGATATCGCGAAAGCCATCAGTTTGAATTTTGTGACGTTGATGCCAATGGATTCCGCCGCAATCCGGTTGTCACGGATTGCCATAATCGCACGGCCGGATCTGGAATTGATCAGATTGAGCACGACAAAAACGGTAATCAGCAGTACAATCACACCGACCGTAAAGGTCGCTGCCTTCGGTGTTCCCGTGATGCC
Organism: Clostridiales bacterium; assembly: GCA_021202925.1. Lineage (GTDB taxonomy): Bacteria > Bacillota > Clostridia > Lachnospirales > Lachnospiraceae > Brotaphodocola. The sequence goes on along the minus strand of JAJQCD010000010.1, from coordinate 313,904 downwards.
CTGTGGTCCCTTGATGATAACGACGCCAGTCTCATCAAGTCCAAGGGAAGTCGTATCCTTGATGGAAAAATGAAGACCGGCCGCATCCACGCCGACATACAAGGTATTGATCAGATTCTTGATAATTTCCCCAAAAGCGAGCGTGACGATTGCCAGATAATCGCCTTTCAGACGGAGAACAGGAATGCCGATCAACAGACCGAAAATTCCGGCCACCGCCGCACCAATCAGAAGCGCAAAGAAAAGCCGCAATCCGGTGCCTGGGATCACGTTCGCCGCCACATTGGTGAAAAAGGCGCCTGAAAACGCTCCGACACACATGAATCCGGCATGCCCCAGGCTCAACTCACCCAGGATACCGACGGTCAGGTTCAGGGAAACTGCGAGAATCGCGTAAGTACAAAGCGGCACCAGCAATCCTTTCAGCAGACTGCTGATATTGCCGGTCTGTATCATAATCTGAATGATAATCCAGCAGCCGATCACTATCGCGTATGTAATCAGATTCTGAATGAATACTTTTCTTTTCTGGTTCATCTTCATCTCGGGCACCTACACTTTCTCATTGATCTTCTTCCCCATAATGCCGGTCGGACGTACCAGAAGCACAATGATCAGCACGGAGAACACAATGGCATCAGAAAGCTGAGACGATATATATGCCTTGGACAGGTTTTCAATAATACCGAGAAGTACACCGCCGATAAACGCCCCGGGAATGGAACCAATTCCTCCAAACACAGCCGCCACGAACGCCTTAATGCCAGGCATGGAACCCGTGTAGGGAGTCAGAGACGGATAGGCGGAGCACAGCAGCGCACCGGCAATTGCCGCCAGAGCGGAACCAATGGCAAATGTCACCGCAATGGTTCGGTTCACATCGATTCCCATCAGAGTTGCAGCTCCATTATCCTCTGAGACGGCAAGCATGGCCTGTCCGATTTTTGTCTTATTGATGAACGTCAGCAGCACTACCATAATGATGATACACAAGAGGATCGTCACGATCGTCACGCTGGAAATGGTCAGAGCGCCATCCGCAAGCTTCAGATTCGGCAACGCCACCACCGAAGTAAACTGATGGGAATTCGAACCGAAAATCAGCAATGCCAGATTCTGCAACAGATAGCTCACACCGATCGCCGTAATCAGGACCGCCAGCTTCGATGCGCCCCGCAGAGGCTTATATGCTACCCGCTCGATGACAACACCGAGTACCGTACAGAACACAATGGCGCACAGAACGCCAACCATTGGCGGATATCCACAGGTACTTACCATGGTAAAGGTGACGAACGCACCCACCATGATGATGTCACCGTGAGCAAAATTCAGCATCTTTGCTATCCCGTAAACCATCGTGTATCCAAGGGCAATGATGGCGTAAACACTTCCCAGACTGATGCCATTGATCAGATAAGACAGAAAACTCATAAAATACCCCTCTTTAAGTAAAAATCCGTACCGGTCGGCGACACACAGGGAGCCGTCTGCGGACGACCCCCTGTTGGATCTGCATGAAGCAGGAAAAACATACGATAAAAAACGTCAGAAGCATTTGTCGTTTGCTGACCTTACTGCATCTCGTAAACACCATTCACAATCATGACGGCCTTCGGAGCCTTGCCGGTCTCGCCGGAAGCATCCCAGGTCATGTTCTCACCGGTCAGTCCATCAATGGAAATCTCCGTCATGGCAACCTTCAGTGCGTCACAGATATCAGAATAGCTCATGTCCGGATTGACATCCGCAGCCTCAGCCGCAGCCTTGATCGCATAGATCGCATCGTAGGAATCCGCCGCAAACTGATTCGGCTCCTCACCGTACGCCGCCGTATAATCAGCAGTAAACTGCAGGCTGCCTTCCTCTGTAGTAGAGAACGGAGTCAGCAGCATCACGCCTTCTGCCAGAGAAGTGTCAAAGTTATCAACCGTCAGAATACCGTCCATGCCGTCCACACCGAAGAAGATCGGCGCAAACTCCTTGTCAGATGCCTGCTTCAGAATAATAGAAGCCTCCTGATAATAAATCGGCAGGAATACCAGCTCCGCGCCAGCCTCATTCATCTTATCCAGCTGAACGGAAAAATCCGTCGCGCTGTCCGCAGTAAACGCCTCATCCGCTACAATCTCCAGTCCCTGATTAGCAGCCTCGGCCACAAACGCCTCACGGATACCGGACGAATACTCGGTGGAACTGTCATAGATGATACCAATCTTCGTTGCCAGAGCGTGTTCTCCGATATACTGAGCGGAAGCCTTGCCCTGCGACGGATCAGAGAAGCATACACGGAACGCATTGTCTCCGGAGATGCACTCGACAGCGGAACCGGACGGAGTGATCTGGAACATATTGTCAGCGGAAGTCTCAGCTACGACTGCGATACATGGCTTGGATGTCACCGAACCAACGATCATCTGAGCGCCCCAGTCCTTCAGAGTGTTATAAGCGTTCACCGACTTCTCCGGATCGTGTTCGTCATCCTGTGAATTCAGTTCTACCTGATATCCATTGATACCGCCAGCCGCATTGATCTCCTTCACTGCCAGATCCGCGCCGTTCGCAACGCCGACACCATAAGCGGCAGCCGCTCCGGTCAGCGGTCCAATCACACCAATCTTAAACGTCGCGCCATCATCTGCCGCTGCTGCCTCGGTCTCTTCCGCGGAGTCCTCTGCCTCTGCTGCCTCTGCTGCTTCGGTCTCTGCCGCCGCTGCTGCAGTCGTCGCAGAAGAACTGCTGCTTCCGCCACAGGCGGTCATGGATGCGGCCATAAGAACCGCCATACCCAAACTGAACATTCTCTTCTTCATCATAATATCCTCCTCTTTTATTCACAGCCCCACCAGTCTCATAACTGTAAGGCATAAGCAAGAAACGGGCATACCTCAAGCGGTATGCCTCGTCCTTAAAGCTGACATTATTATAGTTGCACAAAGGAACAATGTCAAGCATTTTGTTTATTCCCATTTCGCAGACGCAGTTTCGTCGGTCCGATGACGAAGCATCAGGTCGCCGACCGCATCCTTCGCAGGTTTCCCGTCAAAGAGAACATGATTCACCTCTTCAATGATTGGAAGATCAATCCCATACTTTTTTCCAAGTGCCAGACCGGCCTTGGCGGAATAAACGCCCTCCACAACCATCTGCACCTCATTCATCGCCGCTTCCATCGTGTAGCCCTTCCCGATCAGAATACCGGCACGCCGGTTGCGGCTGTGCATGCTGGCGCAGGTCACAATCAGGTCACCAATACCGGAAAGACCGCCAAAGGTTTCCACCCGGCCACCCATTGCGATGCCGAGTCTGGTGATCTCATAGATGCCCCGTGTGATCAGCGCTGCCTTCGTATTATCGCCATAGCCGAGTCCGTCCGCAATCCCTGCGGCCAACGCAATGACATTTTTGAGCGCCGCGCCCAGTTCGATGCCCAGGATATCCGGGCTGGTGTATACACGGAACACCGGGCTCATGAAGCAGTTCTGAACAAATTCAGCCGTCGCCCTGTCCCTGGCGCCCGTCACGCAGGTAGTCGGCAGCCCCCGGCAAACCTCCTCCGCATGGCTTGGCCCGGACAGAACCGCAACATTCGCCATGGGAAGTTCTTCGCCGAGGACGCCGGAAAGCGTCATCAGTGTTTCTTCCTCGATCCCCTTAGCAACATTGACAATAATCTGTCCATCCCGGCAATATGGACGCATCTGCCGGGCGACGCCACGCACATAAATCGACGGAGAGGCCGTAACCAGCAGATCCCGGTCAGACATGGCCGCCTCAAGGTCGGTCGTAAATTCCATATCTTCCGGCAGAACGAGCCCCGGAAGCGTCTTTAACTGCCTCGTCGTCCTCAAGGCCTCCGACTCCGCCTCAAAGGCAGACCAGACCGTCACGCGGTGGCCATTATTATGTAACAAAGCGGAAAGGGCAATGCCCCAGCTGCCCGATCCGATGATGCTGACTGATCCCATGATGTTCCTCCGTTCCAGATTGCTATCACGCTGTTTTCTTCGCTCCAACCTTGTTTTCCGTACCTGAGATAAGCCTGCGGATATTCGCCCTGTGCCGCCAGACAGCCATCGCCATAATCAGAAATGCGATCGCGTCAAATTCCGGTAAAACAGAACCTGCGAGGCCGTAATCTCCTCTCCTTCCAAAGAATACCATCCACAGGAAAAATACAGTCACGATCAAAATGGATCCCAGTGAAACATACCTGGTCACCGCGACCGTCACCGCAAAAACGACCAGACAGACAACGGCCAGCCGCCAGTCTGTCGATGCAAAAAGACCGGCTGTGGCAGCGATCCCCTTACCGCCCTTAAATCCCATGTAAAACGGGAAATTGTGCCCCAGGATAACGCCAAATGCCGTATACAAAAGATACAGATACATATGATCCGGCTGATTCCGGAACAGATACCTTGTCAGAAGGCAGGCGATGATCATCTTGCCCGCGTCTCCGATGAACACAATTGCGGCCGCCCGCTTGCCCATCACACGCAGTACATTCGTACTGCCGGAATTTCCGCTCCCATAATTGCGAATATCCATCCCCTTCGATCTGCTGTACAGATAACCGCTCTGCAGGAGCCCGAATACATAGCCGTACACCAGACAGATCACCCGTTCCATCGTCACTGCTCCTTTCCGGAACGCTCGCGGATCAGAAACTTCAGAGCCGTTCCCTTGAACCCGAATGTATTCCGAATCTGATTTTCCAGATAGCGGACATAGGAAAAATGCATCAGCTGCTTATCATTGACAAAGACCACAAAGGTCGGCGGCTTGACAGCCACCTGCGTCATATAGAACAACTTCAGACGTTTCCCCTTATCAGACGGTGGCTGCTGCATGGCGACCGCCTGTGTCATAATCTCATTGAGAACCCCGGTCGCGACACGCATATTCTGGTTTTCCCGCACCATATCGATGATCTCGAACATCTTTCCGATCCGTTGCCCGGTCACTGCGGAGATAAACACGAGTTCCGCGTAAGGCATAAACGACAGCGTATCCCGGATCTTCTTCGTGTACTCATAGATCGTCCGGTCATTCTTCTCGACCGCGTCCCATTTGTTCACCGCGACGATGATTCCTTTACCCCGATCATGCGCGATTCCGGCAATCTTGGCATCCTGTTCGGTCACGCCCTCGACCGCGTCGATCACTAGAATGACCACATCCGCGCGCTCGACCGCCGAGACGGTACGGATGATGCTGTAGCGCTCCAGATCCTCTTTGATTTTGCTCTTGCGGCGCAGGCCGGCTGTATCAATAAAAACATACTCTGTTCCGTTATACTTTACCTGCGTATCCACCGCATCCCGTGTCGTACCGGCGATATCCGAGACAATGACACGCTCATATCCAAGGATCCGGTTGATGATGGAAGACTTGCCCACATTCGGCTTGCCGACGATCGCCACACGCGGACGCTCATCCTCTTCCTCCTCCGTCTGCTCCAGGGTAAAATGCTTTGTCACCTCATCCAGAAGATCCCCGATTCCCAACCGGGAAGCCGCCGACACCGGAATCGGATCTCCGATTCCCAGATTGTAAAATTCGTATACGTCATTGCCGAATTTCTGAAAACTGTCCACCTTGTTGACCGCCAGGACAACCGGTTTACCGGCCTTTCTCAGCATATCCACCACTTTCGTATCAGCGTCCACCATCCCCTGCCGCACATCAACGATAAAAATAATGACATGCGCCGTATCGATGGCGATCTGCGCCTGCTCACGCATCTGTGCCAGAATCACATCCCTGCTTTCCGGCTCGATGCCTCCGGTATCAACCAGTGTAAAATTCATATTCAGCCAGGTACAGTCCGCATAAATTCGATCCCTGGTCACACCCGGCGTATCCTTCACGATGGAGATCGTCTCACCTGCCAGCGCATTGAACAGGGTGGACTTCCCGACATTCGGGCGCCCGACGATTGCTACGATTGGTTTGCTCATTTTTGACTTTCTCCTTCTTATCTGTCTGCATCCTCTTATCCCTGTCCGAAACCAGGTAAGACATGCTATAGCGATTGCAATTCATATTCGCCATGTTCGGCAAACGCTTCCGAACCGGCATACAGGATCGTCCGCACCAGATCCCGCCCGCTTGATTTTACAATATTCACCGGAACTTGTAAAGCGGTTTCCACCTCGCCAAGAGAGACGTCGTCCAGAAAGACGTCCTCCCCGCTGCGAAACATGCAGGCAGGAAGAAGCAGCCTGGAACCCAGATTTTTTCCTGTCAGCTGTTTCTCAATGTCCTGCCCCGTAATCAGCCCGGCAACGGTAATCGTATCGCCGAAAAAATCATTGCGGATCGCATAGAGATGAACCGTCTTCTGCGGATAGCGCTCCGTGATTTTTTCAATCTGCCTTTTGATATAAGGATAGGCCAGCATACCGGTCGCCAGAGAGAGGCTTTCTTTCTCCGGCGTTCCGCAAAAAAGCGGATCGGTGCAGCTGTCCTCCCACATTTCCTCGCAATATCGCTCTTCATCCTGCGGATCATCCCACTCGCACTCCACATTTTCTTCGGATATGGCGGTTTCATTGTCATCGTCTCCCACCGGAAGGGATTCTGCATTTGCATGAACCGAATTTTCTTCTGCCTCCATTTCTTCCAGTGCTTCCGTCACCTCAGTATCCAGAAGACGCAGCATGCCGACTCCGTTCTCCAGCTGCGGATATCCATCATAGCGTTCGTCTTCCGGAAGTTCCCGTTCCGCCATGATATAAAACTCATCGCTGGCGTGGATGAAATAAATACCATGCTCCGCAAAAATCTTCTGCTGCCATTTCTCAATGATCTGTAAGGCGTCCTCCGCCGACTCCCGGTCAAACGCCTTCATCGGATAGAGGCCGTCCCGGTATTTTGTTAGCCCGACCGGTACGACAGACACGCTCTGCATACAGGGAATATATTTCATCAGATCGCGGATTGTCCGATCCAGCTCCGCCCCATCATTTACATCCCTGCATAACACGATCTGACCGTTCATCGGAATCCCCGCCTCATATAGCGTGTCAATCCGTGCCAGTGACTCGCCGGCGAAACGGTTGTGCAGCATCTCACAGCGTAACTGTGGGTTCGTCGTGTGAACGGAAATATTAATCGGCGCCAGCTTGAAATCAATAATACGCTGGATGTCGTGATCCTTCATATTCGTCAGTGTAACATAATTGCCCTGCAGATACGACAGTCTGGAATCGTCATCTTTAAAATAAAGCGTCTCCCGCATTCCCGGCGGCATCTGATCGATAAAGCAAAAAATACATTTGTTGCTGCAGGACTTATAATCGCTCATCAGTCCATTCTCGAAATTCAGTCCCGGGTCCTGGCCGTCATTCTCAATCTCCAGTTCCCACAATTCACCATCCGCTTTTTCAATCAACAGGGTTATGCTCTCATTATCCACATAATATTCATAATCAAAAATGTCTTCCACCTCATGCCCGTTGACCGTGAGGAGTCGATCTCCTGCCTCAATTTCCAGTTCTTCGGCTATGGAACCCCGATCGACGGACTTAATCCGATGTCCTTTTTTCTTCATACCAGTTCCCTTTCCTGTTCTTTCCTAATGATAACAAGATTTCCCGTTTTTGTAAACCGGAACCGTTTTTTGTTTTTTTTCACAAAATATGACCGGACCTATTGACGCGAGATGCAATCGGATGGTATAAATGAAATGAATTTAACCTGTTTTTTACCGGTTTTACCTATGCCCACTGTGGAGGAGCGTTATACCATGGCAAATAATTATGTGTTTAATGATGTCCTGCCCGTCGCACCGCTCAAGATCGCCGCACTCGAAAGCTGCCGTGATCTTGCCTCGAAAGTCAACGATTACATCGTCCAGTTCCGCCAGAATGATACAAAAGAATTGATTCGCCGCCAGCAGGATCTGCATTACCGCGGCTATGATGTGGATTCCTATCTTCTCAAATGCAGATGCTCGCGGTTTGGCACTGGCGAGGCCAAGGGTGTTCTCCAGGAATCCGTACGCGGCGCCGATCTCTACGCAATGGTCGACGTCACCAATTACAGCCTTTCTTACACCGTCAGCGGTTATTCCCATCACATGTCTCCGGATGACCATTTCCAGGATCTGAAGCGGATCATCGGCGCCAGCGTTGCGACCGCACACCGCGTCAATGTTATCATGCCGTTTCTGTATGAGAGCCGTCAGCACAAACGCACAAGCCGGGAATCCCTTGACTGCGCCATGGGACTTCAGGAGCTGATTGCCATGGGCGTACAGAACATCATTACCTTCGATGCCCACGATCCCAGAGTTCAGAATGCCATTCCGCTGAGCGGTTTTGACAACTTTATGCCGACCTATCAGTTTGTGAAGGCTCTGTTTGCTCACGATAAGAATTTAAAGATTGACAAGAACCATCTGATGGTGATCAGCCCGGATGAGGGTGCGATGCCGCGTGCCGTCTATCTGGCCAACAACCTGGGCGTAGATATGGGCATGTTCTACAAGCGCCGGGATTACTCCAAGGTCGTCAACGGCCGCAATCCGATCGTCGCCCACGAATTCCTGGGTTCCTCTGTGGAGGGCAAAACGGTGCTGATCATCGATGACATTATCTCTTCCGGCGAGAGTATGCTGGATACCGCGCGTGCACTGAAGGAACGCAAAGCGGCAAAGGTTGCGATCTGCTGTACCTTCGGCCTGTTTACCAACGGACTGGAAAAGTTTGATGATTTCTACAGCAAGGGCTACATCGATTATGTGATTACCACGAATCTGAACTATCGTCCACAGGCGTTGCTGGATCGGGAGTGGTATCTCGAAGCAGATATGAGTAAATATATCGCTGCCATTATCAACTCCCTGAATCACAACGTTTCCATTGCCTCGACGCTCGAACCGACAAGCAAGATCCAGCGGCTGGTCGCACAGTACATGGCAGACGGATACGAATATTTTCAGACCATTTCATAAAATGCATATATGGGAAGGAATCACCAATGGCATTCCTTCCCGTTTTTCGTTCGGTTTCCGGTTCATCTCAGCGTAAGAAAGGCAGCCAGATTTCCCCTTGCCTCTCCCGTCGTCCGATGAGAAAACAAAAGCTGCGGATTACAGTGGGTGCAGATATCGGTCACATGGATGTTCTCCGGCTTCACGCCGGCTTCTCCCAGCACAATCCGGTTCGCCGCCCACAGATCCAGCTGATATTTTCCATTGCTCTTCGCATAGAATATCCGATCGTGGTGGCATGTGGAGAAGGCCTGCGCAAATTCCTCCACGACCTCTCCGCCAACTTCATAGCAATCCCCGCAGATACTCGGTCCGATGCAGGCAACCACATCTGCGGGATCGGTGCCATACTCCTCCCGCATTCGTTCCAGCGTCACCTGTCCCATCCGTTTTACGGTTCCGCGCCAGCCAGAGTGGGACAGACCGATCACCCGACGCACCGGATCCACAAAATACAACGGCACACAATCGGCAAAAAATGTAACCAGAGTCAGTCCAGGTACGTCTGTAATCAGCCCATCGACGTTTGCGTAATCACGGGATTTTACGATTCCTTTGCCTGCATCTGCCTCCGTCACCCGGCGAACGTTCACCGTATGCGTCTGATGCGAGAGGACCATACGATTCATCTCAACTCCCAGAAGATGCGCCATCCGGTGATAATTCTCAATCACATGCGCCGGATCATCCCCACGGGTAAAGCCGAAATTCATCGTCGCGTATACCCCTCTGCTTACTCCGCCGAGCCGCGTGGAAAACGCATGTTTCACCACTCCCGTCCGGTCAAGTGCAGGAAACGCAAGAAAGCATACGCCATCCCGTTCCCGAATCTCCAGTTCCTGGTTTCCCGGCTTTCTGCTCCACTCCATCACAAGTCCTCCCATCTGACTATGAATGAAAATCGAATGCGTTTTCAATATGCTGAATCCGGCCATCCCGGTGGATGGCAATGACATCAAAACGGCAGGGTGTCTCTTCGGGCAACTTCTTTTCCATATAATACCACAGGGTCGTACGGCTGATTCGCCGCTGCTTACGCAGATCGACCGCGCAGAGAGGATCGCCGTACTCATCGTCGCTGCGATACTTCACCTCAATGACAACCAGTACACCAGTCTCATCCTTTGCAATGATATCGATCTCCCCGCACCGGTTGCGGTAATTGCGTGCAAGGATCCTGTATCCCTTCTCCTTCAGGTAACAGGCGGCGGTGTCTTCGTATCGCGAACCCACCGCGCGTCTGCTGCTTAAGATGGTCTTCTCCCCCACTTTGCTGGTTCCTCCCGACAACCGTCCCGATCCATCCTCAGATCCATTTTTTAATAAACGTTCTGCGATGGATCGGACATGGGCCATACGTCCGGATCGCGGCAATATGCGCCGCCGTCCCATAGCCCTTATGTTTTGCAAATCCATATTCCGGGTACAGGCGGTCATATTCGATCATCAGACGATCTCTGGTTACCTTCGCGAGAATACTCGCAGCCGCGATGGACACACTCTTCGCGTCGCCTTTGATAATCGGAACCTGAGAAATATCCACTTCCGGTATCGTTACCGCGTCATTCAGCAGAATATCCGGGCGGACAGACAGTCCGGATATCGCCTGACGCATGGCCTCATAGGTGGCCTGCAGAATATTGATCTCGTCAATCACATCATAATCCACGAGTCCGACATTCCAGGCAACTGCTTTGTCTCTGATTTCATCAAACAATTCCTCGCGCCGTTTTTCAGAAAGCTTCTTGGAATCATTCAGGAACAGAATCTCGCAATCTTCCGGAAGAATCACTGCCCCGGCGACCACCGGACCTGCCAGAGGGCCTCGTCCCGCCTCATCCACACCGCCAATTCTTCCGTATACGGCATAGATGTGTTCATATTGTCTCATCTGCTCCAGTCGATTCCGTTCCGCCTGCAGTTTCTCCTCACTCAGTTTTCTCATCGGTTCCACCCTCTCGCCGTGAACAATCCGGCGGTAATTCCAGCGTAATCCGACCAAGACGCCCACTGCGGAAATCATCAATCACAAGCAGTGCCGCCCGGCTGCAATCCGGCTCTCCGCCCTTTTGCAGACAACCGCGGATTCGCGCGATGTGCGCCAGCAGCCCGGCCGCATCCGTCTCTTCCGTCTGGTAACGGTTCTTTATCGCAGTCGGGTACTGTCTCACAAGAAAATCCAGCAGCTCCACAGCCAGCTCATCCCAGTTCAGGATATCATCATTGATCGATCCAACCATGGCAAGCAACAACCCGACCTTCTGATCCTCGAATTTGGGCCACAGGATTCCCGGTGTATCCAGAAGTTCCAGCGTCTGATTCATGCGGATCCACTGATTTCCCTTCGTCACACCGGGTTTGTTGCCGGTCTTCGCACTCGCCTTGCCCACAAAGGAATTGATAAAAGTAGACTTGCCCACATTGGGGATGCCGGCCACCATGGCACGAATCGGGCGGTTGCGGATGCCACGTTTCCGGTCGCGCTCCAGCTTTTCCCGGCAAGCCTCACGCACGACTGCATTAATCTGCTTCAATCCGGCGCCCGAACGGGAATTCACCATCACCACATGATATCCCCGGTCCTGAAACCAGGCAGCCCAGGCGGCATTGCAGCGTTCATCTGCCAGATCAGACTTATTCAGTAAAACCATCCGCGCCTTGCCCTTTCCCAGCTCATCGACATCCGGGTTGCGGCTTGCAAGCGGCACACGCGCATCCACCAGTTCAATAATCAGGTCGATCAGCTTCAGATCTTCCTGCATGGCCCTCCGGGCCTTCGTCATATATCCCGGATACCACTGTATATTCATAATCAGACTCCTCCTGACGACCGGATCAGGCCAAAATCAATCAGCGGCGAAATCCGCAGCCATACCTTGCCGATGATCTGATCCTCCATCACATTACCCACATTCGCGAAGCGGCTGTCCTCACTGCTCTCCCGGTTGTCTCCCAAAAGAAAATATTCTCCGTTGCCCAGTTCGACCGGTCGATCCGCTAACCCGGCGAGCGACACGGTTCCGGCTTCTTCCATCGGTTCCCCGTTCACATAAACCGTCCCATCCACAATCTGCACCACATCTCCCGGGATTCCAATGACCCGCTTGATGTTCGTCCTTCCGTCCTCGCGCAGGAACACGACCACATCCAGTCGATCGGGAGTACCGAAATCATAGACAAACCGGTTCATCAGCACAATCTCTCCCGAATTCAGGAGCGGCTGCATGGACTGCCCGTTCACCACGACCTGGGTTCCGAAAAAAGTGAGGAAAAACCAGGCAAAGGACAACGCCACCGCGATATCAACCACCCAGCCGACCGTCCGACGAATGAGGCTGTTCTCTTCGTTTTCATAAAAATCCACGTTTCTCTCCTATAGACGAACAGAGGGGACAATCTGTACTTGTCCCCTCATGTGTGCTGCCCTTACATATTGATCGATGGTAAACAGCTATGCTAAGCTTAGTCTGCGCCTGCGGCTTGACTTCGCTAAGCGCCGCTGCATACATGAAAGTTGCCAATCATCCTGCGCCTTGCGGCTTGGATTCTTGGACTTTCATGGTACTTATCTGACTATCTGACCAGTTCCTTGACCTTCGCTGCCTTGCCGACTCTGTCTCTCAGATAGTTCAGCTTCGCGCGTCTTACCTTACCTCTTCTGACAACCTCAATCTTGTCCACAAACGGAGAATGCAACGGCCAGGTCTTCTCAACACCGATTCCGTTGGAATTCTTACGAACCGTAAAGGTCTCGCGGATGCCGCCGTTCTGTCTCTTGATTACGGTACCTTCGAAAATCTGAATTCTCTCCCGGTTCCCCTCTTTGATCTTGTTGTGTACCCTGACGGTATCGCCAACACGGAACTCCGGCACGGACTCCTTCAACTGCTCCGCTTCAATATTTCTGATAATCTCGTTCATTCTGTGTGATCCTCCTTACTTTCATTTGATGTTCTTACACGCATTCCCTGCATCAGAGGAACATCTCTTTTCATCACAACTGTTGTATGATACCATAGAATCCGGAGAATTGCAAGTGTTTTTCAGTTCTTCCAGATAGATTCGTTCCTTTCCGGACAGGTTCGCCCGCTCCAGAAGATCCGGACGCCGTTCCCAGGTACGACGGATCGACTGTTTTCGTCTCCATTCCTCAATATTCTTATGATGGCCGGACAACAGAACCTCCGGAACGCGCATGCCCTCGTAGATCTCCGGGCGTGTGTACTGCGGATACTCTAACAGGTTATCATGAAAGGACTCAATCTCTGCCGAAAGGTCACTGCCCAGCACACCTGGTACCAGCCGGGAAATGCAGTCAATCATCACCATCGCCGGAAGCTCGCCGCCCGTCAGTACATAATCGCCAATCGAGAGAGAGTCCGTGACGATACGTTCCAGCGCGCGCTCATCAATTCCTTCATAGTGGCCGCACAAAAACACCAGTTCCTCTTCTCTGGCCAGTTCCTGCGCAATCGTCTGATTAAATACGCTTCCCTGCGGCGTCATGTAGAGAACGCGGGGGCGTTTGCCCAGACGATCGCAAAGCGCCTCATAAGCATCGCAGACCGGGGCGGCCTGCATCACCATCCCCGCGCCGCCGCCATAAGGCGTATCGTCCACATGCCCGTGTTTTTCCTTTGTGTAATCACGGATGTTAATCGCGTCAATCGAGAGAATGCCCTTCGCCACAGCGCGGCCGATGATGCTGGTATTCAGGCCGCTCTCCACCATCTCCGGAAACAGGGTCAGAATGTGATAATTCATCGGTATATGCCCTCCCGCCTACAGATCCAGAAGACCATCGAGAATGTGAACCGTCATGGTCTGCGTATCCAGATCGACCTTTAAAATACAGGATGGGATTGCCGGGAAAAGATATTCCTTTCCATCTTTTCCGTCGATTACATAGACATCATTGGCGCCTGTCTGAAGTACATCCTTCATGACGCCAAAATCCTCTCCCTCATCCGTTACCACCCGCAATCCGATCAGATCAACAATAAAATTCTCATCCGGGCCAAGCGGCACTGCCTGATCCCGCCGGATCAGCAAATCCTTCCCTCTGTATTTCTCGATCTCATTGATGTCATTAAACTCCTTAAATTTCAGAATTACCATGTTTTTAAAGAATTTCACACCCTCGATCGTCAGTTCCATCCGTTCACGTCCTGTATCCAGGATTACTGTCTTTAATTGTTTAAACCGATTCGCGTCGTCTGTGGTGGGAAATACCTTCACCTCTCCCCGGACGCCGTGCGTCGAGGAGATCACTCCTACCCGCAATGTGTCATCTGTCATATCTGTCTCCTCCCTGACCGGAACGGGATCGCGCAGGGTGCATGCCCGTAGTCCGCAGAAGCTGTCACTGGCAGCTCCTTGCGTATGTTATAGCAAAAGAGGCTGTCGCGGGATCACTCCCTCCGACAGCCGCATCATCTCTGGCTATTGAATATTGTTACTGAATATCCACAACAACCTTCTTGTCATCTCTGGAAGCTGCTGCCTTGACAACCGAGCGAATCGCCTTCGCGATGCGTCCCTGCTTGCCGATCACCTTGCCCATATCTGACTGGGCGACCGTCAGCGCAATCACAGTCTCGCCGTCCTTCTCAGTCTCAGTGACAGACACTTCATCCGGATGATCGACAAGTGCTTTCGCAATCACTTCTACTAATTCTTTCATAGCCATCACCTTTCCGATTACTGGATGCCAGCGGTCTTGAGAAGCTTGGCTACGCGGTCTGTCGGCTGTGCACCGGTCGCAAGCCACTTCTTCGTCTCCTCTTCATTAAACTTGATGCTGCTCGGCTCCTGATTCGGATCGTAGGTACCAACCTCCGCGATGAATCTGCCGTCTCTCGGAGATCTGGAATCTGCAACAACGATTCTATAGAAAGGGTTCTTCTTGGCGCCCATTCTCTTCAATCTCATCTTTACTGCCATTTCAATTCACCTCCTTCAATGCTTTGGTAAAATATTTATGTGAACAAAAGCGGATGTTCCGCTTTGTTACCGGATAGAATCGACGCCGTCTGTTCAAAACGGCATCTTTAATCTGCCAAACATGTTTCCGAGACCGGCCATCCCGCCTCGTCCCTTCCTGCCGCCCATCATTCCCGGCATGGATTTTAACATCTTCTTCATCTGGTCAAACTGTTTGACAATGCGATTGACCTCACTGATATCAACACCGGCGCCCCTGGCAATGCGCTTCTTTCTGGACGGGTTCATCAGGCCAGGATTCGCCCGTTCCTCCTTCGTCATTGAGAGAATGATCGCTTCGACATGCGCCATGGATTTCTCGTCTACTTCCGGGATACCGCCCTTCAACTGATTCATGCCAGGCATCATACTCATGATACTCGAGATACCGCCCATTTTCCGGATCTGATTCATCTGCTCCAGAAAATCGTTGTAATCAAACTCCGCCTTGCGAAGCTTCTGAGACATCTCCCGGGCCTTCTCTTCGTCAACCTCAAGTTCCGCCTTCTCAATCAGTGTCAGAATATCGCCCATGCCAAGGATGCGTGACGCCATCCGATCCGGATAAAACTGTTCCAGATCCGAAAGCTTCTCACCCATACCGACATACAGAATCGGCTTCCCCGTCACGGCACGGATCGAAAGCGCTGCGCCGCCTCTGGTATCTCCATCCAGTTTGGTCAGAATCACGCCGTCAATGCCAACCTTTTCCTGGAAGCTGGACGCTACGTTTACGGCATCCTGTCCGGTCATTGCGTCGACAATCAGGATCGTCTGATCTACGCGTACCGCTTCCCGGATATGAACCAGCTCATCCATCATGCTCTCATCCACATGAAGACGACCAGCCGTATCCAGAATCACCACATTGTAACCATTCTTCGCCGCGTGCTCCACCGAAGCCCTGGCAATGTCAACCGGATCCTGCCTGTCTCCCATGGAAAACACCGGAACTCCCTGCTTCTCGCCGTTGATCTGCAGCTGCTGAATCGCTGCCGGACGATACACATCGCAGGCCACCAGAAGCGGTTTCCTGCCTTTTGCCTTGAGCTTTCCCGCAATCTTCGCCGCAGTCGTCGTCTTACCAGCACCCTGCAGACCAGCCATCATCAGAACGGTAATCTCATTGCCCGGCCGAAGTGCAATCTCCGTCGTCTCGGAACCCATCAGACGGATCATTTCCTCATGGACGATCTTGATCACCATCTGTCCCGGCTGCAGAGAGCCAAGGACTTCCTCTCCAACCGCACGATCCTGCACCGACTTGACAAATTGTTTGACCACTTTGAAACTGACGTCCGCCTCCAGAAGCGCCATCTTTACTTCCTTGAGCGCTGCCTTTACATCGGCCTCAGTCAGACGTCCCTTGCCCCGCAGATTCTTAAATACATTCTGTAATTTCTCGGATAAGCTCTCAAAAGCCATTCAAAATCCTCCTGTTACCTGACGATGCCTCGGCATGACCGCCGCATTACAGCTGAGTGATGTCATTGGAAATCCTGCCGATCTCATCGATCAGCGCCATATTCCGCGACTCCCGGAATTCCTTCGCAAGCGTCTGAATCTCCGCCACCATCCGTTTCGTCTCCTGGAATTTGCGAATCAGGTGCAGCTTCTCCTCGTATCCGGTCAGGATCTTATCACACCTGCGAACCAGGTCCGAAACTCCCTGCCTGCTGATCCCCCGCTCTTCGGCAATCTCTCCGAGTGACATATCATGAAAGACCACGTCCTCGTAGACACTGCGCTGATGCTCCGTCAGAAGCTCTCCGTAAAAATCATACAACAAATTCTGTTTCACAATGTTTTCCATTCACATCACCTTGCCTATCCTACACGAAAAACGCGTTGGTGTCAAGTGTTTTTTCTTGACAAATATGTGCCTGTCCTGTCCTTTTATTTGACCTTCGATATTTTATAGTGTATAATTAATTTATAGTAAACGACGTAAGTCGTTTTACTTTGCGCCTGACGCGAGGCAGCGTAAGCTGCCATTCCTCGTGCGTCAGTGCGCATCATTTATAGTGAATGGCAAAAGAATTTTGTCGTTCACTATAAAAGGCAACTAGGAATGAATGGGAAAGAAACGTTACACTCCTGCCCACATAACCACAGTAGAAAGGACGTACGACTATGCCATTACCCAAAGAGCAGATTTATACAGAAGCGGATTATTGGAATCTTCCGGAAGATATCCGTGCGGAACTAATTAATGGCCAACTCTATGATATGGCTGCTCCCAGTCGGATTCATCAGGAAATCTTAATCAGTTTAGCAACTCTGATCCAGAATCATATCCGTTCCAATCATGACTCCTGCCGTGTCTATCCGGCTCCATTTGCCGTCAAATTGCGGGAAAACAAAGATGATATTGTTGAACCGGATATAACCATAGTTTGTGACCGCTCCAAACTTACTGATCGAGGCTACACTGGCGCACCGGACTGGATTATTGAAATTGTATCCCCCTCTAATCCCGGTCATGATTATGTGCGGAAGCTGAATCTATACGCTGATGCAGGCGTTCAGGAATACTGGATTATTGATCCAATGGAGAAAAACGTACTTGTGTACTTTTTAGAGAAAGATCGATTTAAA
The DNA here is from genome assembly GCA_021202925.1 of Clostridiales bacterium. GTDB lineage: Bacteria > Bacillota > Clostridia > Lachnospirales > Lachnospiraceae > Brotaphodocola. The sequence goes on along the minus strand of JAJQCD010000010.1, from coordinate 296,323 downwards.
TGTGTCGCATATACATTTAAAGACAAAATTGCGGTCGGCATATGCGATGACTTTATGATTGATTTCGCGGAACTGATTGCCGAAATTCCAACTGAAACCGACATGCGCCGCTGACGCGGCGCTCCACCACGCATGAAAGTCAGCTGCTCTGCGCTTACGCGCTCCCCTGCCTCACTGACAGGAGATTTATTTTACCATATTAATCTCACTCCAGATAATATGCCGTCGCGTAACCATTACTGAACAATTTCTTGCTCCCATCCAAACCCGGATTATTTTCAATCAACTGTCCGATTACCTGATCCGTATCAATCGTCGAAATGACATAAACCAGCAGGCTATCATAATCTTGAAATTCAGCTTCTTCTATCGTATCCAAATGCTCCTGACTAATAAAAATAATTTCATTTAAGGCGGTCATTTCCAGATAATTCGGCAGGATTTTCCATGTATTGTCATATAAATAAAGACACGTAGTATCCTGATGCGCTTCGATTGCTGCCACATTGTCACTCTCTAATGAATATAAGTATGGAACTCCATTTCGATAACTGCAAAATAACACCAACAAAGCAGACATCAGGACACCGATCCAACTGCGTTCCGAAAATCTTCCCGCAAACAGGATAAGTATCGTGAAGACAGAAACATACAACAATCCCATCAGATTCATTACATACCGGTCTGTGTGATAGGGTGAAATCTTTGCGACGATAACGAAGTACCCCATAACCGGCATGAGAATCTGAAGATAGCAACGCATTTTTTCGTCAAGATGAAAGACTGTGCTATTCAATCCCCTGATCATATACAACAACAAAATCAGAAATAATAAAAACAGAAACAGGTTCCCAAACACTCTTAAATTGACAATATTAAGGTAATCCCAGAGTCCGCTCCACAGACCGCCCTCACTCAGACTTTGAAAAGCATCTCTTCCACGATTACCACTGAAAATGTGCTTGTACATAGCAGGAAAAATCAGACTTGAAATACCAACGGAACCAGCGACAGAAATAACAGAGCCAGCCAGTTTTCTCCAATTTTTCTTTGATATCACGCAGGCTGCATATACCACACATGAAAGGAAGGCAAAGATGATAAAATAATACTGTGTCATCATTCCACCGACCATAATCACAACCAGTTCTGTAAAATACTTCCAGTGATTTTCCTCCGGCCGATATCTGCAAAACAATATGACTAATGCATTTGTCCATACAGTCAGGAGTACATACATTCGAAAAAAAACCACGCTATTCACAAAGCCCATCGTAAATAAAAACAGCATGGAAAACAGTATGGACAGTCTTTTTCTGTTCGTCAAATGATAAAACAGCCAGACAATTTCCCAATACACAATAACTGCTAATGCAATATTAACGCAAAGTCCCATCCACATACCAAACGTATCAGGAAAGAAAGAACATATCGTGTGAATCAGAGCATAGTACAACGGAGGATGAACATCTGCGGTCTGATTCGCCAGCACATTCGAATAATCAAACAGATGCTTATTGCTTGCGGTGATATACTCCTGCCAAAGCTGTCTGCCAGTATACACAATATTTTCATGGATAACTGGACCAATTCCTTTTCCGTTATAATGATGATTTGCAAGGCCAAATGTGTACATTTCATCTACATGAAAACCTTCCTTACAATTTCCAATCAGAATAAATGTTATGATAATCATCAGAGATAGAAAGATTTTCAATAATATATCATATGTCTGTTTCCTGTGCATAATCGTCCATTTTCTCCTTCCAATTGCTTTCCTTCAAGATATAAATTGGTCGCTTTTTCGTTTCTGTATAGGTTTTTGCCAGATACTGTCCGATAATACCAATACACAATAGCTGGATTCCTCCAAAAAACGTAATCAGACATGCCAGAGAAGCCCAACCGGCTACCGGATCCCCAAAGACCAATCGGCGAACAATGATAACGATGACAGCTGCCAACGCGATCAGACAACAAACCATCCCGATCACAGAAGATATCAAAAGAGGAGCATCCGAAAAGTTTACAATTCCGGAAACAGAATACCAAAACAGTTTCCAGAAAGACCATTTCGTCTCTCCGGCAACTCGTTCGACGTTATGGTACGGCAACCATTTCGTATGGAATCCAATCCACCCGTATATTCCTTTTGTAAAACGGTTATATTCTCCCATTTGAATAATTGCATCTGCCATTTTTCTTGACATCAGCCAAAAATCTCTTGCTCCATCAACAATATCCGCATCCGAAATTCTATTGATAATCCGATAGAACAACTTTGCAAATAAAGAACGGATCGGCGGCTCTCCTTTTCGGTTTACCCTCCTTGTCGCGACGCTGTCAAATCCTTCTTCTGTCACAATTCGATACATTTCCGGCAAAAGCGACGGCGGATCCTGCATATCCGCATCCATAACAGCAACATAATCACCCGATGCGTGACGAAATCCAGCATACATGGCCGATTCTTTACCAAAATTGCGGGAAAATGAAAAGTAGCGTATACGCGAATCCTCTTCTGCTAATCGTTTCAGAATATCGAGGGTATGATCCGTTGAACCGTCGTCTATAAACAGAAATTCAAACTCCTGCTCTTTCATTTCATCTGCAACCCGTATTGTCTCCGCATAAAATAATGGCAATGCGGCTTCTTCATTAAAACACGGTACGACCAATGAAATCTTATCTTTCAACTTCATCACAGCTCCTTATCTCCAAATCGATCAACAAACCCAATAATAGGTCAATTTCACCCTAATGTCAATAGGTCAATATGCCATAATCAAGAAAATTCATCAATCGAAAGGAAGGAAAACATTGACCAGATTGAAAGAACTGCGCAAAGAAAAAGGATACACTCAGGTAAAAATGCAGCTTCTCACAGGAATTGACCAAAGCGATTACTCAAAAATAGAAAATGGAAAAAGATATTATACATTTGAACAATGCAAACGGATTGCTGTGGCACTGAACATCAGCATGGATTATCTGGCCGGACTGACTGACACAAAAGAATCTTATCCAAGAAGTGCGGATATTCACAGATTGGCAGAAATGTAATCTCAAAACTAACAATTATGCATAAAAAATTTACAAACAGGCGATATCCGCATTGAGATATCGCCTGTTATCCGGTTGTTTCATCAGTCAAAAGTCAACACGATCTTGCGAATGGACGGATCCTTTGTGTCAACAAAGTCAAACGCCTTCTGTGCGTCTGTGAATTTGAACCGGTGCGAGACAGCGCCGTTCAGATCCAGTTTGCCCTGCTCGATCAGATCAATAGCCTCCTGGAACTTCTTGTTCTGAAGCCTTGAACCGCGGACGTCCAGTTCTTTGGTGGTAATCTTCATCTGCGTCACTTCGGTCGGGGCGTTCGAAAATCCCATTGTGATCACGCGGCCCGCGTTACCCGTCACATCCAGTAATGTCGCCAGAGAGTTCTTCGTACAGGCTGCATCGACGGAAACCGTCGGACCATAGCCGTCCTCCGTAATCTCCTTCAGGCGCTCACCAAGGTTCTCCTTCGCCCCGTTAATTGCGAAATCCGCCCCGTTTTGCAGTGCCCGTTGCAGTTTTTCCTCGACAAGATCCGTGACAATGATTTTTGCTCCGCTTAAGCGGGCGATACGCAAAATACTGGAGCCCAGCACACCCACACCGTAGATCAGTAACGTATCCTCGGCAGTCAGTTCTGCGCGGGAGCAAAACTGGATTGCGATGGTCGTTGGCTCGATCATCACAGCATCTTCATAACTCAGGCACTCCGGAAGCAGATAGCAATCCTTCTCCGGTACGGCCATGTACTCTCGGTAACCACCGTCCACATGCACACCGCGCACCTGAAGATTCTGGCAGACATTGCCACGATTATGACGACAGGCATAGCAGTGCCCGCAGTTAATCACCTGATCAATGATCACACGATCCCCCGGTTTCAGTTTCCCGGTTCCCGATCTCAGTTCCACAACCTCGCCGACCATCTCATGGCCAATTACGCGCGGATAGGAGGCGACTGCATTTGTTCCATGATAAATACCCACGTCTGAACCACAGATACCGGCTGCCTTAATCTTCACCAGTACATTATTCTTTTCATCCGTAACCGGTTTTTCCATGTCAATCACACGCAGATCGTTCGGTTTCCTAATCTGTATCGCTTTCATTTTCTTCTTCTCCTCATCTTTTTTGATTTTCCTTGCAAGAGATTAACACGGAAACCTGCCCTTTTTAAATGGCAACAATTCACAAAATTTCCCATGAAAAACTGTGAAACATGCATGTGTTGTTTCTTCCATTGCCTGGTCCCCTTTGCGCTTTCCCGGCATTGACGAAAGCCGACGAAATGTTTAAAATATAGACAGAACACGGATAAGGAGCAGACAAATCATGAGTCAGGATTATATGGAGCAGATTCGAATCAATTTCAGAAATGACCGTTTTGCAACAGAAAATGGCATGGTGATAGACGACGCAGCCGATGGCTATGCGCAGTGTTCGATGCAGATCGAACCGCATCATCGCAACGCAAACGATCAGGTAATGGGAGGCGCAATTTATACGCTGGCCGATTTTGCATTTGCGGTGGCATCCAACGGCCTGGAAAGCCGCTATGTCAGCCGCAGCGCCCAGATCACTTACCTGGGAATTGTAAAGGGAGAAACATTGATTGCCCGTGCGCGACGCGTGAAGGATGGCCGGACTGCCTGTTATTATCTGGTCGAGATCACGGATGAGCGGGGCAGCCAGGTCGCGCATATAACGGTGAATGGTTCCGCGAAGCCGGATTACAGCCGCAACAGATAGAGCCATGCCGCATCAAAAACACCTGGATTTCTCAGGGGCCTGTTTCTTTGCCATTGCATCACGCGAAGAGACAGGCCCCTGAACCATTCCGAATCGCATCGGAATGCTACTCTGTTATTCCAGTTCATATCCGGCTTCAAAGGCCCGGATGTTGACATCGATGGTCTTTGGCGGAACGGTGTTGCGGATGACATCCAGCCAGTCTTCTTTGGGGAATTCCATATGTTTTGCCGCAGCGCCAAGCACCACGACATTAAACGCCTTCGGAACGCCAAGTTCGGTGGCTGTCTTTGTCCCTTCTACGACAATGGTCCTGCGACGCGCGTGTAACGTCTCCAGAATATCCTCCGGATAAGTCGCAGCGCCGGTCACGACACTGATCGGATCAATGCGAACATTGTTGACAATCACTACGCCGTCCTGTTTCAGAAAATGCAGATAACGAAGCGCCTCCAGCTTCTCGAAAGCGATCAGCACATCTCCCTGACCCGCTTCTACAATCGGTTCCCGGACTGTCTCCCCATAACGGACAAACGTGACGACGCTGCCGCCTCGCTGTGCCATGCCGTGAACCTCAGAGAGTTTGACGTCGTATCCGGCTCTGGTCGCGATGCCCCCCAGAATACGGCTGGTGAGAAGCGTCCCCTGACCGCCTACGCCTACAATCATAATATTTTTGGAATCCATGAATTACTCACCCACCTTTCTGCATTCGATCGCGTCAAAATGGCAAAGCTGCATACACAGACCGCAACCGTTGCACATGGTTGGATCAATCTTGATGGTACCGTCCTCATTCTTCGTCAGTGCAGGGCAGCCCGGCTTTAAGCAGGCTCCGCACTTTCTGCATTTCTCCGGGATCGGGACGCATTTGTTCGGGAAGCTGACGCCCTTCAGGAGTGCGCAGGGAGACATGGCGATAATGACAGATACCGCATCCCTCTGCGTCTCACGTTTCAGCACTTCCCGCAGTTCCTTCTGATCCAGTGCGTTCACTTCGTACACATGCTCAACGCCGATTGCCTTACAGAGATGATAAATACTGATGGCCGGAACCATCTCTCCTTTCAGCGTCTTACCGGTCGCGGCATGATCCTGATGACCGGTCATACCTGTGGTCGAATTGTCCAGAATCACAACGGTGCCGGTCCCCTGATTGTAGACCATGCCCATCAGGGAGTTCACTCCGGTATGCATAAAGGTCGAATCGCCAATTACCGCAACCCAGTCATGCAGATATTCCTTCCCGCGTGCCTTCCCCATGCCATGCAGCGTACTGATGGAAGCGCCCATGCAGATGGTGGAATCAATCGCCGAAAGCGGCGCCATTGCGCCGAGCGTGTAACAGCCGATATCACCGGCCGCATGCAGCTTCAGGGACGTAATCGCAGTATAGACGCTGCGGTGCGGACATCCCGGACAGAGAATCGGCGGACGGGCCGGAGCGGACGCCGGCGGATCGATCGGCGGCAAAGTACCGAGCACCTTCTCCCGCAGCATATTGGCACTGTATTCGCCCTGGATCGTAAAAATCTCCTTGCCGATTGCTTTTGAAATGCCCCACGACCGAACCTGTTCCTCAATCACAGGCTCCAGTTCTTCCACGATGTACAGGCAATCCACTCTGGCCGCAAACTCCTCGATCAGCTTTCGCGGCAATGGATTCACGAGGCCAATCTTTAAGACAGAGGCGTTCGGAAATACCTCCTTCACATACTGATAAGGAATTCCGTCCGTGATGAAGCCAATGGACAGATCGCCGTATTCTGCGCGGTTGACCGACATCGTGCAGGCGTTCTCAGCCATGCGTTTCATCCGCTCCTCTACGACAAGATGACGCTTGATTGCCATGCCCGGCATCATGACATATTTCATGACATCTTTCTGGTAGGGAATCGGCTCCCGCTCCTTACGATCTTCCAGCTCGACAACCCCCTGCGAATGTGCCAGCCTGGTGGTGGTGCGCAGAATAATCGGCGTATCGTATTCTTCGCTCAGATCAAAGGCCAGTCTGGTAAATTCCTTCGCCTCTGCGCTGTCGGACGGCTCCAGAACCGGAATCATGGACGCCCGGCCAATCATGCGGGTGTCCTGTTCGTTCTGAGAACTGTACATGCCAGGATCATCTGCCACGACGACAACCATACCGCCGTTCACGCCGGTGTATGCTGCCGTGTAAAGCGGATCCGCCGCTACATTCAGACCAACCATCTTCATCGCGCACATGGAGCGCACACCGGAAATCGATGCGCCGATCGCGGTCTCTGCCGCCACTTTCTCATTGGGCGCCCATTCCGCGTACACTTCGTCATACTTCGCCAGAGTCTCGCTCACCTCTGTGCTCGGCGTACCCGGATAAGCGGACGAGACACTGACCCCTGCCTCATAGGCGCCTCTGGCAATCGCTTCGTTGCCAAGTAAAATCTTCTTCATTCCCGACTCAACATCCTTCCTTTATTCACGCTTTCCTGCGCAGGCGCGCGGACTCAGCGCGATTGATACAGATTCAGAACACGTTGTCCTGAACAGTTGCCTTGATTATAGCACGAAACAGACAATTTGTCTTATTTTTCTTAATCGGTTTCGTGAATTTCGTCACACATCTACTTTTTCACAGACGGCATTCAGACAGCATTTGTCACAATATGGCTTTGTACGTGCCGTACAGACTGCCCGCCCATGCCAGACCAGACGATGGCAGAAATCACTGCCTTCTTCCGGCGGCACCAGTTTCCAGAGTGCCATTTCTACCTTTTTCGGTTCCCGGATGTGATCGACCAGGCCCATGCGGTTCACCAGGCGGATGCAGTGCGTGTCCGTCACGATAGCCGGTTTGCCAAACACATCGCCCATAATGAGATTCGCACTTTTTCGTCCGACGCCGGGCAGCTTCAGCAGCTGCTCAAACTCATCCGGCACACGCCCACCGTACTCATCCCGAAGCATCTTCATGCAGGTACTGATATCCCGCGCTTTGCTGCGTCCGAGACCACATGGTTTTACGATTGCTTCAATCTCTTCCACAGGCGCGTCTGCAAGCGCAGCCACATCCGGAAATTTTGCGTAGAGCTTCGGTACGATCTGATTGACCCGTTCATCGGTACACTGGGCGGCCAGCCGCACACTCACCAACAGCTTCCAGGCTTCCTCGTAGTCCAGTGTACAGTCCGCATCCGGATATTCCGCCTTCAGCAGACGAATGATTTCCAATGTCCGCTCCTCTTTTGTCATAGATATCTGTTTTCACTCCCTGTTCTCAATCTTATTTTCTTATCCGTACCAGAAAAAAGGATCCGCAGAAGACGCCTTCCCGAATCCTTTCTTTTCCGATGGAGCCTGACGGTACTGCCTGCTACCGGAAATACGCGAGGAACTCCTCCCGCACTACGTTCAGATCTTTTGTGTATCTCCGGACATTCTCTTCCACGATCCGTCTCGCCGAGACAACGTCTCTCTGTTCGATAGCCGCCAACAGTCTCTCATTTCCGTGCAGAAGTTCTTCCATTGGGTATCTGCAGACGCAAAGCCCGGCCGCACGATCATAATGGGGAGAATACGTTCCGACCAGCTCATACCAGAATCTCCTTGCGCACATCTGATACATCATCAGATGGAACTCCTGATCCAGAAAGAGGATCCGGTCTGGCTGATTTTTCCGGATGTAAATCGGCCAGACAGCCAGATTCTCCATCAGCTGATCGATCTGATCCTGGGTAAACTGTTCGCACGCCATCCTGGCAAGTTCGCACTCCAGAACAATACGCAGATGCCCGACCTGACTCACCAGATCCGGATCGATATAGGATACATAGGTGCCGATCTTCGGCCGGATGTCGACCAGCAACCGTCTGGACAACTCCAACAGACCCTCCCGAAACGGTGTACGGCTCACATGCAGCTGTTCACAGAATCCGCTCTCCAGCAGCTGCTCCCCCGGCTTGATCTGAAGCGTTACAATGTTGTCCATCAATGTCCGAACCACATACTCTTTTGCAGACTCTTTTGCTTTCCTCTCTGTAATCGTAATCATACGCAATCCCTCCCAGATTTCGCATTTCTCCTGTTACATTTCGTCACGCGTCGATTGTATTTATTTAAGTACAGTTTACACCTTTTTGATCATCATAGCAAGTGCTTTCTGTTCATTCCATCTGCCACTCACCCGTTTTTCAGCCTGGAACCGGCGAATTTCTGGCTGCTGTACAGGCCTTCTCGCCCGGATGCGGCGAAGCTGACCGCCACTGCCACCGCATAATAAGGCATCGCCTCCAGGCCAAACATTTCAAAAGCCAGAAACAGGGTGGCAAGCGGACAGTTGGTCACACTGACAAACAATGCTGCCATTCCAATGGACGCACACAACCCGGATGGAAGCCCCAGAATCCCGGACAGAAGGTAACCGAACGTGGCACCGACTGTCAGCGTCGGCACAATTTCTCCGCCACGAAAACCGGCCCCCAGAGCCACGGAGGTAAAGATCATTTTGAGAAGGAACGCATAGACAGGAACCGCTTCTCCTTCAAAACAGCGTTCAGTCAGAGAGGCGCCGCTGCCATTGAACAGATGATCCGGAAAAGCCAGTGTCAGCACAATAAAAATCAGACTGCCCGCAATCACCCGCAGATAAATGTTTTTCAGGTATCGCTGATACAGATGTCCCCCGGTATGTAAGATAAGGCAGAAGAAAACGCCCACACCTGCGCACAGCAGACCAAGCAAAACCGTCTGCACAAACGGTCCGGCGCCAAACACCGGCGTCTCACCGATTGCAAACGCTTCCGGCGCCACTCCCATGCGCCCGGCGATCGCCGCCGCAACCAGCGATGCAAACAGGCAGGGAACCATGGCCGCATAGCGCATCACACCGATTTCTGTGACCTCCATTGAAAAGATCGTAGCGGCAAGCGGCGTTCCAAACACAGCGGCAAAGCAGGCGCTCATACCGCACATAACTGCGGTTTTCTGGTCGCCCGAATCCAGTCTCACCGCCTTTCCGGTGAGACTGCCAAGAACACCGCCAATCTGCAGCGCGGCCCCTTCGCGGCCGACCGACGCCGCTCCCAGATGACTGAGAATGGTTGAGACATAGATCAGCGGTGCCGTCGCCGGCGTCACGCTGCCACCCGCTGAAACAGCATCGAGAACCATATTGGTGCCGCGATTATTCCCTTCATGGGCAATCTGGTAGAGAAACACAATCCCGACGCCGATCACAGGAAGCAGAAACAGAGTCCAGGAACGGGACTGCCAGACTCCGGTCGCCCAGGAGACGCCCAGACCGAACGAGCCGCCCACGACTCCGGCCAGAATACCAATTACAGCCGAAAGGACAATCCACTTGATAAAATACCAGATACCGCCATATATGGGATTTTCCTCTGCCAGTCTGGTCAGACGTTCCTGTTTGTTATCCATCGTATTCTCCGCCCTTTCATTCGTTCCGGAATCCTGTTTCTGTTCAAATTTTTCAGACTCAGTCGCCGTAAGTCGCTTTCGACTTCACCAGCTTCGGCCGGTATCCGGCGTCACTCAGTGCCTGAACAATCCGCTCCTTATGCTCCGTGCCCTCCGCCTCAATCGTGATTCGCAGCTCCACCGCCGCGTTACGGTTAATGCTGACAAACTGGTTGTGTTCGAGTTTGATCACATTGCCCCGTTCTTCTGCCAGAATTGTGGAAACCTTCGCCAGCATACCCGGCTTGTCCGGAAGAAGAACCGAAACGGTAAAGATCCTGTCTCTCGCGATCAGGCCATGCTGAACGACCGATGCCATCGTGATGACATCCATATTTCCGCCGCTCAAAATCGAGACGATTTTCTTGCGCTTCACATTCAGGTGCTTCAGTGCGGCAACCGTAAGCAAACCGGAATTTTCGACGACCATCTTGTGGTTTTCAACCATATCCAGGAAGGCGACAATCAGCTCCGTGTCCTCAACTGTAATGATGGAATCGACATTCTGCTGAATGTACGGGAAAATCTTCTCTCCCGGACGCTTGACCGCCGTGCCGTCGGCGATCGTATTCACCGTCGGCAGAGTCATGACCTGCCCCGCCCGCAGAGATTCCTGCATGCAGTTGGCGCCGGCCGGTTCCACGCCGATGATTTTGATCTTCGGGTTCAGCAGCTTGGCAAGTGTCGAGACACCTGCGCACAACCCGCCGCCGCCGATCGGCACGAGGATATAATCCACCGTTGGCAGTTCCTTCACAATCTCCATGGCAATCGACCCCTGTCCGGTCGCCACGTCCAGATCATCGAACGGGTGGACGAAGGTATATCCATGTTCTTCCGCCAGCCGGTATGCGTGTTCGCATGCTTCGTCAAAGACATCGCCATACAGCACAACCTCCGCCCCATAGCTTCTGGTACGGTTGATCTTCATCAGCGGCGTGGATGTCGGCATCACAACCACAGCCGGTACTCCTGCCAGCTTTGCCGCATAGGCAACGCCCTGCGCATGGTTGCCTGCCGACGCGGTGATCAGGCCATGCTGTTTTTCCTCATCGGTCAGCGTACTGATCTTATAGAACGAGCCGCGCACCTTATATGCGCCGGTATACTGCATATTCTCCGGCTTAAAATAGACCCGGTTGCCGGTCATCGACGAAAAATATTCGCTGTACACCAGCTTGGTCTCGATGGTTACCTTCTTGACGATCTCCGCCGCCTCTTCAAATTTTTCCAGAGACATGCCCTGATCCTGCTGCTCTGTCTCCTGTTCCAGATTCATTTCTTCCATCTCTCATTTACCTTCTTCTTTGTTTATTGTATCAAATTCAAACGGTCTTCACAATGATTTCTGATCCGTATTCACTGCGAACAGTGCATTGACAAAATCTTCGGAATTGAATTTCTGCAGATCATCGATCTTCTCGCCAACGCCGATATATTTCACCGGAATCCCCAGTTCGGACTGAATCGCAACCGCAATTCCGCCCTTCGCCGTGCCATCCAGCTTGGTCAGAACGATGCCGGTAATTTCCGCCACCTCCATAAACTGTCTGGCCTGCACCAGGGCATTCTGCCCGGTCGTACCGTCTAGCACCACTAACGTCTCCCGGTACGCATCCGGATATTCCCGGTCGATGATCCGGTTGATCTTTTTCAGTTCTTCCATCAGATTCTTCTTATTATGGAGACGACCGGCCGTATCGCAGATCAGCACGTCCGCATTCCTGGATTTCGCCGCCGCGACCGCATCATAGATGACGGCTGCCGGATCCGAACCTTCATGCTGGGCGATGATCTCCACACCGGCCCGGTTTGCCCATTCCGTCAGCTGTTCGATCGCTGCCGCACGAAACGTATCTGCTGCCGCGACAATCACCTTTTTCCCGTCGTCCTTGAGCTGCCCGGCCAGTTTGCCGACCGACGTCGTCTTGCCTACGCCATTGACGCCAATCATCAGTACCACGGAACGACGGTTTTCAAACTCGTAGGCGTTCTCACCCAGATCCATCTGCTCCCGGATCGAGTCAATCAGAATCTGACGACACCGGGCGGGTTCCCGGATGTGCTGTTCTTTGACCTTCTGCCGCAGATCTTCCATAATCTTCATGGTCGTCTGAATGCCCAGATCTCCCATAATCAATGTCTCTTCGAGTTCTTCATAAAAATCCTCGTCGATCGCGGAAAAGCCGCTGAAAATAGAATCCATACCGGATACGATGTTGCTGCGCGTTTTGTTCAGTCCCTCAACCAGGCGACTGAAAAAACCTTTTTTCTTTTCTTCCATCAAACCATCCCTTTCCGTTATTTTTCCAGCTGATCCTCGATCAGACTTACGGAAACCAGCGTCGATACCCCTTTTTCCTGCATGGTAATACCATACAGGCGATCCGAAGCCATCATCGTTCCCCTTCGATGGGTGATGACAATAAACTGTGTATTCGCAGTCAGTTTGCTCAGATACTTCGCAAAGCGATCCACGTTTGAATCATCCAGCGCCGCTTCAATCTCATCCAGCAGACAGAATGGAGACGGCTTCAGGTTCTGAATGGCAAAGAGCAGGGAGATCGCCGTCAATGCCTTTTCCCCACCGGAAAGCTGCATCATGTTCTGCAGCTTCTTTCCCGGCGGCTGCGCGATAATCTGAATGCCCGCTTCCAGAATATCCTCATCCTCCTGCAGCGAAAGCGTACCATGCCCGCCGCCGAACAGTTCCCGGAAAACCCGGTCAAATTCCGCACGAATCTCACGGAATTTTTCCTCAAACTGCCGCCGCATTCCAGTATCCAGTTCTTCGATAATCTTCCTCAGGTCAGTTTCTGCTTCGACCAGATCATCATGCTGCGATTTCATAAAGGTATACCGCTCTGAAATCTCTTTATAATCCTCAATCGCGTTGACGTTCACATTGCCGAGTGCCCGGATCGCCTTTTTCCGCTCGTCGATCTGCCGCCGGATATCCGGCAACGAAGTCAGTTCCGGATTGCGAAGCGGCTCCGCCGTGCTATAGGTCAGCTCATACTCACTCCACATGTAGTTGACCTGATTCTCCTGTTTCTCTTCGAGCTTTTCCTTTTGATTCTGCAGACGGAACAGTTCCTTGTCCAGGCTATTGCCGCGTTCGCTCAAAGCGTCGCGCCTGCGGAAAAATTCCTTTTGCCGGTTTGCCTTTTCTTCTTTTTGCGCCGTCTTCTCTTCGAGTTCTCCATGCAACGTTTCCCCATCCCGGGTCGCTGCGGCAACCTGCTCCCGCAGAGCGGCAATCTCCCGCTGCTTCGCTTCGATTGCTTCTCCGGAATCCGTTTTTTCCACTTCCAGTCCGGCAAGCTCCTCTTCTAAGCGGTTAATCTCCTCGCGAACCCGGCGGATATTCTGAAGGGCAAAATCAACCGTCTGCCTGAGACCGGCCGTCTCCAGACGAATCGCTTCCAGCTCATGCGCCGATTTCTCGTGCTCACGTCTGGCTTCCTCCATTTGCGCGCTCATCTCTTCAATCCGTTTCGTCGTCTGTTCGCTGGTCTGCGTCAGCTCATCCGCATCCGTCTTAAGTGTCTGCCGGTTTCTCTCGATCTCACGAATCTGCTCCTCTAACTGCGCATGCTCCGTCTCCAGATCCAATGAGGATTCCCGAATGCCCTCCTGTTTCTCTTCCAGCTGATTCATATTCATCTGCTGCGTATTCTGATCGAGCAAAGCCTGATGCCGTTCCTCCCGGATTTGTTCCAGTTTTTCTCTCTCTTCACTGAGAAATGCTTCTTTTTCCCGCAGCGACTGTTGAATTGCCTCGGAAGACTTCCGGCTTTTCTCACAGGTTCGTTCCAGCTCCTCCAGTTCACGCCTACGCCCGAGCAGATTGCTGGAATTCTTAAACGTACCGCCGGTCATCGAACCACCCGGCGCAAACAATTCCCCCTCCGGTGTCACAATTCGCAGGGAGTGTTTATATTTCCTCGCCAGGGCAATCGCGTGATCAATGGTATCCACGACGACCACCCGGCCGAGCAGATAACGTGCCAGTCCCTGATAACGTTCCTCCACATGGACGAGCTCACTGGCCAGTCCGATCACGCCGGGCTCTGCCAGGGCCTCACGTTGACGAAACGGCGTCCCCTGCCCCACACTGGTCAGCGGCAGAAAGGTCGCACGGCCATAACGATTTCGTTTCAGATATTCAATCAGCGTCTTGGCCGTCTGCTCCGTGTCGGTTACCACATTCTGGATGCTGCCGCCCAGAGCGGTCTCAATCGCCGTTTCGTATTTCTTCTCTGTGGTAATCAGATCCGCCACCACGCCACAGATTCCCCGCACACGATCGCGGACTTCCATGACTTTGCGGATACTGCCGCCATATCCCTCGTAACGTTCTGCCAGGTTACGCAGAGATTCCAGTCGGGCAGAAACCGTGCGGTACTCCCGCTCCTGCTCTCCCAGACTGACCGTCAGACGGCGCGTCTCTTCTTCCAGTCCGGCCACGCGATCCTCACATTCCGTCTGCGCAAAAGCCAGTTCGTTCATGTGTGTTTCCAGCTGCTCCAGTTTCTCCTGCTCCTTTCGCAGCTGCTCTTCCTGTGCGGTTTCGTCTGTCTGCATCCGTAACCGCTTCTGCGCCACTTCCGCACGACGCACCTGAATCTGCTCCAGCATCGCTTCATAACGCTGTTCCCGCGCCGTCAGAGACGCTTTCTCATTCAGCGTGGCGATGATGCCGGCCTTTGCTTCCTCAATCCGTGAATCCAACAGCATGATGGATTCATCCTGGCTGCGCAGAGCCGCCTCCGCCTCATCCTGTTTTTTCTGGCTCCGGACTGCCGCTTCCGCAGTTCCCTCATGATCCGACTGCCACGCTTCAATCTGCGTCTTTCTCCGGGCAATTTCTTCGCTGACCGAGTCGACGCGGGAACGGAAATGCTCTGCATTCATTCGTTCTGTGTTAATCTGTTCCTTTAATACATTGATCTGTCCTTCCAGGCTGTTGCTGCGCATCTCCGCCTGACCAAGCAGTGCCCGTTTCTCCGCGATTCCGGCGTCCAGATCTGCAATTTCTTCCTCCAGCTGCTCATATTCCAGCCGGATCTCCTCCGCCTGTCGGCTGGTATCCGCCAGATCTCCGGAGACGATCGACTCTTTTGCTTCTACCTCACCGATCTGGGCACGGAGCGTCTCCGACTCGATCAGGAACAGATTCACATCATAGGTTTTCAGTTCTTCCTTCAGATTCAGGTATTTTCTCGCCGCCTCTGACTGCCTTGCCAGGGGACCGACCTGTTTCTCCAGTTCCGCCAGGATATCACTGACACGCACCAGGTTCTGTCGCTCATCGTCGAGTTTCTTCTGTGACAGAGCTTTCCGGCGTTTGAATTTGACAATCCCGGCTGCCTCATCAAACAGCTCTCGCCTTTCTTCCGGCTTGCCGCTCAGGATCTTGTCGATCTGGCCCTGGCCGATAATGGAGTATCCCTCTTTGCCGATGCCGGTATCATAAAACAGTTCATTGATGTCCTTCAGGCGGCAGGCGCTCCCGTTAATCCGGTATTCACTCTCACCGGAACGATACAGCCGTCGGGAAACCGTCACCTCATCATAGTCAATCGCCAGCTGATGATCGGAATTGTCCAGTGTAATGGCAACAAAGGCAAACCCCTGGGGTTTACGCATCTCAGTTCCGGCAAAAATGACATCCTGCATACTTCCGCCGCGCAGCTGTTTGACCCGCTGTTCGCCCAGTACCCAGCGAACCGCGTCCGCAACGTTGGATTTGCCACTGCCATTCGGGCCGACAATACCGGTGATGCCATTGTGGAACTCGAACAGAATCCGGTTGGCGAAGGATT
Source organism: Clostridiales bacterium (assembly GCA_021202925.1). Lineage (GTDB taxonomy): Bacteria > Bacillota > Clostridia > Lachnospirales > Lachnospiraceae > Brotaphodocola. The sequence goes on along the minus strand of JAJQCD010000010.1, from coordinate 280,232 downwards.
TGAATCCCTGAATTTCAATACTCTTTAAATACATACATCATTCCTCAGCTTCAGAATTCCCCGGTAGGCAGCCACCGCCTCTGCTGCTTTCTTCGTCCTGCCGGTTCCTCTGCCGATCTCTCTGCCGCCAACCATCGCCCGCACTTCAAAGGACTTGTTGTGATCCGGCCCTTCTTCCTTCAATATCTCGTATTCCAGACGTCCCTCATCTGTCGCCTGGATCATCTCCTGCAGGATAGTCTTGCTATCGTAAAAGAGCTGTTTGTGTTCGATATCATTCATAATAAAGCGGTCAATGAACTCTTTTGCACTAGCAAAACCACCATCCAGGTAAATCGCGCCGATCAGTGCTTCCATCGCGTCCGACACGACCGAGCTGCGTCCGCGTCCGCCGGTCGCTTCCTCTCCCCGGCCAAGAAGCAGATACTCCCCCAGATCAATATCCGACGCGCAGTAAGCCAACGTCGGTTCGCACACAATACTGGCACGGATTTTGGTCAGTTCGCCCTCCGGGCGTTCCGGATATTTGCGGTACAGGACATCACTGGAACTCAGTTCCAGCACCGCATCCCCCAGAAATTCCAGCCGCTCGTTGCACTGGAGCTTGTCCTTCGTATGCTCATTGATATAAGAGCTGTGTGTCATCGCCTGACGCAACAGACTGCGGTTCTGAAACGAATACCCAATCTTTGCCTCAAGCTCCTTCCAATCCCGATTCATCTTGTCTACCTTCCTCATTCCAAAAAGAGGGGCTTATGGAAAGCCCCCGATTCTGCCTGGTGTTCTGTCAGTTCAGGGCATTTTTGATCAATTCAACCGCATCCCCTACGCTCACAATCTGTTCTGCCGCTTCTGTCGGAATCTCTATGTCAAATTCTTCCTCGATTCCCATAATGATCTGGAAAATATCCAGAGAATCCGCACCCAGGTCCTCGACAAACGTCGTTTCCTGTTCAATCTCGTCCGGCGCAAGATTCAGCACTTCCGCGATAATGTTCTGCAGTTTTTCAAATTCCATAAGAGTTCTCCTTTAAAATTATTTCTCAGACTCAACCCTCAGGCTGGCCTTGATCTTCTCATTGATCTCCTGCTCTTTAAACGTTACGCACTGGATAATGGAATTGCTCACCTCCCCGGCCTTTGAACTTCCGTGTGTCTTGACGACCAGCCCGTTCAATCCCAGCATGGGTGCGCCGCCAAGCTTACTCGCATCAAAATCCTTCATCGAGGCCCGGAGTGCCGGCTGAATCAGCAACGCGCCAATCTTGCTTCGCAACGAGCTCATCAGCCCCTTCTTCAGCGTATCGATCAGTACCGTAGCCACTCCTTCATACATCTTCAGGATCACATTACCGGTAAATGCTTCACAGATGATAACGTCCGCTCCACCGTGAGGAATATCCCTCGCCTCTACGCTGCCGATGAAATGAATATCGTCGCAGGCCTTCAGCAGGGGAAAGGTCTCCTTGACCAGAGCATTGCCTTTCTCCTCTTCCGCACCGATGTTGACGATACCAACCCTCGGTTTGCTAATACCTATTACATGTTCCATATAAATAGAACCCATCCTGGCAAACTGAACCAGGTGTGCCGGTCTGGCGTCTACGTTCGCTCCACTGTCCAGCAGAATAGCCGGTCCTTTCTCCGTAGGGATCAGAGCACCAAAAGGCGAGCGCTCGACTCCGTGTATCCTTCCGATAATAAACTGGCCACCCACAAGAATCGCACCCGAACAGCCCGCTGATACAAATGCGTCCGCCTCTCCATTCTTCACCAGATTCATTCCCACCACAATCGAAGAATCCTTCTTCTTACGGATCGCATTCACCGGCGGCTCATCGGTCTCAATTACCTCCGACGCATGGACGATACGAATCCGGTCTTTCGGGTAAGAGTATGCGCCTAATTCCTTCTCCACTACATCCTGCTTACCTACCAGTATGACCTCAATCCCATCCTTCCGGGAAACCGCGTCGACCGCCCCTTTTACAATCTCTCCGGGGGCATTGTCTCCGCCCATCGCATCCACCACTATCCTGACCATTGGCGTCGCTCCTTTCAACTTCAAACGGGATTTCCGTTCTTTACCTAATATACTAAATTATGTTTTATAAATCAATAGCAAATTTGACAGGAACAGTCACTCCGGAACATGACCGGAAAACATTTGACAGCGGCCGGTTCCATCACTATAATGTCCGTAGTAAATGACTGACAAAGGAGAACCGAACCCATGCCTGTATTTGATTTTAAAAGCACCCCTGACAAAAACCGTCCGCCGGAATGCACTTATACCGTGTTCCGCTCGGACGAATCCACTCCCTCACCGCAAAAGCCGATTCTGGTTCTGGACAATACAGCCAGACAATGGAAGCATCATTCCAATGGCATATTTACCAATCCCGTCAAACGGACGGCCTTCGAGTTCCAGGAAGACGACGGAACCCAGAGCGCGGACATTCTGCAAATCGACGCCCGTTTCCTCAATCTCTTAAAATGGCTGGGAGAAAATCACATCACCGTGCGACTGTCCGGCCAGAACCGCGCAGACGGATATGCGGTCTATCGCATCCGCGAAACCGCGTTCGGCGGCGGCTCGAAACTCTCCGCGGAGGATGGCTTTCTTCAGTTCATGATTGAACGCCTTCTGGCCGGCAGTGCACCGGATGAAGATGTGGACGACGATGAACTGGACGAGACCGGCGACAGCATGAAGCTCACCAGCCTGCAGAGCATCACCGATTTTCTGACCTGTGCCGGTCGGACCCTGCCAGACAACATCCGGCTCTGGGCAAGGCGGAATCTGGCCGTCGCCCGTTCTCACGAAGTCACGCCGGAAGAACGCCGCCACGCGCAGCGTGCGCTCTCTATTATGCTCAATATCCAGTGGAAACACAACTATTTTGAGTCCATTGATCCACAGGAAGCCAGACGGATTCTGGATGAAGAATTATACGGAATGGAGCGCGTCAAGCAACGTATCATCGAGACCATTATCCAGATCAACCGCACGCACACCCTGCCCGCCTATGGTCTTCTGCTGGTCGGCCCGGCCGGAACCGGGAAATCCCAGATTGCCTACGCGGTTGCCCGCATCCTGAAGCTGCCCTGGAGCACCCTGGACATGAGTTCCATCCATGACCCGGAACAGCTGACCGGCAGTTCCCGAATCTATGCAAATGCGAAGCCAGGCATCATCATGGAAGCCTTTTCCATCGCAGGAGAATCCAATCTGGTTTTTATCATCAATGAACTGGACAAGGCAAATTCCGGCAAGGGCAACGGCAATCCAGCCGACGTCCTCCTGACGCTCTTAGACAACCTCGGGTTTACCGACAATTATATTGAGTGTATGGTTCCGACCTTTGGCGTCTATCCAATCGCAACTGCCAACGACAAGAGTCAGATCAGCGCGCCGTTAATGTCCCGTTTCGCGGTCATCGAACTCCCGGACTATACGCCGGAAGAAAAGAAAATCATTTTCGCACGCTTTGCCCTGCCGAAGGTGCTGAAACGCATGGGACTGCGCGAGGAGGAATGCATTGTAACAGAAAGCGCTCTGGATGCGGTCGTGGCAGTATTCGCAGACACGACCGGAATCCGCGATCTGGAACAGGCCGCGGAACACATGGCCGCCAACGCGCTTTATCAGATCGAAGCCAACCATGTATCGCAGGTTGTTTTTGACGGGGATATGGTACGGGAACTGCTGGCATAGCGAAACAACCAAGCCAGACTCGACCTGCGCCCTGCGACAAATCAAAAGCGTGCATCTGTGAGGAACAGCAATCCACACAGATGCACGCACATACAGATTCTCAAATTTCTTATCATTATCGCACAATCAGAATTCCCAACACAGCCGACACAATAATGACAACGGGAATCCGCTGTTTTCCTTTCATCAGAAGGATCAGCGCGACGATTCCGATCAGAATCGGCTGAATATAAAGATTCCCGTCGAGCATATAATTGCTCTGGCTAAGATCAATCACGACGCTGATCACCATTCCAATACAGACAGGACGAATTCCATAGAGCAGACACTGCATGATATTACTGCTCTTAAACCGCTCAAAAAACACGGCCGCAACCCAGCCAATTGAATAGGTCGGAAACAATACGCCAAGATTTGCACAGACCGCCCCTGGCAGACCCGCCACCCGCATTCCGGCAAAGGTCGCGCAGTTCAGGCCAAGAGGCCCCGGCGTCATCTCGGCAATCGCTACAATATCCGCCACCTCCCGCACGGTCATCCACCCATGGTTCAGCATCTCCGCATTGATCAATGGAACCATACTCATCCCACCAAAGCTAGTCATACCGATCTTGAGGAATGAAACAAACAGTTCAAGCATTGTTGTCAGAACCAACCTTCAGCACCCCCTTGATCAGATATCCGGTGATTGCACCGAGAACCACCGCAAGTATGTTATTCCGGCCGAAACTGCACAACAGGAACGCGGCGCCCATAATGATCCAGGCAATCCGATCCTGCAGCGCCTGCCTGCCAAGCGGTATGATAGCGGCAACCATAATCGGCACCACCGCCGCGCGGATGCCCACCATGGCGCGGGCGACATAAATGTTGTCCAGAACTCTCGCATAGATAAATGTAATCACTGACAGAATGATAAATGGCCAGAATATCATCCCAATCAGAGCAGCAAAGCCACAGATCGGGCCACCAATGTGATACCCAAACAGGAAGGATACATTGCCAATCATCGTTCCTGGCAGAGAACGTCCGACCGATGTCACATCCAGCAATTCCTCATCCGTAATGATCTGTTCCTTCTCCACAAATTCCTTGCGCATCTCCGCCAGGATTCCCCAGCCGCCGCCAAAGGTAAATATTCCGATTTTCGCATAAAACAGGAACAGCTTCCAGGCCTTTTTCCAGCAACTTCCTTCCATGTACCTTTCCTCCCTAAATACCCGATTTTTCAAATTATAAATCCAATTTTACATTCTTTACAATATCAAATTCACAATAGCAGCCATAGGAAAAATCCTATGGAAAAAAGAGAGTATAAATTTCATATGGTCAAACAGGAGAAAGTCTGCTATAATTTGCGGGTATCCCATCAGTTATAAGATTAAAGGAGTGTTTCGAATTATGAATTCACTGGTACAGACACTGACTGCCACGCTCGGAGGTACGATTCCGAGCGAACTGATTATATTCCTCATTTCCATGCTTCCGCTTCTGGAGCTTCGCGGCGGTCTCCTGGCCGCCTCCCCGGCCTTACTGAATGTCCCGATTCTGCGGGCGATTCCAATCTGCATCCTTGGCAATCTGCTGCCGATTCCCTTCATTCTCCTGCTGGTTGAACGACTGCTGAACTGGATGGAAAGCGTGCCGGGACTGGGCGGTATCGCTCACTGGATCCGCGCCCGCGCAGACAGGAATAAAGGGCAGATCGAAACCTACGGTTTCTGGGGACTCACGCTCTTCGTCGGCATTCCCCTTCCCGGCACCGGCGCCTGGACCGGCTCCCTGGTCGCGTCTCTGCTTCACATGCGGATTCGCAAATCGTTCCCGGCTATCCTGCTTGGCGTAGCGATCGCAACCGTAATCATGTCCATTATTTCCTACGGACTTCTGGGCGTCCTGTTCGGCTGACACCCGTTCCAGGAGACCAAAAAACCTTCGTAAACAGCAAATGGCGGGAAAATCCCGCCATTTACTTTCTCTTAAGACCCACAAAGAAACCCTTCTTCGTCAGGCCGTCTTTTTATTCTTGACAATCAACGGTTTCACAAACGGATACACCAGCATCACGATGCAGCAGATCATAATCACTGCCGTGATCGGCTTCGTGAAGATCTGTGCCAGACTTCCGTTCGTCAGCGTATAAGCACGACGGAAGTTGGATTCGCACATCTGACCAAGGACAAGACCCAGGACAAGAGCCGCCGAATTATATCCCAGCTTGACAAACATATAACCGATGATACCGGCACCAGCCATCAGAGCCACATCGCCGGTATTGTTATTCAGTGCATATGCTCCGATCGCGGCCATCATAATGATAACCGGACCAAGGATGCTGTACGGCACAGAAAGGATCTTGGCAAAGACCTTCGCCACGCCCATCGCTACGATAACCATGATAATATTGGTCAGGAACATGGAGCCAAATACCGACGCCAGATAATCCGGCTGCGTTTTGACCAGCATCGGGCCGACCTGAACGCCCTTGATGACCAGAGCAGTCATCATGATGGCAGCCGCGTTACCTCCGGGAATACCAAGAGAAAGCAACGGAACCATCGAGCCGCCGGTTGCCGCGTTGTTCGCCGCCTCTGAAGCAACGATGCCGTCCGGGATACCGGTTCCCAGCTTCTCCGGATGCTTGGATACTTTCTTCTCAATCGCATAGGACAGGAAAGAAGCGATTGTCGCACCGGCACCTGGAAGGATACCGACAACCGTACCAAGAATGGAAGCACGAACCATCGTCGTCTTCGTCGCCCAAACTTCCTTGAAGCTGGGAAGAACCGTATTTGTCTTGCTGCTCCCACTGGTCGAATCTGCCTGATCAACCTTTCTCGGTTTGCCTGTCTGCTTGAGGACCTCCGTCACTGCAAACAGACCGATCATGACCGGAATCATCTCAATACCGGAAAGAAGCGTCGAACTTCCCCATGTAAAACGGGCAATACCCAGCATCGGGTCCATACCGACACAGGCAAGGAGCAGTCCCAGCAGACCGGAAATCAGGGTCTTGACAATATTGTCACTGTCCAGACAGGACAGAACAGAAAGTCCCAGGAAGGAAACTGCAAACAGCTCAGACGGTCCAAACTGCAATGCAACCGAAGCGAGCTGCGGAGAAATCAGAGCCATGGCGAAGGCGGCTACCAGACCGCCGAACGCCGACGCAATCAGAGAAAATCCAAGCGCCTTACCGGCCTCTCCTCTCTGCGCCATCGGATAGCCGTCGAAGGTAGTCGGTGCACTGGACGGAGTACCCGGGATTCGGAACAGAATCGCCGTGATACCGCCTCCGGTAATGGAAGCACAATAAACGGAAACCAGGAAGGCAATCGCAATGATCGGATCCATCGCATAAGCAAACGGAAGAGCCAGGGCAACCGCCATGGATGCGCTGACACCGGGCATCGCGCCGAAAATTACACCCAACACCGTACCTGCCACCAGCAGCAAAAACGTAGAAGGCGTAAATACAATCTTCATGCCCGTTAAGAATAAATCAAACATTTTTTACCCCTCCTTAAAATGGCAGTTTGGTTTCAAAGAACAGTGCAAAGCTACGGAAGACGCCGGTACCTCTCGGCAGCATGATATCCAGTCCTCCCTGGAACAGGAGATAAAGAATCGCCGTGATGACAAGGGATACCACAGCCAGATATGCGATCCGTCGCTCACCAAGCAGCGTTCCGTACGCAATCAAAAACACAAAACAGGACGGGATAAAGCCGATCGTCGGCATCACAATGGCAAGAATCGCCACGATTATCATACCGATCAGCAATTTGCTTTTCAGGAATTCTCCAACATTGAAACCCGCCATGAGCGATTCCCCACTCTCCTTCTGTTGTCTCAACGTTTTTACAATATTTACCACTATCAAAAAAATAAGAAGGGCGAGAATGATTCTCGGCCAGAATGCCGCACCAAGCTCGGTCGGCGTAGCCGCCGGAGACTCAGCGCCTACCAGGAAAAACAGATATACGCAGAAGATTCCCAATACAACTGAAAAAATAATATCCAATTCAGATAACCTGCCTTTCACTCCTCTTTTGCATCAGGGAGCGGACACCTCCACTCCCTGACTCCCACTTCAAGTTAATTTGCTCCGAACATCGCCGTCAGATCTGCATAATCATTATCCCAGGATTCCGTGTAATCCGCGGTATTCAGCCAGCCCTGTCTCTGATCCAGGCCCTGCTGTGCAGTCCAGGTCTGGAACTCTTCGCTGGCAACTGCCTTCTCCGCCGCTGCCTCGAATGCCTTCACAGCCTCTTCCGGTGTGCCGTCGGTGTAGAAAATACCTCTGGCCGGTCCATAGAAGCAATCCAGTCCCAGCTCGCCGGCACACTCCACATCCTCAAAGCCGGCCATCGTCAGTCTCTCTTCGGTACAGGTCATGATTACCTTCATGTCGCCGGACTCCAGCATCGCGGAAACCTCAGCCGGTCCTACGCAGGCCAGATCAACATGGCCACCGATGACATCTGCGTTCAGCTGAGAACCCTCGGTGTAAGCCACTGCCTCGACGTCACCCTCAAAACCGGCAATCACGCAGGCCGCATCCAGTCCGGTAATCGTCATAACGCCGCACTTTACGGATCCGGGATTCGCCTGTGCGTATTCCTTCAGCTCCTCGTAGTTGTTATACGGAGATTTGGAACTGGTGACAAAAATGTTGCAGTCATGTACCAGCTGGCAAAGCGGATGGATCTGTCCATAGACATCAAAATCGGTTGCTCCGGAAATCTGCGCCAGCATCGGAGACTGCGTACAGAGCAGATAGGTATATCCGTCTGCCGGCTGGCTGACTGCGAACTGAACGCCCGTAACGCCGCCCGCACCGGACTTGTTGTTCACGACCACGGATACGCCAAGCTCCTTCTCCAGAGCGGTCGCAAAGGTACGGAGTGTGGTATCGGCGCCGCCGCCGGTTCCCCACGGACAGATAATCTCAACGTTTCTCTCCCACTCCCAGTCGCTTGCCGCTTCTTCAGCCGCCGCTGCCTCTCCACCTTCGGCTGCCGCTGCTGCTGTAGTCGTGGTCGAAGAAGAACTGCTGCTCGACGAGGAACCGCATCCGGTCAGAGCCAGAGCAGAGATACCCATCGCCATTGCCGCCAGTACCGCAATTTGCTTTTTCATTTCTTTATCCTCCTTTTTGTTTAATTTGATAAATTTTACTTTAAAATTCACCAAATTTTAATGTGATTTTATTGTACACGAAAAAATGCATGCTGAAAAGTGAATTAGATTTATATTGCCTATAAATTTTTTTTATACTCCGCGGTTTGTGTATGTATACATGTGTCTCTCCTAATCAACTCCACTCTTCTCTCACAATCATATCATACAACGCCTGTGACGCGAAGGACATGTGCCCCTTTGCCAGCCGGAAAATACACAGGTACCAGTAGGGCTTGTACTTCTTCGGAATCGAATACAGCCGGCAGCCGCTCAAGTCGGAAACCGACCGAAGATAATAGGCATTGATAATAGAAACACCATATCCAGCCTTCACCAGATCCAGCGCCGTCGTAAACATTTCCGTCTCCAGACGAATCTTCGGGCAGATACCAACCCGCCTGATAATCTCATCGGCCACGTTTCGCATCCGATGGTTCTTTGTCTCCAGGACAAACGGCTCATCCTGCAGGCATCCAGGATCCAGCACCGGATAGGTATAACCAGCCAGATGCATCGCCTGCGCAGCTGCCGGATGCCCCTCCGGAAGCACAACGCAAAATTCATCCTGCGACAGAATCTGTTGATAAAGCCGACTGTCATGATCGACCGAATCCGCCCCCTTCTTCGCCCCAAGCGGTTCATCCATCACATGATGTACGCCAAAATTCAGCTTGCGGCTGATCACCGACGCTTCCAGCTCGTTCGATGTGCGCTCCTCCAGATGAATATCAATGTTCGGATACTGCCGCGAAAACTCCGGCAGTACCTTTGGCGCAATGATGCTGCTGATATAACGCGTCATACCAAAGCGGACATTTCCCCGCCGCATCGAGCTGATATCCGAAATCTTCTGGCGATAATCATTGTATATATCCAGGATCTCTACCGCCATCTCATAATAACACTGCCCCGCATAGGTCATATCCAATCCACTCGGCGTCCGGATGAACAATGGCGTTCCCACATCCTTCTCCAGCGTACTCAGGCAGTGGCTTAAGGCCGGCTGCATCACAAACAGCTTTTTCGCCGCAGCAGAAATCGTACGCTCCTCCGCAATGGTCCGAATGTACAGCAATTCCTTATCTGTCATCTTAACTCTCCCCCCGTGGCAGGCGTGAAGCAGACCGCGCACACCGCCATTTCTCTGCGCCTTTCTCCGGTCATGCTTTGATCAGGAGAACAGATGCGTGAACTATAAAATAATATCTTCGAGTTTTCGCTTGGGAACATAGTGGACATCATTTCCGTCGCGGTAATAATTCGTGCTTTCTCCATCCTCAATCTCTGTGAGTACGACCGTTTCCGCCGGTTTGCCAAACGCGACAACCAGCATCGGCGCCATATATTCCGGCAGTCCCAATGTCTCCCGGACAGAAGCGGCCCCAAAATTGCCAATCATACAGCCGCCCAGTTCCATCTCTGTCGCTGCCAGAAGCATCGTCTGCGCCACGATTCCGACATCTTTCTGATATCTGGCCATCGAATCACTGATTCTGGTATCCTGACAGATCACGATAAAAGCAGTCGGACACATTCCTTCATGCGGCAAATGCAGATCAGGCAGCGCACGCGCCCAGTTTGTCTGTGGCTGCAGACGATCCACTTCCTCTTTTTCATACACAAGGCGGTACTTGAGTGGCTGCATATTCACAGTAGACGGACAGAGCCGGGCGCATTCCACAAATTCTGTCAGCTCCTCTCTGGTCACGCGCCGTCTCTCATCATATCCGCGATAACTGCGGTTCTTTTCTGCCAGTTCTTTTACCTTCATAAAACATCCTCCTCGTTTGCCAATCAAATCTGTATTTATTTTACAAAATACGAAACGAAAAGTAAAGAGCTTGCATGAGAATGCAAACCGGATGACAAATTTCATCATCTCTGCTATGATAAGGATTAGAAAATAACGCTTGATAAGGCATAAGGAAGGGATACAGGTGAATATTGAATTTCTGAGATATTATGTTACCGTCGTTGAGACAAGAAATATTTCCAAGGCGGCCAGCATTCTATACATATCCAGACAGGCTCTTTCCAAATCAATTCGTCACGCGGAAGTGCAGTTGGAAACGAAACTGATTGATACACAGGCGCAAAAACTGACAGTGACCGAAAGTGGAAAAATCTTTTATCAGAATGCAAAGACAATTCTTGAGGTGTGGGATGCTACCATTTCCGAACTAAAGGAACGAAACACAGTCACAACCACCCTTCAAGCCGGGTTTGGACGAATGTCAAATCTGGTATGGCCAGAAGCTCACACAAAAGAATTCTGTCGTCTGCATCCCTCCATTCAGCTGGTTACACAGAGTCTGGTCATAGACCGGCTGATCGCATTGTTGCGCAAGGAGGAACTGGACGTCGTCATTTCAAATGTGTACATTTCGGATCCGGATTATGAAGTAGAAACGCTGTTACAGAGACCCATTTATGCGGTTGTGCACCAGGAAGACCCGCTTTCCGGAAAAGCAATCATTACTCCGGAAGATCTCACGGGCCGGACCAATATCTTTCTTGCTGAAGATAAGCTGGGCGCGGAATATTTTCAGAATATGATGGACAGGAAACAGCTTTCTGCGCAGATTTTTTTCTGCCCGGACTCGTCCCTTCCAACCGTTTTTCACACGATCGCCGCATACCAGGGAGTGTTTCTGACCTCTGCCATTTTTAAAGACTTTTTATCACCGACGAAATGCGTTTATGTACCGTTCGAGACCGGCCTGTCCGAGGAAGATTACAATATGAATATTCACTTTATTTATGCAAAGCAGAATCCAAAGAAACAAGCGCTTCAAAGCTACCGCGATTATCTGAGGACTCACATAAAGGACAGTTTCACCAACCCAGCCATAGATAATGTTTCTCCGGAACAGCCGTCTATGTAATATCATCCGTCTTCGCATGCGGTCGAACGGCTTTAAAACGGCGGTATCCTCTTTTATTATATGGATACCGCCGTTTTTCACAACATCAACGGAAGACCTGTTTCATTGTCGCTCTCCCAGACGAAAACATCAGATACTGTTCCTGACCTTATTCGATTGCACCACTGAGCTGACGTCCCAGAAGCATACCGGAAATGCCACACTCCGACAAAGACGCTCCTGCAATGTAGACTCTCATCAGACCGCCGCTCACTTCGCCAACCGCATACAGTCCCTCGATGATCTCTCCATCGGTGTTGATCACATGGCTGTGATCATCAACTTTCAGACCGCCGCTGGTCATCACAACGCCATTTGAAACCTTCATCACATAATAAGGTGCTTCCAGTTCGCCATAGAAATCGGTTCGGCCAAATTCATCTTCGCCCTCTCCACGAACGGCCGCATTGTATTTATCAATCACTTCCTGCAAAACAGCCTCATCCAGCTCGAGGTCAGATGCCATTTCCTCAATGGACTGATAGGTAGTCGCCAGACCCGTATTGATATACATGCTTCCTTTGGCATTCAGCGTATCTGAAAATTCAAGCACACTGTCATCGAAAATCAGATAGTAATACTCATCGCCTGTTTCAATTTCCGCCTCGGAAATTGCGTCGCCATGATTGTATGCCTCGTCTGCGATTCTCTGACCAGTCGATGTGCGCACGATAATTCCGCCGCAGCTGGTTATGATATTGGTGTCCGCCATAATCTGGTGCGTCACCTCCAGCGTCGCATCGATGTGATGCGCATCCATATCAACTGTGTCAGCGCCAAGTTCAATCGCCTGTGACAGCATCTTTCCATCGCTTCCCTTAATGCCGCCAAACTTCAGATTGCGGCACTCTTCGCCCCAGTATTCCGCAAGAATATCCTGATTATCACCGAATCCACCGCTTGCCAGGACGACATAGGTTCCGTAGTAAGCCGTTTCGTTCCCCTCACAGTCTGTCGCATTCACACCAATCACGGCACCATTGTCATCGAGAATAAACGTAGTCGCTGTTGTCAGGTAACGGATATCGACGTCATTCTGTTCCAGAACATCCACAACCAGTCCGACCGAATCCGAACCAGTCGGAAGAATCTGGTGTCCTCTCGGAATATCAGAATTTGTCGTTGCCTTCATATAATTGTAATCAAACGACAATCCATTTTCTTCAAAGTAATCGACAAGCTCCTGTGAATGATCGACCAGCATATGCGCCAGATCTGGATCAGCATTGTCAATGGTATCAAGAACCCACTGATAGAAGACCTCCGGATCATCTTCAATACCCTGGGCCGCCTGAACGCTGGTATTTCCCAGCAGATAAGTTCCGGTAGCTGCCAGCGCATTCCCGCCAAGAAATTCCTTCTGTTCAAGAAGAATTACGCTCAGTCCGTTCTGCTTGCAGGACAAGGCACTGATCATACCCGCCATACCACCGCCGATAATAATCACATCCGCTTCATGGGTCGCATCCGCATAGGTATCATAATCAACCGGGAATGATTCCAGAGCACTCACATTGCCATCGGCCTGTTCCACACAATCTTTTACGGCCTCCATGAAACCAATGGACGTATACGTTGCGCCGGAAACCATGTCTACGCCGAGAGACTGATTATCCAGAATGTGATCCGTCAGTATTTCCATGGCTTTTGTGCCCACGCCGGTTGTTTCCATGCTGGAAAGCACTGTAATCGAATCCACCTTGTCTTCGCTGAAGGAGACTTCAACCTCGATTTCTCCGTTCATCCCCATTTTGACTGACTGGTAGGTGCCGGGCGTAAAGGAAATGTCGTCTCTGGAATAGCTTTCCCGTTCGGCCTCGGCAAATTCCGTCGCGCCTGCTTGCGTCAATGCAGATTTTACTGCCTCAACGATTGCGCTGCTGGAAATAGTCGCACCTGCTATGCCGTCAACCAACGGTGTCTGCGCGTCAATCATCGACTGTGCCAGCTGTTCCCTCTTGCTGTCATCGATAATCTGGTTTGTGTTCACAGATTCGTCAATCTCAATCGAAAGGATCTGGTCCGCATCTACCGTAACCGTTGCGATAATGGCACCGGAAAAGCCTTCCGCCTCCCCGATATAAGTACCCGGAGTGTAACTTCCCGATGAAGCTGACTCAGCGGATGCGTCTGCTGCCGCAGTCGTCTCTGCTGCCGCGGTAGTATCCGCAGTCGTGGAACTGTTTGTTGTGCTCTGGCTTCCACAGGCCATCAGTGTAGTGGCCATCGCCAGCGACAGAACGACAGAGATCATTTTTTTCATACTGATTTTTCCTCCTGATTGTAAAAAATAAGTAACAGTAGTTCCTTCATTACCTCTGGTTCTATTATAAATTTCAGGGGAAAATAGCAAAAGCAAAAAACATTTGCAGAACCGACAACCTTTGGTTTCCACCATCAGACCGCAATCGGCCCCGGCAGCTTCCGAAAAAGCCGCCGGGGCCGATACTATGGTTTCTTCATAATTAATTAAAAGTCCGGATCTCCGGTATCATCTTCCTGCATGGATTCTCCCTGAAACCGCTGGCGTTTCCGCACAAAGGTAGACGGCGTCATGCCGAGACTGGCTGCCGCCTCGCGGACATTCCCGAACGTATCATAAGCATGGTTGATATATTCCAGCTCCAATGCCTGCAGGGTGCTCTTCAAATCATTGACCGGAGGCAGCAGATGTGTTTCTGCGTCCGCCCGCTCTGTAATCGGATAAAGATGAAGGGCTTCCGGTGTGATCTCGTCTCCGTTGCTGACAATGACCGCACGCTCCACAATGTTGCGTAGTTCACGGATATTACCAGGCCAGTTATAACTTCGCATAACAGAAATCGATAATGGCGAAAATGATTTTTTCATGCTGTACTTCTTGTTCAGCTGTGACAGAAACAGCTGAGCCAGGGGAACGATATCGGACAGCCGTTCGCGCAACGGTGGAATCCGGATTGGGAAAATCATCAGGCGATAATACAGATCCTGGCGGAACTGACCGTTCGCGATCATCTCTTCCAGGTTTCGATTCGTCGCCGCCAGAACACGCACATCGACCTTTACCGGTTTCCGGCTGCCAATTCGCTCAAATTCCTGTTCCTGCAGCACACGCAGGAGCTTCACCTGTATGTTGAGCGGCAGTTCGCCCACCTCATCCAGAAAGATCGTTCCGGTATTCGCCGCTTCGAAGACGTCCATGCGGCCATTTTTATCCGCACCGGTAAAGGCGCCCTTCTCATAGCCAAACAACTCGCTCTCCACGAGATTTTCCGGAATCGCGCCACAATTCACTTTAATAAAAGGCTTGCCGCTGCGGGCGCTGTTCTCATAAATATATTTGGCGAAAACCTCTTTTCCAACACCGGTTTCCCCCAGGAAGATCACCGTGGTATCTAACGGCGCAACTTTATCCAGCATGGAGAGGATATTGACTGTCTTCGGATCAACCGCGATCAGATCTCCCTGCTCCTGGACATTCGTCTGCGCATGGCGCAGTTCCTCACGCAGCTTCTTCTCCTCATGGCGCAGGTGAGTCGTCTCTTCCTGTAAATGATACAGTTCCGTAATATCACGGACATTGGTGATCACCAGGACGATCTCGCCTTTGCTGTTCATGATCGGGCTACTCGTAATCAGTGCACGTTTCCCTGTCTTAAATACCTGCTGAATCGTAACCGGACGTTTCCGTTCCAGTGCCGGAAGTGTACCGGAAGCGGAAATGGTCTTATTGTCTACCAGCTCCTTCATGTTATGACCGACCACTTCAGATTCCTTCAGACCGGAAATGGTCAGATACGATCGGTTCACTTTGATGGTATTCGCCTGTCCGTCCGTTATGTATATGCCATCGAAGGAATGTTCGATGATCGCATCCAGATAATCGCTGCTGAGAGCCCCGTTCATCTTCTTTCTGCCTGCCATAAAACGTCACCTTCAATTTCTCTGAATATAAACATCATCTACTGTATCCGATCATTATATCACTTAGAAAAAAAAGATTCAATGCGAGAAAAAAGATTCCTCTCCCATTACAGGAAGAAAATGACAGCAGGCGTGAGTAAACGTCTGCTGTCTGTCAAAATATATAGGAGGGTATTGCAAATTGCAGTTATGCCTCTTTGGCAACTTCCTTTACGGTCTCCGGATTCTTGAAGTTTCCGAATACCAGGAGGTACAGAACGATACCAACTGCCAGACCCCAGGCTGCGCCCTTGGTAGCAAGAACGGCTGCCATCACGCCGGCCAGACCAAATTCTGCACTGTCATGTACCATGCCGATACCGATCTGTGCGCAGACAAATCCCTGAACAATCAGCGTACAGGAAAGCGCTGCCGGAAGAATCGGCTGTACAAAGGATGCAACCGGCACCAGAGCCACGCAGATGAAAGTCATCCAACGGAAAGTTCCAACACCAGAGAAGATGGAGTCCATGGACTTTCTGCCATCTTTGTAACGCTCAGCAACTGCTGCGGTAACAGCTGCCCAGAGCGGTCCACACAGCGGCGGATACGGGCAGATCAGAGCCTGAACGATGTTACGGATCGCACAGCAAAGGTTGGAACGGTTTGCGTTCATATCGATCTTTTCATCGCTACGAATCTCATCCGCGGTATTGATCATCTCAACACTGGATACGAAATCGCCGAATGCGATGATATAGACAGCAATCGCGGTCGGAATCGCGGCGATAAACTGGCTCACACTCGGGAAACCGATGCAGAACGGACTCAGGGTGCTCATAATCTTGCCAAACTCCGGAATCTTGAAGATGGAACCAAGGACAAGCGGCGGAGCCGGAAGTTCACCGGAGAGCGGTCCGATAATCACGGCAACGATGATTGCAGGAAGCATACCAAAGTTACCAACCATGTACCACAGCTTACTCTTGTGCTTCATTCTCTTAAACAGCACGGAAAAAAGCAGGAAATACGCAACCACCGAACCGATGAGCACGGTCTTCGGATACAGAGTCGCACGACCAGTCGCTCCAAATTCAGTCGATACAGCGGATACGCCGGCACCAATCAGAATACCAGCCTTGATTGCATTCGGGATCGCACCGATCAGCTTGCTTGCCAGACCGGTAATACCCATGAACAGGAAAATGATACCAATCAGCAGCTGCAGAGCGATCATGCTCTGTACACGCGCCGGTCCCTGCTCCGTCAGGGTGACAAATGCGGTAACCAGCGGCATGGCCGGTGTAATCCAGCCTGGTACGACCGGGTCGCCCAGCAAAGAATGCATATTGTAAAAGAAACCGTTGATGATAACCATACTCCATGCGACTTCGTACGGTACACCAAACACTTCCTCCAGTACAGGAATCGCGCCGAGGCAGGTCGCACACATCAGGATTGCCTGCAGGCACTCGGAAATCTCCCATCTATAGTGGATAAAAGGAATACGGATTTTAAATATACCAGCCGGAATATACGGCTGCTCTCCGCCTTCTTTTCTTTTCATAGCCATACTGTTTTATCTCCTTTTAGGTTATTCATTCCTATGTAAGGGTACGCACCTGCTTCACACAACTGGAAAAGAACCGCGGATATATCATTCCCTCCGCAGTTCGCCACCATCTGTGGCAATTTCAGCGCATACCCGGGCATGTGATTCAATTTCGTTTACTCATATGAGCAATGGAAACGCTCCTCATATACCTTCTTCAGACCATCGCGGAAATCCGGATGTGCGATCTCAATCAACGCACGTGCGCGCTCCTTCAGAGTCTTTCCGGACAGCTTCGCAATACCATATTCGGTAACCGCATAGTCCACATCATTTCTCGAAGTCGAAACTGCCGCGCCCTCATCAAGAAGCGGAACAATCTTGGATACTTTACCCTTGGCAGCCGTGGACGGGAAAGCCAGAATCGCACGACCGTTCTTCGCGAACGCCGCGCCACGGATGAAGTCAACCTGTCCGCCGACGCCGGAGATCTGGGTGTAACCGATGGATTCCGACGCCGCCTGGCCCATCAGGTCGATCTGTACGCAGGAATTGATGGAAACAATATTGTCTTCCTTTCCGATCACGATCGGATGATTGACATAATCAACCGGATACATTTCCACATCTGGATTGTTGTTTACAAAATCATACAGACGCTTGCTGCCCATCAGGAAGTTCGCCACATATTTGCCCTTGTGCGTGGTCTTCTTCGCATTGGTGATGACGCCGGCTTCTGCCAGTTCAACCACACCATCCGAGAACATCTCCGAATGAATGCCCAGATCCTTCTTCTCTTTCAGGAACAGAAGTACTGCATCCGGAATCGCACCGATTCCAAGCTGCAAGGTGTCGCCATCATTGATCAGCTTCGCGCAGTTTGCGCCAATCGCCTTCTCGACCTCACCGATCTTCGGCAGAGGCAGCTCGATCAGCGGAGCGTCATGTTCCACAATTGCAACAATGTTTGCATCCGATACATTGATGCAGCTGTTGCCGCCCGTTCTCGGAACTTCCTTGTTCACCTGGACAATGACCTTCTTCGCGGCTTTTGCTGCCGGAAGAGTATAGTCGACTGAAATTCCCAGGCACATATTTCCATTCTCATCCGGCGGCGTCGTCTGAACCATCGCTACGTCAATCGGAAGGCTTCCATTGGTAAAGAGAGCGGGAATCCGATAGAAGAAGCAGGGTGTATAGTCGCCGCGTCCTTCCTGAACCGCTTTTCTGGTACCGCCGCCTACAAAAAGGGCATTGTGGCGGAAATGCTTTTCCATCCCGGGCTGTGCATAGGCACATTTGCCCATTGCTACCATGTGGACGATTTCCACATTCTCATACTGCTCTGCCTTCTCCACCATCGTATCAACCAGATAAGACGGCTCGCCGCAGGCATGAGCGATGACAAGACGCTCACCGGACTTCAGATAGTCAAGCGCCTTGTCAGCGGACATTAATTTGCTTTGATAATCATCTTGCCAGCTCATTGAATTCCTCCATTTTCAGTTTCAGTCGTCCGGGACGACACATCTGCCGTCCCGAACTGCTTCATCAAAATTACTCTTCGATCTTTGCAATCTTCTTTGCGAGTTTCTTCTTCATTGCGATATTGCCCTGGCGGGAAATCATGATTCTCTGAGCCTGCGGTGAACCGGCGCCATGCATGGACTCGGTACGATAGCCAACAGCTGCGGTGCCAAGAGTCAGGTTCTCGATCAGACGCATCATGCGCAGTCTGTTCTCGGTAGAAACAGTGTTCACGCCGCGGAAATACTTATCCACATACTTGCCCAGGAACGGATCCTTCAGATCCTTCTCAGACGGAGCGGTAACCATCAGGCCACCGGCGATATCTTCTGCCAGACGAGCAATCTCATACGGGAATCTGGTTACATTCTGCTTACATACGTTAGCAAGAAGCAGGTCGATCAGATAGTTGCCGGACTCGGTCGGAGTACCTTCTGCGGAGCATGCGATACCACAGCAATACAGGGTCTCATTCAGATGTGTCATCTCGATCAGCTTATCCTTAATATGGGAAGCCTTTGCAGCACCGTTGTAATCTGCGATCGTAGCGGCAGCACCAATCAGGACGTCGCCCACACCAACCTTACATCCGCCGTAGGACTGTCTGTGATAACCGGCGAAACGCTCAACCAGAACACCAGCGAACTCATTCTCGCCGTTCAGGAAGATACGGTCATTCGGTACAAATACATCATCAAAGATAACCAGAGCCTCGGTACCGCCAAACTGAGAGTTACCGACATCGATCTCGCTGCCTTCCAGCTTTCTGGTATCGCAGGACTGACGGCCAACGATCAGGAAAATGCCCTTGGCATCCGTCGGAATTGCGAAGGAAACTGCGTAATCCTTATCATCCTCGCCCATGGCCTGGGTCGGCATGACGATGACTTCGTGAGAGTTGATGAAACCAGTCTGATGCGCTTTTGCACCACGGACAACGATACCATCTTCTCTTCTCTCAACGACTCTCAGATACAGATCCGGATCCTCCTGCAGATGCGGAGCTCTGGAACGATCGCCCTTCGGGTCGGTCATTGCACCGTCAACGGTCAGATCCTTTTCCTGCACATACTGAAGGAACTTCTTGAAGTTCTCATGATAATGGGTGCCATACTTCTTGTCAGTGTCATAGGTGGTGCTGTAAACCGCGTTGAACGCGTCCATACCTACGCAACGCTGGAAGCAAGCTGCGGTGTTCTGTCCGCACAGACGCTGCATCTTTACCTTCTTGATCAGGTCAGATGTGCTCTGATGAATGTGGCAGAAGCGGTTGATCTTCTCTCCCGTGAGGGATGAGGTGGTGGTCATCAGATCCTCATATTCCGGCATCTGAGCCAGGTCATATGTAGCCTTTACGGAATTGAGGGACGGACGAAGGATCGGGTCATCCACCGGATTCTCGACCTTCTTTCCGAACATATAAACCTGAATATTCAACTTCCTCATGCTCTCAACGTACTCTTCTCCTGTCATTAACATTGCTTTAAATCCTTCCTTTCTTGTTTTGATTTTTGTTGCCTGCTATTTATTAACAGCAATTCTTATGCCAGGTTTTTGATTTCCATGCTTTTATTTTTTTAACCGGAAAAATCATCCGGCAGAATCCTTGAAAATCCTTAAAAAAGAAGATTCTGTCTCCATTCTTTTAACGAAATATTAGCGAAACTAAACAGTAAGCAGCTGCTAACTCACGACTTTTTTGTCACTTTCTCACCAAAAACCTGTTAAAATGCGTTGCATAAATGGAACAATAAGATGATCTGATTCAAAAATGAAACAAGGGTGAATGAATCCCGCAGCCATACGGCTATGGGATTCATTCACCCTCAAACATTAATCAGAATACAGTAAGGTTCACTTAAAAGCACTCGGTATAGATCTTAAGGACACGGGCGGCATCCAGCGGGACAAAATTATTCGCCATCAGTCGACCCTGCTGCTCCATTACGCTCTTCGTAAAAATCTCCAGTTCTTCCTCTTTCATGCCATATTCATGCAGCGCTTTCTTCGGAATCAGAGCGCCAAGAAGTTCATCCAGCTTATCATAGACTTCCGCCACATCGCAGCCAAGCAGGCCGGCAAGCTTCTGATTCAGAAGCGCAATCTCGCCATCCTGTTTGATTTCCATATAATTTTTCAGCACGGCAGTGAACATCGCATAATTGCTCTCGCCATGAGCCACATGATAGGTTCCTCCCAGCGGATAAGCCATGGCATGAACAGCCGCACAGCCGGCAGTTCCGAAAGCAATTCCCGCATAGTTGCTGGCAATCAGGAAATCCTTCATTAACGGAATCCGCGCTTCCTTTCCTTCCGCCGCAATCTTCTGGAAACCGGCGATGATCATCTCAATCGCCTTGTGCCCGAACAGCTTCGTATATGGCGTCGCCTTCGGAGAAAGGCTGGACTCGACCGCGTGAACCAGCGCGTCAATGGAACTGGTCGCAAACACGCCAAACGGAAGACTCTTTAAAAGCTCCGGAATCAGCACGGCATCATCCGCATACATATGCGGCGATACCAGTCCGACCTTGGTGCCAAGTCTGGTCCGGTTAATAATGGAAATATTCGTCAC
This sequence comes from Clostridiales bacterium, assembly GCA_021202925.1. Classification (GTDB taxonomy): domain Bacteria; phylum Bacillota; class Clostridia; order Lachnospirales; family Lachnospiraceae; genus Brotaphodocola. Next base: position 258,867 of record JAJQCD010000010.1, on the reverse strand, counting down.
CTCACTGCCGGTTCCGCAGGTTGTGGGAAGAATCACCAGCTGGCGTTTCTTCTGAATCTGTTCCGGAGCCGCATACAGGGAATCCAGCGGATCGCCCGCTGACACCGCCATGACCTTTGCAATGTCAATCACAGTACCGCCACCGATGGCGATGATCCGTTTGCAACCGGTTTTCGCTGCTTCTTCAAGAATCGCGTCCACCATGATATCCGTGGGTTCCCCGGCGCCGTATTTCTCCTGGAAAATGGTATGGACATCCAGATTCATATCCCCAAAATACGGGTTGAAGATGTACTCATTGGTCAGAATCAGGTCGTCACTCCCGAGCTGAAACTCCTTCGCGAATTCTGCACATGTCTCAAAATAAGAAATCTGCGGAATCAAAATAACTTCTTTCATGATTCAATCTTCCTCCTTTAAACATATTTAAAAATTTTAGTAAACAGCTATGCTAAGCTTAGTCTACGCCTGCGGCTTGACTTCGCTAAGCGTCGCTGCATACATGAAAGTTGCCAATCATCCTGCGCCTGACGGCTTGGATTCTTGGACTTTCATGGTAAACTGCATTTACCTTTTCACTCTGCTTCTGCGCTGTTCCATCTCTTCCAGTTCCAGCTTCTCCATCTCATCCTCATACGCCTGATTCAGCGCCTGAAATTCCGCCGACATACCGCCGCTGATTCGTTTCAGCAATACCATGCGGTGAGCAAGCTGATTCTGAAGGAAACTGTCAAACCGTTTCTTCTTCTCCGGCGAATCAATGTTCTTCGGATTCTCACATCCGGTCAGGAAAGTATGCGTCATCAGCAGCAATTCCTGAATCGGATCGCCAAACTGCTCCCGCTCCGTTTTACTGCGCCCGGTCAGACGCTCCATTTCATTGGCGGCGTCCACCATTTCCGCAAACAGCTGAACCGGAATTTCCTCGTTCGCCCGCTTCATAATGGCCCGGATACTGCCCGGCTGCTTTTCCAGCGGTAGGCCGCATATCCGGTCTCCGCCCGGACGATCCACAGCAATGCCGTTCATGGTTGCTCCCGGAGAAATATAATTGGACAGCTTCACGAAGGGGATGGCAAAGTGATCGGCAGCGAGACGCAACTCTCTCTTGTGCTTCCCGGAAAACAGAAAGCAAAGCATAACTCCGACAACCATAACCGCGTAAGCCACATGGACAGGATTGATCCCTGACAACAAATCAGACAAAATTCCACTTCTCCTTTCTCTCCGCACCACATTCATACATCTGTCCTGATTATACAAAACCCTTCACGAAAAAGCAACCCGCCGGTCATTTTTCACTCGGCGCTTTGTTCATTGACGCTCCGGAAAAAGAATGATATACTGAGGACAATGCACAGGGTTTGTAAAGGAGGTACCATATGGAAAGAAACAGCGCAGACAACCGGACAGCCCGCGGGGGTGTCGCCATCATCTGCTTTCTCGCTGTCATCATCGGACAGGCCTGGCTTTTGCGCAATATCCTCTTTACCGGAAACTTCGGTTCCCTTCCCATGCCCTATTACATCGAGATGGTTTTCTGTCTGCTCCTGGCAATCGGCATCTGCATTTGCCTGATCCGTCCCCGGGGCTGGGGCGGCACAATCGGTTGCGGCGTTGCGCTCCTGCTTTTTGTCGTCTATGCGATCTTTACCATAGTAAACTATCGCCTGTTTCTGACCGGCTATCTGACCGGTTTTCACGCCACTTATGAGAGTTCCGGCGGTGGCTTCGTGGGACTGAAACTCGTTCTGGTTCTGGTCGGCGTAACAGCCGGAATTCCGGTAGCGCCACGGATCGATGACCGGGAATACGCAAGACGCCTGCGCGAAAAAGTCCAGAAGCAGGATGCACAGTGGGCCATGGCGGCCGCCCGCGGCACCAGGAAAGACCTGCACTCCACAGTTGAAAAGCTGCGTTCCTCCCTCTCACCAGAAGAACTGGCCGAGCTTCTGGCCGAACTCCAGAGCACATCTGCTCCTGCCGGTTCCGACGGGACTCCCGGAGGAAGCGAAGCTTCCGGAGACGCTGAAAACGCCACAGAAAACGCGGCTGAACGGGCACACGGATGGGGCGGCGGCATGTAAGATTAACTGTGACTCTCCTCTCCGTCCGTTTCTTCCTTCTGTTCTGACCGGATCAGGCCGACCACCAGAGAAACAATCACAATGACACTGGCAAACGCCATTGTTCCTTTGTACGTTTCATAGACTAAAAGCATACGGATGAAATTCATCAATGCTGCCGCAATTCCGGCCAGATAAAGGATCCGGTTAAGCCAGACCGACGCCCGCCCGGTGCGGCTGACCTGAATCAGACTGACCACCATAGCCGTCACGACAATCACGAGAAAAACTACTGTTGCATACCAGAAAAACTCACCCACGTTCTGTCATCCTTTCTGCTGATTTCCGGAACTCTCCGTCTTCTTTTCCTTTTCCGCGTAAACTGCTTCCATTCTTCTGAGCATCTCCGTCGTATCTCCATAAGCACAGCATCCGCCCAGCAGCACCGGCTCATCTCTGCGCACAAAATGTTCTCCCACGCCAATGAAAGCGGATTCCTGCGCGTCCAGTCGCAGTTGTCCCCGCAGGCCAGACACTGTCTGCGTACCGTCCGCTCCTGTCTCCAGTACAGTCAGGTCACTTCCGGCCATAATCCCCATGCGTTCCAGCTTTTTTCTGACTTCTCTGCCGCCGCTTACCTTCCGGACGGTTACCGTCGTTCCAACTGCAATATCTTTTAATGTTTTCATGCGGCCATCTTTCCCGTCTGTTCAGACAAACATGTTGGCGGGCACCAGTCTTTCAAACCATCCGGCGCCCGCCGTTTCCCTTACTTTCTCTTGCTTTTTCTTATGCTGCTGCTTCCTTACTTCCCAGGAACAGCTCGCTTCCCTCGACTACGGCCCACACGACAATACCGATCAGCAGAGCCCAGCCTGGCGTGTAATAAGCCAGAGCGCCCGCCATGACACACGCAATACCACGCTCGTTGGCTGTCGTACACATTCTCATGCCGACATTGCCGCAGGCAAACGCCTGAACACCCATCGTAATACCGAAGAAAATGGCGAATGCCGGGCGAATCAGTGTAACCAGAGGAAGAATCAGAACCGCGATAACCGTAGCGGCACGGAACGTACAGACACCGTCCCAATAGCTGTTCATGGTCGAATATCCCCTCTTATAACGCTCAGTAATGGTCAGAAGTCCGGACGCCCACAGCGGTCCGCACATGGGAACCCACGGAGCAAAGACAGACATGATGCCATTTCTCAGGAAGCTCACCAGATTCGAACGTCCCGCGTCAAAGATAACCGTTTCATCCGGGCGAACCGCCGTCGCTTCGTTGACCAGCTCTTTCGCCAGGACAAAATCAGAGAAGGCAATGATGTACACCGTAAATGCCATCGGAATGGCGCTCACATAGAAGGACGCCGCCGGAAGCCCCAGTCCAAAAATCGTAAAGTGCTCCAACACAAAACCGATGGAAAACGGTGTGATACCCCACTGAATCTGTGGAACCGCAATCTCACGGATCAGGAACGGAGCCAGCACGATTGCAAAGACCTGTGCCGGGACAACCCCCTGGTTTCTGATCAGGTTCATCCATTTATTCTTCTTAGCCGCACGCGCGAACGTCGGATTGAACAGGAAGAAATATGACATCAGCACCGCGATGCAGACCGTGATCGGTGCAGCGGGCATACGCGCGGAAAACACATTGATAGCCGCCGTCACACCGGCGCCAAGAACAATTCCCGCCTTGATCGCGTTTGGAACGATGTTGACCAGCGCACGTCCGATACCGGTTGCTCCCATGACCAGGAAGAACAGCGCGACCATCATTTGCAGGGCAATCATGGCATAGATTCGATCGACATTTCCCGCCGCATAATCCGGAAGCGCCCATGCGCTCAGGTAATTCAGGGTCAGCGGAAGAGCCGGGGTAATCCATCCGGGAACCACCGGATCGCCCAGAAGAGACGGCAGATAATAGCAGATTGCATTCAGAATACCGAACGTCAGGCTCATCAGGAACGCTCCGTTCTCTGTCAGTCCGAGTGCGGCAATGTTTGCCGCTTCGTCCAGTCCGAATGTGGACATCGTGGTAGCTGTACCTGCGCCCAGACAGGCAACGCCAAGGAACATGGCAGCTGCGCATTCTGTCCATGACCATCTGTGATGGATTAACGGAATACGAAGATGAAACGGCCCCAGCGGGATGTACGGCTGCACACCTCCCAGTTCCCTCTTCATCAGGGGAAACTTTCCCTCATTGAAGCCTTCTGGCTTCTCCAATGTGACCTGCGTGTTTTTTGGGTTTTCACTCATAGTACGTCACTTCCCTCCTTATATTTTTTTAATTTTATTTATACAATATTTATAATAGCAATCTTTGTGCCAAATCGACACCTGCCCGTCAACTCTTTGCAAATGCAGACAGAACCCTTATTTCTTTTCGTTACGTACTCCATTTTATTTCAAAATTTTAGCGAAATCGCAATGTAAGCTGGCTGACTCTTCTGTTTTTTGTTACAAATGTTGAAAACCCGGGGTCGTCTTGTTGCGAAAATAAAACATTTTTGTCCTTGTGTTGCGTTTTTGCAATATTGGTTCTGACTCTGCCCGCCAAATTCGATTTTCTTCCCTGAAATTCAGAAAGCAGACGAGCCCAAAATCATCGTGCAATTATATCTGGCATAAAAATTGCTTTATGCTATAATAAATACGAAACGATTGAAAATAAGAGTTTGAGTCAATCCACCATGCGGAAGGGAGTAACAAATGTTAGGAAAAATCGAAAAAGTGATCGAGGAGAAGGTGCGGCCTTCCCTTTTAAGCCATGAAGGTGATGTACAGATTGTAGATTTTACAGATGGCATCTTAAGAATCCGCCTGACCGGCCAGTGTTCGGGATGTCCATCTGCCAAACTGACCACAGAGGAGCTGATCGGGAAGACCGTTATGAGCGAAATTCCGGAAGTGACCGACGTTGTGCTGGTGAATGAGGTCAATCCGGAGCTTCTGGATTTTGCGAAAAAGCTTCTGAACCATCAAATCGAAAGGTAAGGACGCCACATGGTTATCGGAGTCAAATATTGCGGTGGCTGCAATTCCATCTATAACCGCGGCCGCCAGGTTGATCTGCTGAAAAAGCAGTTTCCGGAACACGAATTTCGTGGCGCTTCGGAAGGGAACACCTGCGATGTATGGCTGATTGTCTGCGGCTGTATGCGTGCCTGCGCATCCACGGCCGGACTCGTTGCAGAAAAGCGATTATTCGTGCTTCCGACCGAACGAAGCTTCGTACAGGTAAAGACATACCTGGAAGAAGAACGTGCGAAGAGCGATGCGGATACCGGGATGAAAAATGAACCCGCGAATACGTCAGAGCGAAAAATACTCAGAGTTGGGCAGCAGGCCGAGATGAAAAAGACCTTTTTCCGGGATGACGTGAATAAATTTGCTGCCCTGACCGGCGACTGCAGCCGTCTTCACACGGACGCAGAATTCACAAAGCAATCGGTTTACGGCCGTCCGGTCGTCCACGGTGTGCTGGCGGCAAGCCTGATTTCCAGCGTAATGGGAATGCAGCTTCCCGGAGAGGGAACCGTATTTGTGGAAGAACAGGTTCGCTTCCTGAAACCGGTGTTTTACGGAGATACCATTACCGCAAAGGTACGTTTTCTCTCCTGTCGGGAAGGAAATGAACAGTATATCGGAACCTTTTCCGGCATCTGCGTCAATCAGGACGGGGAAATGGTAGCAGCCGCCAAATGCAGACAGCTGATGACAAAATCTCTGTTCGAAGTGGAAAATCCACAGGAGAACATTCCGTTGCCGGAAGCCGAAGATTTCTGGGGCTGACAAAAACAGACGACCCATGATATTAATTTATATATTTTATAAAAAACGAAAGGCAGGTGTCAACAATGACCAATCTGGAGAAATATAACAGCATTTTCCGCAGAGCATTCCGGAAAACCGACGAGGAGCTGCCGGGACTGAAGTATCAGGGCATCCCGCTCTGGGATTCCATCGGACATATGGATCTGATGAACGATCTGGAAGAAGCGTTTGACATCCGCATCGACACGCAGGATGTCCTTGATTTCACCTCCTACGAGAAGGGAAAAGAGGTGCTGGGACGCTATGGAATCGCAGTGGAATGATGACAGCTTCCGCATCATCGATCCGGTGACGGACAGCAACTGTTACGGATTCCTGCGAAACGAAAAATGCCTGATTATTGACCCCAATGATTACAGTCAGCTGAAGCCGTTGTTGCAAAATCGCAACATTCACTCTCCTCTTGTGCTTCTGACACACGAACACTGCGACCATATCAGTGCCCTGAACGCGCTGCGAAAAGATTTTGATCCGCTCGTCGTTGCCAGCTGCGCCTGTGGCGAAGGGATGAAAAGCATGAAGGAGAACATGTCGCGGATGATGGAAATGTTTCTCTACTACAAAAGCGGAGAAACCCGTTTTGTCCCTTATGAACCGTTCATCTGTCAACCGGCCGACGTCCTGTTCTCAGAAGAGATCAGTCTTCCCTTTGGTGACAGCCGGGTGTGGATGAAATCTCTTCCCGGGCATACGCACGGCAGCAGTGTCATTTCCTGGAACGGTATGCTGTTTGTCGGCGACTATCTTCTGCCCGGAGAAAAGGTCCTTACAAGACTGCCCGGCGGAAGCGATGAGGAATACGAAGCCTGCGCCAGATCATGGCTGCAGAACATTCCGGACGGAACCTGGATCTGTCCGGGGCACGGGGAACGATTTCAGATGTCCGCGGAGGTGAGACAATTCCATGACCTATGACGACCTTCTCGCTTATGATCCATATGAACTGCAACAGGATGCAAAGGAACGGATATTCCGGGAGCTTCTGAGCGACCTGACCGATCACCACAGAAAGAACTGTGCAGCGTATGACAAGGCCTGCGCTCTTCTGGGTGATCAAATCGGAACCGAACGCACAGTCGAAACGATTCCGATGGTTCCGGTCTCTCTCTTTAAGACTCTCTCCCTGTGCAGTGTGCCGGAAGACGAGATTTTCAAGACAATGACTTCCTCCGGGACGACCGGGCAACAGACTTCGAAAATCTTTCTGGACCGGCAGACGGCTGCATGGCAGCAGCGGACGCTGGAACGGATTGTCAGCAGTTTCATCGGCCCCCGGCGTATCCCCATGCTGATCATCGACTCCCCCAACGTCCTGCGTGACCGCAATCTTTTCTCCGCCAGAGGCGCCGGAATCCTTGGTTTTTCCATCTTTGGAACCAGAAGACGATACGCACTGAACGAACGGATGGAACTGGATTTTCAGACGATTGAACAGTTTATCCAGGAGGCCGGGGATGGTCCGGTACTGATCTTTGGCTTCACCTATATGATCTGGAAATATTTCTGCCAGGCTCTCCGAAATGCCGGAAGAATGCTTCCGCTCGAACATGGAATTCTGATCCACGGAGGCGGATGGAAAAAGCTGCAGAACGAAGCGGTATCCGCGGAAGAATTCCGCGCAGGACTTCGTGAAACCTGCGGACTTTCCATTGTGCGCGATTATTACGGCATGGCCGAGCAGACCGGCTGCATTTACATGGAATGCGAATGCGGGCATCTGCATGTCAGCAGCTATTCTGATATTCTGATCCGCAGCATGGACGATTTTTCCTGTTGCGAAAACGGAACAGAAGGCGTGATCCAGGTTTTAACGCCGATGGCGCATTCCTATCCGGGACATTCCATCCTCACTGAGGACAAAGGCATCATTCTGGGAATTGATGACTGCCCATGCGGCAGGAAAGGCAAATATATCCGTATCACAGGCCGGATTCCAAAAGCAGAAGTCAGGGGGTGCAGCGATACCTATGAAGGATGAAACCAGAATCTTATCTTTGGTCGGTTCCCTGTCCCTGGACGCGACGCCTACCGAACCGTTTGCAGAGGAAACCATCGAATTTCTCACCGCATTGTCCGAACGCATTCGAAGCCTTCCGCGTGCGGATGCAAGCGAAGAGCTGCGTGCGCTTGGCTTCTGGCTCAGGCGTGCGCACCTGGCCGATCTGAAAGAGCGATACGGCCGTTCCGGTTCTTTGGGCCTGGGAATCACATTTCACATCGCCCCGTCCAACGTTCCCCTGATGTTCCTCTACAGCTGCGCGATTGCTCTGTTAGCCGGCAATTCCTGTCGTGTACGGGTCTCCGGGCGCCGAACGGAAGAATGTGAAAAAGCATGCAGGCTACTCGCTGACCTGCTCCGGGAATCCCGGTTCACAGATATGAAAAAACGAATCCATATCCTCGCCTACGATCGCTCCTGTACTGACCTTACCGAACAATTCAGCCGGGAATGTGATGCGAGGATCATCTGGGGTGGTGACCGAACCGTAGAGGAAATCCGCAGGATTCCCCTCAAAAGCTCTGCAGCCGAACTCGCTTTTCCGGACCGGACATCCATCGCCGTACTCGACGCCGGAGCGATCATGGCGCTTGAAAAGGAAGAATGCAGGAACCTGGCCGGCCGTTTTTACAATGACACCTATGCAATGGATCAGAATGCCTGTTCCTGTCCGCGAATTGTATGCTGGAAAGAAACGGATGAGACAACCGGACGACTCGCATCCGGACGATTCTGGAATGCTGTGGCAGCTGCCTCGAAACGCTACGCACTCTCCGAAATCAAGGTGAGTCGAAAATATGGCAGTCTGTGGGAATGCGCCGGACTGCATCCGGAAATTCAAACCCTTCGCCATTGGGATAACCGCCTTTATGTGATGGAAGTCAGCAGCCTTTCAGAGAAAACGGCCGCATGGCCGATGCAGTTCGGAAGCTTCCTGGAGTATCACATGAGGAATGAGGACGACTGGACCCATGCCGTAACGGAAAAAGTACAGACACTGACCTTTTTCGGTATTCCAAGAGAAGAACTGTTGAAACAGACACTTTGCAACAGACTGCGTGGCATCCATCGCATCGTACCGTTCGGACAGGCTCTTTCCATGGATCTCATCTGGGACGGAAAGGATCTGATCCAAAGTCTGTCACGGACAATCGGCTGAACAGGAAGGAGGGCTTTTTGTGAACTTTTATGACATTCATCCGGAGTACCGGAATCATCCGATGTTGATAGAAGACACCGGTCAATGTGTCACCTATGGAGATTTTGCGGATTTTTATCACCGTGTGGAGACACAGCTCGATAGCGGCAGACTCCTGTTTCTGTTTTGTGAGAATTCCATCGGCGCTGTATTCGTTTACCTGTCCTGCCTCAACCGGGGAATCGTTCCGGTTCTGCTGGATAAGAACCTCGATCACGATCTTGCCAGACAACTCATTGCCGCATATCAACCGGAATACGTCGCGATGCCGGACGACAGCTGCATTGATCCTCATTCTTCGCCGGAAGGCAGCACGCCGCCGGAAAACAGCAAAGTAATTTGTTCCTGTTTCCGATATCAGATCATCCAATGCGGCGACGCGACCACACGCTCCCCTCTCCACAAGGATCTGGCGCTCCTTCTGACCACCTCCGGCAGCACCGGAAGCCCCAAGCTTGTCCGGCAAAGCCGCAGGAATATCGCGTCAAACGCGGCGGCCATTGCCGAATACCTGGAACTGAACGATACCGAACGGCCGATTACCTCTCTCCCCATGCCCTACACCTTCGGCCTTTCCATCATGAACAGTCACTTTCTCGTTGGCGCCACCGTCCTTCTCACGCGGCATACGTTGTTTGAACGGGAATTCTGGGAATTTTTCCGCAGGGAAGGTGCCACTTCCATCAGCGGCGTTCCCTATACCTTTGAGATGCTGAAGCGGCTGTCTTTCTTTGACATGGAACTTCCAACGCTGCGCACCATGACACAGGCCGGCGGCAAACTGTCCCCGAAGCTGCATCGCGAATTTGCAGAATACGCAGAACGAAACGGTCGACGATTCATTGTCATGTACGGGCAGACAGAAGCCACTGCCCGAATGGGATATCTCCCCGCGAAGGACGCCATCCGCAAATGCGGCAGCATGGGAATTGCCATTCCGGGCGGAACCTTCCGCCTGATGGAGGATGAACACACCGAAATCACCGAACCGGATGTCGTCGGTGAACTGGTCTACGAGGGAGAAAATGTGACCATGGGCTACGCCCAGACCAGAGCCGATCTGGCTAAAGGCGATGAACGCGGTGGGGTTCTCTTTACCGGTGACATGGCGAAACGGGACCCGGACGGTTATTACTATATCACCGGGCGCAAAAAACGTTTTCTGAAAATGTTTGGCAAACGGGTGAACATGGATGAAATCGAACAGATGATCAAACAACAATATGACCGCATAGATATCGCCTGTACCGGCGAGGACGACCATATGCGCATCTACCTGACCCAGGCAGACGAGACCTTCTGCAGTCAGGTCGAGGCATGGATCACGGAAAAAACCGGTCTGCATCCGACCGGCGTGCGCGTGATGCCAATTGACGCAATTCCTAAAAACATCTCAGGAAAAACCATATATAAGAATCTCCCGGAAATGTGACAGACAACCGTAAACTGCACGGAAGGAACGGAACCATTCCGGAAAACAAACGGAGGAAACGATCATGGAACTGGAATTTATGTTATATGAAAGCAAGGATCACATCGCTGTCATTACCATCAACCGGCCACGGGCGCTGAACGCATTCAACTCCCAGATGCTCGATGAACTGACGGCTGCGCTGAAGCAGGCAGAGGAGGATCTGGACGTCCGCTGCGTCATCATCACCGCAGCCGGTGAGCGGGCCTTTACCGCAGGCGGCGATATCAAAGAAGAAGTACAGCTGAATCCGGCAGAGGCCGCCGCCTTCTCCGAACGCGGAAAGAAATGCGTCCTCTCCATCTTTCACCACCGGGTTCCGGTCATCAGCGCTGTCAGAGGATACGCCCTCGGAGGCGGAATGGAAATCATCCTCGCAAGTGATATCACCGTCGCCGCTACGGATGCAAAGATCGGAATTCCCACCATCCGCCTGGGCGGCATCCCCGGCTGGGCCGGCACGATTCTCCTTCCGAGAACCGTCGGCGCGTCACGCGCAAAGGAACTTCTGTATTCCGGACGGAATCTTGACGCGCAGGAAGCGCTTCAGCTCGGTGTCGTCGAATTCGTCACCGAACCGGAAAAACTGATGGAAACCGCCAGAAAACTGGCTGCTCAAATCGCAGACATGGCGCCAATCGCCGTCGAAAGCATGAAGAAATCCATCAACAGCTCCATTGGTGTCGAACTCACCAAATGTCTGGACAATGAGACCAATCTGTTTGCCTCCTGCTTCGCAACAGCGGACCACCTGGAAGCAACCACTGCCTTTCTTGAGAAACGACCGCACGCGCAATACCATCGAAGCTGACTGGCAAAGGTTTCTCTCTGATTTTGTCTGTTCCAATCACCGTTTCACAAGGGAGACGCCGCTTTGGTGTCTCCCTGAATTCATCGGTCATCTCCGAACCGTGCTTTTTACTCTTCATACCCCTCAAACTCATTCACCATATCTTCTCCCGGTCCTCCGGAATATCCGCCGGAAATCATCACGTCTTTTTCATTCCACTCTTTCAGATCATTTCCGTCCTCATCCGTCAGACCATCCTCGTCCGCTTTCAGATTCTTCTGATCCGCATACATTTTTATCCGTCTGTCATCGACAAAAAAGTACCATTCGCTATCATCCCTGGCGATTTTATTCTTTATGATCTGCCCTTTTGCATCGACCAGATAATAATTTTCATCCAACGTCCCAAAGTAATGCACACGATCGCCCTTCCGGTTTTTCCCTGCGTTCAGCGACTCACGCCGGAAATAACTGCTGTCGATCGATTCGATCGTTGCGCCGTATCCATCAGTATCCCCATCGGCGTACACAACCTGATATTTGTCATCCGTCGCCTTGACCAGCAATCCGTTCCTGTAAATATTCTTTTTCTGGTAGACGCCGTTTTTGCTCCGGCCGCGGCTCCCCGCGCCGCCATGCTCCTGAAAATAAAACGGATAGCTTACTCCGCCCAGCTTCACCGTCACCTTACCTGTCTGTAAATGTCCATCACTGTCAAAATAATACAACGCATCTCCATTCTCACTGTCAAACGATTCATAGCTGCCCTCGCCGTTCATCAGATTTTCCAGATCACCGTATCCCATCCCGGATTTATACAGTTTTGTGATCTGATCTCCGTCTACCCGTAACGCGCAAAGACCGGTCAGCATCTTCCCCGCACTTCCGCTCCCCTCCGGGGAAAACCCATAATACTGCCCATTAATTTTCTGAAACACACCTTCGTAGATTTCGCCATGCCCGTCCGCATAATACCAACGCATGCTTTCATCCTCCGCATCCGTTTTCGCAAACGTTTTTCCGGTCCCATAATCCTTAAACGTATTGTCATCTCCGTCATTATCCGGCGGAACGACACGGAACCATCCTTTTGTAGCGCGGGCGCCATCCTCCGGACTATTGAAATAGCGCCAGTTTGACACATCCGAAGCAGCATTGGACGCACTTGCCATCGTCCACTGATAAGCCATCACGCCGCGGGAATCAAATCCATAGTACCTGCCATTCATCTTTACTTCTTTGATATCCAATTCATCAGAAGTATTGGCCTGTTTCTTTCCACTCTGTTTAAAATAAAACCAGTAATTCCTGTCGTCATCCTCATCCTCGTCATAAACGCTTATCAATTGCCAGCCCGTCTTCATAGCTCCATCATTCCAGGTTCCCATGTAATACTCACATGTCTCCCAGTCACTTTCATCCGTCTGCAATTCTGCCTCCGACTGATTCAGCCAGCCATACAGCATCTTTCCTTCCTGGTCAAACGCATACTTTTTCCCATCAATCGTCCGGAAGCTGATCTTACCGCGGCCTCCGGCCCGACAGGCTTTCCCATTCGCCTGGAAATAATACCAGCGATATTCCGCGTAATTTTCTCTCTCATCATAATCCGGGTTGACGAAGGATACCCATTGACTGCAAACTCTGGCTCCACGATCATCCACATAATAGTAATCACCCTCGACCTGAATCAGCCGGTTTACTGCCATGGCGCCGCCATTATCCCCCGCCAGCCAGTACCAGTCCTCACCGGCCTGTTTCCATTGGTTCTCAACGCGAGTCCCTTTGTTGTCATAATAATACCAGTGATCCTCCTCCTGCTGCCAGCCAGATGCGGCGTAAGAATTCATCGACAGTCCTGCGGCAACCCCAATCGTGAGTAACGCATCGGAAATTATAGTTCGGATGTTGCTTCGTCTGTTATTTTTGTGTTTTCTCATCGAATTTTTTGTCCTTCCCGTGTTGTATCGTGAGGCCATCACTATTTTTCTCCCTGCAAAAGCCCGCTTTTGTCGCAGCCTGCTATCCATATTCCTGGGCAAAAATAAATGCGCCGGACAACGTCTGCGTCATCCAGCGCTTATTGTCAAAATAGCAATTCCGGCTGTCATTATACCCGATGCGATAAGAAAAAGCAATCTATTTCAGAGCTTCTGCAAGCGCTGCCTTAACTGCGGATGTCGTGTCCGTAGCCCCGGATACGCCGTCAATCTCCACTCCCTGCGCCGCTAAAATCTGTTCCTTAAGGACTTCTTCTGCCTGTTTTTCTTTGCCTGATTCAATTATGCACTGTTTCCGTTCTTCCTGCTTACACCTTTTCAATCAGACAACTGTGTCTCTTCGCATTCGTTTTCTTCGCGTCTTTGTCGTAATTGATTCCAACCAAAAGCAGACCTCCATAATACTTCTTTAAATCGCCGTCATAACGGTTCTCATGTATTTGCCGGATTGCGGTGTCAGCGTCTTTATCATACTTTAACTCGATGATCATGGCAGGCTTATCGGTATCTTTTCCGGGAATAAAAGCATAATCTGCAAAGCCTTTGCCTGTCGGAAGTTCTCTGATGATTTTGTAGTAATTCTTCGCTGTGTAATATGCGATATAGATCGCACAGGCAAGAGAATTCTCGTCGTTGTATGTCAATACGGAAGAGCATTCTTCATGCACCGCTTCCAGTGCCTGTGCAACGGTGTCGCTCTCTCCGCGAAGTGTTGCATCCAGAAGTCTTTCCGCGTTGTTGATTGCCTGTTCCACAGACTTCCATTTTCCACCCTTAACAGAAGACCGGAAGGCTTCCGCCACCTCCTGATTCGGAATATAAACCTCTTTTTTCTTCTGATCGTATGCCAGGTATCCAAGGTGAATTAATAATGTCAGCACATCGTCTTTACTGTCAAAAGATGTAATATCATTTTGGAATGTGCTGACATCAATCTGTACCCGTTGACCGCCAAGCATTAAAACAATTGCATCCTTTAAGCCGTCCTTGTTTATCTGAATATATTTTTTCAGGCTTTCAAATGTTTCTGTTTGCGTCCAATAATTTTGTATTTCTTCTTCCTGTATTGCGTTCATCACCGAGTTTGGGCTATACACATGATTAACCCGACTAAATGAATAACCGTCATACCAGGACTGCATTTCATTAAAATCCATCCGATATTCATCACAAAGATCCTTAACTTCGGCTTCTGTAAAGCCAACATACTTTGCAAGTCTTTTCGGCGTCGTCATGGAGTATTCTTTAAAATCCGTCAATGCAGATTCTGTGCCATACTTCTTAATCGGGAGAATACCCGTCATATATGCGGCAGCAATTGTCCTGGAAGTCGTATCCTTATTTTTGAAAAGGTTTCTCAGAAAAAGAATATAATCCTCCTGAAGTCGCTTATCATCCTTATATTCTCTGAACAGCGCATCCCATTCGTCTATAACAAATACAAATTTCTCATTTCCTTTTGATACAACGGCATATAAAGCCTTCCCAAGATTCTTTTCTTCATCATCAATACAACCCGGAAAAGTGTCTCTTAATTCTCTGAGCAAAGAATTCCTTATATTCAGAATAATATCCGTATCATTATCCCTTGAATCCATAATGAAACCCGTTACATCAAAGGTTATGACATTATATTTATTCAGATGCTTTTCAAAGCTGTCATCTTTTGATATTCTGAGATCTTCATAAAGAAACCTGGAGTCACAGCTCCTGTCATAATATGCACAAATCATGTTTGCATCAAAGGATTTTCCAAAACGTCTTGGTCTGCTAAAACTTACCAGAGGCTTTGGCTTGCCTATGAGACTGTTCATAAAAGAGAGGAGTCCTGTTTTATCCACATATATATCTCTTCTGATTTCTTCAAATCCTGTATATCCCGGATTTAAATAGATTCCCATAAACTGTAATCTCCTTTGATACCTTTTATTATTTTGTATTTTATGGGGCATCAATCCGAATGTCAATACCTCTCCTGCAAATTTTCAGCTATTCTCTTATCATCACAAAATAACCCCTTGTTGGAAAAATCCGCAGCACAGGCCGGACAACAACACATTTCGGAAATCTCCCACAGGGTTATTCTTAAAATGCAGTTTATTCATGAATGCGAAAAGCAATGCAATACGGCGCTCTCCTGCTTATAAATCATACTACTTCTTCCTGCAAAGGAAGAAGTACACACTACCACCAACGATTATCACAACAAGAATTACAACTATCGCTCCTGGCCCGGAGGAGGACGTGCTGTCGACTTTTTTGGTTGTTTCTGTATCTCCACTCAATTCCGCAATCTCTTCCTCACTGAGTTCCGCCATCAATTCCTTACGGATTTCTGCCAGTTCTGCGTCATCCGAATTTGTCCCGGATTCCGTTTGGGCTACACTATCCGGCAGAGAACCACCTTCGTCAAGATAAGACCGGTTATTGACAAAGTTGAACGGGAAACCATTTTCTGTGACATAATTATATTGCCACTCTGCAAGGGTAAGGTAGGCTTCTTCCACTGCTTCGTAATCTGTGGCGTTGTTAATCATATTCACAATATTGTTCGTAATATGGCTTTCAAAGTTTTCCTTACTTCCAAAATAGGTGCTGTAAGAGCCTGTGCCGACTGCCCATGCGTACCTCAGATAAGTTTCCGACCATACGAAACGGTCAAACAGAGACATGGAAAGGAATTCTTCTTTTGTTCCACCTGCCACATACTCAGCATACCATGGAGCATAAGAGGCTTCTCCGAACCAATCATACTGAATCAGCAAAGCAGAATACCACTCGTCACTATCTGCAATGTAACTCACTGCGGAAAGAAAGTTCTGATAGACTTCTTCCGCTTCTTCATTTTTAATTACCCGGTTTCCATTCTCCGACTGCTTCACTATCTGACTTTCCGTCGTAATTTCTTTTGTATCATCCGGAGTTCCGCCAATTGTACCCGTAGTATTTTCACTGTCAAAGACAGACCAGTAAACGCTTGCCGTCCCGCCGGATATTGTCTCAAACGTGATCTCTTCTGATAAATCAAGCGTGTTTACAATTTTATACCCCTCTTCCAAACCGGAAAAATCCACCTGGAAGGTTACTGGCGCTTCCATCGTGACAATTACGCCTCTTCCGTTTCCCCAACTGTTCCCTTTGGTGAAATCGTATTGTCCGGTATACGTTCCCGTCTCATCCGTCCATGTCGCCGTAAACTTACTGCCCGGATAACCGTCAGCGGTTTCATCTGTTATGTAAAAAGCGACATTGCAATAATTCTCCCTCGCATTTCCTATCCTGCTTTCTGTTGCATATACAGTTCCTGAGCATGCACACATCGCCAGGATCCACATCAATACTCCGAGTGCCTTTTTCATCATCCTGTTTTTCCTTTCACAAGCAATCGTGCGTCTGTCATGGCTCTCCGTCTCTTATTTTACATCCCATTCATACAGCGCTCCTGCCAATATCCCTGTGTCATTTGCATTGATTCGACGAACAGCATAAAAAATAATTCACTATAGCCTATACGCAAAAACAGAAAGCGGCAAATCAATTACTATCGCCGCTTTGCTGTATTTTTACTTTTGTAAGATTTCATTGGTATCAGCTGTATCCGACATACACAGATATCAAGCTTCAATATCTGAAGATGACCGGTCTCTCCTGGCTTATATCCGTCTTCTGCGCTGATAGAAGACGACACCTGCCGCTCCGCAGAGCGCAACGCCAATGGATGCGAACATCCATACGCCGGACCCACCGGACTCAGGAAGCGTATACTCACGCGTGTTCAGGAAATGTATCACTACCGTATCATCATCTACTATACTGGTACTGGCGGATAACCCCGAATCATAACTTCCACTGTCTACTTTATATGTTGTTACATAATTGGTACTCGTTTCAGTCACCGTACATTCTGTGCCATCCGGAAGATAACTCACAATGATGTATTGCCCATCCGACAACTCAAATGTTCCGCCGCTTGTAATTGTACCTGTACTAACCTGTGTGTCATCTGAATTATGAATTGTGTAACCATACGTATCCGTTAACTCGTCACCACTGCTATCCTTTAAACCAAGTGTGAATTTAAATTCTTCCTGAGAATCTGCACCAGTACCACTTACTTCTTTTTCTACCCGCAGATTACCTGTATCCTGCACAGGAGTGTTGGACGATACAGATGGGAGAGTAAAACGCATATAGCAGGTGGAACCAGACGCGCCACGTTCTGTATAGTAAAAGCTCAAGGTATGGGGTCCTGCACTACCTTTTATGATGTAATCCCAGAGATCCACATATTCGCCAACAGAAGAATGCACACCGCCAATATCACAAACAAGCTCGCCATCAAGGAACACCCACATGTCATCATCACCGAAGAAATAGTAATTCAGTGGTCCGACATAATCTGCTGTCAGCGTGAAATCAACAGCATACTGCATACCGAAGTAACTGTTATGATCCGAGCCGTCATCACTATCCGAAAAATTACCGGTACTGCCATTTCCAAAATGTTTTCGTAAACCATGCAGATCACTATCCCCAAACTTCAAATCATGACCAGATGTTCCATAGGAAGCAACAGTATCCATAGGCCAGAAATTATTTGTGGTAATGGTTCCATGGGCACTGAATGTCAGGAATGTATCCAAGTCTGTAATGTTTGCATCTCCACTAATTTTAGTTAAAGTATAAGTGTCGCCATCCTTATCAAAAATTAAATTCTGATTATTATAAGTTGTTTTGCCCGTAGCTGATCCATCGTCAAATAAATTCGGAGCAACTACGCCACTGGAATAATCTATTATGCCACTATCCAAGGAACTCACCAATCCAAAAGTGCAGCCTTTATATCCATTAGTATTATATTTATTCAGCAGATTTCCACTCCACAAAAGAGCTCCAAGCCCAGATCCGGTATTATCGTTACCAAATCCCAGCTTTGTCCCGCTTCCGCTATAATTCCCGTTACTATTGATGCCACTCAGATAGGTATACGCATATACAGTATTTGTCCCGTTATTTGTAGTGGTTCCACCCGTTGTGCTTGCACTCTTATATGTTTTCCCATCGGATATATCATAATCATACAGGTTTGCTTTGTTTGTATAAGTCGCTGGGTTCGTATCATAAACTAACCGCATGACTGTACTGTTATCTATATAGATACATGAACCTGATGCTGCAGAAGCTGTATTGGTAAATGTCAGGCTATCCGAATAAGTATAAGAATCCCAATCCGTGCTTGTTATGCTTGAACTATCCTTCCCACTCTTTAATACCCATATCTCCTTTAAAGTATAACCGGTATTTTGAGCCAGTTTATTTACATATTCGAGTTTTGGTGCATATGAATAAGTATAGCTTCCATCTGAATAAACTTGCGTAAGAGTCGATTCTGTTGCCACTTTATAGAGAGTGCCAAGAGAATTCGTTCCGGACTTCTTCAACCCCATTGTTGTAGTACTCGGGTCGGTCCCATTTTTTGGCAGATTTCCCCCACTGGTGTCAATTACTGTCAGAGTATTATCTCCAGTCTTGGATACCAGATCCAAATATGCATAATACTGCACCGTAAACGTCGGATTCGCCGCTGTAGCCAAGCTGTAGTCCGAAAACTCCGCAGCATCAAAGCTGACACTCTGCATTCCTTCCTCAAACTCGGAAGTTGCCTCTATTGTCTCTGTTTTCTCTTCGCCATAATGAGTGACAGTATAGTCCTTCATCTCGGACTTTTCCAGTAAAGAAATCACCACGTTTACGTCTGCACTCGGCTCGATCTTTTCACCGTCTGCAAGCAGGCTGATATCAAACAGGCGGAATGAATAAGCTTCTTCTTCCGTCCATCCATACAGCAACGCCGTTTCATTATAACGGTTATGCCAGGTTTCAGAATCCATCCCGTATTCGCTTACAGACAGTTCTGTACCTTCCGGCAGTCCGGCTTCCTCATCGTAAGTAACTGTAATAATATAATCGTCGCCTTCAAAATTTAAGATGGTATAGGAATCCTTCACGGTGGTCAGAGAGATACCATAGCTGTCCAGCTTCTCAGTACCAAACGAAACAATCTGATTTCCGCTCTCATACCCCTTGACTGCTCCAACATCAGCCGCTCCGTCGCTAAAAGAGGTGACCATGCAGCTCTCAGGCTCATTCCCTGCGCTAAATGTGATATAGACGGTTGCTTCGGCAGCCAGCTCGACCTCTTCTCCATCCGCATATACATCAATATCAAACAGGCGGAATCCATGGTGCAACGTTTTTACAGTCGTTGCGTTTGCATCGGATGCGATCTCTTCCGTCTCTTCGTCCTCCCAGCCATAAAGAGCAGCTGTCTCTTCATAGCGGTTCTGCCAGACTTCTGAATCTGAGTCATATTCGGTGACAACCAGTTCTGCATCTTCCGGTACCAGAGCATCTCCGCCATACGACACAATTACTGCATAGTCCTCCCCGGTATAGCTCAGGGTATAGATCTCCGAATCCGGAACCAGTGCATAGCCAATAATCCGGCCATCTTCGATTGCATAGGTTACCTCGCGGACGGCATCTCCTGACGAATCTGATTCCTCCCAGTCCGAGGATGAAGCCATACTCGTAGTAGCTGCCTCCGGATTCATCTGTCCATACGCACATATTGCAGCCGCCAAAGCCGACGCAGCTAACACCGTAGCACAACGGTGACGGACGACCTTTTTCCTTAAAACAGCTTTTTCAAATCTCTGTATCAAATTTCGCATCTCATTACCTCCCATACCAACCGGCATTTGCTTGTCTGCTTATCCTCGCTTTATTGATACGCTACCCTCTTCATGAAGGCCGCCTGCATCCAATCTATATTCAACCTGCCCTGTTCATGCGGCAACGTTGTTTTCCTGTTTAAGTCTTTTCCCCATTGTTTCCAAATGAATCTGTTTGTGTCTCCCATTCCTGCTCCCTCATACCCCTCTGCTTTATTCTTTTGCTGTCTGCCACCGCAAGGACGATGGCAGACAACGAACCTTACTTGCCTTAGCGTTAGTAAGAAGCTGCTGACAGCAGATTCTTATACGAATCCGGGTTCCGGATGTTCCTTTTGTTTTGCTCCAGTCAGGAACAAATTACAGATTATGTATCATATCTCGAATTACACGTTACTTATTCTGATCTTTTCATGCGTCCCTTGGTAATCAGAAGCACTGCCGCGGCCACGACCAGGATTCCGCCAACCACATAGAAGATCGTGGTACCGATACCACCGGTGCTGGGCAGGGTAGCGCCAGCCTTGTTAACAATAGTCGTTTCCAAATCCAGTTCCGTTCCGTTCTTTACGGTGATCGTCTGCGCATCACTGCCAGTCTTTTTACCCCAGCTTGAATCAGTCTCTGTAGCACTCAGTTCGACTACTGCTTCTCCAGAAGCATTCTCATAATGATTCGCCTCGATTACAAAATAGATATCCTCGATGGAGTTGTATCCCGCAGGAGTCGTAGTCTCAACAATCTTATACTGACCTGCATCCAAACCATCAAAGCAGAATTCTGTTTCCGTTCCTGCGTCAAGTGCTTTTACCTCGATAAAACCGTTAGCATCAGCGTTTGAATCATTTGGAGCATATTTGTACAAAGTGAAAGCTGCGCCTGCCAGAGCATCGGTTCCATCCGTTTTTTCTACATACAGATTAAAGGTGAAAACAGTGGTAACATCATCCGGAGTATTACCAGTACTGCCAGAACCACTGCTGTTCGGGTCGTCTGAATACTCTAATTTAGCTGTATTGGTCGCTGCATCAGCAGCATTACTGGTTGTCGCAATCAATTGTGCAGTATATGTTACAACGATAATTGAATCTTTTGTTACACTGATGGCAGTAGTAGAGCCTGACTCATATAAGGCATTTGTATCATTAATGACCACCTTAAAAGTCTCGCCGTTATCTCCCGGGATTTCTACAGAATATCCGGAATATACTACCGTCCCAGTTGTGTCAGTTGAATCACTGTAAACTGTTACTACTACATTTTCATTAAAACTCAGGCTGCTGGAAAGAGTATCATGGAATACCAGCTTATAAGTATCATATTCTGAATAATTAGTTGGCAATGTAGCAGTCAGTGTAAACGGAACATCATCATACAGATCATAGTCAGCCGTTTCGTCGCTTTCTTTATCACCGGTTGAGTCATCTATATCGTCTACAGTTTTGTCCAAGGTAGTTTTGCTTGACTTCGTATTAGCTTCTGCGGCGCCGACAACCAACATAATATAACGAGTATGAGTATAACCATCTGGTACAACTGATGTCTTGACAAGATAGTAGCCTACGTCAGTTATATCTGTATAATAACCAGACTTATCTGATTTCTGACTCAGAGTCACTCCATTAGAAGACGCATATTCGCCAATTGCATCGGCAAACGCCTGCACGATAGCATCGTCATCAGAACAGGCATCCAACACATCAGCTACATCCGCAGCACTTGTACAATCCTTAAATGGTTCATCGCTATTTACTGTAATTGCCTGTACTGCAGCAAGTGCAGAACTATGGTCAGTAGTCGCAATGGCGCTACCCCAAACAATATTGGACAGCTTTCCGTTGATCAGATCTCCATCAAAAATTTGATAAGCAACATAAGTGTAACCACTTACATCATTATTGATGGTAATGGATCCGCTTGTGTCGGAATACGTTGTATTAGCAAATCCGGTACAGGTCATACTCAGAACCATGACCACCATCAGTAATACACTGACTGCTTTTTTTAGTTTTTTCATAAAACTTACTCCTTTTCCTGTTATTTTTCTGTTGCCAATGGACGTGTTCAGAGGTTCGTCTGTTTCACTCCTGTTCCTCTTTCCTTCCATTGTTTTTATACCAGGCCGATACCAGCAAACCGCTCAGTTCCGGCTTTGTATACCTTCATCCAATCCTTGTCCCTCATTTATCTTTCTGATCTGTCGACTGCAGCGGACGGTCACCCGCATCTGCCCTCCGTAGGTACAGGTGAAAAGCGTCAGGGCATAATCGCTGTCGGTCATTTCTTCAATCGCATCCGGCTCTAATGTCTCAATCACTTCAACGGTATAGGTATAGCGGACTCCTTCCATATCGATGAAGTACACTTCATCGCCCGAAGTCAGCTTCGACAGGTTCCCGAAATGGCGACTGTAATTGTGCGCCGCGATCACCAGGTCGTCTGTCTTCGCGGAGCCCACATAGCGGCAGGGCGAAATCTTAAGCTTCGCGTAATCCCACTCGGACATAACCGGCAATTCCAGATCCAGCGCCGGGATAGACAGAAAACCGATGTAGCTGTAACCGTCGATCTCCGCTGTCTCTTCGCTCTCTTTCTGAAGCTCAGGCGGTAAATTGGTCGCCGGAGCGGCGTCCTGAGCTTCAATATATTCGACCAAGCGGGGTAAATAACTCTCGGCTTCTGCCCCAGCCCGCATGTCTTCCAGCTGGTTCCACCCGAACAGGGCAAGTGCGCCGAGAATAAATAACAGCCCCAGACCGATGCAAAGTGCGCCAATCTTATTTCTCATGATCCTTCCTGCCAAAACGAAGAATCCAGCCTGCGGATATCAGCGCCAGTCCGAATACAACCAGTACCGGCACCGGCCAGTTCAGCTGCCCGGTCTGCGGCAGTCTGTCGCCAACTCCCGTATCCGCATCCGAGGAAGAGGCAGGAGAACCGGAATCCGAACCAGAAGAACCGCTGCTGCTTCCCGGTCCACCGGAGCTGGAGGAACTGCCACCGCCGCCTCCGGATGAGGAGCCACCGCCTCCGCCTCCACCGCCGCCACTGGTTCCCTTCTCCAGTTCGACTTTCGGAGCCGCCTCTACGGTGTAAACATATACGCCGTCCTCATACATGGGCAGGCTGACCAGGAATGGAGACGCCAGTTTGTATCCGCTGGCTCTTGTTGTCTGCACCAACAGATACAGGCCAACCGGCAAATCCGTCCAGGTCGCTGTACCGGTACTAAGACTCTGCGACGAGCCCAGGTCTGCCAGTTTATTTTCTGTGATGTAGGTCTTCAGCGCTTCCGCGGTCTCTGTCGACGTCACATCATCGAGACTCACCCCGCTGTCTGCAAAGTCATCCGTCAGCACGAAGCTGTAATTCCCGTCATCCTCCAGGATATCACCGACACGGTACAGCGAAATCTTGCCGCCTTTGACGACTTTCTCGCCGTACATCATAGTCAGCGAAATCGTCCCTGTCGCGGACAGATCCGGCACTTCCGCAGCGTAAGCAGCCGTCCCCATACCGGCCAGTGATAATGCCGCGGCGGTCAGCCATGCGGTCAGTCTTCTTCGCATCCTCATATCTCATCTGCCTCCCTCATTATTTCTTGCGAGTTGTGATCAGCAAAACAATCAACAGTAACAAAACAATCGGAACCGCTACCAGCGGAGCCACCATCAACGGCTCAATCTGGATCGCATCCGCCGTCACACGGACTTCAGCTGCCTCCTCCATGGTATCTGTCCGGTGTCCCCTCACCAGGAGCCGATGGGTATTGATCCCATACGGCGTACAGGTAACCAGGGTGCAGTAATCCATCCCTTCCTCAATCTCCAGCGCTTCCATCTCGTATGGCTCTACGATCAGAATCTGATCCACCTCGTAGGTCAGGACTTCATCCAGGACGCGGATCAGGAAGGTATCGCCCTCGATCAGCTTGTCCAGATCCGTAAAGAGCTTCGCACTCGGTAGTCCCCTGTGTCCCGACAGCACACTGTGCGTTCCCAGGCCGCCCACGGGAAGGGAACTCCCCGCAATGTGTCCGACCGCAATCTGCAGCACAGCCTCATCTGTCCCGTGATAGATCGGGAGATGGCAGTCGATCTTCGGAATCTCAATGTATCCCATCACTCCGGTTCCGGAGATATTCAGCAGACTGTCATACCGTTCCTGCTCTTCTTCTGAAAGAACATAACGGTTCTCCTTCTTCGAAAGAGTATCATTATACACCCTCGCATTTTTCAGCATCTCCTGATAGGTCGCATTGTCCAGCTGTGCCACCTGCTCCGCGTACTGGGCGATCGCCCTGGACTGATGCAGGGAGTTCCAGTAATCACTGAATGTCGGATACACCAGCAGGCACAGTCCTACGAGAAAAATCAGGATCAGAATAATATCTGCTATCCGTCCTTTTTTCTTCATATTATTTATGATTCCGCATTACTGGCTGTCGCCGTCTCCGTGTCTGCTGCTGTCACATCCTCCGGCTCAGCCTCTTCGGCGTCGCTGGCCGTCGCTGTCTCATAAGAGTCGTATGCGGCGTCACCCTCAATCACAACCAGTGTGCCATCCTCGCAGGTTGAAACCACGCCAACCCGGTCGATCCTTCCGTCTTCATCCGTATCCAGGAATACCAGGTCGCCCGGTTTCGGCGTATAATCATCCGCCGTCATATACAACGCCTGATCCGACTTCTTCAATGCACTCGCCAGTGCCGCCGCCGTATCCTCCTGCGGAATCACCTTCTTGGGAATCTGTACATAATCCAGGCAGAAATTCAGGAACAGGGTGTTCCACTTCTCATACGGCTTCCCGAAATATTCCCCATAATAGCTGTAACCGCCGCTGCCTTCCGTGTATCCAACCTGGCTCTCTGCCATGGTCAGCAGGTTCTGCGCCCATCTGCCTGAGGCATTGCTGTCTGACGCCAGGTCATTGAAAAGATCGATGTCCGGCGCGTACCAGTCGCTGTCGGTTGCCAGCTCCTCTTCCTCCACCTCAAGATCATTGATCAGCTCGATGTCCGCCTCCGGGTCGTAATCTGCGTCACCCGCCGTCGCTTTTTCATCCGCGTCACTCGCTGTCGCCAGCTTGTCCTTCTCCAGCGTCAACGCAGGCAAAATCAGCGCATACGTCGTACAGAAGACCACAACCGCTCCCAGGGAAGTCAGCGTCATCTGCCACTTCCGTTCCAGCTTATGCGCCCTTATGTATTCGGAGATTTTTTTCAGAACTCTGTCCCCCATTTGTTTCACCTGTTCCTTTCTATTGCACTGAGCCGAATCTGTCCAGCGGCCAGATCCGGAATACAATCTTTCCGACTATGTCTTCATCGGCGATGCTGCCAATCGAAGTATTGCGGGAGTCCACGGATGTGCTGCGATGGTCTCCCATACAGAAAATACGCTCGTCCGGCACCTGATACGGGAGCCGGATGTTGCAGTCTCCCAACGCCTTCTCAACCAGATATGGCTCATCCAGTAATTCGCCGTCCACCGAAACATTCCCATCTTCATCGATGTCGACCCACTGACCCGGACCTGCAATGTAGCGCTTCACCAGGATCTTGTTGCCCGAATAAAAGGAAACGATGTCGCCCTTTTCAAAATCGGTCCCCTTGACCGAAATCACGATATCTCCTTCCGACAGGGTCGGTACCATCGACGATCCGTAAATCTGTAAAACCGGCATGAATAATACTGCAACCAGAACGGCTGCCGCCGCCACCACAATCAGCATGAAGATTGTACTGCGCAAAACCTGCCGGTAACGCTTCCGGTAACGCTCTCTGTGCAGTTCCGTACGGAGCTGATCCGTACTCGGCAACTCACCGCTTACCGCCCGTCTTCCCATGGCTCTGTGTTTCCTTCCTCTGCTTTCTCCGCCATCCTGCGGATATTCTCCAGATACTGGCTTGCCGCCTGATCTGCCGCTTCAAAGACTTTGTTCAGTCTCAGCGCTGCTTCTGCCAGCGATCCTGCTTCCTCAATCTGGATCTTCCGGTCCGCAAGGGCCGCCTCAGCATCGGCCAGACTCTTTCTGAGACCTTCATTCTCCTCGATCTGGATCAACAGCATCTCCAGCAGTTCGCCCCGGCTCAGGCGCTTCAGTTCCTTATCTGTCATAACCGGCCCACCTCTCCGTCATGTCACACATTCCTCCGCCTCTTCTTCTGTCCGGGCGTCGGTGTCACTGAACTGAGTTGCGATAAAATTCCGGTATTCCGAAAGGTCTGCCGTCGAGCCCTCCTGCAAAGCGCTCATGATCAGATCCAGCGTCTTCCTGCTCCGGTTCTTACCCGATATCACATCGCAGATCGTCGCATCCGCCTTCCCAATCCGATTGCCAAGCTCCCTTACCGTGAGGTTATTCTGTACCATCAGCATCTTGATCAGCATTCCTTCCGGCGTGACTTTGTGTACACGCTTCAAGCGGTCTCCCTCCTTCGTCATCATTCCTTAACCCAATCGAATTCATTCAATTGCCGGGTAAAAAAAATTGCAATACCGCAAAATAAGCATCGACCACTGTCCACGACCTCTGCCTCGTCCATAACCACATAATCAACATTATGTGGTTAAGCCGCGCAAAGCCTTGCCAATACGCCATTTCTGACCATCATCATGACACAAATATCCGGTTTTCAGAACAGACATTGCAGTCAGGCTGCATTTTTCTTCATATTTTTTTAAAATTTTAATGATTTCGCTTGCTTTTTTGATATGATTAGTGTAGAATAAAAACATCGAGTTTATTCGACCACATAATGTTGATTATGTGGTCTTATTTGATTTGTCAAAGAAGCATATGTTCGGCCGACAGGCAATAGAAAAAGGCGAAAACACGTTTCATCGTGTCTCCGCCTTTTTCTATTTACCGGACATACCACACAAAGAAAGAGCCTTGCCATTCTTCCATGTAATTTCCGCAGTTCCCCCCCCGCTCTCCCTATTCTCTGTCCGGGTACAGCTTCGCCTTCAGCACCTGGCAGCATGCCAGATCTCCCAGCACATTGACACAGGTAGCGCCCATATCAGCCAGAGTATTGACGCTGATGTACACACCCATGATCCCGCCCGGCAGACCGACCATTGCCGACAAAGCCGCAAAGGATGCGATCGCGCCGCCCGGCACGCCGGGTGTACCGATGCTGAGCAGCACGTTTGCCAGCAGGACAACAACCATCATGCTGAGGCTTACGTTTACGCCGCAGGCGGAAGCAAAAAACGGGATCATGAAGCTCATTACAATCGATACGGCGTCCATATTGACGGTTGCGCCCAGTGGAACCACCAGGGAAGTAATCTCGTTGGGACAATTCAGCTCATCCTCCATACAGCGCATACTCAGCGGAATTGTCGCAGACGAAGAGCAGGTACCAAAAGCATTGAGCGCGGCAGGCGCCACCGCAGTAAAGAAGCGACCAACCGGACATTTGCCAAGGGTCTTTACCAGGCCTCCGTAAAACAGCAGGGCATACAGGAAATAGGTGACATAAATTGCGATCATCACCGTCGCCAGAGACAGCACCGTATCCGTACCGTTGGCTTCCACTACGGTCGCGATCGAGCAGAAGACGCCGAGCGGGGTAAAATACATAACCACCGAAATAATCTTTAAGGACAGATCATTTACAGAGGTCACAACTGCCATAAAGGGGTCTGCTTTCTCGCCGATCGACAGCACCGTAAACCCGATGATCAGGGCGAACACCAACACCTGAAGCATATTCCCTTCCGCAAAGGCTGCGATCGGATTGGAGGGAATCAATGTCTCTACCGTATCCAGAAGACTCGTAAACTGTGTGGCTTCCACGGTACTTTCCGACATCACAATCGTAACCCCTGCTCCCAGATTCAGAATACGGGGCAGAATCAGACCAAGAAAGCTCGCAAAGGCAGTCGTCACCAGAAAGAACAGCAACGCAAGTCCGCCGATTCTGCCGGTCGCCCGGATATTGCCAATGCCGTGGATACCAACGACGATTGAGCAGAAGACCAACGGATAGATCATCATCTTCAGCGCGCTCATGTAAAGTGAACTGACTACACCAAGAAGACCATAAAACCAGCTGATACTGCCGGGCACAACGAGGCCAACCAGAATCCCCGCGATCAGTCCAACAAAGATCGCCAGCGTGATGTTCACATTTTTTAATGATTTCATTTGCTTTTTTCTCCCTTATCTTCCGAATTCTCCTTATTAGTCGCTCCGGCGACCTGGCATAAAAAGCAGACCGTTTAAGATTCTGAATCAGCGGGTTTCCAGAACAGAATTGTCAACGCCGCAGAAACAACAAACGCGATCACAAAGCACACCATAACCAGTCCGCAGTTGACAAAGGCATCCTCTCCTCCCAGAAACATGCCGAAGTTTAAGAACGAAGGCCCTCCGATCGCATATGCCTTTAACCGCAGGACGCCGGCAACCGCGCCACCAACCGCGCCGCCGATCGAACCGAAGAAAAATGTTCTTCCATTTGGGACATTGACACCGTAGATGACCGGTTCGGTGATGCCGACACAGGCCGCGATACAGGCGCTCGCCGCGTTTGCCTTCTGCCTCTTATTCTTTTCTTTCAGCCATACGCCAAAGGCCGCTCCCGCCTGCCCGATATTGGCTGATCCGGACGTTGGCGATACATAGTTGAAGCCGTTTGTGGAAATCATCTGCGTCAGGACTGGAACCATTCCGTGATGGATTCCGAGGACAACCATTCCCGAATAAATGCCGCCATAAACCAGTCCGGCCATCCAGCCGCCATGGACAAACAGCCAGTTCATTCCGGACGCCAGCAGTTCGCCCACCCAATAAGTAAACGGCCCGACCGTCCAGAGCGTGATGACCGTCGATACCAGAATGGTGATTGCCGGAACCAGGATAATTTTAAGCGGTCCTTTGATGATGCGGTCACTTCCTTTTTCCACATAGGAAGCCAGAATGATCGCAAAAACAATCGGAAGCACCGATCCGCTGTAATCGATCAGCCGGAACGGAATCCCGAGGAACGTCGATGAGACTGCCCCATCCGCTATCATACTCGACCAGGCGGGAGCCATCATCGCAGCGCAAATCGTAAGCGCTACATACTGATTCATTTTAAATACTTTTGCTGTCGATGCGGCGAGCAGAAATGGCAGGAACGTAAAAATCGCCATCGAAATCGTCACAAAATGCTTGAATGTCGGCATCGACATGGACGCTCCCAATGCCATGGCAACCATAATGATAGCTGACAAAAATCCACAACCGGCCAATGCCGGCACAATCGGATTGAATATCGCGGCAATCGTCTCGAAGAAACGGGTCAGTCTCCGTCCTTTTTTATTCTTCAGATCTTCTTTCAGTATCTTCTGCTCATCAAGATTCTCTTCGATTGCGCTCTTTTCTTCCAGTCCTGTCTCTTCAATAAACCTGCGGTAGACATTGGACACCTCCGCTCCAATGATAATCTGAGTCTGGATTTCTCCGTCCACAACGCCGAGAACTCCGTCAATCCTTTTCAGAGCCGCAATATCTACCTTGCTTTTGTCCTTTGTTGTAACTCTGAGCCGTGTTGCACAATGCATCGCGCTGGCCAGATTCTCCCTGCCGCCGAGCCCGGCTATGATTTCCTTTACTGACAGCTCCTCCATACCTGTGATTCCTCCTTCGTTTTTCATAACCCAAGACTAGCATTGTTTTATTTTTCTGTCAATATTTAAAAACGGTTACGAAAAACAATTTTCATTTTTCATTTCCACTGTTATAATGGAAGAAAAAATCAGATAAGGAGCTGTTTCGATGAAGATAAAATTTCCTTCCGATTTCCTGTGGGGCGGAGCAACTGCCGCCAATCAAATCGAGGGGGCGTGGAATGCGGATGGGAAGGGGCCGAACCTTGCCGACGCAATGACGCTGGGAAGTCATACCACTCCCCGTCGCATCACCCTTGATATCGATGAGTCAGAATATTACTACCCCTCTCATCGGGCTGTTGATTTTTACACCCATTATCGCGAGGATATCGCTCTGATGGCGGAACTTGGCCTGAAAATCTACCGGATGTCGATCAGCTGGGCCAGGATTTTCCCACTTGGTACAGAAGAAGAGCCCAACGAAGCCGGGCTGCAGTTTTACGACGCAGTTTTCCGGGAATGCAAAAAATACAACATCGAACCGCTGGTTACCATTTATCACAACGAAATGCCGCTCAATCTTGTGACGGAAATCGAAGGCTGGTCGGACCGCCAGTGCATCGAATACTATCTTCGTTTTGCAAAAACATTGTTTGAACGTTACCGGGATACAGTCCGGTACTGGATTCCTTTTAACGAGATCAATGACCTGACGACCAGCGTCGGCAACTGGAATCACGGCGGAATCTTAAACAAGGGAACGGAAACCTTTCAGCATCAGCTGGATCAGCCGGACAAACGGTTCGCCGCCCTGCACCATCAGTTTGTCGCCAGCGCCATGGCCGTGCGTCTCGGAAAAACCATCAATCCGGATTTCCGCTTCGGAACCATGATCTGCCACATTACCGTTTACCCTCTCACCTGCCGACCGGAGGATGTACTTCTCACCCAGCAGGAGGATCAGCTGCGCAACTGTTTCAGCGGCGACGTTCAGATCAAAGGGGAATATCCTTATTTTATGAAACGTTATTTTGAACGGAATCAGATCACCTTTGAAACGTTGCCGGAAGACCCGCAGATCCTGCGGAACGGCTGCTGCGATTTCTATACGTTCAGCTATTATATGACGAACTGCATTACGATGCAAAAGGACGCCGCTCTCGTATCGGGAAATATCATGGGCGGCGCCAGGAACCCTTACCTCAAAGCGACCGAATGGGACTGGCAGATCGACCCCGTCGGACTGCGCTACACTCTGAATCATGTCTATGATCGTTATCGGGTACCAATTATGATCACAGAAAATGGCATTGGTGCACGCGACCGGCTGGAGGACGGCGCAATCCATGACGATTATCGCATTGCCTATTACCGGGAGCATCTGATCCAGATGGCTCTGGCCATCGATGATGGCGTCGATCTCATCGGTTACACACCATGGACTGCCATCGATGTCGTCAGCTGTTCGACCGGAGAAATGTCAAAGCGTTACGGCTTCATCTATGTGGACTGCGATGATCACGGAAACGGCACCATGAAGCGATACAAAAAAGACAGCTATTACTGGTATCAGCAGGTCATCGCCGCGGACGGAGAAAGCTTATCCTGATGGTCGGCCACATGCCGAAGCGATATAAATTGGGTAAAATGCAAAAAGCGTACACTTTGTACGCTTTTCTTGACAACAAACATATTCTGATATATGATACTTTTAAAGGAGATGATTCCTTATGTGTTAAAAGCGCTGATCATTGATAATCCCGGAAGAATCGGGGAGGAAATCCTATGCCGCGATGGTAAGAATGATAAGATATAATATCAGGAGGACACATGAGCGCAGTGAGGATGCACCATTCCAGAATGTTTCGGAAAATTATAACAATGGCGTTAATTGCAGCTTCCCTGACAGCCTGTGCAGGAAACAGCGATAGCGAATCTGGCAAAATGACAGCTTCCGAACGTTCTGTAACGGAAGCCGAAGAAGCATCAGAATGGGACGGAACCAGTGTAGTATATGGTGAAAAATTTTACGCACAGATTTTTGATGAGGGATCCCTGGTTCTCGATCTGGATGCCAACGCAACCACCGGCTATACATGGGTGATCACGGAAGAAACCGATATTTTTGCAAGCGATTACAATACATATGTTGAACCTGACAACACATCCCGGCGTGTCGGTGCGGGTGGAATTGCTGAATTCCATATCATCGCTTTGAAGGAAGGAACCGGAACAATGGTTTTTCAGTATAAGCGCCCATGGGAAGGTGGCGAAGTTGCAGGAACGTATGCTCTGACGCTCACCATTTCCAGAAATCAGTCCGTCTTACAGATTAACAGCGTATCTTTTGAACAAATTAATTAGGGTATGAGAGCCATCACGCCCACATGTCATCGACGCGCAGTCTCACTGAGACTTAATAGAAACGGAGCATTTCCGGAGATATATATACAGGTTTCGGACTGATATTTCCGCTCCGGGTACAGCAACAAAGACTATACCCATCTATATCATTAAAAATTTTATATTTATAGAAACATCCGTTGTAAATGATTTCTGTATGATGATATTCAAACGAATTGAAATCCATAAAGAAACCCTTGCCAATTAATTTCA
Source organism: Clostridiales bacterium (assembly GCA_021202925.1). Classification (GTDB taxonomy): domain Bacteria; phylum Bacillota; class Clostridia; order Lachnospirales; family Lachnospiraceae; genus Brotaphodocola. The sequence goes on along the minus strand of JAJQCD010000010.1, from coordinate 226,533 downwards.
TAAAGCTCTCTTTGATTGTCCAGTTTTGATAGAACTCCAAATATGGAGCATCGCTTTTTGAGATACTCCTCCATTGACTGTTCGTAAAACATATTTTGAACTTTTCTATGTTTATATGTTCGATTTTTTCTATGTCTATACCATTTTCCTCGTCTCCAACAGAAAGTGCCGTATATTCTCCACTGTGGGAGATATTAAAATACACAGCACTGTTCCTGATAAATGGTTTTCCATAGCTGTTTTTATAAAATACAGCATCATGCACCGGATACTTACTCAAAACATTTCTTAACAGTATTCTTGAGAACAGATATCTTAATCTGTCATCTTTCATTCTGAACCAGTGATATTTTTCGCTTAATTCCGTCGGAAACTGATTTAAAACACATGTCAATAACTCAGGATCGAGTTCATATATCTTTGTATAATAAATATTAACCATTGACGTTCTTACCATCTTTAAAGCAGAAATTAAAAAGGTTGTCACGATATAACGATCCTTTTCTCATTCCATCCGATTTGGGTTTAAATCTCTCAGCTCGATCCATGCAGGATAATCATTCCTGCTCTGTCTTATCATAATATCAAACACCTTGCTCATATATGTGATTTCCGATACGCACCTTTTCGCGTGTTCCGTAATCATAATATCTGCAAGTGGAGTGTGAAAAACAATCGGAATGATCACGCTGAGGATCCGTTTATGCTTTATCAAACGTTTTATCCATCCGGGTTCTGTTTGAAAACCACTTTGTTCAACCAACTCAAGTCCTTCCGCTATTGCTGTTATCACCCGGTTCGAAAAATACCCTGGCACCTGCTTGAGATTTCCATCAAATCCATAGCAGACATAAGCAAATGGCAAAACAAGTGCTCCATGCGTTTTGAGAATACCAGGCATGTTTCTTTTGAAAACAGGTTTTATTCCGCTGCCAGCCAGAAGGTCCTTCACATTTTTGTTATCACCCGTATCTGTAACGAATAATGGTATAGTGGAAGCAGAAAGATATGTATCAACTCCCGCTTTGAGTTCCGCTACGGCATTGAGCAAACCAAACAGGACCTTCGTTTTACCGCCAAATTTCCGCAATACCTTTTTCTCCGTCATTTCTGGCATCACATGATTACCGATAAACAATATTTTCCCAAATTGCATATTGTCCGGCATGCTTTCGATCACTTGTTCCACACTCTGATTGGGTACGACAATCAGAATAAAATCATAGTACACATTTCCCTGGAACCTTTCACATGTATTTACCCTCACGCTGTTCCTCTTGAATCCCATTCTTTTTGAAACTGTAATTCCTTTCACGCGAATCTCTTCCAGGCGATTTCCGCGAGCCAGAATTTCTATTTCTTTCCCGGCTTTTTTCAGTCGATAAGCAATCAAACTGCCAATTGCACCGGCTCCACATACTAATACCATGGTTACTCCCTGTTCTTTATCACTTCTGTAAGCGGAATTTTATCAATCTTCTTTGCAAGTACATACATTGCCACACGATAACTGATCACGATAATTAAAAAGGCGGTCAGAAAGGAAAGGAAGAATATATGCGGCAGAAAATATTGCTGCAGATTATCCATAATCCCATCATACATTACTTTTGTGGTATAATAACCCATTGGAACTGCACAGATACCTCCACCAATCAATATCAGCACCGTCCCGTTTAAATAAAGCTGATTAATCTCGTCCTTCCTGTACCCGAATATCTTAATCATGGATATATTATTTTTGTCTTTGTCCAGGTTCATCTGCAAAAGCATCACTGTCATACAGATCAGGATTGATCCTCCTATCCAGAGCATAATCCCTGACAATATTTTAATCATATTCAGAGTTCCTGACAGAGAATCAACCACTTCAGATTTATGGAAGGTTGACTGAATCTTGTCACCATCAATATCCAGACTGTGCATGGTTAAAAGAGCATTACTGCTGTCAGAATGAAGCCCCAGGATCCGGTTGTAACCTTCTTTGGTCGTATACAGGTAATGTCCATAATCATACGAGGATATTCCGGCTACCGTAACCATATAAGTTTTATCTTCAACATCATCATAAATACGGATTTCATCTCCTTTCCTGAAACCGTATTTTTTATTTGCAGAGAGAGATACAAGAACCTCATTGTCAGTGAGTGATCGCATCTCCGGTATCTCAAACATTGTCGTGTTTCTGTCTATGCCCTGTAAATAAATATTTCGCATTTTCGTCCCGTCATAAAACCGGACTTCTTTTATGGCAGCCGTTTCTCCGTAAACAGAATATTTGTTCAGATCCCTTTTGTCTCCAAAAACATACATGCTCTCATACGGCATAGATGATTGTACCGTAGACACAAAATTCCTCGCAGAATCATTCAGATACATTGCCGTAAAAAGAATATATACCGATAAGGTGATTCCAAAAAAAAGCACGATCAAGCTTCTTTTTTCCCGTACTACAGATTTTAACCGGAAGCGCAGGGTGAATGGAATATCGAGTCTGCCAATCCATTTTTCCACACTTCCCGGCATTTTCACATGATTATTTCCTCTCAGTAAGGACAACGGCGTCTCATTCAATGTCCTTGATATGGAACAATAAGAAATCAAAAAAGTAAGTGCGACTGGAAGTATAATCCCGGAAAAAATCAGGACTGGTGAACTTTTCATCTGAATCGCCGGCGTAGTATATTCCGCTTCCACAGCCAGAAGCGGGCCTGATATCACCATACCGGCAATGGCGCCGATCAGTGTGGCGCTAACCACAATCAGACATGGAAGCAGCATATAGTATTGTAACAGCTCATTTCTTTTAAACCCAAGGGCATAAAAAATACCTATTGTTTTGCTCTCGTTTGCTATTGTGTTGTTGACGGAAATTGATATCACAAAAGCTACAACGATTACAAGAAGCAGTCCAATCACGAGGGACACCTGTCTTGGCGCATTCGCGTCGTCAAACACCTGGATGATCCTTGGATTATCCTTTCTCAGGGTAAACGAAGAAAGAGAGGAGTTCTTCTGAAGTTCTGTTCGAAGTTCTTCATAATCCCCACCATTTCCTTTAAAACAATACAACGTTTCCTGTCCGGACGATGTGGAAATCCGTGACATGTCTTTGTCACTGACATAGGCCACGCCAAATGTCTCCGGAGAAGCTGACATGTCAGTCATGTTTTTCAGCGTAAAAATATAGTCCGGTGAAATGCCAAAACCTGTAATATCAAATGTACGGCTGTTGATTACAATCCTGTCTCCGATATGAAAACCGTGCTTCTCAGCAAACTTTGGGTCAAGGGCAATCTGGCTGTTTTTTTGCGGCATTTCTCCTTGCAGGACAGAAAAAATGTTGATCTCCCCCTCATAAGAAAATACCCTCACTACGATATTCTCATCCCTGGAAACCGAGTTCCCATTTACGTCTGTAAGGAAATCAGATTCATAGCTTTTTACTTCTTCGATGTTTATGTCATATTTACTTTCCAGAGAAGATATCCTTCTTTTAGATAACTTCCCGTATACCACAAACTGCCCATCTTCTACGGCGTTCGTCTCAAAAAATACCTCCACCGTTTTTACATAGCTGTTCATCGACCGGTTAAAACCGATGATGATCATAACACTCATAGTGATGAGCAGGAAAAAACTGATATATTTGATTTTGTTTTCTTTCAGCTCCCTTACGGCTCGTTTGAAATACCAGCTGTCCTTCATTTTACCAGCTAATCTCTGCAGCGCTTTTTCTATTCTCATTTTCTTTGTCCAGAACAATTTTTCCATCTTTTATCCTGATAATTCTGTGTGCCATATTTTCAATTGCGTCATTATGAGTAATCATAATAATTGTCGTTCCATAGTTCCGATTCAGATCTTCAAAGAGATTCAGTATTTCCTTTGACGTTTTATAGTCAAGTGCTCCGGTCGGTTCATCGCATAAAAGCAGCTTCGGATTTTTTACAAGTGCCCGGGCAATCGCTGCTCTCTGCTGCTGTCCTCCTGAAAGCTGGGCAGGAAATTTGTCACGATGTTCCGTTAACCCCACTTTTTCTATCAGGGTGTCTATGTCCAGACTGCAGTCGCTTAAGTTTTTGCATATTTCTATATTCTCTCTTACCGTAAGGTTTTGTATCAGGTTATAAAACTGAAAAACAAATCCGATATAATTCCGTCGAAACCGGATCAGTTCTTCTCCTTTCAGAGAAGTGATAGGGATACCATCTATCACCATATCTCCACTTGTTACTCGTTCCAGAGCTCCTATGATATTCATCAGTGTGGATTTTCCGGATCCGGAAGGTCCCAGGATCACGCATATATCGCCTTGCTTCACGGAAAAAGAAGCATGATCAACGGCTTTGAGTATACTTTCACCATTTTGATACTCTTTTACAATGTCTTTCGCCTCTACAAACATTCTCCAATCTCCTCGCTTACCGGCTTTTTATGTTGGTCATCAGTATTCTATGTGAAATTGATCATACACCCAGGCTACCATACGTCCTACAGTACTAAAATAAATTCGCTGAAGCACAATAAACTGAGGAAGATACGCCTGATCTTTATATTTATATCCCATCGCCGCCACAGTCAACAGGTTTGGCAGGTTATGTTTATTTGTCTTTCCCATGTTAGAAAGCCTTGTGGTCGCATATATATATTCACCCATAGTCATTGCCGGCTCCACTGTACAGAGAACAATTGCATTTTTATTACTTTTATTATATCCTGTATGGGGAGTCCCTTTTTTTATATTAATTCGATCCCCTGCCTTATATATGTTTTCTTTTCCGCATGTTTTTATTGTGATCTCTCCCTCCAGAACAACAAACTTTTCGTCTGAAAACGGGTGGACGTGAACGGGTGATATCGCCCGATCCGTTGGCTCAATCTGGCATTCATATACCAGTCGCTTTCCTCCATTCTCACTGCCCAGTTCCTTAAAAACATATTTTTCTTTTATTACACTGTCTGTCATTTCCAGGCCTTTGTAAAGCACAAGCGCCACCTTCTTTCACAAACATTTTTTCGTTCTCCGTCAGTTACACATCTTCAAAAATCCACTGGTTTCACAGAAACGGATGATACTTCCGATCTCCCTGACAGAAGGCTCTGTCCACTCAAATCCACAGCTTCTGAGAATTTCCTCCGTTTTGTCACACAGAATCCGGAATCTGGAAAGCTTCACATTTTCTTCCATATGAGTGTGTAAAAGAATCGTTTGTATATCTTCTGCGTATCTATCATCCGTATGATGATCAAAAAGGAATGTTAAATACTCCGTATATTCCATCAATTCCACTTTCATTCCCAGCTCCTGGAACCATTTTCCAATGGCAGAAATACTCGTGCACTTGCCATTTTGAATATGATAAGTGCTGTTACAGGCATGATCTGAAAATACCAGACGTGTAACTGCCTTCGCCGCCTCATCAATATATGTAAAATCGATCGTGTTCTCTTTTATATCCGGCATAATTCCCATAGAAAGCATCGCCCGCATAATCTTATAAAATCCATTCTCGCCTATGTTTTTCTGGAAGAATCCATCCTTTGCTCTCCCTGTCAGGTTGCCCATACGGTAAATATTTGCGTTTACTTCCATTTGACGTGCATCCAGCAAATTCCTTTCACCCAGGAATTTTGTATACGCGTAAACGTTATCCGTCTTCTGACCGATATCAAAATCATCTTCCGTAAAAACAAGATCCTTCCGTCCTTCCACCATGCCTGCCGCGATACCTACGGTGGAAATATGATGGATGTCTATACTTCTGTTTAATGCAAATTGAACCAGCTTCGCTGTCAGTTCCGCGTTAATGCCGTAGAACTCTTCATAACTGCCATAATGACGTACATTTGCCGCTGCATTTATGACAGCGTCCGTATCCACAGCAAGTCTTTCATATTCCTCCTTCTCTATGCCAAACTCCGGCCTTGTAACTTCTCCGTTTAACACCCGGATTCTTCCCATCTCTTCTTCCGTGATGTCGTCAAAGTAATATCGGATTGTATCTCCAAGTTTTTGTACAGCCTCCTTCCGGTTCTTTCCTCTTATGATGACAACAACATTTGCTGCCGTTGTTTTCAGCAATTCATATAAAATATGACTTCCCAAAAATCCTGTAGCCCCCAAAACAAGTACATTTTTGTATTTTTTCGGATTAAAGTCCACCTTATCATGGCCGATCGAAGCCTTATATTTTTCAACCGCTGATTCATTCAGCAGGAAATCCTTTTTGTTTATGCCCCTGGTCTGATCATCGATCACCATATCCCGTATTCGTTTCAAATGACCTTTTGCATATTCCGTGTGTTCAGCAAGCTTTTTTACTGTGGTATAGCTGAATATCCGGTTGATATCAATATTAAAATTCTCGCTCATGGCAGATACAATTTTAATTCCCTTAATAGAATTACCGCCAATCTGAAAGAAATCATCCTCGGTTCCTATCTCGTCGAGTCCGAGAACTTTTTTCCATATGTCAAGTATTTCGGCTTCTTTCCGGTTTACTGGTTTCGTTTTGTTTTCGCCTCCAGCCATTGATTTTGGGTTCGGAAGATCGCGGCGCATGACTTTCCCATTGATCGTATACGGGATTTGTTCAAGCCTTACAAAATATGCCGGTATCATATAAGGCGGAAGCGCATCAGAAAGATAATCTCTGAACTCATCCGTCGTAATATCATCTGCAGCCACATAATAACAGCACAGATATTTATTTCCCTCCGCGTCAGCAAAATCCAGCACAACCGCTTCTTTTATTCTGTCCAGGACAAGAATATGCTTTTCTATTTCGCTTACCTCTACTCTGTAACCGTTTATTTTTAACTGTTTGTCCCGTCTGCCAAAGAACAGTATATTCCCATCATCCCTGTAATACGCATAATCTCCGCTTTTGTATATCCTTTCTCCGTTCCATATTACAAACCGTTCTGCGGTAAGGTCGGGCATATTGACATATCCCTTCCCTACTCCGTTTCCGCCTATATACAGTTCCCCTCGCGCACCCAACGGCTGAAGTCTTCCTTTGCTGTCAACGATATAACAGTGCATGGTTGGAAAAGGCTTTCCGATCGGTATGTTTTCCATATCTTCTGTTACGATGTACGATGTGGCAACCACAGTTGTTTCCGTAGGACCATATGCGTTCATCATAATGTAATTGCTGTTTTTATAAAATCTTCTCAGCTTTTCACCACCGGCGATCAGATATCTCAAAGATCTGTTTTTCAGTTTCATAAACTGTTCCGCAACCTGTGTGGTAAAAAGGGCAATCGTAATATGATTCTTTTCAAAAAAATTATTTATGGCAGAAAGATCCAGCTTAATAGCAGGATCAACAATATAGACCGAAGCGCCCTTCAGCAAAAAAGGATATACTTCCCATAACGAAGCATCAAACGAAAAGGTTGCGTTTTTTGCTCTTCTGTCCTTTTCCGTAATATGAAAAACCTCAGCAGAATAAAAACAAAGGCTTAAAAGTGATCGATAGCTGATATCAACTCCCTTCGGCGTCCCTGTCGTTCCTGAAGTGTATATCACCACAGCCGAATCATCCAAAGATCCGGCAACGGGTGGTTTGTCCGCCGTATATTCATATTCTGTTACATCTGCAAGACAATCCAGAAATTTTGTTTGTCTGCCGGGCTTTGATTCTGACTTTTTGTCGATCGTTAACATGACGTCAAATCGATAGCGTGTCAATTCGTTTGATATAGTATAAATCTTGGGCGAGATACTCACCTCGGATATTCCCTCCACAAAATAAGGGAGATTTTCGAAAAATTCACGTCCAAGAAATAATTCCTCACTCAAATCAAGCTTTGTCCTGGCCTGAGGATTCTCTTTCTTATAATTTCTGAGCGATTGTTCAAATTCGCTTTTCCTGTCAATATCCATGACATCACCAATAAATATGCTCCCCTTATCCTTCATCATGGATACCGCATCGCGAATTACCTGCTTAAGGTAATTATGACCATTAAAACACTGTACAACACTGTTCATGATAACCAGATCAAAACCTGTCTGATTGATTTCCAGAACCTCATGAGCAGCATAACAGGATATATGAATATTGGTAAGATTTTCACGCTTTGCTTTTTCCCTGTCCTTATCCACGGTGCTTTGTGACAGGTCAATTGCGTGGTATTCCCCGCTGTATGCCGAAAGCGGAAACATGGTCAGGCCGGATCCGCAGCCGATCTCCAGGATCTTTTCTCTGCCGGAAAGAAGCGGACGAAGTTTCCGGAAAGCATTCTGGCTGTATTCGTTCATCTCTTCCTTTGAAAAGTTTTCACCCGTATAACTGCTGGACCAGCCGCCCAGCGAAATATCATCCTGAGAACGGTTGCCGACATACTCCCACAGACTTTTATCCATGTACATGTTATCTGCTTCTTCTTTTTCGAGTTCCACATTAAGGCTGTCCGCGCAAAACGCCCGTTCCAGGCTCGGGCACTCCCAAAGCAGATCCTGAGCGATCTTAATTCCTGACGCTGGAAAGATAATCACTCTGGCAGACGAGTTGTTGATAATGAATTTCACCCTTTCCCTGGGAAGATCCGTATCAAGCGGAATAAAACCTGCTCCACTTTTGAGTACCGCCAGAGTAGCTATAATCTGAGCAGTTGAATTCGGATAAAGAATCGCCACAAAATCGTTCGGTTTTATGTTGGCTCTATCTGTCAGGTAAGAAGAAATCTGTGAAGCCATCCGATCAATTTCCCGATAAGTTGTCTCCACCCCGTTGTCCACAACAGCAACGTTATCTGGCGTCATTTCACATTGCTCTTTAAAAAGATCATAATAATTTCTGGTAAAATCATACTCTCTTTCCGTGCGATTGAATTCTTCGATGCGTGTTCTCTCTGTGCCCGATACCACATCAATCTGTGAAAGCTTCCTGTCTGCTGAATCCGAAAACGTCTCACATAAAAGTGTCAGGTTCTCTATAAGATAATCCATATTTCCGGAAACACTTTCAGAATAATGTACAATTGCCGTGATATCATCTTCATTTATAAAAAACTTAAAATGTGTTTTATTGCCTGAATCGCTTAGTCTCGTGTTATATTCGCCGTCCACCTCGAGTGAAACACAGGTATTAACAAACTGCTCCAGAACAAGTTCATTCTTATCCATATAATCCGCTATATTGTATTGCGTATTCTTCTGCGCATCAAGTACTACTTCCTTAACATAATTGATCCACTCCTTCACACTGAATTCTTCATCAATATGAAATACAACCGGTATCACGCTATTGGCGTTCCGCCCGTTTTTGTTTGTAAAATTAGCCACGCCTAACGATACGACCGAAGTATCGGTATAACGCGCAAGCATATACGATACTGCAGCCAGTAAAATGACATACTGCGCCAAAGGGCTTCCCTTCGACATTCTGTTGATTGCTGTACCAACAGAACTGGTAAAGGTATACTCTCTGTCCACAAAGCGAGCGTTCTGTGAAGTGATAAAAAAACTGTCTTTATTGATGGCTTTGCTGTCTGCAAAAACATTGTCCCAATACTTCTGAAACGACATCCGATCTGGCATTTCATATTCCTCCCTAAAAGTCAAAATCAATCGATATATTTTCTGCTGATCGTTCTCCACTGTAACAAAGATCGGCTATGGTTTCCTTTTGGCCGTTCCCTGTCATGGCATCTAAAATACGATTATATTCGTCAGCAAATTCTTTTATCGTATTTTCCCGGAAAATCTCTTTATAATATTCAAACCTCATTCGAAAACCCTTTTCATCGTCATATATTTCAAGCATCAGGTCATATTTTGAATCCTGATTCAGGCTGTAACATTTGGCCTGATTTCCATCCAGTACAAGACTGGGGAGTTCCATGTTCTGGTATGCGAAAATAACATCCATAACCGGATTTCTGCCTGCTACTCTGTTTTTCACATTGAGTCGGGCGATCGTTTCAAACTGGCATTCCTGGTTTTCGTATACACGATAGACAAGAGCCTTGGTCTGATCAATAAATAATGAAACATCCATATCATCTTCGATCTTTGTCATAAATGGCATCATATTGACAAACATTCCGATCATGTTGGCAGCCTGATAATGCGTTCTTCCACTGACCGGCGAACCCACTACAATACAGTTTTGCATGCTGAACTTATGGAGCATAATAAAGTAGGCAGCCAGAAGCACAACAAATGAGGTACAGGCGTGTTTTTGCGCACAGAGTTCCACCGCATTTCTCTCACTTTCCGTACCTGCAAAAGAATAGGAACCGCCCCTTGTTGTTCTGTTTGAGGGATGGGCAAAATCCTGCGGTAGCCTGATCAAAGGTATCCCATCTGCAAAAGTATCCTGCCAGAATTGTTCCTGTCTTTTTACCTCTTCACTTTTTAAAAATTCCTCCTGCCATGCCGAAAAATCTTTATACTGTACTTCGAGCTCCGGCAGTTGTTCTCCTCTGTAGACCGCCATGACTTCCTTTATAAACAGCCCCATGGATGTACCGTCTGAAATGATATGATGCATGTCCACAAACAATATGGTTCTGCTTTCCGTTTCGAAGATTTTCGTTCTTATCAATGGTGCCTTTTCCAGGTCAAACGGATGCAGGCATTCCATTAACTTTGCTTCCAGCTCGGTTTCTTTTATGCTTTCAAATTCCGGCTTCCACTGCAGGCATGGTTCGATTTTCTGCCATATCTGCCCGTCTTGTTCAAAAAAGCAGGTTCGCAGAGTTTCGTGCCGGTCAACAACCGTTTTTATAGCCCTCCCCAGTGCGCCGTGGTTAATGATTGTATCAAACTCTGCAACAAACGGCATATTGTAGGTTCCATCCCGGTTTTCTATCTGATACACAATGTATAATCTTTGCTGCTCTGCGGAGCATTTGTAGCAGGAAGCCTCCGGAAGCCTTCGGATCTGTTGACGTCTGCCCGAATGAAAATGTTCTATTTGTTCGGCAATTGCCGCTATCGTAGGGTACGTGAACATATCCGACGGTTTCACCTTGCCGGATATCGATTTCTGTATATCAGCCACAATTTTTGCCGCAAGAATGGAGTCTCCACCAAGACGGAAAAAATCATCAAAAACATTCAATTCTTCATAACCCATATATTTCGACCACATATCCCCGATTTTTTGTTCCAGTTCCGAGATATTCTTCTTACCAGATAACTTTACGTGATTCTCATGTTCTTCTTTCACTTTCTTTTTGCAAGAAACCGGCATATATTTTGTTTGAAACCAGAACCGTTTCTCGTCAAAAATCATCGTGGTACTTTTTTCCAGTTTTTCCTCAATGGATTCCATATATGGTTTTGCCCTGCCTGTATACTCTTCCAGAATCAGATGACAGTTGGTACCACTGAAACCAAAGGCAGATACACCGGCTACACAGGTATCGCCGTTTTTCTGCCAGTCGGAGGTCTCGCCTGATACATAAAAAGGCGAATGAATAAAATCAATCTGCGGATTTGGCATTTCAAAATGAAGGCTTTTCGGTATTTTCCCGAAGTTCAGAGCCAGTACTGTCTTGATGACAGAAGCGATCCCGGCCGCTTCATATAAATGTCCAATGTTGGTTTTAACCGATCCAATCGCACAAAACTGAGTTTTATCGGTATATTTTTTAAACGCGCCAGTCAAACCTTCGATCTCAATCGGATCACCGAGCGTTGTCCCCGTTCCGTGCGCTTCGATGTAAGAAATGGTTTCCGGATCGATGCCGGCGTCTTTCCATGCTCCCCAATACAGATCGCGCTGTGCGGCGGGATTCGGAGCCGTTATTCCCGAAGAAGCGCCATCCTGATTTACATATCCTCCTTTTATCACAGCATAAATATAATCCCCGTCACGCTCTGCCCTGGCCAGTGATTTCACAACAACGGCGCCGCACCCTTCGCCTATGCCTGTTCCATCCGCATGCTCATCAAATGTTCTGGTTTTGTTATCCGATGACTCAATTCCAATCTTTTCTTTAGAATCAAGCGGGAGCATACAAAGCTTTACCGCTCCGGCAAGGGCCATGTCACACAACCCATTTCTGATATCCCGGCAGGCCGTATAAAGAGCAACCAGCGACGAAGAACAGGCCGTATCGATCAGCATACACGGTCCGGTAAGATTAAATGTATAACTGATCCGTCCGGCAATGATCGACGAGAGATTTCCGCTCATGGCTACCGATGAAAATTCATCTGTAAGGTTCTCCAGCATATTTCTGTAAACAGAACCCTCATTATCTCCTATATATCCAACATATACGCCTGTTCTGCTTTTATTTAATTTCTGTCGGTCGTAGCCTGCATCAGTAAAAGCTTTATATGCCGTTTCCAGGATGATTCTCTGTGAAGGAGACATCAGCATGGCTTCCTTTGGTGTAAGGTTGAAAAAACGATTATCAAACTGATCGATACGTTCCAGATAACCAGCCTTAATATAATTTTCCTTTTCTCCCAGGAATCTGACATAATCGGCTATGTCTTTTTTTCTGTTTACAGGAAATTCCCTTATACAGTCAATCCCTTCAAACAGATTGCTCCAATACTCCTTCAGATTGTTTGCCTGTGGCATCACCGCTGCCATACTGACAATGGCAATATCCTTTTTATTTACGCTTCTCATAAGACTACCCTCTGTACCAGTTCCCTGCACCTGTTTTTAGCGGCAGCTACCTGTCGGCTATCCACAGCCCCTCCCTTAATCAGATCCATCAGATAATCATAAGCACGCTCTCTCCTCAACAGCGTTTCCATTGTACCGTCGCTTTTGCTGCAAACCAGAGCGCGGACGATTCCCTTCAATTCCTTCCTGTTTTTCTCGTTTGTTCTTTCTCTGATTTCACGGGATATCTCAGTGATATCCGATGTCGGTCCCACATGAATCACTTTTTCTGCCGCCATGACCTTTTTCAGACCATATGACAAAACCGGAGCCGGTCCTATTTCCAGCACAAAGTCCGGACGTGAAGCAACGATTTTTTCCACGATATCTTTCCATCGTACTCTGTTTGTCAACTGCTCCGGAAGAAGCTTTTTTATTTCATCAACGGATTGATATACATCGCCACTCACATTTGCGTATATCTGACAGGTTGCTTCCTTAAAATCATATCGTTTCACCTCTTCTTCCAGTTTGCATTTTGCAGAAGACATGAACGCACTGTGGAACCCACCTTCTACAGAGAGTTCCTTCGTTCGAGCACCCTGCTTTGAAGTAACTCCTGCAAATTCCTTCACCAATTTCTTAGGCATCGAATATACTGTCTGGGTATTGCTGTTTTCACAGGCAACAAAAATATCATGATGCTTTTGCAGATAATCGTCAAAAATTAAAGTTGCATCATCCGGCATCCCTGACACAGCGACCATTGTACTATCCATCTCTTCCGCTGAAGCGCTCATATATTCTCCACGTCTGCTCACCAGCCTGAGCGTGTCAGCAAAACTCATTACCCCGCCGGAAGCAAGAGCTGTATACTCGCCCAGACTATGTCCCGCCATAAATGACGGTAAGTATTCGTTTTCCTGCAGATATTCCTTTAAAACATAAAATAATGCATACTCCGTTACAAATATAGCCGGTTGGGAAAATCTGGTATAATTCAGCCTGTCGTAGTCCTCCTCATTTGAACAAAGAGCCGTCAACGAATAGCCCAGGATATGGTCAGCTTCTGAAAACAGTTCTTTCGCCGATGCATAATTTCTGATAAGCTCCTTTGCCATAGATGGCACTTGCGAACCCTGACCGGTAAAAACAATTCCATAACTCATAACAACCTCCCGCTCACTTTTATAATGCTTCGCAGATCCGTTCTGCCCTCAGTGCATTGTTATTGAATACAAAAAGCGTAATTTCTCCGTATCTTGCTTTGATCACCTCAATGATGATGTCGAAATATTGGTTAATGTCACCCGGTTCCCGATCTCTCACAATGAGAATGCTGAAGCCTTTCTCATGATAATCGATTCTCGCTGTTTCCATGCTTTCCGCTGTCACGGTTTCAATGACGGTTCGCCTGCCTTTACATATTTCGACGCAATCAACACCAGCACTGTTTTCCTCATATACAACAGCCAAATCTCCATCAATTGCGCTTTCCAAAAAACTTTCGATCCTGTCATCCGCGTCTTGCCCGCCCTCAAACTCAAATTCTAACGGTGACGGTTCATCGTTTCTGTAATCGACCAGCCGAGCCTTGAATCGATTTTTTCTGATTACAATGCTGCTGTCATTCTCAATCAGATGCGCCAGTTTTTCTATGGTTGGATACGCATACAAATCAGCCGCCACGATCCTCTTTCCAAACTCGCTTTTTATCTTCTCTGAAACCTTGACCATGGTCATGGATGTGAATCCAAGCTGCGAAAAATTGTTAGTCGTGTCAGCTCCACTCATATCAACAAATTCGGCACAAATTTCAAAAAGCTTTGCCTCTGTTTTCGTATGAAAATGGCGCATTTTTATTTCAGATAATGTTCGCTCCCGCCTTTCTGAAAGTTTCCGATTCACCGCGTCTATTATGTCGTTATACTCGCCCGCCTCCAGCTTCCTTCCCAAAACGTATCTCTGCAATTTTCCACTTGTTGTCTTCGGCATTTTATGTATCGGCACAAAATAGTCAGCATCTATTCCCATTGTTTTCAGGAGTGTCTGTTTCACTTTCCAGGCTGTAACAGAAAACTGATCCATCGACGCTGATGAAAGGATAAATATAGCGATCTGGTCATTTTCAGCACCATTCGGCCTCACGCCACATGCAGCCACTGTATTCAATTCGATTGAATCAATGCCTTCACAAACCCTCTCCAGATCAGGAGGATAATAATTCTGTCCATTAATAAATATAATGTCCTTTGCTCTTCCTGTAACAATCAGTTTCCCATCTGTTACAAACCCAACATCTCCGGTTTTCAGATAACCATCTTCGGTAATCGTCTCCGCTGTAATGTTCTCATTATGATAATATCCCTTCGTTACATTTTCACCTTTTATCCATATGTACCCCACCTGATTTTCGCCAAGTTTTTTCCCATCATCATCCACAATTTTCATTGCCAGATCTCCTATCGGACTTCCGACATCTACCAACGTTACCGTCGACGCACTGGCATTATTTTCGATCGCTACCGTTTGACCGATTTTCAGGCTTTCTCGTTTTACATAGTATGGCTCTATTTCAGCGCCAGGAATTGGAAAGCATACAGCAAGGCTCGCCTCGGCCATCCCATATACGTTCATCATACATTTCTTATTCATATGATGTTTCTCAAATTCATTGAGAAACTCTGTTTCCAGTGCATACGAAATAGGTTCTGCTCCGTTAAACAGCAGGCGCAAAGAAGACAGATCATAATCGGCATCCGGTCTTTTTCTCTTTTGTCGTTGCCAGTATTTCAGAATCAATCGGCAGCCAAAATTAGGCAAACAGGAAACGGTTATCTTTTCTTTCTCAATCAGTTCCAACCACAAAACAGGTTTTCTCGCAAAAAGCGATGTTGCCATTACCGTCTGTGTTGCCCCGATTCTTGTTGGTGAAAGGTTGCAGCCGATCAGGCCCATATCATGAGTAAGCGGCATCCAGTTGAGAATCCGATCGTCCTTTCTTAAACCAGAATCGTTGACAATATCTTTCGTATTTGTCATAAGGTTTTTGTGTGTCAGCATCACGCCCT
Organism: Clostridiales bacterium; assembly: GCA_021202925.1. Lineage (GTDB taxonomy): Bacteria > Bacillota > Clostridia > Lachnospirales > Lachnospiraceae > Brotaphodocola. The sequence continues at coordinate 210,875 of JAJQCD010000010.1, read as the reverse complement.
TTGGGTCGCCGGTTGAACCTGACGAGAATTGAATAAAACATAAATCATCTTCCTCAATTTCGGAACAGATACCAGGTTTTTCGCTTTTCATCGCTTCCTCGACCGTAAATGCCCTCCTGTCAAAATCTCTCACAAGAGAGCACTCCGGCGAAAGTCTTTGCAAGTCTGCTTTTAATCTGTCCACAATATCTTCCGTCATGGCCAGATAAGGCGATTGCAAAGTTTCCCATATTTTTATGATTTTTCTTTTATGCTCATCGTTATTGCCTACAAGTACAGGAACCGGTATCAGCTTCCCCATCACACAGCCCCAGAACAGAGTGAGAAATTTTTGCGGATCCTCTATCTGAAAAACAACTTCTTCCCCTTCTCTCATTCCCATATTCTGAAGATAACCAAGAACCATCTTTGCCCTATTCATAAAATCGTGATAGCTGATAAAGACCTCATGTCCGGATCCATAGAAAAAATTCAACCCTTCCGTCATGGAATCATTCTTTTTCAGAAAATCAACAATACTATTCATTCCCCTGCCTCTTCTCCTTCTTCAATTGCTACACTTTCCTCTTCTGACTCAGGTTCATCGTTTCTATCTTTTAAATAAATATCAACAGAAAGTCCTGTTTTCAGATAATCATAGCCGTGATCGACCCGGATTTTAGCCATCACAATAGTATCCCCGTCTTTTTCTACCGCTACATCCGAAAGCTGAATAATTGTACCGTCTATCGCTCGGTCCCCATCACTTTCTGCAAGCGCGATATCAACCTGATCGCCAACCCGCACCGATGACAGCATATCCTCCAGAACTTCTCCCTGTACATAAAGACTGTCGTTATATACAAGCTTCAGAACCGTTCCACTTTCTGCTGACAAAACTTCGCCCTTTTCACAATTAATGACGCTCACGATCGTTCCTTCCCTGGGAGCAACAATTGTTCCATTCTGAAGGTAACTTTTATTCAGTTTTTCTTCCATATTGTTGATTTGATCACGTGTCGAATTGATATTCACAATCAATGTTTCCCGGTTAGCCTTTATTGTGGATTCACTGTTTTTTATGCTTGCTTCCAGTGAATGAAGCTGGCTTTCCAGCGATAAAACCTCTTGTTCCAACGAAGTGATTGTGTTATCCGCTGACAAAACAGCATTGTTATACGATGCAAGTGTATCTTCATATGTATATTTGTACTCCATTAATTCAATCTGAGATACTCCCCCCATATTCAGAAGTTCCTGCCCGGCTTCGTATCTTTTTTTATCCACGGCAAGCTTTTCCTCAAGCGCACTGATCTCATTATACAGAGTGAGTAATTCCGGAGAATTTTTGTTCTCGAGATATCCTTTTTTTAATTCCAACTGGTTTTCGATATAATTAATTTCCTCTTTTTCTGAAACCTGCTGACGTGCCGCATCTGCAAGCGCTATTCTGTATTCCTGCAGTTCATATTTCTTTTGCTGAATAGAATGTTCATAATCCGATATGTCCAGAACAAGAATAGGGTCACCGTCGTTCAGCGTATCCCCTTCCGTTATGCTGATTTCTTTTACCGTAGCGGTAAAATCAATTACGATATCCTGCGTATTTTCTGCCTGAACCGTTCCGTAAATGACACTTGTCTGAAATGATGATTCATCGGAGCTCTCTTCTTTTGCATATTTGGATGCGCATCCCATTAATATAAATAACATTACGAAAAGCGAAATGTATAAAACAAGAAATTTAAGCTTCACTGGTACTCTTCCTCCCAAAGATCATCCATGCAAAGCATGGGTTAGCTATAGCTAATTATACATCGGAATTCTTATTTTGCAATGATAATATTTCTCATTAAATTATGGAAGCGATTCCTGCAATGAATATATCCAGATTCTTCACTAAGACTGATACCAGGAAAGGCGTCGACCGCTATGGCCGACGCCTTTTCCCTGCTGCTATGGCAAACTTAACTCTCTGTTTCCGTCCCACTTTCACTTTCTCCGCTATACTGCTCCAGCAATTCATCTCCCCATGTCAGATTGGCTTCGAAGCCCGCGATTGTGGAAAAGCTTGCTCCGACATATTCCCTCGAAACCAGCGTATTCGTAAACACAAATACCGAAGCGACATCGTTATCCGGAGACAGGATCGATGTAAACGCCTCATAGGTATCGTAAACACTGCTGTCATCTCTCCTGCTTTCCTCGACCAGAATACCATAATCCTCCCAGAATGAAGAAAGGGCTTCCCCGTAATTATCAAACAAAGCGTTGTCTTCATACCACTCACTGAAATACAAATCCGAGCTGCTCAACGCTCCTTTTTCAAACCGATAACCGGTATAGGCAAAATCCGAACTTCCGCCTCCCGTCTGCGTGAAGGAAGCATCATATTCCAGCCTTCCGTCACGGTAAGACATCAGCCAGTAGCTGCGGCTGGATCCATCCGCAAAAGCAGACGCCACTTCCTGATCCTCACACATCAGATAGCTGTATCCGTCCACCTGTACAATCTGGAGTGCCTGGATTCCTTCGGTCCAGTTGGCCGCGCGAAAAAGCACTTCGGACAGATTTCCGTCCATATACTCTGATTGAATGTAAGCGGCAAACGGTACGCTGTCAGCCAGGACAGCCTCGGCTTCCTCACATTCCCACATGTACAGCATGATATGGTAATAACCATCCTCTGCATGGTCTTCACACATTTCAGAAATACAGACCAGCATTTCCGGAACTCCGTCCGAATCGAAATCCTGAATCGCAGCTCCCATTATTCCTTCGGCTTCAAACCACTCATCCTGCCAGGTTGTCATCGTTCCTGTCTGGTGTTTCCCGAAAAGCCCATAATCGGATACCAGTTTGTCCAGCTTTTGCAGAAAAACATCCTCAGCGATATCCTCGTCCGGAATACGTTCTTCTTCCGTCATTTCAGCTGCTTCCGGTTGTTCTGCATCCATATTCTGAGCGGTACTTTCCTCATCTGCATTCGTATCCTCCTGATCCTCTGATCCCTTTACCAGGCCAATTCCGAATTCCAGCAGGTCTTTGACGATTTTTACGGATTTATCTTCCAATTCCGAAATCACCGGAGTCGCTGCGGAACATCCGCATAGCTGAGCCGCTGTCAGCACCGCCAGCGCTCCCGCCATTCCCTTTTTTAATAATCGCTTCATATCCATGTATTCCCCCCTGAATCGTCGTTTTCTGACAGAGTTATTATACCTGAATACGCCCGGTTCCGCAATAGCCGGTCATGTCAGCAAATGGTCTGTTTTTGCATGTCTTAGTAAAAGACCTTTGCCTGGCCTTTTCCACGCCGCACGATTTCTTTCTGCACCGCAGCTCCCTCGTCCAGGAGTGCCTCTATGTCCAGCTTCAGGCATCCCTGTTCTTTTAAGAACTCCCCGTCTACCATGGTATAGGCCACATTCGAAGGCTCACTGCTGTACAGGATCGCTGTGAGCGGATCATACACCGGCCAGGTATTCGGCTTTTTCAGATCCCAGATTGCCAGATCCGCCGCATATCCGGCTTCCAACCGGCCACTGTGGAAGGAAAAGGCATGATGACCGTTCATCAGGGCTTTCCACACCTCTCGTGTCTCATAGTCGCAGGGATCTCCCTCCAGGAACTTCCCCGCCTGGGCAAAGCATCGCGCCTGTTCGCAGGGATTCAGCGTGTTGGAACTGGCCGCGCCGTCTGTGCCAAAGCTGTAATGGAGTCTTCCTCTCTCCCGGAATGCCAGCCCTGTCCCCATGGATAATTTCAGATAGGTCTTGGGGCAGAAAGCAAACCAGGTTTCCTCTCCCAGATATGGAAAATCCTCTTCTTCGATCCAGAGCCCATGAGCGACCAGTACATTTCGCTCGAAGACACCGGCCTCTGCGGCCATTGCAAAAGGCGTTTTCCCATAGATTTCCCGGCTCTGTTTCACCTGCTCACTGGTCTCAGAGACATGCAGATGCAGCCCCAGATCCAGTTTCTTTGCGCGTGCTACGATCTTCTTCAGTGAATCCGGCGGACAGGTGTAGGGTGCGTGCGGACCCAGGCGCAGGGATACGCGTCCGGAGATGCTGCGGTTTCTCTCACAGAAAGCGCTGACCGTCTCCAATCGCTCTTCAAAATCCAGCGCACTGCCGAAGATCGTAGGCGCCAGATCCACCCGGATTCCCGTCTCCAGGGCTGCGCGCAGCACCGACTCCTCTTCGAAATAGTGATCCGCGAACGTCGTGACTCCGCAGTTTAACATCTCCGCAATTCCCAGCTTCGTCCCCACATAGACGTCTTCGGCAGACAGCTTGCTCTCATAGGGCCAGATGCGTTCGTTGAACCAGGCATCCGCATCGACATCTTCCGCAATTCCCTTGAAAATATTCATGGCACAGTGACAGTGCAGATTCACAAGTCCCGGCGTGACGTAAAGCCCGGTGCAATCCACCACCTGGTCAAAATCCGTCTCCGGGATTTCTCCGCCGTCTTTCACTTCCCGGATGATCCCATCCGCCACAGCGACGTCCCGGCTCAGAAGGAGTTCACCCTTCTCCGTAATCAGGTTGGCCTGTTTTAACAAAATTTTTCTACTGGTCATTTTATACCTTCTTTCCTGTTCTTTTTCTGATCGTATCAGGAATCTGTTCCTCCGGCGATTCCCCGTGCAAGCAGCCAGGTAAACAGTTCCGCCGCCGGAAATGACAGCCATACCCCCGTCACGCCAGATATCCGCGATAATACGAACGCAAATACGGTTATCGACACCAGACCCCTGCTCATGGCAATGACAAACGATTTGCCCGGTGCATCGGTTGCGCTGAAATAACCGGCCTTAACAATATTGATCGCGGCAAAAAGGAATCCGGCAAAATAAATGCGCATTCCCTGCGTGGCGTACTGCTTCAATTCCACTGATCCTTCACTGTTAAAAATATCGGTCAGAACACCGGAAAAAACAAGCGTACAGAGAACCAGACAGGCCGCAATTCCAAGCGCAATCTGAGTCGAATGCTTCAACACTTTCCGGATGCCGTCCCGATCTCCCTTGGCATACCGTTCGCTTAAAATCGGCTGCTGTCCCTGGGCGATTCCATTAAAGATTGCCGTCGCTACCAAAGCAAAATTCGCCACGATACCATAAGCGGCAACGGCGGTATTTCCGGACAATCCCAGTAAGATATAATTAAACGCGGTGGTGGTCAACCCACCGGCTGTCTCTCCGATCAGGGAAGCAATTCCCGCCTGACACGCGGGAAACAGGCAGTGAATTGATGGCGGCAGCAGATGAAACACAATCGTATTTCTGTCCGACAGATAATGTGCCATGCACACCAGTACACTGACTAACGGGGAAAGGCCGGTGGCCAGTGCCGCGCCCGCCATCCCCATTCCCAGAGGGAACATAAACAGATAATCAAACAGGATATTGAACAGGCTGCTGGACAGGGTCGCCGCCATGGCGAGCTTTGGCGCATGATCGTTGCGTACAAAAGACGTAAAGGTATAATTCAGCATGAAGCAGGGCGCAAACAGCAGCACAATTCGCAGGTATGCCCGGCCGGTCGCCAGAATTTCCTCATCCGCTCCCATCAGACGCAATGCTTTGTCCGGACAGAGGATTCCCATGAACACAAAAATCAGACTGAACAGAATCTCCCATTCGACTGCATAGGAAAACATCGCTTCGGACCGGGCGGCTGCATGTCCCCTGGTCAGCGTATATTGAATGGCAAAGCCCACGCCGATCATCGACCCGATACCAAAGATCAGGCTGTATATGGGCAGCGTCAGATTCAATGCAGTAATGCCATTGGCTCCAGCCGCGCAGGAAATGAAAAAGGTATCTGCCAGGATATAACACGATATCCCGACCATCGCCAGCATATTCGGCACAATATAGCGGCGCAATTGTTTCTCTACACTCATTCGATGCTCTCCGTTCCGATGCCGCAAGTTACGCTCGTTCAATCACACAGCTATGTCTCTTCGCATGGATTCCCTTTGCGTCTTTGTCATAGTTAATCCCTACCAGAAGCAGGTTGCCAAAATACTTTTTCAAATCGCCATCATAGCGATTCTCATGTATCTGGCGGATTGCCGTATCTGCGTCTTTCTCATATTTCAGTTCCACAATCATAGCCGGCTTATCCGACCCCCTGCGCGGAAGAAAGGCCAGATCGGCAAATCCCTTTCCCTGTGGAAACTCCGGCACAATTTTGTATATTCTTCTTGCCGTGTAATAGGCGATCATAATTGCACTGCTGAGAGCTGCCTCATTATTGTAGCGTAAGACAGAGGAATTTGCCTCATGTACTTTCTCGAGTGCCTTTGCTACTGCATCCGAATCACCGCCAAGTGTCGCATCCAGCAAATCATCGGATTCCCGAATCAGTTCTCCTATCTCTTCCCATCCCTCCTGATCTGTGGCATCGCCAAAAGCATCCGCCACTTCCTGATTTGGTATCACCACCTTCTTTGTCGCCGTATGATAGCTTAAATATCCCAGATGAATCAATAGTGTCAGCACATCATCCTTACTTTTAAAAGAGGTCATGTCATTTTGGAAGGTACTGATTCTGACTCTGATCGCTTCACCGCCGAGCATACGAATCACATCTTTTTTTAACCCTCTGTAATCCATTCCAATATAAGCAGCCAGTGATTCATAAGTTTCCGAAGTTGTCCAATAGTTTCTCAGTGACTTTCTCTCAACCGCCTGCATGACGGAATTCGGACTGTACACCGATCCAACGCCCTCAAAGAAATAACCATCATACCAAAACTTTACTTCTTCAAAATCCAGATGATTCTGATCACACAAATCCAGGACTTCCTGTTCTGTAAATCCAACATACGGTGCCAACGCATCCGGTGCAACCATCGTAAATTCCTGAAAATCCGTCAGCGCTGACTCCGTCCCGTATTTTTTTATCGGGAGAATACCGGTCATATAGGCGGCCGCAATCGTCTCATCCGTTACGGTTCCGCCCTTAAAAAGACCCCTAAGAAGCTGAACGTATTTCTTTTGAAGCGTCTCATTATCTTTCGCTTCGCGAAAAAGCGCGTCCCATTCGTCGATAATAACAATGAACTGTCTGCCTGTCTTTGTGGCGATCGCAGACATAACCCGTGGCATGGATTTTTCATTCTCAGGAACAAGCTCCCAAAATTCATTTTTCAGCTCTTCAATGACACTGTTCTGCACATCCTCAACCACCCTGTTTATATCGGCAGTTGTTGAAACAAACCATGTAATATCCAGATAAATCACATCATACTTGTTCAGGTACTTATCAAACGAATCTTTCTTCGATATTTCCAGTCCTTCAAACAGAAAACGTGAGTTACAGCTCTTGTCATAATACGCACAGAGCATCTTCGCTGCAAATGACTTTCCAAAACGACGAGGGCGGCTGAAGCATGTCAGTTTCTGAGGAGTATTGAGTGTTCGATTCACATAAGCAATCAGTCCGGTTTTATCAACGTACTTTCCATTCCGGATTACCTGAAATCCCCGGTTCCCCGGGTTTAAATAGATTCCCATGAAGCTACATCCTCCTTCCCTTTTATAACCCGTCTCTATTATATGTGTTTTTCTTTCTTTTCTCAACCCTGTTTTCTGACGCATGACAAAACTGCCCGCCCGAACGATATCTGACGCGGCAAAAAACTTCCGGAAACAGACAGAAAAAAGCCGGAAAAAGCTTCCGGCTCTTCCATCTGCCGTTGTATGCGAAGCAGCAGGCAATGGCAGCTTCTATCGTTAATTTTGGGCTGAATTTTCACGCGAATGGATTTTCCGTCGCATACCTCATGCCCTTTGGCTGGTTATATCCAATCGCATTCACATCCACGCCGATGTATTTGAATACTTCATAAAGTGCTTTCCCGTAATGTCCGAACGCCACTGCGCCGTGATGCGGATAGTTCTTCTCAATCAGAACATGACGGTAGAAACGTCCCATCTCCGGGATCGCAAAAATACCGACCGAACCAAATGAGCGCGTTGCAACCGGAAGCACTTCGCCCTGGGCCACATAGGCACACAGCTTACTGTCCGCGGTGCTCTGCAGACGATAGAAGGTACCTCTATCGAGTACCGACGGATTTCCTACTCCAGCTTAAAGACCCTGCTGCTGCCCGTCATTCAGAGGCTGAAACGATATGATCTGTTGTATTTTATAGACAGAACGACGATTATACCGAATTTCAACTATGGCACGATTGTCGAACGGGTCAACCATCTGATTCTCATTCTGGCAGAAAAGGATTCCACGCGTCATCAGCAAACGACAGAAGACCTGGAAAAAATCCTGCTGGGGGTATCCAACCGGGACTTCCTTCTGCAGTTGTGCGACAACATCATCATTTCCCTGGAAACCCAGATGTCCTCCGCTCCCTTCGCAGAAGTCTCCGATACGCTTTACCGGCTTCACAAGGAGGAAGATATCTCCCGCATCTCGGAGGGCATCCTTGCATACGTCCGTTTGCTGAATCAAAATCAGGATGACACCATCCGCTTATATCAAAAAACACATAAGCACGGGCTGAATCGACCAAATTCTCCTCACCACTCATGGCGCAGACAATTCTCATGCAAAGCAAAATAACCTGTCTTTGCACAATAACGATCCGTTGTGCAAGGACAGGTTTTTTCATTTGTAAACAGGATTCCTCTCTTTTCGATAAAATTGACTGTTTACCATCTTAATTTCATACCTTATCTTCTGTACGCTTACTTCTACATCTTCTCCCGGAATGCCTCAAAGGACTCCGCCTTCGCCGCAAGTCGAAGAAGCTTCTTCAAGACAGCTTCCTCATTCTCCTTACTGATCCGCTGAAGAATATCTTCCGGCACATCTCCAAGTTCCTGTAAAAGATCAATGATATCCTCCGTGCGGCTCTCAGCGCGACCTTCTGCACGTCCTTCCGCACGTCCTTCCGCACGTCCCTCCGCATGTCCCTCCGCATGTCCTTCCGCATGTCCTTCCGCGCGTGCCTCCGCGCGTTCATCCTCCAGCAACTCCATGAAACGCATATACTTCGCCTCCCAGGTTCTGTTTCGTTTGATTGCCGCTACTTCGTTATCCAGAGACCTCACAAAATCATCCTGTAACATGTTCTGTGTCGGTTGGTCCGGATGTCGCGCATACGTAAGAAAGTCCACAAGTTCCTTCGGAATGTCTTCTGGATTCATTCCCTTTGTATTCAGCAAAACCGTCCTGCTTCCATCAGACAGAATCTGTCCGTTTTCCCTGCATGCCATCTGGCAGGTATAACGATACAGGCCAGAATTCAACGGATCAAAATCACAGATAAAGATAACATAACAATCCGGAAGGTTCGTGTACTCCATATTAGCCAACAGAGCATCCATATCCATGTGTGCGTGATAATAACGACACCTGTGAAATAGTCCGTCCTTTCGCTTGACCTGCATCTCAACATTGAACCGGCGCTCTGTCCCGTCTTCTACTGCAAGCACATCCAGACGTATGCCATGGTATTCCGGATGATAGTTTATCGTCTTTTCCGTGACGATCGATACCTTCCGGATAGGAATCTCCAGAATCACTTCTAACAGACGACGACACAGCTCTTCGTTGCTCATAACAGCGGCAAACATAAACGAATTTTTGATTGTCAAATCCTGAAACTTCTGTAACATACGATATCCTCCACAAAGAGGAATCCCATGTACAGTATAACCCATGCAAAATTATGATTCAATCTTTTTTCAAATGTTTTTAATATTTTGATAACGCAGGACGTAAAACACGCGGAGATTACCGGAATCTCCGCGTGTCTGAAACCATTCCCTTATAAAACCATTTTCTTAGTTCTCTTTTTCCTTCCTGCGATCAGAAAGGATGACATATGCTACTGCCACCATTCCGAAGAGAAGGGTAAACATGGCTGTGTTCATTCCATTGTCTCCGGTCTTCGGAAGCGCGGTCAGCGGATCCGCATCGGAAGAAGACGCCGGATCGCCCGGGTCGCCCGGATCACCCGAACCGGATGTTCCCGAATCACTGGAGGTTACGCCCGGCCCGCTCGAGGAGCCTGCTGTCGTTCCAGAGGTTGAACTGCTTGAACTGCTGGAACTTCCGCCGCCATTACCGCTATTGCTGGAACTGGACTTCGCTTTGTAATTGGTAAAGGTCACCGTAATGGTGCTGCCACTTTCAATCGTACCCTCGGATGTCAATGTCGTTGTCCCATCAACCGACGTCGTATACCCGCTTGCCGCCGTCTCGGTCACCGTATAGCCAATGCCTGCCGGAAGCCCGGTCGCTGTCTTGCTTTCTCCACTCTTCAGAGTAAAGGTTGCGACACCATCTGTAAACGTCATGTCACCGTAGGTTCCGTTGATGCTGGTATCATCGAGGGTAACTTTGAATGTGAACTCTTTTGTTGTACTTCCTCCGCTTCCGGTTACCACCTTGGTCACCGTCAGATCGCCGGTCTCTTCCTCTTCATCCGGTGTCGTCGGATCGGTTGGATCGGTCGGCGTTGTCGGATCGGTCGGAGCCGTCGGAGAATTCTCCACCGTATACTCTACCGTCGGCTTCTGGAAATCTTCCGGATCGCCTTCGTTTCCGTTGGTGTCTACCGGATAGAGCGTTGCGCTGTTATTGGTATAGAGGTCATAACCTGCACTGCCGTCATTATTATCTCCATACTGATCATACACGCCATAGGTTCCAGCAGTTGTCTGTGGATTCGTCAGGATCACCCGATAGGTCAGCTGAACCTGAACAAAATTACTGATCGGAACGTTGATATCCCATACGAAATACTCATCATCCAGCTTTTCACCGGCGTAGTAATGAAGAACAAACGGATAATAAGTTTCTCCTTCTTCGCTAACGATTACATTTCCAAAACCATATTGGGATGTTTCGCCAGCTTCCAGTCCTTCGGTGATCTCTGTGACTGCATACGTTTCCGCACCTACCGTTAATGTCAGATAAGCGGCGTCATCGACAAAGTCAAAATTGTACCCGTCCGTTCCGGCAACATAACCTATATAGTCTACAACAGTACTTCCTTTGTCAAGAAGATAGATAATATTATCCTCAATCTCTTCAAATGAAACGGTTTCTCCATCTGACAGATAATTCATAAAGGTGGTACCCCACTTATATGCGGAGGTTCCATTGTATACTGCATAACACCGATATGTATTTGCCAGCTCTGAATACAATTCGCTTGAATAGTACAGCGAGAGGTCAGCGTTAATGGGGTAATCAGCTATTTCATCATACGGTACTCCCGTTGAAAATTCGGAATCCACTTCATAAACGTACTGTTCATAATCTGTCGTCTCCAAAAGGCCTGATACCGTCCCCATCCAGGCTTTCCAGCTATCCGGACTGAAATTATAATCTTCATATTTTGCGTTCCAGCATTCAATACCAGTATAGCTGTTTAATCCACCATAGGAATCGTACAAAGCGATTGTATACGCTTTATTATAATCTTCTTCCTGACAGAAATAATAGGACAGGCCGTCACTGACAAGAATCATATATTTCCGGCTGTTCTCGACCTCAGTATCCTCTTTAAGCATCTCTTTGGCCGCCAGAAGACCAGCCTGCATATTGGTTCCACCAGATATAGTTTGTGTAATCGCAGACTCAATCTTATCGTATTCTGTGGTCAGATCCATGAAGTCCGTCACGTTGGCAATTTTGTTAAAAATCACCACGCCGACCTTAACCTGTGCGCCTACAGATTCCACTTGAGTCTTTAAATCCCGCAACATAGCAAGAGCATTATCTTCCGTATCATTACTCGTGGATTTATCCAGGACAAACACCACGTCAGATACCAGCGACTCCTGTGCGGAAGGCAAGGACAACGTCACATCCGAATAATAATTATCATCCGAATCTTTTTCCAGATTTGTGGCCTCTTTTGATTTTGAGTAGTCCCAATCTGTCGTCGTTCCGGAAAGTATCTCATAAGATACGGTTGGTTTCTGGAAATCTTCCGGAGTTCCAGGATCTCCGTTGCTGTCTACCGGATTCAGTGTAGCGCTGTTGTTCGTATAGAGACCATTATACCCTTCACTGCCATCATTGTCATACGTGCCATAGGTTCCGCTTACTGAAGACGGGTTCATCAATTTCACCGTGTAGGTAAGCTGCACCTTCTGATCTTTTGTCACAGGTACATTGATATCCCATACGAAACACTCTCCGGAAATATCCGTTGTTCCATCTTTATAGTAGTGAAGAACAAATGGAGCCTGTGCACCATTGGTTGCTGTCACTCCGTCGCTGGTGAAAGTATAACAGGAAGTCTCATTTTCGTTGGTTGCATCCACTTTTGTCGTGGTGTACGTCACGTCGCCGACGGTCAGGCTGATTTTCTCCGCATCGTCAACAAAATCGAAATCATACTCGTCTGTTTTACCAATTACATCAACTACCGTGCTTCCGGCGTCTACCAATTGGATCAGGTCGTCCTTCACACTGGCAAAAATCGTTTCGGCATCCGCTTCGCTGCTCTCATATCGCGTGACACAGTTCTCCAGCCAGTCCTTGAACTCATCAATGAATTCACCATAGCTTCTTTCAGAGTGGTATGGATATGTCACCATGATTACATTCGATTCATTCGAAGCCTCTACAATTGAAGTTGCTGCGTAATAGCAGGCAGCTTCATATGTCGTATAATAATCCGGATCAGTTGCCACCGTCTTCCATGAAGCGACCCCGGAATCATCCGGACTTGCACTATTTTTTTCATCTTCGGTCATTCCATAATTTCCGATGTCTGTATCGTTTTGACCGGCAGACCATATTTCGCTGAACACAGGTTTCGTTACACCATTTGCCTCTAATCCTGTCCAAGCATCAGAAACATTATATCCTGAATTATCATAACGTTTTATCCAGTCTTCATTACTATTCCAAAAGATTGTACTACCTGTAGTATAAGTTTGCGACATAGCCGCATTATTTTCATACCACATGCGGGCAGCGCCATCCGAAAGAATGATCATATATTTATCTGACACATCTACACTACTATCACCATTGAGTAGACCGCGAGCGATTTCGACACCGGCCTGCAGGTTGCTGCCGGAACAGCCGTAGCCCTTATGTCCCTCCTCATTTTTACCATAATCAGTATCTGTCATTTCTTTTATCAGGGTACTGCATATTTCTGTATCCAACTCAGACAGCTCACTGTTATAAAGAATCGGATTTGAACCGCCAAAGATAACGACCCCTGCTTTCACTGTCAGGTTTTCATAATCCAGAAGGCTTTCCAACAGGTTCGCTGCCTGTTCAACTAATCCCTTCTCATCTGTACTGGTCGAACCGTCTAAAACAAATACTACATCCAGATCTCCCGTATAGCTCGCGGAAGGAAGGGAAAGAGTCACATTGGACTCATAATTCGAATCCAGATTGGTAGCTGTTTTCGATTTTGAAATATCCTAATCAGTCCCTGTTGGCGTTACAGTTTCTCCACCCGAACTCTTACTCTCCCAGTAGATGCAGTCTTTGATGGCAGTAAACGTTTCCATCAATGTATCAATATCTCCGTCGTCGTCTGTATCAAGACCTGTAATATTCAGTGTGTGCGAACCACTGGCATTGGCTTCATCAATTGCAGCCTGCACTTGCTCGCTGTAAGTCAGTGTTCCGTCAATTCCGGTCAAAACCCAAGACCCTTCATCATTTTCAGGAGCCTGATAGGATACCCAGGTAACAGTAATATCTCCCGGATAAATGGCATCTACATAAAAGCTATCGTTTATGAACGTATTTTTACTCAACACGTCACTGCATTCATTTTCAGCCCGAAGATTTACAGTTCCGATCAGTGCGTAACTCAACTTGTTACTTTCGATCGTTACAGTAACAGCGTTCTTTTCCTGCTCGTCTTCGATCACAACCTTACAACGCAAATCGGAAGTACCTGTTACTGTATTCCCGGAAAAAATCACAGCACCAGTTCCTGTTGAACTGTTCACTGGTACAGCAGCGTAGTCCATAAACAGGGCAAAGGAGCAGTCACTAAACGTGTTATTTGTGATCGTAACACTCTCTGGACCACTGGAGGAATTATAGTAATAAATGGCATAGGTCAAATTACTAAATGCGCAGTTATTAATTGTAAGCACATCTTCTTTGTTATCTGCAAACACACCATACCCGCCATCATCAGCTACAATATTCACATTATCGAGGGTAAAACCGTCAGCGGCGCCACCAGAAGGGAGGAAAATGGCGCATGATTTCCATGCAGCGGCTGTTGCAACAACAGAGGTGCCCTTTGTAATTTTTGCATTTTTCAATGTGAAATTGCTTGCATTTACGATGATGCCATTGGGATCAGTATTGCCATAAACCTTTTCAGTTCCAACCATGGTCTGAATAACCGTACCATCACCATTGCCAATAATGGTCAGACTATCTACGCCAGATTCTACTCTGAAACGATCATAGGTACCATCGGTTACGTTGATTGTCCACCCAGTCTTATCATCCTGTGTATTGATATAATCAATTGCTGCCTGGATGGAGGTGTAGGTTTCACCTGTCACCTCGCTTGCACTAGCATCAACAGTAAGTGTCTTTTCGTCGTTAATCGAAGTCACCGCAACGGTAATCGAAAAGCTGTCTAATTCAAAGTTGATTGTCTGAATCGCGCCAGTTTCGTCTGCCTCTGTTTCTGTCTCAAGGCTTTCTACCGTACCGTCATCCTTGATGTGATACATCGACAATTCAACAGTTTCGTCACTCGTCGTTTCCGTTGTGCTGTCACTCAGCGCAGAAATCGAGATGCGAATCGAAGCGCCTTCATTCGGCTCTATCTCTTCATCAGCCGCATTCTTAAAGCAAATATCATACGCAACAAAGCTGTAATCGGTCAAGCCTTCCTCTGCCGCCTGGCTGTCAACGCTCTCTTTCACATCCGCATACTGGTCGGAATCTTCAGTGATATCCTCTGCATACAGACTGACTTCCTCATCGAAAGCGCCCTCTGGAACCAGAGCCGTAATTGCGGCTGTCTCAGTCTCCGCCGTGTATACGGTATAACTTTCGGAAAGCAAACCTTCCAGGCCCAGTTCTTCTGTCGTTGTCACGAATACCACGGCCGCGCCGTCTTCCATGGCAACTGCGTCATACAGCTCGCCATCCAGCTGATTGCTGTCTTCCGACACGATCAGCACTTCTTCCGCTTCTTCTGCATCAGTCGGAGAAGCGGCCAGTGTCACCAGGTTGTACTTGTGAACGGAAATCGACGCCACTTCCGATGAATCGCTGCTGTCATTGGAACTGTCGCTGCTGTCACTGCTATTGCCGCTGTCACCGTTGTCGCTACTATCGCTGCTGTCGCTACTATCACTGCTATTGCTACTATCGCTGCCGTCGCTACTATCGGTACTATCGGTACTATCAGAATCCGTATCCGATTCGGTGTCTGCATCCTTATCTCCAGAATCTTCTGCGCCTGTATCATCCTGATCCTCGTCAGCCGCATCATCCTGATCCGTATCATCCGTCGGATCGGCATCATCCTCATCCTCTGCCTCTGCTTCGTCTGTCGAACCCGCGTCCTCTGTTTCGTCCTTCGATTCCACATCGTCTGTTTCGTCTGCTGAATCAGCTTCGTCTGTTTCGTCTGCTGAATCAGCTTCGTCTGTTTCGTCTGTCGGCTCTGCATCGTCCGTTTCATCGTCTGTCGGCTCTGCATCGTCCGTAGCGTCGTCCGTATCATCTGTTGATTCCGCTTCTTCCGTTGCTTCCTCATCCAGGATAACAACTTCCGTTTCCGCTTCCTCATCCGATGCACTACCCGCGCCGGATCCTCCACCGGCCGGAATGACGATCTCAGCATCCTCCGCAGCCGCTTCCGCAACCTCGCTCTCCGGTGCAACCGTAATCACATCCGTCTCTCTGCCATCGACAATCACGATGGCATTCTGCTCGGTATCTGTGTTGTTCACGAGCATGAAGAATACATCTTCATCTCCGGTGATCTCATAGCTGTCCAGGATCTCGCCCTCGTCCAGCAAATCCACCACATCCAGACGCACAAATATCCGCAGATCGAGATCCCCATCATCATCTTTGGTCTCTTCAATCTCCGGTTTTACTTCATATAACAAACCATCTGCGTCAAATAACTCCGCATACGTATCTTCCTCTGCGCCGGAAAAGCCCAGTTCCTCTGCACTGACCTGCGAACCATCGGCAATGGCTTCCGTAATAGCCTGTCCGATCGCTTCGCTCTCCAGCTCAAATTCCTGAATTTCCTCATCATCTGACGACGAATCCGCATAAGCCAGCATCGCCGGATTCACGACACTGCTTCCGAGCATACTGATACAAACAGCTGCCGAAATCCATCGCTTTGCTTTCATCATCTCAGCATAAAACCGCGAAGCCAATGTCACTTTCTTCCTGCGGCTTCGCCCTCTGTCCTTATTTCCAGACACTTTCATTCTCTCCCCTTCCTTCTTTATTTTATTTGTCAAAGCCAGTTTTTCACTTCGACATGATTCCATTTTCTGTCGTTCTCATTGATTCCCGCAGTTTTCCACTGCGCCATCACACCATTCGCGTTACCTCCGTTTTTCGCAAATATTTCTGAAATTCCCCTTGCAATCCAGGTACCGTAGATCAGCCACAAGGATTGTATGCAATCGGAATCTCGCGGGGTTCCCCTATACTATATAATCGTCTTACTTTCTTTCGGCTTCTCTCAGCCAACAGAAATCAGACTGTCCCCTTCCTGTTCGTTTCTTTTCCATCTGACGAAACAAGATCCCTTCCTATCCGCCTGACGCGTCTTACCCTCTGCATTCTTCTGCCTTGAGCAGAATATCATAAATCTGACGGTATTCCGAAATATTGACCACACCGTCTTCCTGTAAGGTTTCCAGTATCAGGTTTAATGTCTTCTCACTCTTATTTTTGCCTGAAATCACATCGCAAACAGTAGCCTCACTCTTTCCGACCCGCTTGCCCAGTTCCTTCACTGTGAGATTGTTCTGCGCCATCAACAGCTTGATGACCATTCCCTCCGGCGTCACTTTGTAGACTCGTCTCAAGTCTCATTCCTCCTTCGTCTGTTCCTGCGTTCTCTCTTCACCTTATCCCAGACCTTTTTTATCCGATTCCACCGCATAATCTATATTATGAGGTAAACGTGTGCAAAACCCGGTCAATGAACTGTAAATCCATCGTTTTATACATAATTTCAGACGCAGGAAATACGACTGTCGAAATCTCGTCAACAGCCGGAACCCGGTTCCATATTCCGTTTTTCGTATTTTTCAAGGAATTATCTTGCTTTTTCTTTCGTAATGTTGTAGAATGAAACCATCGAATTCATGTGACCGCATAATATAGATTATGCGGTCTTTTCTTTTGCCCGGATCCCCGTTTTGTGTTCCAGCCGGAAATCGGAGAGATCCACCAGCCCCATCTTATTTAAGGCCATCAGTTCCTCTTCCATACTGCCTTGCGTATAGATACGCGTCGTATCCAGGCTGGAATGGCCCATAATATCTGCCAGATGGTTCGCATTCTTCTCCTCGGCGTAATATACACAGGCGAATAAATGTCGCAGGTTGTGTGGAAAAATCTTGCTCCGTTTGAGTCCGGCCTTCTCGCCCAACGCCTTCATCTCATGGCAGATATTGCTCCGATCCAGTGCTTTTCCGCTCCTGGTGACGAACACGCAGCCATCCGAAATGCCGATGTCGCGAATATACTCCCCGAGTAAAACCATCAAATCCTCAGGCAGAAGAACCGTCCGGGTCTTCCCCTTCAGCGTCACATCTGCGTATCCCTGACAGACGGCCTTTACGGTGATGAATCTCAGTTCGCTCACCCTTAGCCCCATCGAACATAACGTCTGCATCACGAGACTTAACCGTCTCTTCCCCAGGCGCTTCGCCGCAGCCAAAAGCATCCCATACTCCTCTTTTGTCATCACCTTATCCACCGGGCGGAAGGTGTCCTTCTGAATCTTCATCAGTTTTACCGTACACTCATACCACCCCAGCCGTTTAAAGAACCCATTGATTGCGCAGAGTTTCACGTTCACACTCCTTGGCTTATAGGTTTTGGACAGCTTCATCTTATATTCCACCGCCATCTTCTTATCCACCGGCTTCCCATTCGTAAAATGCATGAAACCCTCCAGATCACGCAGATACTGTTCAATTGTATTCCCGCTCTTCTCTTCCTCAATCAAAGTCCTCCGATAATCCTCCAGTACCTTTTTGTATATCACCCTGCTTTTTGTCTTACGCATCGCTCAAACCTCCCGCTCTGATGAGATATTTCTCTGTTAATCCGCCATTGCTTTCCATGCAGAAACGTGTCGCCTTTCTTGCATCTTCCTTTGTCGAAATTATGGCAAGCTATGTCTGTTAATATACTACTTCAGAACCTGTAACTGGTCACATTTTCCATATTCTGAGAAAAAAACCGGACTTTACCTGGCTATCTGATACCGGACGGCTTCGCCTGCATGGCCGGAATCCACTGTCATCCAGGCGCGAATCATGCTGCCAGACCTGCAGGCAGACTGCAGGCCGGATTTATTTCATCGCCCCCTCCAGCAATCCAACCTGATACATATTTTTGTAAATCCGATCCGGATAATACGGCAGATAATCTCTTAAATCATGGAAGAGGATGTGAGACGCATTCATGTAAGCAACGATCCGTTGATACTGATCCTCTGGCTGTACTTCTGTATAAGAATCGATATCCTTTAGCAAATCCAGTAACTGCAGCTGTCGATAATTCTGTTCCGTCACCACGACCTTCGGTCTCCGAACGATAAGATACGAAGACCCCAGCTTCGCCCTCCGGAAATCATTCGCTGTCCTGTTCGTAAAAATCTCAAGCTCGGTCGGCGTCTGCGTCGTCAGTCCGACCTGGTTCGCAAACGCAACACCACCGATATAGCCGCATCTCTGCCCCTCCGACTGCAGATACTTCCGGTCAATTACCTTATCTATGGAAAGTTCAGAAGCGGATTCCGATTGTGATGGGACAAAATAAATACCTGTATCGTATCGCTTTAACAGCCCCATCTCCGTCATCCTCATGATCTGCTGCCTGACATAATTCATCGACTGATCCCGATAATGAATCTCTGCCACAAATATGGGCTCATCCTCACCGTACGTCTCTCTCAGGTAATCATAAAGCATATTTTCATCGTCCTCTTTTGTAATATATATATAAATTATAATTTTATTTTTATTATATATTTTTCTGTTGCAATCTGCAACCAATATTTTCCAGATTACGGTTTGGCGACGAAACAGCACACGCAAAAAAACGGCCTCATCTGAGACCGCATAAAAACAATATTTCGCAAATCACTTCTTAACCGTACTCATCCTGCTGATAAAAACTTCCTCTGTCAGATTGGCCCTCGCAGCTGCATCCTTCACGGAAATCAGACCGTCCCGTACCAACGTAATCAGTGTATCAAGTACACCTTCTTCGCGACCTTCTTCCCTTCCCCAATTGATCAATTCCTCTGCGGCTTCGCACATGAGTTGATATCCTCCTTTTTCCCGTTTCAGGTACCGTACTCGTCTGGACAATGCTCCCTGGCTCATGTCATCCGGATCGGCGGTTTTGAAATATTTCATCATCTCTGCCACTTCTGTCCCATCATCAACGTTAGCATTTACATAAATGACGTACCTTCCGTCATCATACGCTTTCCTGTTCTTCCCCAGGCTCTTCTTTACCCAACTGACGGATTCACCGGTTTTCAGCAAATCCTTTTCGCTGATATAAATGACGTAGACATCAGGCATCTTATCATAAGTAAGGCCCTTATCCAGGCTGCTCTTGTCCAGCATCGAGCCATAATAGCGCGTGCGCCTCGGATGGTCGACCGTATTCCTGCGCTGTATCTCCAGATTCATCAGGCGTCCTTCTCCATCTTCCGCCAAAATATCCAGAATAGAATCCTTTGCCGTCAGATTCAGGAGCCGATACTGTCCCTTTACCTGAAACACAGTTAGATCGTCCTGTCCCAATATCCTGCGCAGAACATACTGGCACGCTGATGCATCTTCCAGCGCAATCGATGCAAATGTATCACTCAGAAGATTCGAACTTCGTATGCGTTCTACTTCTCGCTGTATCACTTCCATCCGGCTTTTCCGTACATGATTCATTCATCCACCTCCGCAAACGTTTTTAGTAATACTTTATGCCTTTTATCGTTTATCTTTGGTGTGATTCGATTCTTTGATTTAACGATACTCCTAAATATGCAACTATAGCTTTTCCCATTCCGATGTGTGAAAAAAACACTGTCCAATCGTATTCATCCCGATCTTCTTTGATATCTGGATAGCGAATGTGC
>JAJQCD010000010.1:0-190426 GCA_021202925.1 Clostridiales bacterium | reverse complement strand
CACTGTCCAATCGTATTCATCCCGATCTTCTTTGATATCTGGATAGCGAATGTGCGGACATCCTTATGTGAATGTACTCACTATATCATATCCAATGTTGCGATGCAAGTGCTTTTTAAAACAAAACCTTCCTTCATTACACATTCTTTCCGTGCGGCTTTGTCAGCCACATTGTCTGGAATCATACGCTTCAAATCCCCAGCAGATTCTGTGCAAACAGGAAATAGATCAGCAGACTGACCGCGTCCACGATCGTCGTGATAAAGGGAGACGCCATGACAGCCGGATCAAAGCCGATCCTTTTGGCCAGCATGGGAAGCATACAGCCCACCAGCTTGGCACAGACCACGGTAACCGCCAGCGTCACACAGACCACAGCGTCTACCATGACGGTGATCCCCGTATTTCCCAATATTGTCCGATCCACGAACCAGATTTTCGCAAAGCTGACCAATGCCAGCGAAACGCTGCAGGCCAGCGCCACGCGAACTTCCTTCCAGACAACGCGCAGGAAATCGGAAAATTCCACATCGCCCAGGCTCATCGCACGGATCACCGTGACACTGGCCTGGCTTCCGCAGTTGCCCGCAGTGTCCATCAGCATGGGGATGAATCCGGTCAGAACCACACACGCCGCCAGAGCGGATTCGAAATTATTGATAATAATGCCGGTGAACGTGGCGCTGACCATCAGCAGAAGCAGCCACGGAATGCGGCTTTTCCATGTATCAAAGACGCCGGTCTTAAAATACGACAGTTCCGTCGGAATGATGGCCGCCATTTTCTCGATATCTTCCGTTGCCTCATCTTCCATGACGTCCACCGCGTCGTCTACCGTAACGATACCGACGAGACGATTCTCCTGATCCACCACCGGAAGGGAGAGCAGATCATAACGATTGAACAGCTCCGCCGCCTCTTCCTGGTCGTCTGTCGTCGTACAGCGGATGACGTTGCTGTCCATAATGTCGCCGATTTTCGTCTCATACGAATGCATCAGCAAATCCTTGACCGTGACGGAACCTTCCAGATGGCGTCCATTGTCCGTGACAAACAGATCATAGACGGTTTCGGAATCCTGCCCATGCGTACGGATGTAATCAAACGCATCGTATACGCTCATCTCCCGGCGAAGGGAAAGATACTCTGCCGTCATGATGCTGCCCGCGGAATTTTCCGGATATTTCAGGAACTGATTGATCAGTCTGCGGGTCTTTGGGGTGGCGTTTTTGAGGACACGCCGCACCACCAGTGCAGGCAGTTCTCCCAGCATGTCGACCGCGTCGTCCACATACAGATCTTCGATGATATTGCCCAGCTCTGCATCGGTGATGGAATCAATGATCAGTTTCTGAATATCAACCGGCAGAAACGCGAATACATCAGAAGCCAGATCCTTTTGTAACATACGGAACACGAGCAGGCGCCTTTCCCCGGAAAGTTCTTCCAGGTATTCCGCAATATCCGCCTCTTTCACCGTGTTGATTTTCTCCTGCAGCTCCCTGTATTTCCGCTCTTCCAGAAGCCGGTCCAGGTCCTCTGTGAAAAACCCGTATGTCTCTTTGAAATCTTCCTGGTTCATATTTTGTCATCCTTCAATTGTTTTACTTCCCGGATTGCTTCGACCGTTTCCGCATTTGGCACATCCCCGCCTATTTCGAATGGGATTCTGTACTCGCGCACCGTCTTACGCGCGAAAATATTAAAAGCGGTTGTCATCGTCATTCCCATATCAGCGCAAAATGCCTCAAACTGTCGTTTTAAATCTGCATCCATACGAATATTAATATTTGTACTTGCCACAGGTCACAACTCCTTTCGTTCTTTTTTATATTCATTGTATAAATTTTTATTTACAATGTCAATACCCTATCCGTTATCCCGGGTCAAAGAACAGCATTGCGACCACAATTTCCTTTTACTGGCTGCATTTACTCGATATTCAAAGTATATACCGAGCTCTCTAAATCTCTTTTCTTTCCGCCGCAAGATACGCTTTCTCATAAAACAGTTCCTGCGAATTCAGTTTTTCATTTCCAAGATTTCTGTCTACATAGTTGCCTTCCGCTGTCAGCCGCTTTCCTTTTTCATCATCCAGCATCATGGTATCGAACATCTCATCCAGGCGCTCTTTCAGCTGCTGATTCAGAATTGGCACCGCAACCTCCACACGGCGGATTGTATTTCTTGTCATGAAATCCGCGGAGGAAATATAAATGTTCTCTCGTTCTTTTGTCCCGAAGCAATAGATGCGGGAGTGTTCCAGGAACCGCCCGACAATGCTGATTACGGTAATATTATCCGTGTATCCTTCCACTCCGGGAATCAGGCAGCAGATACCGCGGACAATCATCTCGATTTTCACGCCGGCCTGGGAAGCCTCCACCAGCTTGTCAATGATCGCCTTGTCCGTCAGAGAGTTGATTTTAATTCCGATATAAGCCGATTCTCCCTTTTGGGCGTAGGAAATCTCCTCGTCGATCCTTTCGATCACTTTATTCTGCAGGCACCTGGGAGCGACCAGGAACTGCCTGGTTTCTTCCATAAATTCACCCTTTAACAGATGGGAAAAGATTTCCGCCGCTTCCCGGCCGATCTCCTGATTTGCCGTGATCAGGGAGAGATCCGTGTACTGCGCAGAGGTCTTTTCATTATAATTTCCGGTGCCCACCTGCGTAATGTAAAAGGGACCTTCCTCTGTCTTTCTCGTAATCAGGCAGAGTTTGGAATGAACCTTGTATCCACTCAGGCCATAGAGTACGCGGCACCCCGCCTCCTCCAGCTTTCTGGAATATTCGATGTTGCTCTCCTCATCGAAGCGGGCGCGCAGTTCAACCAGCGCAATAACTTCTTTTCCGTTTTCCGCGGCTTCCACCATGGCGTCAATAATCTGGCTGCGGTTTGCCAGACGGTAAAGAGTGATTTTGATCGAGACGACGCTTTCATCTCTTGCCGCCTCGTAGAGCAGGTTCGTAAAGCTCTTGATATTTTCATATGGATAAGACAGCAGGATATCCTTCTGTTCAATCTGAGGGATCAGCTTCTCGCGGTCATTCAGCATGACACTCATCCGGGGACTCCGTTTCTGATAAAACAACTCGTCCGGATTCTTTCCGCGCAGATAATTCTGCAGTTCGGAAACAAAAGACAAATCCAGCGGCACGTCGGAAAGGAACACATGTGTCTTGTCGACTCCGATGCTCTGGCAAAGAGATTTCAGCAATTCTTTATTCAGTTTTCTGGAAAGCTCCATTCGCACCGGGTTCATCCGTTTTCTCTTTTTCAGCAGATTCTCCATCGCGTCTCGGTAATCCAGATCTTCATCGTAGGCCGTCTCTGTATCAATGTCCGCGTTTCTGGTGACACGCAGCAGAGATTTCTCCGCAACCGTATAATTGTCAAACAGGTCCGGCAGGAAGTGCAAGATCAGCTCCTCGGACAGCATATACGTGCCCGGTCTGGTCGGAATATCAATCAGACGTCTGAAAATGTTGTTGCTGCAGGGGATGATTGCCGTCCGCTGCCATTTGTTCCCGTTGATCAGCTGTGCGGCTGCGTATATGTCCTTATTCTTCAGGAATGGAAACGGCTGTCCCTTTCCGACAATATAAACGGAAAGATAGGGAGCAATTTCTGTCTTAAAGTAGGTCTTTAACAGCGCCTGTTCGCTTTCCGACAGCTTGTTGAAATTGAGCAGACGGATCCCCTTCGGTTCCAGCTCCCCCATCAGCTGTTCGTAAACGTGGGATTTTCTGGCATCCAGCTTCGCGGTCTCCCGGAGGATCGCCGTTACCTGCTCCTCACTCGTCATATTGGTTTTATTTTCCCGGATTTCCTCTCCGGTGTGCATCTGATCCATCAGCGTGCCCACCCGGACCATGTAAAACTCGTCCAGATTTGACTGATAGATCGACACAAAGGAGAGTCGTTCCGCCAACGGCACCCTGGGGTTGGCCGCCTCGTTTAATACTCTCTCATTGAATTTCAGCCAGGACAATTCCCGGTTCATCATATACGGCGCGGTTTTTCTTCCGTTCTCTTTCCCTGATTTTTCTTTTCCGTGCTCTTCATCGTTTCGTCTTTGTCTCCCTTTTTCAGATTCTGCCGGATCTTCTCCAGGTGGACAATCAGCCACTCCAGCAGACGTCCTGTCATTTGTTTTATCATGTTCTGCTTCTTTTCATACCTCCCGTTCCATTCCCCGTTCAGCGTCTTTTCCGCATTTCTCCCACTTCCTTTTTCAACATTCACTGTATCCTATCACCTCATTGAAAAATCTGGATGAAATTCCTGTAAAATCCGAAAGACAGACACAATTTCAGGCAACAAAAAGGGCGGCAAAGCCGCCCATATATGGTGTCATGATACAGGAAACAGATGTAAATTCAGGGAACCTCCTTACGCATGCTTTTCAAACCGGGAATACAGCCACACCCCCGCAATCGTGATCACGCCCCCGGCTACCTGCAGCAAAGCCAGCTTTTCCCCAAACAGAAGCAGCGCAAAGACAGACGCCCCTACCGGCTCACACAGGCGGCATGCGGACACAAAAGAGGGAGAAAAATACCGCAGACACCAGCTGAAGATGCTGTGCCCAAGCAGCGTGGAGCAAACCGCAAGCAGGAACCCGACCGCAATCGAATCCCAGCCATAGCCGGTCAATGGCAGGCCGCTTATGATCACGGCGATCACCAGAAAGATGCTGCAGGAGACATATACGATACAGGTATAAATTGTGGTAGAGAGACTGCGCCGTTCCTCGCTGCCAATCAGCGTATAAACCGCGCAGAACACAGCCGCGGCCAGAGCCAGCGCATCGCCATAGAGATGACTGTCGCCTGCGGAATAATCGGACATGGCAATGACCAGACTGCCAATCAGGGTAACGCCAATGCTGGCGGCTGCCGACAGAGAAATTCTCCCCTTCAGGAAGAAACAGTATCCCATGGCGACCCAGATCACCTCGGTGCAGACAATCGCCGTGGAACTTGCCACAGACGTCTGGCTCAGAGATTCAAACCAGACGGCAAGGTGCAGAGCCAGGAACAAACCACTGATTCCGCACATACACAACGTTCTGCGGCTGACCGAGACCAGTTCCCGGCGAGACGTACGGTTACCAAATGTCACTGCCAGCATAATGAGCGCCGTCCAAAGCATCCGGTAACAGGCAGTGATCAGGGACGGCGCCTGGGAAAATCTCACCAAGATAGCCGACATGGATATTCCTGTTACTCCTACCGCCATCACAAGCAGTGGATTCTTTTCCAGAAACGACAAGTGTAAGACCTCCCGTCAATTACAATCTTTGTTCGACAAAGTCAAGAAATATATTCCAGTCAAACGCGGTCAGATCATGAATCCCTTCCCGGCGATGATAGCCGACCCGCTCTCCATGAATCGGAATATTAGGGATTATCTGACAGTCTTCCGGCAATCCTTCCATTCCATACAGACGATAAACTGCCGCGACATGCTTTGTGCTCTCTAACTCTGCATCCGGATCTGCCCAGTCATCCTCTGTCGCACTGGTCACATACAGTAGCCGGGGAGCGATCGTCGCCAGAAGGGCGTCCTGATCCATCGGCATGTCAAACTCATGATCGTTATACTTCTTAAACGAATCACAGAACCAGAATGGAAAAACCTCATTGATCTGACGGATGGTTTCCCCACCTTTAAAACGGGAAAGTGCTGCGCCCACACAACCGGAACAACTGGAAAATACTGCCTGGTATCTGGTATCCCACATGCCGGCATACAGCGCGGTTTTCCCACCGCGAGACTGTCCGGTCAGTGTGATACGACCCGGATCAATCCGTCTGTCCGTCTGCAGGTAATCCATCACACGAATCGCTCCCCATGCCCAGGCTGATATGGTTGCCCAGTCATGCGGGCCGCGCTCAGGCGTGAACACATGATGAACCCCATTCACAAAACCATCATCCGCATCCGTATCGACGTCCTCCGTATGAAATGCACAGGTTGCCCATCCGCGAGCAACAATTTCCTCTACCGGCCAGAAGCCGGTTCTCTGTCTGCGTGTCAAATCCATATTTTCCTGCTTGTCGCGATTGCAGATCAGCACTGCCATCGGGCATGGCTCTTCACACTTAGGAAGAAACATGTACAGTTCAAACGAATATTCACCATAAGGTCCGGCAAAAGAAATGATTACCGTCTCCTGAATGGCAGTCCCTTCTAACGCATTTTCATCATGCTGTGAGATGAAAAAAGATAATTTTTCCGGACGGGGAGGAAACGTTCCATATACCTCCCTGGAAAAAAAATCTACAATTTCAGGTCTTCTTTTCTTCTCCCAGGTTTCCCTGTCTGTCACTTTCGTTCCATCCATGCCGGTGAGGATATCCGGCAATCGATCCCATTCCATTTTTTTCATAGTCAGTCTCCTATCCCTTTACCGCTCCATTGGTCAGTCCACTCATAATATACTTCTGACAGAACACATACAAAATAAGCAACGGCAGCATTGCCATCAGAAACGTAGCAAAAGCCAGCGTATAATCCGTCGTATATGCCGTCTTAAATGAATACTGGAACAACGTAATTGTATGATACTTCGAAGATTTGTTCAGCATAATCAACGGCAGCATGAAGTCATTCCAGATCCAGAGTCCGTTTTTAATCATAACGGTAGCCGTAATCGGTTTTAACAGTGGGTAAATGATTCTGCGGAAAAGATACGCCGTACTGGCGCCATCGATATAAGCCGCATCCTCCAGTTCTTCCGGTATGGATCCCAGGTACCCCACATATAGGAATGTTCCCTCGCAGACAGAGGTGGCAATGTAAAGGATAATAATTCCCAGCCGGTTTGTCAGGTGCAGGGCGTTCATCAGCTTGACCAGCGGCAGCATGCGAACCTGAAACGGAACAAAGATGCCCGCAATTACAATCAGATACATGACATGAAAGAGTCTGCTTTTTTTCATACCCCGTCCAAGCGGATACGCGAGCATGGGAAGAATCACCATCATCACCAGTAACGAAACTCCCGTGATCATCAACGAGTTCGTAATCGCATAAAAATAGTCCGGATCCGTCACGATTTCTTTAAAATTTCCCAGATACAGGCTTTCCGGAAGTAAAAAAAAGTTCCGGATCAATTCCTTTTTCGTCTTCAGCGAAGTAATTATCGTCAGATACAATGGCAATAAAATCAGAATCATGCCAATGACAATCACCAGTATGGAGGGAAGCCCCATTTTATCAAGTTTTGCTTTTTCTTTTACAGGCATTCTTCACCCCTCCCTTAATAAATCTGCTTCTTCTGTGTAAATGTGATCTGCACAAGAGAAAGAGAAGCCAGCAGAACCGACAGAATCAAAGACTCCGCAATGGCAAAACTGAAATTCCATTCCTCAAAGCCCTGCTGATAAATCAACAAAGTGATCGTTCTTGTAGCGCCACCTGGCCCACCTTCTGTCAGACCATAGACATAATCAAACAACGTCAGACCATCTCTCAACAGCAAAACCAGAATCACTCCAAGAGTCGGGACAAGAAACGGCATCATAATCTTCCAGAATTGCTGCCAGCGATTGGCACCGTCAATCAGGCTGGATTCCAGAATCTCAGACGGAACGGTCTGCAATGCCGACATCAGCAGCACCGTCGGAATCGCCACCCCCTGCCACACATGCACAAACAGTACGCCAAATATGGCGGTGGTTTTACTGGAAAGAATATTCGCAGACAAAGCCGGAATTCCCGTCAATTGCCCGAATGCAGGAAGCGCCCGAAAATATATCTCGCTGAAAATAAGGCCGACAGTCAGCATACTCAAAACAGCCGGCATGAAAAATACCGAACGGACAAAGGTGCGAAAGCGAAAATTTCTGTTCAATATGACCGATAAAAACAGGCTGATGGCAATCACCAGGATAATCAGCATAATGCTGTATCGGATATTAAATAAAATGGCTCGTCTGAAATCATTGTTTGAAAATGCTTTTACATAGTTTTTCAACCCGATAAAATTATAATTCTTCGAAAATCCGTTCCAGTCAAGCAGAGAATAGTAGACTCCCAGGAACAATGGCGATACAAAAAAACAGAGATAAAGAAGAAATCCCGGGAGCGCAAACAGCAGATATGTTATATATTTCTCACGTCCCAATCTTGATTTTCCATTGTTTTTTTTCATATATATGCACTCCACTCCATTATCAATATGAAATGATTTTTCAGGAAGGGCGGCTGCCAAATAAGCGTAAAACCAGCTCTTTTGCAGCCGCCCTTCCTGTCTTACCGTTTCATCTGAAACGATCTTCCGACTAGTTATAATACTCCATTGTTACCTCATCGCTTGCCTGCAGGAACGCATCAATATCCTGATCGATCAGAAGCTGCTGGATCAGGACCTGCCAGCTGTTTCGGAATCCGGCAGGCTGTGAAACAGACGGAAGAAGTGAAATCGCGCCCTCGTTCATCTCTTTCGTCAGGGTGCTGAAGCAATCCACATCATATTCCGCATTGACCGCCATATTCGGAGAGAGATCCGTCTGCAGCCATTCTTCCATCGCTTCCTGACTCAGCAAAAATTCCATAAAACGATACGCACCGTCGCGCTCCTCTTCTGTGCAGGCAGAAGAAATCGCATAACAGGTATCCGGATTCGTACATGCGTAAGGAGTCACACCGTCAATAGCAGGGAATGACAGCATCTCATACCGGAAATCCGGCTCCCCGTCGTTGATCGTCGTAGCCGCCCAGGTTCCGGAATAAATCATCGCTACTTCCTGATTGACAAACATTGCAATTGCATCCTCATGCGCAGTTCCAAGGAAATCGTCCTGGCAATACTGATGCAGTTCCAATTCCACCTCAGCCAGTCTTCTCAACTCAGGCTCCTGCGTCCAGGACGTGTTGCCCGCGCCGACCTCGGCAAATTTATCTGCGACCTGATAATTGATGTTTCCGCCAAGAAGACGTTCTGCACGCTGTCCGATCGTGGATACGGTCTTGTCAGAAAACGCAAACGGGGTAATTCCGTCCGCTTTCATCTGCTCGCAAAGTGCAATCAGTTCTTCGTAAGTCTGCGGGTAAGTATATCCTTTTTCCTCAAACAGATCAACATTGTAGTAAATTCCAGCCGGAGACAATGTGACCGGGACACAATAAATCGAATCATCGACATACGCCATATCCTGGATGCTCTTGTCTACCAGATCAAGAATCGGATCACCGGTCAGATCTTCGAACAGGCCTTCCTTCTCAAATTCAATGTAAGTCGCATTGTAATACACATAGCAAAGTTCCGGAATATCATTGGTCGATACACGGGTAAGGAATACCGTCTGTGCATCGGAAGTAGAGGTCAGCGTCACATGAACATCCGGATTTTCCTCGTTAAACCTGTTGATCAGACTTTCATAGCAGTCCATCGCTTCCGGTTTCAATGAGAAAAATTCAATTTCAACTGCCTTACCACTGTTTCCAGAAGAAACTTCTTCCCCTGCCGCTGCTTCCGTTCCTTCCTGTTTTGCTGCTGCGGTCTCACTTGTTGTTGATCCACTGCCGCAGCCGGTGCATGCCAATGCTCCCATCGCTGCCGCCATGCCTGCCAGGAACAATTTTTTTCGTAACATTCTTCATCCTCCTTCACAACGAACCATTTTGACATTTCTTACAAAATAATCTTATCATGCCAATATTTTTTCGTAAATATTTTGAATTCGGATTTCTTGCCATTTTATACGATTTTGAATCAGGAATCTATTTTCTTCATATAATACTGGGGACTGTGCCCGGTAACCTGCTTAAATGCCCGGCTAAAATGTCCGGCATCCTGATAACCGACCGCGCCCGCAATCTCATAAAGCTTCAGGTTGGTTTCCTGAATCAGTTGCATTGCCTTTTTGATCCGTTCTTCACGAACATAATCCCGAAATGTGACTCCCATATGCTCCCGGAAAATGGTACTCAGATAATTTGGAGAAACATCGATCAGAGCAGCGGCATCTGCAATCTGGCAACTATCTGCCAGATTTGCGCGCACGAATTCCACAACCCGATCCATCTGCAGAGTGCGACGGTTTTGCGTATTTTTATAATCTCCCAGATACAGGGACCAGATATTCTTCAGCCTTTTCTCAAGAATCGATAAAGATGGCGCAGTTCGAATCTGTTCTGCAAGGTCATATTCCGTTAATTTATATTTACTTACAATACGAATCATTCCGCTCATTCCACCAAGGATGGAATACAGCCAGTTTGTCAGACTCTTTACGATGAAGGTTCTTGTTACCCTCTGATGCTGAGCACAGGCGAGGTAAGCATGGAGCGCACGAAACAAAGCGGTTTCATTCAGTTCTTTCACCGCCGTGCCTGCGGCCGCAAGATAATCTTCCATTGTGCCTTCCGGCGTGGGCAATAACATTGGAAAATCAAAGTACGACTGATCCATCCGTTCCCTACATATATCAATGGACGCCGGCAATTCACTGACTTCACAGGCGACAGTCGGCGTGCCATAACGCAGCATATACCCCGGATTCCCATTCTGAATTTCATTCAGAACCATCACAACAGAATCAGATGCCCCGTCAAAAACCAGCAGATAAATGAACTCCCGTCTGGTAAAACAACAAAAACGTCCTACTCCCCGATGCGGCAATGTTCGCTTCAATTCTGTCTCCAGCAAATGGGTATCACTGTCCCGAACCCGAATCAGAAACGGCCAGACCATGGTTTCTTCCCGGATACCATGTGTCCGCAACCAGACTTTCACCGTATCCCTGCATTCATATTTCTGATGTATCAGCCAGGAAAACGCGTCTTCATCATCTTCCAGAAGCGTAACATTTTTTCCTCTGTTCCGATTTTCACGCAAAAGTTTTTGCACTGCTTCCAGCATTTCCTCCTGCTGAATTGGCTTAAGAAGATAGTCTGACGCTCCCAGGCGCATGGATTCCCTTACATAATGAAAGTCATCATAACCACTGATCATGAGAACGCCGGGAACATATTCTCTCTGTTGAATTTGCTGGAGCAGCTGAATACCGGTCATTTCCGGCATCATCACATCAGAAATAATTACATCAAAATCCTTCTGCCTCAGGATTTCACATGCCTGCAGGCCATCGCTGCATGTGATCACATCCAGTTCGGTCAGATTACGCAGAAGCATCTGCCTTAAGCCCTCCAGAATTGCCTGTTCGTCATCAACGATTAATACGGACTGTTTCATTCTTCCTGCTCCTTTTCTTCCGACATGGGAATATGGATATGAACCGAAAATCCGCAGCCTGTGCGTGAATGGATTTCAATTCCATACGATTCTCCCAACAGAAGCTGAATCCGACGATGTACATTATAGAGGCCAATTACACTGCTTCGACTGGTTTCATCCGGCTCTTTTTTACATTGAAACGCATGGCGCAGCCTTTCCAGACTATCCTCACTGCAGCCCTGACCATTATCCACAATTTTCAGATGACACCCGTCTTCCTCCTCGTAACCAAGTATGGTAATACATCCGCCGGAATGATTTTTGGAAAAACCGTGCCGGATACTGTTTTCAATCAAGGGCTGCAATGTCAGTCTGGGCATAACTGCATCCTGACATGCCGGTTCCACACAGATTTCCAGACGGATCGGATCTGCGGCAGATACATTGCATATATCGAGATAGGCCCGGATACTTTCCAGTTCCTGACGAAAAGTAACCGGTTCGGTCGACTTGGCAAGAACATAACGCATCAGAGAAGAAAGCTTCATCAGAATCTCTTCCACCTCCGTATCCTCATTGCAATAGGCTCTCATACGAGCCGCCTCCAGAGCATTATAAAGAAAATGGGGGTTGACCTGGCTTCGCAGAAGACGCAATTCGTTCTCCTTCATCTCGAGATCCCGGATATAGATTTCTTCAATGTATCTGGATATGCTGCTGGACATATGATTCATTGCTTTTGCCAGTGTCGTAAATTCCCCCTGTTCTCCCTCAGGCGCCTTATAAGAGAAATTTCCCTTCGCATACTCATCAACCGAATGCATCAATTCCTGCAGTGGCCTGTTGATGCTCTGCATAATGGAATAAGAAAATGCAATTACGATTGCGATCATCAACATAATCAGGAAGTAAAATGTGCCCGTATTCGCTGTCCAGTATTGAAACAGCGTTTTTAAAGGTGTAATCAGAATGACACAGCCATCCTTTTCCTGCGGCCAGCTATATACAATCCGACATCGTTCTCCATTCTCCGTCCGTTGAAACGTCCGGACCTCATCGGAAACTTTTACTTCTGTAATCATCCGGTCGTCTGCTTCCCCGTATAAAACACGATTACCGCCGACCATAAGAATCAGTTTCTGACTGTTCTCATCAATCTGCGGCAGAAACAGGCCTGCCAGTTTGCTCTTCTCAACCGCAACAATGGTCAGACCGGTCATACGATACTGCTCTGCATACACAATAGCCCTTGCACAGTAAATATAGCGATCGCTGTTCTTATAACCAATCTCCTGATCATCCAAAAGTAATGCCTGGGAAGCCACACCTCTTAACTGTATTGCCTCCTGTACCCAGGGCTGATCCATATCTAGCCGAAACCGGGTGGCTGTGCCGCCCTTCGTATTGCGATCCAGAATCACACCATCCCCGGACAGATTGACAACAGCAACCCGTGCAATATTCTGGTTCAGATTGAATATTTCAGCCGCTTCCTCTTCGAACTCGCCTACAATCGTATTATTCAGGCGTTTCTGTTCTGAATTTGCTGCCAGGCTTCGATACAGATCCTTTGCAATATCCTTGCTTCCCCTCAACACCGGAAAAGCAGAGATCTGCTGCAGTTCCTGCAGTCGCTCCATCATTTCTTTCTGAATACGCTCAACAGTAAACGCATCTGTCAGGGCATCCTGGGCCGATGCTCTGTGAAGCTGAAAAATCAGATTGGAACTGTACCAGGCAGCAAGTATCAGCACCTGAATCAACAACAGAATATGCAGACTTCGTTTAACGCCTAAGGCTTTTGCGTAACTACCCTCCCACAACGCTCTGATTTTTCGTTTCATCTCCGGCCTCTCCTACGGCATCGACGCATTCAGCGTCCGCATCGCTTCAATGCAGCTGAGCGGATCGCCATCCATATCATAAAGCTGGCCATCCTGTACGAAATTATACACCTGGATATTGTCCAGCCACACATCACCGTCAGCGGCAAATTCGATCGTATAATAGCTGAATTTGCCGAGATTCAATTCATAACTCTGACTGCCTTCCACCGTCACCTCGCGACTTTCCCTGCCCATCGTCACCCGGAGCGTTACCGGTTCTTCGCTGTCCGCGGTAAAACGCACATAATTGTCATGCGTCGTCTTGTCACCGATCCGGTGCCCGATTTTCTGTGAAATGCTGCATCCTTCCGCCAGTTTCATCATCTGGCTGCCATTGTGCTCCGTCACAACGCCGCCGTCCACATCCCAGCCATTCTTTCCCAGGGCGAACTGGCAATTGTAAACCGGGTTGTTGCCATAGTTGCGATAGGTCCAGATTCCGTAGCCATTGGTGTACGCAGACAGAACACCGGTAATAGCGGTCAGAAACGCGCCACGCTGGGATGGCTGCAGCCGGGCATTGCTGTCGTAGCCTTCGGTCTCATCCATATAGAGAAGCTGATCGACAAAGATCGGCTTGTCGCCATTTGCATCGCGCATGTGCGCCAGCTCTTCCGTCATACCGCGGACTGCGTCCGCGGCGGTCAGCTGTCTGCCCGCGTCCTGCCCCATGGAGACACTGTACATCGTGGAGGTAAACTCCGCGTCCCCACAGGAAAAGGTGCCCTCATGCGAACAGACCAGATCTTCGCCATTCTCCCCGGCACCCGGAAGCACATCCCAGTCGAGCCGCACCTCCATTGACAGTCCCGGGAAAACCTGCTGTGTCGAGCGGAGAATATCGTTCAGCCAGTCATCATAAAATTCAAAAAACAACCGGTAAGCCGCATGGTTTCGCGGCGGAATATAAATATCATCGAAACCAGAAAAAGCGATCTCCGGTTCAAAGATCTGATTCAGCTTCCTCAGCGTATAATTCTCCTTCAGGAAATCCTGAAAGCCAATCTTCTTCGCCTCCGTGCGGCTTGTCGTCCCGACGCCCAGATCTTTGGTATCTTCGACGTAATTCCACATATCCTCCCAGGTGATAAAACCGCCCAGGAAATTTCCATGGGCAGAAACCGCATCATAAATTTTTTTCGCGTAAGCGTGCCAGGCCTCCCGCACCTTGGCATCGCGCAACAGTTCACGAAACCGTTGCGCGGACGATTCGTCCTCATAATAATCCCATGTATATCCCAGACGGATGATGACACCAAGTCCCTGCCCGGCCGCCGCATCCATCACCCGGTCCAGCTTACGAAAGGCGTAGCTGTTGTAGCTGACAGGAATGGTCTCCGGCTGGAATTCCCGCCAGGGCAGGACCAGGATGATGCTGTTGAAACCATCTGCCCGAATCCGGGCAAGTTCCGATTCCATATGGTCGCTTTCCGTGTTCCAGAAATTGATCACCCAGGCGTCCGACGTGTATGTCGCCGCCTTCCAGTATCCGGTCGCTGCCTGCGCATGCGTCGGAATCAACGTCTCGCAAAGCAGAAGGAGCGCAAAGAACAGCCCCCATCGTCTGCTTCTCATCTGTATCCGTCTGTGCATCGGTCTCTTTTCTCTCTTCCCTTTATCGCTTGTTCACAGCCTGGCCAACGCAGTAGCAAACCGCAGCCACCGCCATGCCATTGATGGACGCCACGCCCCAGTTCAGCAGGTTCGCGACGATCGCCCCCAGAACCACGCCGACAACCGCAAACCAGTCCACCGTGCGGGTATTGACAATCTCTCTCTCATATTCCTCCCTGTGCATGAAATAGCCAAGCACGAGGATGATTCCCACCGGCGGCAGCGTGCAGTTCAGCACATTCAGCCAGTTACAGAAATTGTAATACAGCCACACCGACGTAATCGTGCCAATGATGCCGGAGAGCAGAACCATCGGTTTCTTTTCCTGATGAAAAATATTCGCCAGGCCCAGACCGGCGGAATACAACGCATTGTCGTTGGTGGTCCAGATATTCAGCCCCAGCACGAGTACCGCCAGGTAAAACAGATTCAGGCGAATCATGACTTCAAAAATGTCATTGCCGCCGACAAAGATGTAAGAAACCGCTCCGAAGAAGAACATCAGCGAATTCCCGATGAAAAAGGCCACGATCGTTGTAATCATGCCGGTCATCCCGCTTTTCGCGAAACGGGTGAAGTTCGGCGTGGCGGTTCCCCCGGATACGAACGAACCGACGACCAGTCCGGCGCCTCCGATGACGCTTAAGGTTCCGCTCGACACCGCGAACTGATCCACGATTGTCCCATTGCCCTGGCGAACCGCGAGAATCATGGAAACCGTTCCCAGTACCGCCACCAGCGGCACCGCTACATAGCTGACTACGGTCAGAGACTTGATTCCGAAATAGGCGGAGCTGGTCATGCAGACGCCGGCAATGATAACCAGAATCCACTGTGCCGCAGTGCTTCCTCCCAACAGCTCATTGGCCACCGGCAGCGCGAACATGGCCAGGCCGACACCAAACCAGCCGATCTGCGTCAGGCTGATCATGGCCGACGGAAGATAAGAACCCTTGATCCCAAAGGCCCGCTGCGCGAGCAGATCGAGACTCAGTCTGGTCCTGGCGCCAACATACCCCAGCAATCCGGTATAAAGTCCCAGAATCACACCGCCCAGGACAATCGCCCCCAAAAAACCACCGAAGTCCAGGCCGGCCGCCATCTCCTGACCGACCCACATGCTGGCGGAAAAGAACGTAAACCCAAGCATGATCATAAACATGGTCAGGAGTCCTCTCCTGCTCTCCTGCGGCACCGCGCGCGCCGCGTAATCCACATCCACCGTCTTCGCATTTTGCTGACTCATCTTCTGTTTCTCCTTCCATTCCCTCTTTATTCTATATCCGACTCTGATAATGCCGGTCGATATCCCTCCATGCAGCCATGATCACCATCCGGCGCTTATATGATATACTTGCGCAGCGCCGTTTTAAATTCCTGAATCCGCTGCATGGCAATCTCCCGCAGCGTGGTGCCTCTGAGGCTCTCAATATATCCCTTTTCCTGCCGATAGAGCCATCTGGTCTGCACCGGATCCAGTCTCTGATAGTGATTGAGAGACAGCCACTCCTCGTAGCTGACCGGTGTGCGGTATCCCAGCTTCTTACTCAGAAGCTCCTCGAAATCAATCTGATCGGCCCGCTCCAGCATCCCTTCCCAGAATTCCAGCACCTCCCGGACATGCTCATGGATCTCATAACGTCTGGCGCCGCCGTCATAAATAATACATTTCTCAAACAACGGATCTCGCATGGACAACGTCTCACGCCGAAACTCCGGCGCCACGATGCCGCCTTTCCAGTAAAAGTCCACGTCGACTACATTGATCCCAGACACGCCCTTATCCTGATAGGTGCTGAAAATTCCTTCGTAATAGACCACGATAAATCCCTCAAAATCAGGCCAGAATTCCCGGATCTGCTCTGTCAGCCGCTCCAGAATCCGGATCCCCTTGGTGCCGCCGATCGTGAAAATAATGATGTTGCGCAGTTTGGCTCCGTTCTGCCGGTAGAACTCCGTCACATAACGCAGACAGTGAACCAGCGTCTCTCCCGAGGCAATGATATCGCCAATCAGCAGGGTGCTGTCCGGAACCATCGTCAGCTTGCTGTACTTGATCTCCAGCCCGGCAATCGCATCGTTGTCAAAGACCCGCTCGCTGGAGAGGAAGCTGATGTCATGCACCCGGATGTGCTCCCGGTAGCAGCTCTCCTCCAGCGGATAATTCAGCGCTCCCCGCAGAATCGAGAGAATATTGGCAGTCGTAACCTTCTTCTTTTCCTTAAAATAATACATCATCTGGGCTGTGGCCGTGATCAGGCAGTGATACACCTCATATCCGACGATCTCCGGCGTATTTAACAGCTTCCTCGTCTCTGCCTCTGAAACCACATAATACTCATTCTCATAGTCTCCGCCTTCCAGCCGGTAGCAATCCACCCCCTGCTCGGAGAACTCAGGTACAAGAACCACTTCATTCCATTTGTCCATCTTTTCTCTCCCTGCATTCCTCAAAAAAACAGCCAGTCTTTCCACGGAAAAACCGACTGTTATATTTTTCAAACCTACGAATTATAATAAAGTAAGGCGCGAATGTTGTCAAGAAGATTCGCGAATCCCGTCGAAAGTTTACAAAATTAAGGCAGAATGGCAAAACTTCTTGCAGGATTTTATTTTTCCTTTATAATGAATGGTGATGCGACGAAAAATCACAGGAGGACAGATACTATGCCACAAAGAACGGATATTCATAAGGTACTGATCATCGGCTCTGGTCCGATTATCATCGGACAGGCCTGCGAATTCGACTACTCCGGCACACAGGCCTGTAAGGCGCTGCGTAAGCTGGGTTACCAGATCGTGCTGGTCAATTCCAATCCGGCGACGATCATGACGGACCCCGAAATGGCGGACGTCACTTACATCGAACCACTGAATGCAGAGCGAATGGAACAGATTATTGCCAAAGAAAGACCAGACGCACTGCTGCCGAACCTGGGCGGCCAGTCCGGACTGAATCTCTGTGAAGAACTGTATAAAAAAGGAATTCTGGACAAATATGGCGTTACCATCATCGGCGTCCAGGCCGACGCCATCGAGCGCGGCGAGGACCGCATTGAATTCAAAAACGCCATGAACGCGCTCGGCATTGAGATGGCCCGCAGCGAGGTCTCCTACTCGGTAGAGGAGGCGCTGGCAATCGCCGACCGTCTGGGGTACCCGGTCGTGCTTCGCCCGGCCTACACGATGGGCGGCGCCGGCG
This sequence comes from Clostridiales bacterium, assembly GCA_021202925.1. GTDB lineage: Bacteria > Bacillota > Clostridia > Lachnospirales > Lachnospiraceae > Brotaphodocola. The sequence goes on along the minus strand of JAJQCD010000010.1, from coordinate 172,530 downwards.
GCGGCCTGGTCTACAACCGGGAGGAATTAAAGACCGTCTGCGCCAGAGGTCTGCAGGCCAGCCTGGTCGGCCAGGTGCTGGTCGAGGAATCCGTCCTTGGATGGGAAGAACTCGAGCTGGAGGTCGTCCGCGACTCGGAGGGCAACATGATCACCGTCTGCTTCATCGAGAACATTGACCCGATGGGCGTCCATACCGGCGACTCCTTCTGCGCCGCCCCGATGCTGACCATCTCGGAGGAATGCCAGAAGCGTCTGCAGGAGCAGGCATACCGGATTGTCGAATCCGTACAGGTGATCGGCGGCACGAATGTCCAGTTCGCGCATGACCCGGTCAGCGACCGCATTGTTGTGATCGAGATCAATCCGCGCACGTCCCGGTCATCCGCCCTGGCTTCCAAGGCGACCGGCTTCCCCATCGCCATGGTGTCCGCGATGCTGGCCACCGGCCTGACGCTCAAGGACATTCCCTGCGGAAAGTATGGCACACTCGACAAATATGTGCCGGACGGCGATTATGTGGTGATCAAATTTGCCCGCTGGGCATTTGAGAAATTCAAGGGTGTGGAAGACAAGCTGGGTACGCAGATGCGTGCGGTCGGCGAGGTCATGAGTATCGGCAAGACCTACAAGGAAGCATTCCAGAAGGCAATTCGCAGCCTGGAAACCGGACGCTATGGCCTCGGACATGTCAAAGACTTTGACCGCAAATCCAAAGCGCAGCTGCTGCAGATGCTGATTACGCCGTCGAGCGAGCGTCATTTTATCATGTATGAGGCTCTGCGTAAGGGCGCTACGGTCGAAGAAATTCACGAAATTACCCATGTGAAGACCTGGTTCATCGAACAGATGAAGGAACTGGTGGATGAGGAAGAAGCGCTGATTGCCTGCCGCGGCCAGCTGCCGTCCGACGAGATGCTGATCGCAGCGAAGAAGGACGGATTCTCGGACAAGTATCTCAGCCAGCTGCTGGCGGTTCCGGAAGACGAGGTTCGCAACCACCGTCTTGCGCTCGGCGTGGAGGAGGCCTGGGAGGGCGTCCATGTCAGCGGTACGCCGGACAGCGCTTATTACTACTCCACCTACAACGCGCCGGATCGGAATCCGGTCAGCAATGACAGACCGAAGGTCATGATCCTCGGCGGCGGTCCGAACCGTATCGGCCAGGGCATTGAATTCGACTATTGCTGCGTGCATGCCTCCATGGCACTCAAAAAGCTGGGCTTTGAGACAATCATCGTCAACTGCAACCCGGAAACCGTCTCTACCGACTATGACACTTCCGACAAGCTGTACTTCGAGCCTCTGACACTCGAAGACGTCCTCAGTATTTATCAGAAGGAACAGCCGGTCGGCGTAATCGCACAGTTTGGCGGACAGACGCTGCTCAACCTGGCCGCCGATCTGGAGAAGAATGGTGTGAAGATTCTCGGAACCTCTCCCGCTGTCATTGATCTGGCAGAGGATCGCGACCGCTTCCGCGCGATGATGGAAAAACTCGATATTCCGATGCCGGAATCCGGTATGGCCACCACCGTAGAGGAGGCCATCGCCATCGCCACACGCATCGGCTACCCGGTCATGGTTCGTCCTTCCTACGTCCTCGGCGGACGCGGCATGGAGGTCGTCTATGACGACGAGAGCATGACCGGATATATGAACGCCGCCGTCGGCGTGACCCCGGACCGGCCGATTCTCATCGACCGTTTCCTGAATCACGCAACCGAGTGCGAAGCAGACGCCATCAGCGACGGCACCCATGCCTTCGTTCCCGCTGTCATGGAACACATCGAACTGGCCGGTGTCCACTCCGGTGATTCGGCCTGCATCATTCCTTCCGTCCATATCTCCCCGGAGAATGTGGAGACCATCAAGGAATATACCCGCAAAATCGCGGAGGAAATGCATGTCTGCGGCCTGATGAACATGCAGTACGCCATCGAAAACGGTCGGGTCTATGTACTGGAGGCCAATCCGCGCGCTTCGCGGACGGTGCCGCTGGTATCCAAGGTCTGCAACATCCGTATGGTGCCGCTCGCGACCGAAATCATCACCTCCGAGCTGACCGGACGGCCGTCTCCGGTGCCGGCGCTCCGGGAACAGGTGATTCCCAATTATGGCGTCAAGGAAGCGGTATTCCCGTTCAATATGTTCCAGGAGGTGGATCCGATCCTCGGACCGGAGATGCGCTCCACCGGAGAGGTGCTCGGTCTCTCCCACTCCTACGGCGAGGCCTTCTGCAAAGCACAGGAAGCAGCCCAGTCGAAGCTGCCGCTGGAAGGAACCATCCTCATCTCCGTGAACAGCAAGGACAAACCGGAGGTCGTCGAGATCGCCAGAAGTTTCCATGAGGATGGCTTCCACATTCTTGCGACCGGCAGAACCTATGATCTCATCACCGGCGCCGGTATTCCGGCCGAGCGGGTGAAGAAACTCTACGAGGGTCGCCCCAACATCCTCGACCGAATCACCAACGGTGACATTCAGCTGATCGTCAACTCTCCTTCCGGCAAGGAAAGCGTCAACGACGACAGCTATCTGCGCAAGGCAGCCATCAAGGGCAAGATTCCCTATATGACGACGATGGCCGCTGCCCGGGCTACGGCAAGCGGAATCCGCTATGTAAAGGAAAACGGACCGGGAGAGGTACACTCTCTGCAGGAGCTGCATCGGGAAATTCACGATAAATAAACTACTTCCCGCCGTCCAGGCGACAGAAAACAGGCCGCGAATGAATTGTCTGATCCATTCGCGGCCTGTCTGTCGTCTGTCATTCCAGACCGATCTTCTCTGCTTTCTGTTTCAACGTATCCTCATCCGGATATTCCTCCAGACTGGAGCAGGACATGGGCATGGCGGCAAGCGCATACACAACCCGTCGGTCCGCCTCGCTCAGCTTCGCAGCAATCCGGCTCCTTTTCCAGTCATCGAGCGCTTCCTCCCGGGACTCTTCATCCTCATCCTGCAAGGCCTCCCGCACACACAGAAGCTGATAAAGCAGTTCTTCCGCACCCAGCCTGGTATCCGTACAGCGAATCAGAAGCTCCCGCTCCCGTTCCCGCTGCGCCTCCCCAAAGGGAAACATGGCCCGGTAATATCATTTCTCCCGCTTTCTTTTCTCCCGGGAGGAGGAGAAGTCCAGCCAGGGAATTCCTCTGCCCATTTCTCTCACCTGCCTGTCATTTCCAGTTTCTGTTCTGTCGTCACCATAAAAGGGCGTCCGTTATCCCACGGTGATTCTCTTCGCCGGCGCCTGCACACCCTTCGCCCCGAAGGCTTCGACAATGCTCTGATTCAGGTCAAAGTAGACGTCCCAGTAATCCGCATTCTTACACCAGACGCGCACGGTAAACTCCATCGACTCGTTGTCACCGCCGCTTAAACGGGCAAACGGTTCCGGCGATTTTAATGTATTGGCCACCCCGTCAATCGTGGTGAGAATGAGCTTCTGAATCTCTGCCGGTTTCTCACTCTTTGCACAGGTAAAGGTCAGATCCACCCGGCGCAGTTCCTCGGAAGAATAATCGGTGATGTTCGCGTTCATCAGATTGCCGTTCGGCACCGTAATGCGCTTGTTGTCCAGGGAAAGAAACACCGTATAGAACATGGTAATCTCCTGAACAACGCCGGTCGCTCCTGAAGCCTCGACAAAATCCCCCACGCGGAAGGGCTTGAAAATCATCAGCATAATGCCGCCGGCCAGATTGGAAAGCGCTCCCTGCAGAGCCAGGCCAATCGCGACGCCGGCCGAGGCCAGAACCGTGATCACGGAGGCCATCGGTACACCAAGAATTCCGATGACGGCAATGACCAGAATCACATAGAGGATCCCATTGACGAAGCTTAAGGTGAAAGTCCGTACCGAATCCTCAACCTTATCAAAGATTTTGTTCTTCCTCAGGGCGCTCAAAAAACCTTTGATGACAATGTTTCCGACAATCAGGACAACCAGTGCGAGAATAATCTTGCCGCCCGCCGATGTGATGATGTCAATGATGCTGTTTAACCAGTTTTCCATTTTCGTTCATCCTTTCTGATATGTATTTTTTACCCATACAAACATATGGTATCACAAATAATGCTTCCTTTCAAGGCATCTGATGTCAATCTTAAAAATTCGATTACGTCTATTGTTAACCTTCCTTTAGATTTTAGTTGACAATTAGTTTTTCGTGCGTTATACTGAAAAACGATTTTCAACCGCATCTGTCTGCAAGGAAGCGATCGATGTTCCGCATGACGCATGCAGATTTCGCTTCACCGCCTGGCTGCAGAATCATCCATCGGCAACGATTCCGCTGCCATGGCAGACAACTATGCCAGGCTCAGTCTACAAAAGGGAGGAACTCAAGTATGAACACAAAAACAATCACTTCTGACAAATCCGATATCCGCTCGGTAAACAACCTCACCGTTATGGCCATGATGGTCGCCCTGATCTCCGCCTCGGCCTATATCTCGATTCCGCTTCCATTTTCGAGCGTCAATCTTACCGCACAGACACTGATTGTCAATTTCATTGGCCTTCTGCTGCGCCCAAAGCAGGCCTTTCTGGTAATACTGACCTACATTCTGATTGGCCTGATCGGCGTTCCTGTCTTCTCCGGCGGAACCAGCGGTCCCGGAAGACTATTTGGCCCTTCCGGCGGATATTTTTTCGGATGGCTGATCACCACTGTGCTGATTTCCTGTTTCTGTCAGAAGGTAAAGGATCTCCGTCTCCAGACAGCCTTCCTGATCATTGTCGGCATCCCGCTCATTTATTTCTTTGGTGCGCTGCAGATGCACTTTGTCACCAATCAGCCCTGGCCCGCGATTCTTGTTCAGGCGGTGCTTCCGTTTATTCCGCTTGATGTCGCCAAATGCATTGCTGCCGCTGCGCTGGCGAAAGCAATACGGCGAACAGGACTTTTCTAGGAGGTTCCGATTATGCTGGAACACGTTCACATTCTGGGCGGCCTGCTCTGCAGCATCCATGGACGCAGAGTCTCTTCCCTGCCCAGAACAGACAGTGGAAAAATCCGCTACAGGCAGCTCTCTGTGCGGTAAACCTTCCCGCCTTTCATCACAAAGCCACAGTCAAGCAGGGCTCTCGCATCCGTCATCAGATCCCGTCTCCATCCGGCGATATCGGCGGCTTTCCCCGGTTCAATCGTTCCGATCTCATCGGCAAGCTGCAGAATTCCCGCGTTCGTGGCGGTAGCGGCGCGCAACGCCGCAAACGGCGACATGCCGCTGTGGATCCAGGCTTCGTATTCATAACCGCTCTCATAGTTCTGATGATTGGCGACAAAATCCGTGCCATATTCGAGACGGATGTGGCTGTGGCAGATTACCTCGCGCCCGGCCTGCAGCGCATCCTTGTAAAGCTCCAGCTTGCGCCGGAATTCCGGCTGCTTCTTTTTAATTTCCTCCGGATCGTAATGCACGGCTTCCTCGTACGGACAGAAGGTCGGCACAAGATAAATATCCTTTTCTTCCATCAAAGCCGCCGTCTCCCGATTCATCAGGCTCCCATGCTCCATGCCGTCAATTCCCAGGGCGATCATCTTCTGCATCAGTTCATTCGTATAAACATGAGCAGTCACCGTTTTGCCAAGTTCATGTGCCGTTGTGATGATTGCATCCAGTTCCTCATCATTCAGCTGCTGCTGAATCGGCGTATCGTTCGGCGTGAAAAAACCGCCGGTCGCCATGATCTTCAGAAAATCCGAACCATATTTCACCTGTTCGCGCACCGCGTTGACGAAAAAATCATGCCCGCTGCCAAGCGTCGTCCGCTGCTTCTGCAGAATGGCGGAAAGACCCGGATTTCCCGCAAAACCCTGACTCAGATCACCGTGACTGCCGGCCGAACAGAGAAACATCGGCGCAGCCACAATGCGGGCACCTTTCAGATAACCGCGCGCAATGGCCCGTTTCACATCCAGGACTCCGTAGCTGTTGCTTGTGATACCGCCCACATGGCGCACCGTTGTAAAACCACGGCGCAGGGACTTTTCCGCACAGCGGGCGACCGCCAGCGCTTTTGCCTCTTCCGTCTGCGAATAGACCTCTTCGCGAATCGTATGCCAGTCAAAGTAATCCATGTGCATATGGGCGTCGATGAGCCCCGGCGTCACCTGGCAATCCGCAAGATCGATCACCTGCGCCCCGTCCGGCTCCGTCACCTCTGCTCCCACTTCGGCAATCCGCTCTCCGTCCACCAAAATGCTCTGCCCGCTCTTCCACTCATCCGTCACTCCGTCATAGAGTCTTCCACAGCGCAGAATCTGATATCTGTTCTTCATAATACCTCCCCGGATATTTCTGCCGGCGGTTCCTCTCCCAAAAGCTCCTTCACAAAAAAGTCCATCTTGCGCCGCACAAAATACAGATCTGACGGTACATTATGGTTGGAACGCGGAAGCGCCAGCAGATCATAAACCTTTCCATGGCGATTCAGTTCATCACACAAACGCAGCGTCTGAGACATGGATACATTGTCATCCATTGCCCCGTAAGCCAGCAGCAGCCGTCCCGTAAGCCGCCCGGCAAGGCGGGTGATATCGCCCTTTTCATACAGCTCCTTCTGATAAAGTCCATAATACCGCTCGGTCCAGGAATGCTCATACATGCGCTGGTCATAATTCCCCGATGAAGCCACACCTGCCCGGTAAACCTGCGGATAGCGAAGCATGGCCGAAACCGTCGCGTATCCGCCCGCGGAGTTGCCCCACATCCCGACACGATTACAATCAAGGAACGGATATTTCTCCGCAAGTTCCTTTAAACAGGCAGCGTGATCTTCAAGCCCCGCGCAGCCATGAATATTCTGATAACTGAATCCGTGGAACTCCATGCCCCTTCCAGGCGTTCCACGCCCGTCCAGAATGATCCCTGCGAAACCCAGCTTTGCAAAAGACTGCAGGCCGCCAAAGATTTCACGGTTCATGGCATTGTCCCAGGTAAATTCACGGGGAACATTGTACAGCTGCGCCCCGCCGTAGATATAATCAATCAGCGGATACTTCCGACCGGGCTCCATGTGTGCCGGGCGGATCAGAATTCCATAAAGTGTCGTCTTTCCATCTGCCGCCGTCACGGTAAAGCGTTCCGGAAACTGATAACCCAGTTCCAGAAGCTGCGACACATCCGCCTCCTCCAGCTTACATATGAGCTTCCCTTCCAAGTCACGCAGCACCGTCACCGGCGGCGCGTCTACGCGGGAATACGTATCCACAAATCCTTTTCTTCCCATGGAAACACGATGGGTCGCATCCTCCGGCGTCAGGCGGCGGAGACCGGAACCATTCAGGTTCACAACGTAAAACTGATAGTACAGCGGATCGGAACAGGCTTCTTCCTGGTTTCCCATGAAATAAAGCGTTTGCTCTTCCTCGTCGACGCGAATCAGCTTCTGCACAATCAGCCTGCCTGCAGCCTCATCAAACAGGTCACCCTCACAGACGCTCCCATCCGGCTCCAGACGATAGCGATACATATGGGCATACCCGCTTCTCTCACTCTGCCAGAAGGCATAACGACGATCCTGGGTCACGAAATTGGAGAACAGGTAACTTCCATACCCATCCAGCAGCTGAAACGCACCCAGGTTGAAGAAGCGGTCCGTCGTCTCCCGAACCAGGACCCGCGCGCCCCCGTCTGCCGCCTGCGCCAGATACAGCCTCGCCTCCTGGTATCCTCTGGCAATCCAGGTGAAATAAAATTCGCTGCTATCGTCCATCCAGCGGACAATCGACTTTTCCGCGGAGGTGAACACCGGATACAGGAAATCCGGTGCGTCCACACGCCGCAGCACCTTCTGCTCCGTATCTCCCACATACAGCGAATAGTGCGGAATCTCCCCGTCCGCATCGACCACGAACGGGCAGGGATACTGCCGCAGAAGCGGACGCACATCCTCCGCGCCATCCTCCCGGAAGGATTCAATCACCGGAAGCAGTCTCGTCGTTCGCCGGTCCGCCCGGTAGGTGACAAAATATCTCCCGTCGGGACTCCAGCAAACCAGCGGATGTTCCACATATCCTTCCCTCTGTACCGTAATCTGGCTGTAAATATCAATGTAACAGCCATATTCACATAAGGCTTCTCCGTCCTTTGTCAGAACCGACTCCAGCCCGGACGATATCTCACGCATAACCAGATTATGATCCCTGGTATACAGGGCATGACCTCCGTCCGGCGAGATACTCCAGTCCACCGGAAAAAGCGTCCCGTCTCCCTTCGTCGGTTCTCCGGAATGCATCTCCTTCGTCTCTCCGGTAAGAGCGTCGACCCGGACTGTCACATTCTGAATTCCGTCTTCTTCTCTTACCTGACGCTCATAAGTGAAGGAAAGCCCATCCGGCTCCCAGCAGATAGCCGGACTGCCATTTAACACACTGCTCCTGGTATTTCTCGTATAAAGCCGGACGGCTTCCCGATAACGTGCTTCCATCTGAACATCTGTCATCACGGTAACCTCCTTACAGGAAGACTCCCGCTCCTGGTCCCAGCGGCAGATTGAATCCCATCCAGATAATCAGCTGCACAATCCAGACCAGCAGGAAGGCCACCGAGTACGGCAGCATCATCGAGATCAGGCTGCCCATGCCAAAATCCTTGTCGTAGGTTTTCGCCATACCGATCGCAATCGGAATATACGGATAGATCGGCGTGATCGCGTTGGTCGTGGAATCTCCGATTCGATAAATGATCTGCGCAAACGCGGGGCTGTATCCCATCATCATCATCATGGGAACCAGAATCGGCGCAAAAATGTACCACTTGCCTGAACCGCTCGTCATAAACAGGTTAACCACGCAGCAGAGCAGGATAAAGAACAGCATCAGCGGAATGCCCGTAAAACCGGCCGCCTTCAGGGCGTCCGCGCTCTTGACCGCGATAATCATGCCAAGATTGGTATAGCTGAACATGTTGATAAACTGTGCAATCACGAATACCAGGACAATATAGCTGGTCATCCCGTCCAGTGCCTGCGCCATCAGGTTCGGCACATCGGAACTGTTTTTAATCGTTCCGGCCGTAATACCGTAGACAACGCCCACCAGAATAAAGAACAGAATCAGAACCGGAACCAGACCGGCGATAAACGGTCCGTTCAGAATCGAGCCATCCTCTCCTCTGAGGATGCCGTTCGCAGGAATCACCATCACTGCAAACAGGAGGATATACAGAACCGTAAAAATACCCGCATTGCGCAGCGCCTTACTCTGAGCGCTGGTCACATCCTGCTCCGTAGAAGCTTCGCCGTTCTGCGGATGATATTCGCCCAGTCTCGGCACGATAAACTGCCGGTTGACAAATACGCCCACGATTGTCAGCAGAAACACGGAAGCAATCATAAAATACCAGTTACAGGTCGCGTTCACCTGCATGGCCGGATCGATCAGCTGAGCAGCCGTCTCCGTCACGCCGGACAGGAGCACATCCGTTCCCGCGATGATGATACAGGCGGTAAATCCGGCGTTCGTCGCCGCGTAGCCGGCAAGCAGTCCCGCGATCGGATGCATCCCCACCGATTCAAAAGCAGCGGCAGCCAGCGACGGAACCACGATAATCGAGGCCTCAGAAGCAATACTGCCATTAATTCCCAGAAACAGCACCGTGGCCGTCAGCGCCCAGAGCGGCACACCCAGGATCGCCTTTCTCATGGCTGTCGTCAGAAGCCCTACCCGCTCCGCAAAGCCAATTGCCATCTGCATGGCCAGCACCAGCCCCAATGGTGCAAAATTCTGGAAATTTGACAGAAGATTCTTTAACAGCCAGATCAGCCCATCCTTACTCAGCAGGCTGTTCGCCACGACCGTATCTCCGCTGGTCGGGTTGACCACGCTCACGCCTCCCACACTGCACAGCAGACTGATCACAGCCAGAATCAGACACAGCCACAGAAACAAAATGTACGGATGAGGAAGTTTATTTCCCACCCGCTCGATAAAGTCCAGAACCTTACCACCTTTCCTTGCGTTCGCCGTCTTTTCCATACAACATTCTCCTTCCATTTTCTCAGACCGCGGTCTTATTCAGACCATAGTCTCATTATAAAGGAAAGAAAAGGAAAGCGCAACAACAAATGAATACGCCTTCCTGATTTAAGTCAGATCATTAAAATTTCGTTTTTTTGTTTCTTTTACTTAAGATTATTAAGTATCTGCCGGTGTTTCTCCGGCAGACGATCATCTGGAATCCGGTTTCTGCGAGACAAACTGAGCCTGTTTCAGGTAACCGATGTAAAACCGTTCCAGCCGCGGCATGCTGCTTTCTGTCAGCGGATACTTTCCGCCGTCCAGACACCACGAGATCAGCTGACTCCGTTCCTCTGCGATCATATCCGAGACCATCTCATATTCATCCATGTCAGTACGCAGCTCTCCGTTTCGCATCCCGTCCTCTACGATTCGCGTCAGAATCTTTCGAAAAGAACGATTCTCTCCCCAGAAGCCGATTCCCGTCGTCCCGGAAAGCTGGCTGATATACAGATTACGCAGCAATTCTACGCCAATCTGTTCGGACATAAAATCAAACATAAAGCGATTCAATGCCAGCAGACGGTCATAGGCGCCTCTCTCCCGGTCAAGCCGGTCGAAGAATTCCTCGTATTTCTGGTCAAACACTTCATACAGAGAATCCAGGAGTTCTCCTTTGGCATGGAAATAATAATAAAATCTTCCCTTGGAGCAGCCAGCTTCTCTTAAGATATCTTCCATGGTCGTATTCTGATAACCCTTTTCATAGAAAAGCTTCCACGCCGCGTTCAGAAGCTGCTGCCTCTGCCTTCGCTCATTTTCCTCGTCCTTTGTCCGCATCCTATCCTTCCTTTCCGTTCAGGGTCCGGGCAATCTCAACCAGCAGTTCTGTCACTTTCTCCATGGACTGGATACAGACATATTCGTATCGCCCATGATAATTGTGTCCGCCCGTACAGAGATTCGGGCAGGGAAGTCCCAGAAAAGAGAGTCGTGCTCCGTCCGTCCCTCCACGAATGGCACAGATTTTCGGTGTAATCCCGATTCGCTCCATGGACTGCACGGCATGCTCGATCAGATACGGATGTTCCTCAATCTTCTCTCTCATATTGTAGTAGGAATCCTGCATATCGAGCCCGACTGTCTGCTCCCCATACTTCTGATTCAGATACGCAGCCGCCGCTTCCATGAGCTCCTTTTTCTGCTCGAACTTCTCACGGTCATGATCTCGGATGATGTAATGCATGACGCTCTCTTCCACATCCCCCTCAACGTGATCGAGATGGAAAAAGCCCTCATAGCCGTCGGTACAGGCCGGATTCTGAAAGGCCGGAAGCATCGCATGCAGTTCCATGCCGATCAGAAGCGCATTTTTCATAATTCCTCTCGCCGAACCGGGATGAATGCTGACGCCGTGAATTGTAATCTTTGCGCCTGCCGCATTGAAACATTCATATTCCAGTTCGCCCAGGGCGCCGCCATCCACCGTATAGGCCACATCTGCGCCAAACCCGTCGACATCAAAAAAGTCAACGCCGCGCCCCACCTCTTCATCCGGTGTAAAGGCAATACAGATCTTTCCATGCAAAATTTCCGGATGAGAAAGCAGATACTCCGCCATGGTCATGATCTCGGCCACACCGGCTTTGTCATCAGCCCCCAGAAGCGTCGTCCCGTCGGTCGTGATCAGATCCTGTCCGATATAATTGCTTAGTTCCGGATAATCGGCCGGACGTAACATCTGCCCGGACTGCGGATTCAGCAGAATATCACCGCTGTCATAGTTTTTTACAACAAGTGGGTGAATATCCGCACCGGAAGCCGCTGAAGATGTATCCATGTGGGCGATAAACCCCAGAGAAAGCCCTTTAATTTCCATGTTGGTGGGGATTTCCGCGTAAACATAGCCATATTCATCCACCCGCGCGTTTACCGCGCCCATCGCTTCCAGCTCCGCACAAAGCATCCTCGCCAGATTTTTCTGTTTTTCCGTGCTCGGAAACGCCTCCTGATCCTCCTTCGACTGCGTATCCACCGCCACATATCGAAGAAACCGTTCCGTCACATGACCAGACATCTGATCGTTACCTCCTGTCATCCTGTCCGCATCACTCACAGCAATGCCATCCTTTCCCGATATACATGCCGAAGGTACAGAGTTTCCGCAATTCCCGTCAATATCCAGGAAACCGAATAAAGCAGATAAAGCGACGGAATCGTCCGGTACCAGGCAAATACCGTATAGACCCAGGCCACACGAAACACGCATGAGCCAAGGATCACAATCACCATCGGAACCACACTCTTGCCAAGCGCCCGGTTGGCATAAATCGCGCAGTCCATAAATGCCGAAATGCAATAGGAGAATCCCATGATGGTCAGGCGCTTCATGCCGGTGTCAATCACGGCCGTATCTGTGGTAAAGAAGCCAAGGAACTGCCTGCCGAAGATTTCCAGCAAAACTCCCAGGCCAAGCCCCAGACCAAATGAATAACCCAGGCAGATCAGGTAGCTGTTGCGTACCCGCTCCCGGTTCTTCGCCCCGAGATTCTGTCCCATAAAGCTGGCGCATGCGGTATAAAACGCCGCCATCGTATCATAAACCAGAGCGTCTGCGTTCGCCGCCGCGGAATTGCCGGATACCATGACCGCGTCAAAGGAGTTCACACCATACTGAATGAACAGATTCGCCAGCGCAAAGATGGCGTTCTGGCATCCGGCCGGCACCCCGATCCCCAGAATCTGTTTCGCCTTCTGTCCGTTGAAATGACGCAGATAAGAGAAGTGCATCCGGTAATTCTCTTTTGTAAAGAACAACGTCGTCACCAGCAGAATTCCTGAAATATACTGGGATGTAATGCTCGCCAGCGCGACGCCGTCGACCGTCATATGCATCACCAGGACGAAAAACAGATTCAGAATCACGTTGACGACTCCGGCCATGGTCAGAAACACAAGCGGTCTGCGGGTGTTGCCCGCGGCGCTGTATACGGCATTCCCGAAATTATAGAGCGCTACACCGGGCATTCCCAGGGAATAGATGCGCAGGTAACGCACCGCATCCTCAATCAGCTCTTCCTTCGTGTGGAGAAGTTCAAGGATTGAACGTGCAAACACGACGCCAACCACCATCAGAAACGTGCCGTAAATCAGGCTGACCACAGCCGCCGTATGCACGGTCCGCACCACATCGCGCCTGTGCTTCGCTCCAATATGCAGTGCCGTCAGAATATTGATGCCGACACTCATACCGATCAAAAGCCCGGTAAACAGGCTGACAAGAATCGTCGTCGAACCAACCGATCCCAATGCGCCCGAACCGACAAATTGTCCCAGAACAGCCACATCGGCCATATTGAACATCACCTGAAGCGCGTTGGAAAGCATCAGGGGAATGGAAAAAGCAAGGATCTGTCTCGCGAGCGGGCCGGTTGTCAGGTCTGAATTTCTTCTGTTCATATCATGCAACCTCTTCTGGCAACATCGGTCTACCGGTTAGCCAGTTCCTCCGTGATTTCTTCCCAGGTAACCCCCTTTTCCGCCATGAGAACCATCACATGATACAGAAAATCCGCAATTTCATATTTGATTTCTTCCGGGTCCGGGTTTTTCGAAGCAATGACGATTTCCGTCGCCTCCTCGCCAACCTTCTTGAGAATCTTGTCAATCCCCTTGTCAAAAAGGTAGTTCGTATAGGAACCCTCCTTCGGATGTTCCTTCCGGTCAAGAATCACCGCAAATACATCCTCAAATACCTTTAAGGGATTTGTCTCTTTATACTCCTTCTTTACCAGTGTCTGGAAGAAACAGCTGCGACTGCCGGTATGACAGGCCGCTCCAATCTGATGAACCCTCGCGAGGATGGTGTCATTATCGCAGTCCAGATGAAGTGACTTCACATACTGATAGTGACCGGATGTCTCTCCCTTCAGCCACTGACTCTGCCGGCTGCGGCTGTAATAGTGCATTTTCCCGGTTCGCAGTGTATCGCAAAAGGCCTGCTCATTCATGTAGGCCATCATCAGAACCTCATTTGTCTTATAATCCTGCACGATCACCGGTACCAGGCCGTCCGTATTCGTCTTAAACTCACTCCAGGAAACCGGGCTGGTGAAGATGTCCATCGGCAGGCCTGCTCCGGCCAGCGCATACTTCAGTTCCATAAAAGAACCTTCCATCTCCTGCGGGACAGCCAGCACGACGCCATCTGCCTTCTTTGACCCCAGAATATCCGCAAGCGCCAGGGTGCTGGCTCCGGAAACGACAGCCAGCAGTTCCATTCCCTCCGGAAAGGTGAAACTTGTCTCAGCAGGATTGTCCGCAAAAATTCCACATGCAATCAGGCCGGAAGCGCCCAGCTGCTGAAACTCCTCCGCGCGCGCAAACGCCTCTCTGGAGGACACCAGCACGCAGATTTTCTCCGGTCCGAACCGCTTCGACGCCTCGGAAATCAGATCGATCTCCCCCTCGTCATCGCCATTCAGAAAGACCTGTTTCGCGCCCGCGTACAGGTATTTTTTCACATCCTCCAGGCGCTTCACACGCCCGCCGGTACAGATCGGGGCATCGGCCTGCCTGGCTGCTTCCCGGATCAGATTTATGGTATGCTCGTGGTCTTCGTCCGTCTCTGAGAAATCGACAATCAGCAGCCCGTCCGCTCCGGAATTGCTCAGATCCGTTCCGACCTCCGCAAGCGACCGCTCAAACGCGCTTCCCGGCGTCAAACCCACGCCTCCTTCCGCCGCAGCCAGACGCACCGGGCGCTGCCTGCTGCATCCAATCCCTGCCATCAGTCTCTTTGTGTCAGCCATTCCCGTGTTCCTCCTTTTCAAATGCGGCCACAGCTTCCGCCAGATTCACCCGGTTTTCATAGAGCGCTTTTCCGATAATCGCTCCACGAATTCCTTCGCGGCAGAGATTCCTCAGATCCTCCATACAGGAGACTCCGCCGGAGGCGATCACGTCCAGTCCGGTCTGCTCGGTTAACGTCCTGGTCGCCGCCACATTCGGTCCTGTCAGCATGCCATCCCTTGCAATATCCGTATAGACAATGTGACGAACCCCGAATGCCTTCATGCGCAGGCACAACTCTGCCGCCGGAACAGCGCTCACCTGCTCCCATCCTTCGACTGCCACCATACCGTCTTTCGCATCCACACCGACGACAATCCGCTCCGGCCCGAACCGGTCAATCAGTTCCCGCACGAACTCCGGTTCCTTCACCGCTTTTGTCCCGATGATACAGCGTGTGATTCCGAGCTTCAGCATCGCTTCGACCGCTTCTGTGCTGCGAATCCCGCCGCCCAGCTCAACCGGCACATCCACACACGAGAGAATCGCGCGAATGGCCTCCTCATTCACCGAATGACCGGCCAGTGCGCCGTCCAGATCAACCAGGTGCAGAAACGTCGCCCCCTGGCTGACCCACAGCCTCGCCATATCCGCCGGCGTATCGGAATAAACCTTCACATTGTCAAATAATCCCTGTGTCAGGCGGACACACTTACCGCCCTTCATATCGATCGCGGGATATAACTGCATCGCGTCTTCCTCCGTTTTCTACAGTGTTCCCTTTGTGGAAAGCACATCCGTAATCCGTTCGTCATACCGGGTTGCCGCATCCAGCGCCTTGGAAAACGCCTTGAACGCCCCTTCGATAATATGGTGATTGTTGATCCCGTCCAGCTGCCGGATGTGTAGATTCATCATGGCGCCGTAAGAGACCGCATAGAAAAATTCCCGGATCATCTCCGTCTCCAGGTCGCCCACCTTCTCCCGGTCCAGCTTCAGGTCATACGCCAGATAAGGGCGTCCGCACAGATCAAGCACACACAGAAGCAGCGCCTCATCCATCGGCAGGATGCTGGAGCCATAGCGGACAATTCCTTTCTTATCGCCGACCGCCTCCCGGATCGCCGTACCCAGTACAATTCCCGTATCCTCAATGGTGTGATGGGTATCCACCTCCAGATCTCCATCCACATGCAGTGACAGGTCAAAGAGACCATGGCGGGCAAATCCATTCAGCATATGGTCAAAGAAACCGATTCCGGTCTCAATATCCGCCTTGCCGCTTCCATCCAGATTCAGGCGCAGCCGAATCCGGGTCTCCTTCGTATTTCTCTCTACTTCTCCTATACGTGCCATCGCCAATATCCCCTACTCAAACCGAACATGAATCGAGTTCGCATGCGCCGTCAGCTGCTCTGCCTTCGCAAACGCCTCGATATCTTCGTGTACCGCTTCCAGTGCATTTCTGGAATAATAAATGATGCTGGACTTCTTGATAAAGTCGTCGACCCCCAGCGGGGAAAAGAATTTCGCCGTCCCGTTGGTCGGAAGGACATGGTTCGGTCCTGCAAAATAATCGCCCAGCGGCTCCGAACTGTACTCTCCCAGGAAGATGGCTCCCGCATTCTGAATCCTTGTCATGACCTCAAACGGGTTCCTTGTCACGATCTCCAGATGTTCCGAGGCAATCTCATTGGCCGTCTCAATCGCATCGTCCAGGCTCTCCGCTACCAGAATATATCCGTAATTGTCCAGCGACTTCTCCAGAATCGCCTTTCTCGACAGGCTGCCAAGGAATCCGTCGACCTCAGCCGATACCTTCCGGGCCAGATCCATGCTCGTCGTCACCAGAATCGCACTGGCCAGTTCATCATGCTCCGCCTGAGAGAGAAGATCCGCCGCCACATAACGCGGGTTCGCAGAATCATCCGCCAGCACCAGGATTTCGCTCGGTCCCGCTATGCTGTCAATGCTGACATGACCATAGACGGCCTTCTTGGCCAGCGCCACAAAGATATTGCCCGGCCCCACAATCTTATTGACCCGCGGGATGGACTCGGTGCCGAACGCCAGCGCGGCAATCGCCTGTGCGCCGCCGACCTTATAGACTTCCGTCGCACCGGCCAGGTGCGCGGCAGTCAGTGTCACCGGGTTCACCCTGCCGTCCTTTCCCGGCGGCGTGACCATCACGATTCTCGGAACGCCCGCCACTTCAGCCGGAATGATGTTCATCAGTACCGTCGACGGATAGGCAGCTTTCCCGCCGGGCACATAGACGCCGACGCTGGACAGAGCCGTCACCTTCTGGCCGAGAATCGTGCCGTCCGGCTTCACGTCAAACCAGCTGGTCCGTTTCTGCTTCTCATGATACGCGCGGATATTTTTCATGGATTTCTTTATCACAGTAAGCAGCGACGGATCCACCTCGCGCAGAGCTTCTTCAATCTCCTCATCCGTTACACGGATACTGGTCGGATCCAGCTTCACGCCGTCAAATTTCTCCTCATATGCGAAAACCGCCGCGTCACGCTGCTCCTTCACAGACGCCACAATCTCCCCGACGGTGTCCTCATACTGTGTGTAATTATTCGGGTCACGTTTCAGCAGGTCAGACAGAATGTTTGCCCGGCTCTGCTCATCTAATTTCAATATTCTCATTGCTGTTGTTGTCCCTCCTGTCTGCGCAGTACCACCCGTCTCAAATCCTGAATGATGCGGGCAATCCGCTCATTTTCACGCTTCATACTCACCTGGTTGACGACCATCCGCGCCGACAGCGGACATACCTCCTCCAGAATCGTCAGCCCGTTTTCCCGCAAAGTCGAGCCCGTCTCGACAATATCGACGATCACCTCAGAAAGGCCGACGATCGGCGCCAGTTCGATGGAACCGTTCAGCTTAATGATCTCTACCGTCTGATGCTTTTTGTTGTAAAAATAATCTTTCGCGATGTCCGGATATTTCGTCGCCACCCGGATCAGTTCGTGGTGCCGCAGAAGTTCTCCGGCCGACACAGGACCGCAGACGCACATGCGGCATTTGCCGATTCCCAGATCCAGTACTTCGTAAAGCCTCCGCCCCTCCTCCAGGATGGTATCCTTGCCGACAATGCCGATATCCGCCGCTCCGTATTCGACATACGTCGGGACATCGCTCGCCTTTGCGAGAAAGAAGCGGTATCCCAGTTCTTCATTGGTGAAAATCAGCTTTCTCGAACTTTTGTCCTTCATCTCTTCGCAGGAAATGCCAATCTCCTCAAACATCTCCATGGACTTTTCGGCAAGACGGCCTTTTGCCAGCGCAAATGTGATATATCTCATCGTTGTTCTCCTCATTATATGATGTCATCCGTACAGGGAACGATCTTACTTTCCCCTGTGTCCAGATTATGCGCCGTGATGCGGAGCCCATCGCCGTCCAGATAGAGAATGTGGCATATCCCGGAACGCCTGGCATAAGCCATATAATCCTCATATCCCAGTTCCGCCCGCCGCAGCGTCAGCTGCACACATTTCCCTTTCCGGCGCAGCCTTGTTGCCAGGCGGATCCCTGACAGACGCGCACTCTTCTCATAGAGAACCAGTGCCGCAATTGTCGAAACCGCAACCGGAATCTTCTGGCTGGACAATGCCATCATCAGCGGATCGACCATGATAGCCAGACCAATCGCGGGAGATTTCTTCCCAAACTGTTCCAGCAGACGGTCATAACGCCCGCCGGTCACAATGTACTCCCCTGTCCCATACGTATATGCCTTGAAAATAATACCAGTGTAATAGGAATACTTGCTGAGCATGCCCAGATCATAGGAAACATACTCGCCCAGCCCGTATCCATCCAGAATCTCCTGCACCCGTTCCAGCCGCTCGATCGCCTTCCTTGCACGGGAATTTTCCATCATGGATTTTGCCAGACGGATCTGTTCAATGTCTCCAAACAGCTCCGGGAGTTTCAGAAACAGACGCTTCAGTTCCGGCTTGAGAATCTGCTGATTCAGCAATTCCTCCACGCCAAAATAATTCTTGCTCTCAATCAGTTCCCGCAGACGTTCCTGTATCTCTGCCGGGATACCCGCTTCCTCCACCAGACCCCGATAGAATTCCACCTGCCCCAGTTCGACCTGAAATTCCCGCAGGCCCGTCGCTTTCAGCGCGTCAATCACAATCGCGATCATCTCCGCATCCGCGTCGCTCGAATCATTACCGATCAGCTCCACGCCGGTCTGCGTCGTCTCCTTCAGCTGACCGCGGTAGCTAGCTCCATTGTTGTAAGTGGAACCCTTGTAACAGAGCCGGATCGGCATGTCCTCATTCATATAATATTTCGCCGCACACCGGGCGATCGGCGGCGTCATATCCGGCCGCAGAACCAGTGTGTTGTTGTCACGGTCAAAAAACTTATACATTTCGCGGGTTCCGACGCTTCCACGCTCCGCCTTGAATATATCAAAGAATTCAAAGGTCGGGGTCTCGATATCCTGATACCCATACAGATGAAATACTTCCTGAATCGCTTCCTCAATCCTGCGCTTTTTCGCGCATTCCCCGCCATATATATCACGCACTCCGTCCGGAGTATGCAGCAATTGATTATTCATGTCTGTCTCTCGCTTTCACATGGTACAGTGCTAATTTGGTGACGCAAGGACTATTATATGGAGAGAATCCATACTTGTCAACACCTTTTTCATTCTACGACAAAAGCAGGGCCTTCGTCAATGTTTTCTGCAAAACAAATAACCGGGAGGCGTCATTCCTCCCGGCTGTTTTTAATTCTCGCAGGTCACTTCCCGCTTCATCCAGTCCACAAACGAACTGCCGCAATATCCGTATTCCATCCACGAAATCGCCCGCGCCTCGATCATCCGGCCCAGTTCTCCGGCGTCCGGCTTCGATTTCCCACAGACCACCAGCGTAATCGGACGCATCCTGCGCCGGAAACGCTCCAGCAGCAGCTCGGTCAGCAGGCCGACCACATCCCGGCAGACATTCGGCCCGCCCCAAGCGCCTGACGAAACGTCGTCGACATCAGAAAAATCAATCTGTACCCGTTTCAGGCAGGAATCCGAAAAAATACACTTCCATCTCCGCCACTCTGTTTTGCAGCTCCGTATCTGCGCCAGACTGGTTCCTGTCAGCAAAATAGGCGCATCCCCCCGCGAATCCATCATATCTTCGATCCCTCCGTCATTCCCCTCACGCTTCCTGTTCTATGCCGACGGCTATGGTATCTCACGTCTTCATTCCCTTCTCATGGCTGTCAACGCTTTTCGCATGTTAATGTTATGGAAGATGCCAGATATCAAACATGTAATATATTTCCTACCAATAAATATATTATTACTTGCATGAAAAGTCAAGTTGAATTGATAAAAATACATTCCTTCTTCCATGTATTTTTTCTGCCATCCTCTGCATTTCTGTGCTATAATGGTCGGGCAGGCTGAAACCGCAGAGGATTTTTGCCTGCCTGACCAAAGATTACAGCTATGTTAAGTTCTACCGGAAGGGCATGCAGAACAGGCCTGCAGCCTGGATTCCTGAACGTTCATAGTCATGAGGAAAGGAAGTGTCACTCTTGAAATTATTAGGGCGTAACGATATGTGCTGGTGCGGAAGTCACAAAAAATATAAGAACTGTCATTCTGACTTTGACAGTCGATGCCATCTTCTCCGGCTGCAGGGGCATTCCGTCCCCACTCACGAGATGATCAAGACGCCGGAACAGGTTGAGAAAATCAAAGAAAGTGCGAAGATCAACATTGCTGTTCTTGATTATGTGGCGGCACATATCAAAGCCGGTGTAACAACGGAAGAAATTGACCGATGGGTATACGAAGAAACCACGCGCATGGGCGGGATCCCCGCTCCGCTAAATTTTGAAGGTTTCCCGAAAAGTGTCTGCACCTCGATCAACGAGGAGGTCTGCCACGGGATTCCCTCGCCGGATATCGTCTTAAAGGACGGCGATATCATCAACGTTGACTGTTCGACCAACCTGGACGGCTATTTCTCGGATTCGTCCCGGATGTTTCTCATCGGCAACGTCTCCTCCGAAAACAGGCGCCTGGTCGAAGTCGTCCGCCAGTCACTGGATGTAGGGCTGGCAGAGGTGAAACCCTGGGGGTATCTCGGCGACATGGGGCAGGCCATTCATGAATTTGTACAGAAAAACGGTTACAGCGTCGTCCGCGAGATCGGCGGACACGGTGTCGGCGTGGAATTCCACGAGGAACCCTGGGTCAGCTATGTTTCCAGAAAAGGTACCGAGATGGTGATGACGCCCGGTCTGATGTTCACCATCGAGCCAATGGTCAATATGGGACGTGCCGATATCTATCAGGATGACGAAAACGGCTGGACCATCCGCACCGACGACGGTCTGCCTTCCGCCCAGTGGGAGATTCAGGTACTCGTCACGGAAACCGGTTACGAGCTCATCTCCTGGTAGCTGTCGATACAGTCAGGCAGAGACTTCCCGTCCGTCCAGATCCTTCTGAATCAGTTCCAGATAATGAACGAGAACATCTCTCTGCCTTCGGATCCGATAGGTACGGTCGATTTCTTCATAGGTGAAGCTCTTTCGACCGCCTTCTTCCATCCGGGTCCAGAACCGATACAGATCGCGGAACGGTACATAATAGATCTCATCCTCTGTAGTGAAATGCAGAATGATAAAAGCAATTCCGCCCTGCTCTTCAAATTCCTTCATAAAACGGATCTGATGGGGATGGACATTCTGCAGCGGGAAGGTCCGCACAGCGCATTCCTTGGCGTCAAAACAGACCGGGATGCCCTGTACCGTCCCGATATAGTCGACCGTACTCTTCTGTTCAAAATAAGCCAGCGTGATATGACGGGTTTCCTTATCGATTGTAATCGGCGTAATCGGTGTCGGAATCTTCTGAATCAACGCCAGTTTCTTCTCCCGATAGGCCTCGTTGCTATGGTTGATCATATCCTCTAACGTCGAACCGCGAAGCCCGCGGCTGTTCCAGGTTCCCATATTCTGATTCCCCTGCTTTCTAATGTATACTCCCGAATATCCTGGTGAATTCCACGGGTGGATCTGCGGTAAAGGTCCGCCCGGACAGAGAGGAAAACGGCTCCTCCAGTTTTGGAAATGTCATTTTCCAGGAATGCAGCATCTGCGAGTCGATTCCATACTCCCGTTTTGCCATCCGATTGACGTCGGCGTTTCCATATTTACCATCCCCGACGACCGGGAATCCCACAGAGGCGAGGTGCGCACGAATCTGGTGGGAACGCCCGGTGAGCAGCTTTACTTTCAGAAGCGTATAACCGCCGCTTTCGGCTAACGGCTCATATTCAGTCTGGATCGGTACACTGCCCTCACGCTTACACTCAAGAATCCGGACCTGGTTCGTCTTTTCGTTTTTCTGCAGATATCCGTCAATCCGCCTGCCTTCCTTTACATGGCCGGACACCGCGCAGAGATAATATTTATGCAGGCTGCGGTCGCGGAAAACACCGGATAACATCTGCAGACCCACCGTCGTCTTTCCCGCCGCCACCAGACCGCTCGTATTGCGGTCCAGGCGATTCGTCACCGAAGGACGGAATGTGCGCAGATCCTCGCGGCGAAGCGAACCGCTTGTCAGAAGATAGTCGATGATGTATTCGACCAGGGATTCGTCACTGTCCTTCGCCTTCTGGGACAGCATGCCAGACGGCTTGTTGACCAGCAGAATCTGTTCGTCCTCATAGATAATATCCAGCCCGGTCTTCTTCACCGGCTGAACCGAAATCTCGCTGAACTTCTCAATCGTCTCATCCGAGAGGAACAGACGAATCTCGTCGCCGGGCGCCAGCTTCTCCGAGCCGTCGCAGCGCTTTCCGTTCAACGTGATATTCTTCTTGCGGATCATTTTGTAAATGAATCCCTTGCCCGCCCGGTTCAGATACTTCCCGAGAAGCCGGTCCAGACGCTGCCCGGCTTCCTGCTCGCGGATGATCATGGATTTCATGCGTCGTTCTCCTTCTACATCGACTGGCTTTTCAGAGTCCGCACCGCGTAATCCACCGTGCCGTCGTCCTCATATTCCGACATGGGTCTGAGACTGTCCAGGCGACGGACAAACCCGTGCTCATCCCTGAAAATCTTAATATGAAGCTGCAGCCGGTTCGCGGCAAACATCTGGTTTAAAGCCGCCTCCGCCTTCGCTGTGTCAAGCTTTGTCTCCGGACAATACAGACACACCCCGTTCGGATGCACGGACGCCGCATCGACCGGAATGATCTGTTCCTTTGTCGTCACAATCAGGTCATACAGCATCTGACAACGATCCTCGTAACGCTTCATGCGATGATAAAAATCCTCGTCCGGCGTCCGGTATTTCCATGATGCAAGCAACGGCGAAGCGACATTGGCCAGCGGCAGGACAGTCAGAATCGCCGTAACCGTGAGAATCGTCCTCGTCATCTCGGTTTTCACGATCAGTCTCGCACCCAGCTGCAGCAGAATCACTGCCCCGACTACGAGGATGCAGATGACATGATTCCGCTTTCTGCGATTCCGGTATCCATACTGTCCCTTCTCAATCTTCATTTTCTTTTATCCTCTCTGTCTGAACAGGCATCACCCGCAGGATCACTCCGTGCGGAATCAGCTTCACAAACACACGGAACGCGTTCAGAAACGGCCCGTATACCGACAGCTCTCTGCCCCTCCTGCTGTCCTGCAAAGCAAGACGCACAACCTTCCTGCAGTCTGCCATCACCAGTTTTTTATAAAAGGGAAGCGCTTTCATCTGCCTTGCGCTGAAAAATTCCGTCTTCACCGCACCCGGGCAGACCACCGTTACGGCGATCCCACGTCCACGAAGCTCCGCACGCAGCGCCCGGCCATAACTCAGAACAAAGGCTTTCGTCGCCGCATAGATGCCAAATCCCGGCTGCGGAAGGAAAGCCACTGCGGACGCATACAGGATCACCCGGCTGTGCGGCCTCATCCAGGGCAGCGTCACATGCGTAACACCGCACAGCGCTTCGCAGTTCAGACGCACCATACCGGTTTCCGTTTCCAGCAAAGAAGCTCCGATGGCTCCCATCTTTCCGCTTCCGGCCGCGCAGACAAGGAAACGGACCTGCGGTTTCCGGATTTCCAGTTCCCGTTCCAGCACAGCCAGAGATTCCCTCTGCGTAAGATCGAGTGCGAAGATGCGAAGCGGAACCGAAACCCGTCGTTTCAGCTCCTGCAGGCGTTCCTTCCTTCTCGCCACCACCCAGATCTCCGTCAGGCTGCCGCCAAAACGCTCCGCCAGCTGTATCACGCTCTCCCTGCCCATCCCGGAGGAGGCGCCCGTCACGATTGCAATGTTCATCCACAATCCTCCGTCTCTCTGTCTGCCTCAGCTCTCAAATATCTCATCATAGTCCCGGATAAAGAAATCGGCCAGCCTGGCTTTCTCCTCCCGTATGGAAGCAGAAAAATCATCCTCGACCGCACATACGAGCATACCGGCCGCCTTTCCGGCACGGATACCGGCCGGCACATCCTCAAATACCATACAGGCTCCCGGTTCTACTCCAAGATCACCGGCAACCCTACGGTAAATGTCCGGCGCAGGTTTCCCCGCCGCAACCTCGCAGGCAGTAACCACAGACTGAAAACAGGAATGGATCCGCAGCGAATCCAGCACGGCCTCGACCATATCCCGTCCATTGCTGGTCGCAATTCCCATGCGGATATCCTTCGACTGCAAATAATCCAGGAAATGGCGGACGCCTTTTTTGGGCGGAACCTCATGCCGGTATTTTTCAATGCTCATGTCGATCCATGCCTGTTTGATCGTATCCAGTGAATCCGGAATCTGAAATCTCTCTTTGAAATAGACGGCTGTCTCCGAAAAGCTCATGCCCTCGATGGCCCGTTCGAGTCCGGGCGGCGGTGCATATCCAAACCGGGCCAGATACTCGATATCAATCTTTCCCCACATCCACATGGAATCCACCAGCGTCCCGTCCAGATCAAAGATTACGGCCCGGATCGTCTCCAGCCGGGCAAGCAGTCCCCTGCTGTCTGCCATCTCCGTTTCCTTCCTCATTCCTGTCATTCCCTTCTGTCCCAAAATCCGTCTGCCGGCTAAGACATCCGCCATCCGGCATCGTATTTGTTTTTCAGCGCATTTCCGGTATATTTGGCCCAGCCGAGCGGGAAGCCATCCACGCAGACCAGCACCCAGCCCCTGCCAAGCCGGACGTCGTCATCCGGAAAAACCGTTTCTCCTTTCAGATAACGAATCACCCGCTCGTCTTTCGCGGAAAACGAAATCGTCTGTGAAAACCCCTTCGGCCGCAGCGTCATCGCAACCGCCTGGGACGGTTCAAAACGTGCTCCTTTGCGGCTGCCTACAAAAAGTCCGCTCCGCAGATAACGCAGCTTCCAGGCTCGATCAAACCCATCCGGAAGCAGAAAGAGCATATCATCCCGCATCATCAACCGCCTGCGGTCAAACGGCTGATCCAGCATGGATTCCCACACCAGAAAATCCGTCTCCCGTTCCAGCCTTCCGATCATCCGGCGATCCGTCGTCGTCTCCACGTCAGAAGAAGGGAACGGCTCCTGTCTTCCTGCGGCTCCCCGCTTGCAAAAAAGAGCTACAAAATGCCCCTCGCCCCGAACGCGGTGCGGGAACAGGCGGAGCACCGGCTCTCCATCCACACCACCGCAGGCGCCGTCAAACAACGGCAGTGGCGACAATTCCATCTCCGGCATGCGCCGAAGCAGCGCGTGAACCACATCCTCATCCTCCGCCTTCGAAAACGTGCAGGTGGAATACAGCAGATAGCCACCCGGCCGCAACATCCGCACCGCCTGTTCCAGAATCGATTGCTGAATTGGCGCATAATAAGAAGGACCGCGTTCCTCCCAGCTGCGGATCAGATTGGGATCCCGGCGAAACATCCCCTCTCCGGAGCAAGGCGCATCCACCAGAATCGCGTCGAACCATGCGCCAAAGGTATCCGCCAGTTTTTCCGGCGTCTCACTCGTCACACAGAGATTGCGAATCCCGAACCGTTCCATATTGCGCAGCAGCGCCTTTGCCCTGGAATGGCTGAGATCGTTCGACACCAGAAGTCCTTCGCCCTGAAGCCGGACTCCCAGTTCGGTGCTTTTCCCTCCCGGAGCCGCGCACAGATCCAGCACACGGTCTCCCGGCTTCACCGGAAGCAGCGCCGCAGGCGCCATCGCGCTTGGTTCCTGAATATAATAAAGCCCGGCGTAATACCAGGGATGCCTGGAAAGCCGTTCGCCCTCCGGCAGATAATATCCGTTTGTCGTCCACGGCACCAGCTCCGTCGGAAAAGAAGTCATCCGCTCCCACTGTCCCGGCGCCAGCTTCCCGGAGTGTATACGCAGCCCCTGAGCCGGCGATTGTCCGTATGACGACAGCCATACTCCATATTCTTCACCGAGAAGATCCCGCATTTCCTGTAAAAACGATTCCGGTAACTGCATCATACGCTCGCTTCCTCCGACATAAAATAAGAAAAAAGCGCCGGAGGAACCGGTTTGACTGTCGCGGACATTCGCTCATCCTGTCTGAAACCACTCATCATCCTGCCTCTGATCCTCCTTCTCGCCTTCCCGTCGGTATCCATCCAGGGCGCATCGGACGGACTCACCCTCTGGTTTCATGTGGTGTTGCCGTCTCTTCTGCCCTTTCTCATCTGCACCCAGTCCATTGTCGCCCTTGGCCAGATCTCATTCCTTCTCGCACCGGTCTCCCCGGCAATCCGGCGTGTCTTCGGCTTTGGAGCCGAAGGCGCATATGCACTCCTGTGCGGTCTCGTATGCGGATATCCGGTCGGAGCCAGGCTCTGTTCGATGTTCCTGGAAAATGGATCCATCTCTGAAAAAGAAGCGAAGACTCTCCTCGCCATCTGCAGCCAGCCCAGTCCGATGTTTCTTCTGGGGTATGTAGCCGCCACTCTGCCCCTGCAACTGCCTTCGCTTCTCATCCTCGCAAGTATCTGGCTGCCTGTCTTTCCGCTTTTTTGCCTGGCGGCGCACCATTATGGATTTCAAAAGGATATCTCCGCATCCTGCGCAGAGAATACGCCTGCTTCCACCGGCCGCCCGGCCAGATCCGGGCAATCCCGGTTGGACGCGATCATCCTTTCTTCCTTTGAGACCATGGTTCTGGTCGGCGGCTACATCATGCTGTTCTCGATCCTGTCCGCCTGGGTCGCCATGGCGCCGATCGCCCCTGCGGCAAAACCCCTGTTGTCTGCCATTCTGGAAATGACAACCGGCATTCACGCCGTCTGCCAGGCTCTGCCGCCCAAAGCAGCCGTCCCGGTCTCCCTCGCCGCTGCAGCCTTTGGCGGTCTATCCGGCCTCTTTCAGGTAGCAAGCGTACTTCCCCCTCAGACACCAAAAAATGCCGGATTCGCCATCCGGCACCGCTTTTTAAATCCACGCGCTCCGCTGGGAAGCGACTATCCCGTCTGGAAAATCCTGCACGCCTGTCTCACCGGCCTCACTGCTGCGATTCTTCTGCGGGTACTGTTTCCTGCTCTTCTTCACTAGACACACCGGCTGACAGCTCATTCCGATTGGATGTCACAATATCATAAGTGTTCTGCATCGAGGTAAGGAATGTCTGGAACCGGTTCTGCGACTCTTCCATTGAATGACTCATAATGGTCTGTAAGCTGCGCAGCATATCATCCGTATAATTGATCGCACCCTGACGAATGCCATTCGCATCCGCAATGGCATTGTCTACAATCTGCTGCGCCTGATACTGCGCTTCCTCAACCACCCGGTTCGCTTCTGCATAAGCCTTCTGCATGATCTCATGTTCATTGACCAGCTCATTGGTCTGGGCAGTTGCCTCCGCCAGGATCGCATCCGCCTGAGCATGCGCCTCATTCAGAATCGCATCCTGATTGCTGATGATCTTCTGATACTTCTTGATCTCATCCGGCACTCCCAGACGAAGCTCTACCAGAAGCTCCTCCAGTTCCTCCTTATTCACCACGATCTTCGTACTGGACAGCGGCTGAAATTTACAGCTGTCTACATACTCCTCAATCTCGCCAATCAACTGCTCAATTCTGCTCATGCTCATCTTTTTATTTTCTCCTTACCTTCTCTTACTATCTGCTCCCGGAACTTCTTATGCATCTCGTCCGCGACCAGCGGAGGAAGAAACGCATCAATATTCCCGTCGAAAGCGGCAACTTCCTTCACAATACTGGAACTCAGATAAGAGTATTTAATATTCGTCGTCAGAAATATGGTATCAATATCCGCGGCAATCACCCGGTTCGCCTGAGCAATCTGCAATTCATATTCGAAATCCGAAACTGCACGCAGGCCACGAACAATCACGTCCGCATGATTCATATGTACAAAATCCACCAACAGCCCACCAAAAGACTGCACCTCTACATTATCCAGATGCGCAGTAATACTCTCTAACATCTTAACACGTTCAGAAACAGAAAACAACGGCGTTTTTGAATAATTCTTTAAAACTCCGATAATGACACGATCCATCATCTTCGCCGACCGTTCGATGATGTCCAGATGTCCCAGGGTCACCGGGTCAAAGCTGCCCGGATACACTGCAATCGCCATACTACACTCCCCGACAGACAAACACGTGTTTGTTTGTCTTGTATATTTTATTTTTCTCTAATGCAAAGCCATAGCTGTCCAGATAATCAAAGGAAGTCTCCAGGGATGCTTCGATGATTACCGTACTCTGCCGGTCGATCAGTGCGGAGTGTGACAGATATGCCAGCATCTCCCGTTCCAGCCCCTGATTGTACGGCGGATCCATAAAAATATAATCAAAACGGCTGTTCCCTTCCAGACGCTGCAGCGCGGTCAGCGCGTCACAGCACATGACAGAGGCACGGTCTTCCAGACGGGTTGTCCGCAGATTCTGCCGCACGATGGCGGCCGTCGCTGCATTCTTCTCCACAAACACGGCACGTCCTGCTCCGCGGCTGAGTGCTTCAATCCCGATCCCGCCGCTTCCTGCGAACAAATCCAGGAAATCCGCATCCGCCAGATCATACTGCAGCATATTAAACAAAGTCTCCTTGATCCGATCCTGCGTCGGGCGGGTATCCAATCCCTCCGGCGTCTTCAGCAGAATCCGTCTCGCGCTTCCGGCAATGACTCGCATGGGCTCCTTGCATCTCCTCATTGATTATCTCGTATCATTATAAGGGCTTTTCCCACATTTCACAAGTTTTTTATTAAAAAATAAGAACGAAACATGCGCCCCGACAGTCCTGTAAAACTGCCGGAGCGCATATTCTCTTTCCCGTCCACGCCCAAAGCGCGTGTTCTTCCTCTTCTGTTCTGATATCAGTACTCCAGTTTCCACATATACCGTCTCATGGTCAGTGGATGATTGCGCTTAATCGCCATCTGCTCCGCGTACACCCGCAGAATGCCGCCGATCAGAAGCGGGTTGAAGTACTCAACCACCGACTGGCGGATACAGGAGCTCAGACCATAATCCTTCGCATCCACCACAGTCACCTTTGCGTGCATCCGCTGCAGGAAGGTCAGCGCCCTGGCGTCCATCGGACGGGTCGGGCCATCATTCATCAGAAGCAGGTAATGGGCGTTCTCATCGGCCATCTCAAACGGTCCATGAAAGAACTCACCAGTGTGGAAGGAGCTCGCCGGAAGCCACTGCATCTCCATCATCAGAAAACTGGAGAAGGAATAGGCCACATACTGTGTCGCGCCAGAAGCCATGCAGTACAGAAGTGGCGCGTCATAGTTCTCCTCCGCGAACTTCTGCGCGGCCGGCAGCAGATATTTCACAGAATCATTGATAAGATCATAAATCTTCGTCAGGCCATCCTGGATGTCGTCATAATGCGCATAGCCCTCATATTCATTGAGAATCTCACAGGCCAGAGCAAGTACGTTCGCCGGCTTCTCCATCTTCGCTCCATAGCTCTCATAGAAGCCGTGAATCAGCTGATACTCGGAAGCCTTCGCCAGATTGGACTCCGGATCAATGGTCACCGAAATCACATGTGCGCCCTTCTCCATCGCCAGCTTTGAAGCCGCCACCGTCTCCGGGGTGCCGCCACTCAGAGAGCAGGTAATCACGATCGCGGTATCATCCACTGCCTCCGGAGTCGAATAGTTGAAATTGTTCGCCGTATACAGGCTGACGCGAAGCCGCTTCGCATTATTCTCCAGGAAATATTTCCCCGGAAACAGCTCTGACATCGATGCGCCACAGCCGACAAAGTACACGGAACGAATCTCCGGCTGTTTGGACTTGATGGTTGCAACAATTTCCTGAATCGTCATTTTTCTTTCCTCCTCTTAATATATCATCTGATATCATTATAATACATTATATAACATTCGTCAAGAAAATTCTGCGTAAAGAGACAGAATCTTCTAGTGTAATCTTTCCGGTCTGTCACATACTAACAGCGTAACACGAAAACAAACCAGCCGTAAATCCGGGCGGGCATTGCGTCTCACCTGTGGTTGCGGCAGGTGAGACTGAAAGGAGGCCAATCACATGGCAGATAGTTCTTCCAACAGAGCAGAGGTGCCCGAGGCAAGAGAAGCGCTGGATAAGTTCAAAATGGAGGTCGCAAACGAAATCGGCGTTCCGTTGTCCAACGGCTACAACGGCAATCTGACCTCCGCCCAGAACGGTTCCGTCGGCGGTCACATGGTCAAAAAAATGATCGAAGAGCAGGAAAAGCAGATGTCAAATAAGTAATTCCGTCTGAATGACCGAGACTCTCCCGGGGGATAATTCTCCCGGGAGAGTTTCTTTCTTCTATCCTGTACGATCTGTCGACCCACTCTCCGTTCCCGTTCTCAGCCTTTTACCGCACCGGAGGTCAGACCGCGCACGAACTGCTTCGACATGCACAGGAACAGAACCACCATCGGCAAAGAAGCAATCAGGATACCGGCCAGCATCACCGCGTAATCGGTCTTTAAATCGCCCTGGAAGGTCATCAGTCCGATCGGGATCGTCATAAGCTTCCGGTTCTCCAGGAAGACATTCGCAAACAGGAATTCATTCCAGACATTGTTCAGATTAACAATCGCACAGGAAGCCAGAACTGGCTTACTGATCGGCAGAATAATCCGCAGAAACCGTTGCAGGCTGTTGCAGCCGTCCACGATCGCCGCCTCCTCCAGCTCCTTCGGAATCGAAATAAAGTACGATCGCATCAGAAACATCGTAAACGGAATCCGGAACGCAACATACGGCAGCACCAGGGCCGCTCTGGTGTTGTACAGCTTCAGTGCCTGCAAAATCTTGTACAGCGGAACCAGCGCCACCTGCTCGGACAGAGCCATGCCGCCCAGCACCAGGATAAAGAGGAAGCCGCTTCCCGGCAGGTTGAAGCGCGTCAGTCCATAAGCCATCAGCGAACTCAGCGCAAGGATGAAAAAGATCGAAATCGCACTGATGATGATCGAGTTTTTAAAATACGAGACCAGTCCTTTGCTCCAGGCCGTCACATAGTTCACAAACCGCCATTCCTTCGGCAAAGCCAGCGAATTCAGAAACATCTCCTGATTCGTCTTCAGTGAATTGAGAATCAGCCAGCAGACCGGAAGCAGGATAATGGCCACCAGGATCAGAAGAAATACGTGGAGCAGAATCTTCAAAACCATATGTTTCACTACATATTTATCATCTGACATGCTATTCCCTCCTTATACTTCTCCGGAATGGCTGATCCTCAGCTGGAAGATCGAGGCCGTCACGGTAATCACAAAGATCAGTACACCGGTTGCCGCCGCCATGCCCATATCGTCATGCAGGAACGCATTCTGATACAGGAACAGACCCAGAACCTGAGACGAATTGCCGGGACCACCCGACGTCGTCGAATACACTTCCGTAAACAGCTTGAATGCGCCGATGACCGTGATGATGGAACAGACCAGAAGCTGCTCCTTGGCAAGCGGAAGCATAATACTGAGCGCCCGTTTGACCGGCCCGGCGCCGTCGATGATCGCCGCTTCCACATAATCGGATGAAATATTCTGAAAGGCCACCACCATCAGCAGCGTAATGTATCCGGTAAACTGCCACTGGCTCATGGCAATGATACAGAAAATCGCCAGATTCTTGTCGCCGAGCCAGGTTTGCTGCAGCTGTGGCAGACCGATGTTTTTCAGGAACGTGTTGAGCATACCGAACTGTGGATTGTAAATAAAGTTGAACATCAGACCGACCGCGGTCAGAGAGACCAGGGCGGGAATGAAATAAATATTCCGGCAGATGGAACGGAAGCGTTCACTGGCCAGCTTGCTTTCCAGCAGAAGCGCCAGCGCCGTTCCGAATCCGACCTGAACAATCAGAGAAATCACAGCATAATAGACATTATTCCGGATCATAATCGGAAAGGTTTCACTCGTAAATAACCGGCGGAAATTGTCCAGACCGACAAATTTCATCGAGGAGGAATAGGAAGACAGCCGGAAAAAGCTGTAGACCAGATTCACTGCGATCGGAATATAGACAAATCCGAGAACCATCAACAATCCGGGAATAATGTATAAATACGGTGTAAGCTTCGTTTTCTTTTTCATCTTCACACCATCCTTTTCTTGGAAAAAAGCTGCCGTCAGCCTGAAACATGTCAGCTGGTTCGGCAGCCTTTGTCATTCGTTACCTGTCAGACGCCCGGACGATGGACCGGACACAGAAGCAGTTACTGCGCCAGCGTCTGCGCTTCCTTCGCCACCGCCTGAATCTTCACCATCGCGTCAGCCGGAGTGATATCGCCATTTGTCACGTCGGAAATCTCAGCCAGATATTCATCGCAGACGGTGGAATACAGTGCGTTATCAAACCAGATATCCATCTTCTTCGCGTTCGCAATTACTTCATACGCACTGATCAGGGACTCGTCGGTCAGACCCTCATCCACACCGAGTGAAGCGTTAAACCAGCCCACCTGATCGGCCTGCTGGGCACCAACCTCTGCGCCAAGGAACCACTTCAGGAACTCCACGCATTCATCCGGATACTGTGTGCTCGAAGAAATCGCGAAGCCTTCCGGCGCACCGGATACCAGCTCCGGATCGCCCTTCGCGCCTTCGATGACCGGGAAGGAGAACATGCCCCAGTTCAGGTCCGGATTCTCATCCTTGATATTTGTGATTTCAACCAGCTCTGCATACAGGATCGCGTTCTGTCCCTGTGTAAAGCCCAGTCGCGCCATATCATGCGTCATCCCGTTGACGCCCATATTCATATAGGAAACCAGCTGCTGATATTTCTCAAGTGCCTCCACATAGCCCGGATCGGTAAACTCGCCGGTGGCTGCGTTGTAATCTGCATCCCGAATCTCCTGCGGAACCAGCTGCGCGTTCAGAGCGCCGATGTAATGGCAGGCCGGCCACTTATCCTGGTTGCCCTCTGCGATTGGAACAATGCCCGCTGCCTGAATCGCATCCAGCACCTCAATGAACTCATCCCAGGTCTCCGGAACCTCAAGTCCCAGCTCATTAAACATATCGACGTTGTAGAAGAATTCCTTCGCATCCAGACGGAACGGAATCCCGTATACCATACCGTCGGAGGTCGTGTACTCATTCATCTGCGTCTCCATCAGTGATGCCTTCCACTCCGAATCTGCCTCCAGATACGGAGTCAGATCGAGCAGCAGCCCTTCACGAATGAAACGCTCAGAAAACTCGCCGCAAAAGCTGAAGAAGATATCCGGTGTCTCGTCCGAACCGACGACAACCTTGATCTTCTCCTTGTAAGGCTGATTCTGCGCACTCGTCACCTCAAATTTGATATCCGGATGCGCCGCCTCATACTCCGCAATCTTCTCCTCGATAAAGCTGTTCGCCGGATCATCCGGGAAACGATGGAACAGCTTGATCACCTTGACGTCTCCGTCCGTAGCCGCTGCCGCCGCACCGCTGTCCGAACTCCCTCCATCTGCTGCTTCTGCCGCAGCGGCTGCAGTCGTCGCCCCACTGTCCGACGAAGAGCTGCCTCCACAGGCAGTCGCCCCCATCGCCATCATCGCTGCCAGTGCCAGGCAAAGCATCTTTTTCAGATTCTTTTTCATAATTACTCCTTTCTTGACTCTTGTTCGTTGTTTTTTGTTGTAAGAATACAACATATAACATCTTGTCATGTATTGTATCATATCGTCATAATCATTGCAATACTTTTTTTGGGATTTTTTTGTGCTTTTTCATAAACAGAAGGGAGTGGATTGGATTCTGTGCAGATAAAATTTCATATGAGAGTTCAGATTTTAAAAGGAAGTGGCTCATTTCTTTTGTGATTATTGATAAAAACCTCTGATTATAAAGTGTGTTTTTTGTTGTAAAGCGAAAAATGGCCATTTCTTTCGAAATGGCCGCGCTTAAATAACAATCGTAAGCCGGTAACGATTCGGATTAATCAACAGCTTACTGTAATGAATCATCTCCCCGTTCTGATCGGAGGTTTCATCTTTCTGCAGGATCAGAGCCTTATTTTCCTCCACTTCCAGATAACGTGCTTCATCCGCTGTCGCGTAACAGATCTCGACGGTTTTCAGAAAATGCGTCGGAATGTAATCTCTGTTACGAAAAATTTCGTAAGTCGAACCAAGCAGGTTTTCCTGTAAGAGAAAAAACATTTTCTTCGGGTAATAATTCTCCTCAATCATCACCGGCTTGCCATCATTTTTGCGCAGACGAACCAGTTTCAGTACCTGCTCCTCCTCTCCGATATGCAGATGACTGGCGATAGAAGCGTCCGGCATGATCTTCTCAACCGAGATCAATTCCGCGGACGGCTCCTGACCGCTCAGAAGACTCATATCCGTAAAACTGACAGCCTGGTTGCGAATGACCCGGTGAACCTTTTTCTGTGCCACAAACGTGCCAATGCCCTGCCTGCGGACGACAATTCCGTCATCCACCAGCAGTTCAATCGCCTTGCGCACCGTAATCCGGCTGACCGCAAACTCCTGACTCAGTTCCGCTTCGGTCGGGAGCCGGTCTCCCGTCTGCAGCTTTCCGTCAGTAATCTGTCTGCGAATCTCATCCGATAGCTGCTGATACAGAGGAACCATTGAATTTTTTATCATTTTCATACTTGGCCTTTCTACATGCAACATTTATTAAACAAACCATTCAAAATAGATCTGACTGATTGTCTTATAACATAATAATACTATATTTTTTGTCATAAAACAAGGTTTTTTCAGAAAAAAACAGTTCAAAAAAAGAGACCTGTACACAATTATCTGATACAAGTCTCTTATTTTGCTCATTTAGTCGGACGATTTTTTCTTCCTGTAACCATATCGGCTCGTGTCCGTTCCTCTCATCCGTCCACAATCGCCGTCCCGTATCCGAAGGCGCCCTCGACGCAGCAGATCTTTGCCGAAAATTCCGCGCCGCACCGCATCGCCTTCTGCAGCCGTCTCTTCCACTCCTCCGGATCCGGCTCATCCAGCCCCTTATCACCCTTCAGAAGATCCGTCAGAAAGGCGGAAAAGTACGCGTCTCCTGCTCCCATCGTGTCAAATGCGTCATCCGTCCAGCAGACATTCTCGTAAAGAAACTCTCCTCCCGACAACACATAGGAACCGTTCTCTCCCACCGTGCCAACAACAATCTTCACCCCATACTGAGCGGCTTTCTTCATCTCGTTCTCGCGTTCCTCCTGCGTCATATGCGAACAGGAAAGAAGAGCAACCGTCACATAAGGACAGATTTGCTCCAGCATCGCATCGTCCCACTTCGCGGAAAAATCAAAAGCAATGGGAACGCCAGTCTCATAAAGCAAAGGCAGGTCATCGAGAATGTAGCTGTTGGTATTCGTATAAATCAGATCGAACCCACGAATGTAATCCAGGTCTTCCCCGGTAAAATCGTAGGGATGCTCCTTCGATACGCCGCCTTTGTTCGAGCCGAGGAATACCCGGTCCGAACCGCGCAGCGTCACCCGCGCGGCGCCGTTCTCTCCATGAAACTGTCTGGAATGACTGAAATCAACGCCGAGTTCGGCCAGAACCTGGCAGTTGTGCCTGGCAGCCGCGTCGTCTCCGAATTTCCCGAGATAGGCCGTCCTCGCTCCGTTCATCTTCGCATATACGCTGGTATTCACACATTGACCGCCGGGATACATCTTCCCCCGCGAAAGATACTTGTCCACTACATTATCGCCGATGGCAATGATTCTGGCTTCTCTCATCGTTGCACCTCTCCTGTCAATATTCTACTCTCCACATATACCGACGGGTACTCAGCGGGTGCTGACGCTCCGCGGCCAGGGCTTCGTTATAAACCGGATATACATTATTAAACAGGGAATGATTGAAATAATCAACCACACTGCTGTCAATCGTAGACAGTCCCAGTTCCTTCGCGTCAAGAACCTCAATCCGCTTCGCATAAGTCTTTAAGAACTTCAGCGCACGTTCATCCAGCGCCCGGGTCGTCCCCTCCGAGATCTGAATCAGGAACGGCGTCTCGGCGTCCGTTACCTCAAACGGCCCATGGAAATATTCTCCTGTATGGATGCAGGACGAATGAATCCACTGCATTTCCATAAAGATGCAGATGCACTCCATATAGGCTGAAGCATAGCCTGCGCCGGAACCCATGGTGTAAATCAGCTTATCATCCCTGTACTCCTTTGCAAAGGCATGCGCCCTCTTCTCCACATGCGCACAGGCTCTCTTTACAATACCGTCAATACGATCCGCTCCCTCCATAAAACGGTCATAATGCTCATAGCCTTCCGTCTGCTTCAGCAATTCCACCGCGATATACAGGGCACACATGGTCTTCTCCCCGGCGATATCCTTGTTGGCGCCAAAGGTATAAAAGACCGGGTACTCCGTATAAGAAAGGATCTCTGACTCCTCAAGCCAGGTCAGGACAATCACGGCTGCTCCCTTCTCTCGTCCCAGCTTCGTCGCCGCAATCGTCTCCGGGGTATTGCCTCTGTGACAGGCAACCACCAGAAGAGAGTTCTCTCCAAAGTCCTTCGGCGTACTGTGGACAAACTCATTGCTGTTGATCCAGCCGCTTTTGATCGTCATCGATTCACGCTGCATAAAATTTGCGGCAGGGTATAACGCCCCCAATGAACCACCGCAGCCGACGAAATAAATCTGCTTTACGCCGCCCTTTTCTCTGCGCATCGCCAAAATCTCTGATACAATCCCCTGCAACTGTTCTCTCTGACTCATGATTCGATTCCTCCCTGTATTCAGTTTACCATGACAGATGAAAGAAGCTGTCCATAACAGATTCTTCATCTATATCGTCTTGCAGTAATTATATAACATCATATAACATCCTGTCAATCGGTTTTACCAGAAAACAAGAAGTTTCTGTTTCAAAAAAAGGAGAACCCGCAGGCTCTCCTTTTTCGAAACAGCGTACAGAATTCTGCATCCCTGTCATAAATATGGCTCAAACATCCGATAATTGCGTCGATCTGCCTCAGCCGGATCCCAATAATATTCCTGAGCAGTGATCTCCTGGCTCAACAACCCGTGATATCCGTAAGCGTGCAGCGTCTCCAGCCATTTCCCCAGATCATGCGTTCCATCGCCCCAGATCAGATGCCCGTACGGGTTCCCATCCACAAAATGCATATGGACAATATTCTCCGCTCCCAGTTCGGCAAACCACTGCTCCGGTTCTTCACCGGACACGCCCATCGCTGTGGTGTCAATCATGGCCTTGAAATTGGGATGATGAATCTCTTCCAGCATTCGTTTGACATCCGAGAGCGTCGAGGCAAGATTCGTCTCGTCGGGTCGCAGCGACTCCATCGCCAGCGTGATTCCTTTCGTCTGCGCATAATCGGCCAGTCGGGCCAGCATGTCACGGCCACGCTTCCACGCCTCTTCCCGGTCCTCATCCAGGTCGCCCCGGCCGGAATGAACTGCCATAATCCGACAGCCCAGCTCCTCTCCCGCATCCAGTCCTTTTTTGAAATAATCAAAGCTCCGGCGATACAGCTCCGGGTCCGATGCCGCGAACTGATAGGGCACACTGCAGTTTTCCGGCGTGATCACCCGCACAGTCAGCCCGCGCTCCTTCACCATCCGGGCAAGACGTTTGCAATCGTCATATTCCAGATTACTCAAAAAGAAATGTGGGGAACCCGCCCACAATTCAATGCTCTGAAAACCGGCGCGAACCTGCGCATCCAGAAAATATGCCAGCGAATAAAACTGGTAATGGATGTTCATACCGGTCAGCTGCTCCCGTTCAATCAGTTTCATTATCCTGTTCTCCTCTCCTTATGCATTACCATTCCTCCGGCGCCTTCTCCAGTCTCAACGGAATATACACGTCATCGATTTCTTCTCTCGGTGTGCTGATTCGCACAACTGCTTCTCCCTCTTTTCCATCGGCACGTGATCGAACCCAGAAAGCGGCACATCCCCCCATTGTCGGGATCAGAGAAGGTCCGATCATTTCGATGGAACCAGACACAGATACGCTGACTATTCCACGATGATGACAGGCACGGTTGCCATTCTCGTCTTCAAACGTACACACGATTCTCGTCTCATCCACCACATCATTATAAATCACCGGGTCATCCACCTCTGCCCGAAGCCCTGCCAGTCTTGGATTTCCCGAATATATCCGTTCCGCTGCCAGCTTCCCGTCCACGTAACCAGCAATTTTCGCCCCTGTCCATCTGCGCTGCCAAAACTCACCGTTCTCCGTCACTTCAATCGGCGGATGCGAAAGCCCGGGAAATTTCACGCTCGGGTAATAGGTTCTTGTTCTGTCCGTGGATAAGGTGACTTCAATATAATCACAATTTGTCAGCACATAAAACGGAACAGGCTCGCACCGTTCTCCACGTCCGACCATTGAACAGGGAACCAGAACCACTTCATCCTGCGGCGATTTCTGACTTGCATACAGCCAGGCAGCCCATTTGGGAACCCGGAACATATCCAGGACACCGTGATAGCACACCTTGTCCATCGAATTATGATCATTGTGGGTATTGTAATCAAACATGCACCATCCAAACCCGCCCATATATTCATCACCAGTGAGCAGCTTACTCAGGGCTCTCGCATGTCGGATAGCAAACTCCTCCTGGCGCTCTTCCGGATCGGATGGCCTGGTGGGAAGCACCGCGCCGGTGTGTTCACTGACCAGATACGGCAACCGTTCTCTGCTTTCTGTCGCCTGATGAGCCGTCATCAGCATATGTTCACCATTCTGATCCTCTGAATAATCATTATAGCTGTATATATCTTCCAGAAGGTGACTTCCTGTCTGCCAGCGCGCACCTGTAGTCGGACGCGAACCATCCATCTCCTTGCAACGCCGATTGGTCTCCCGGTACAGTTCATCATCATCTGCCGTCTCATTCAGACGCGTTCCCCAGATCACGATAGACGGATGATTGAAATGACCAAGCACCATATTCTCCAGATCCTGAAACACGACTCGTTGAAACTCCTCGCCCCCAATATAACCCCAGCCTGGAATCTCCTCAAATACCATCAGTCCCAGTCGATCGCATTCATCGAGAAAATAACGGGACTGCATATAATGAGAGCACCTCACAATGTTCAGTCCCATAAACTGCTTCAGGAGTCTGGCGTCCTTTTCCTGTGCACGTCTGCCCATAGCGTAACCCACATACGGGAATGACTGATGACGATTCAATCCAATGAGCTTGATTCGCCTGTCATTCAGCCAGAAACCATCTGCGTCTGCTCGAATTGTTCGAAAACCTGCCTGACAACACTCGGAATCCACTTCATGGCCATTCTCATCCTCCAGCCTCACACATACCTGGTAAAGCTGCGGATCCTCTGGTTCCCATCGCTGCACCCGCTCAATTTGTGCCGGGTGCAGGGAAATCGAATGCTTCTCCTCAGTGACCTGGATTAATTGCCGGTTCTCCCATATCCATGTCCCATCCTTATATAACGAAGTCACCACAATCAGCTGCCGGTCAGGACCATGATGACCAATTAAAAGCTCCGGACAAACGGTTGCCTGGTCGCCCTTCAGATCATAACGGAACAGAACATGTTTCAAATATGTCTCTTCCTGAACATAAAGTGTTACATCCCTGTAGATGCCGCCGTAAATCAGGAAGTCAACCGTAGAACCGTTCGGCGGAATATCATTCCTCTCATTCGAATCCACGCGCAACAGCATCCG
Source organism: Clostridiales bacterium (assembly GCA_021202925.1). Taxonomy (GTDB): domain Bacteria; phylum Bacillota; class Clostridia; order Lachnospirales; family Lachnospiraceae; genus Brotaphodocola. The sequence continues at coordinate 132,590 of JAJQCD010000010.1, read as the reverse complement.
GTTTTCACCCGGACTGACATACTCCGTGATATCAAATAAAGCCATAGAATAGGCTCCCTTATGACTTCCCACGCTTTTTCCGTTCACATACAGGTCATAGCAGGCAGAAACGCCCTCAAACAAAACCAGCACCCGCTTTCCATCCAGTGAAGGCAGGGAAAAGGAACGGCTGTAAACCGATATCATACAGGTCATTGTCTGGTCAAAGCAGTCATAAGGAATTTCCTTCACTGTATGCGGTACATTTACCGGAACTCCTCCACACCCGGTATCTGTCAGATCGCTTTCCTCAAACCCCTCCTTAAACATCCAGTTTACATTCAGGCTGGCGTATTTATGCATAAAAACAAATTTCCTTTCCGTTTATTCTCAGCTTTTCACTGCTCCTGATGTGATATCTGCCGTAAACTGTTTGCTGAACAACAGGAATATGATGAACAGCGGCAGCGTTGCCAACAGAACGCCACACATCACCATCCCGTAATCTGTGCTGTTATATGCCCCCTGAAGCTGTGCCAGCGCCACCTGAATCGTACTGCGGCGAGAGTCGTTGGTGACAATCAATGGCCACAGATAATCATTCCAGCTGTCCATGAAAATATAAATGCACAGAAACGCACAGCCCGGGATCATAATCGGCAGCCCTACATGACAGAACAATCCAAACGTATTGCATCCGTCAATTCTCGCCGAATCAATCAGATCATCATGAATCGCTCCCACACAATACTGATTCATCCAGTAAATACCAAACGCCGGAATCAGGCCGGGCATAATCAGTGCCTTAAAGGTGGAAAGCCAGTTCAGCCGGTTCATAATAATCAGCTGCGGAATCAGATTCAGCTGCGGCGGAATCATCATCGTAATCAGACATAAGGCAAACAGAAGTCTTCTGCCCGGAAAGCGGAATTTTGCAAAATAAAACGCCGCCAGAGAACAGAAGAAAACACCCCCGCCGGTTTTAACCGCCGACACAACAAAGGTGTTGAACATTGCCCTCCCAAAGTTAATCGAGTGCAAAAGATTTCCCACATTCTGGATAAACTGACTCCCAAACGTCATCACCGGCGGAAATCTCATGAAAGCGGACGAACTGTTTGTCGCCATGACGGCCAGCCAGTAAAACGGAAACAGGGAAACCAGAGCACCAAGGATCAGACAAACATACAGAATCAGGATCGGCGCATTTATTTTTCGATTCATATCAATCCACCTCCCGCCTGGTCAGCATCCAGTTAATCACGGAACACAGGCCAATGATCAGCACCAGCGCCCAGGATATGGCTGAACCATAGCCAAACTGTCGGTTTCCAAAGGCCTGATTGTACAGATATAGCACAACAGTCATGCCACTCTTTCCTATACCCCCCGAAGAGCCCACCAGCATCTGCGCTTCCGCAAATAACTGCCAGCCGCCAATCGTCGATGTGATTACCACAAACTGGATTACAGGATTCAGCAACGGGACAGTAATATAGCGAAATACCTGGAAGGTGCTGGCTCCATCCAGACTGGCCGCCTCATAAAGTGAACTCGGTATCTTCTGCAGGCCGGCGAGCAGGATAATTGCGTTGTAGCCGGTCCACCTCCATATTACAATCGCGGCGATCGCCACGTGGACACCCCAGGTTAATGACAGCCACTGAATCGGGTCAAAGCCCAGAAGACTGATGAAATAGTTCAGAATACCATACTTGTTGCCAAAAATATTGGCAAATACAATGGCGATTGCTACCGTAGAGGTAATGTTGGGGAGATAATACACCGTGCGAAAGAAATTTTTTCCTTTTAACAGCTTTTGATTCAGAATAAATGCAAGGACGATCGCAATCAACACCATCGGGATCGTCGACAGGCACCAGATAATCAGCGTGTTCCTGATAGAAAGCAGGAACACGCTATCCTGCAGCAAATGTTTGAAGTAAAAAAGTCCAACAAGCTGCTTCTCTCCCACTCCGCCCCACTTATGGAACGACAGAAAAAAGGAGTAAAAAATCGGAAAGATCCAGAAGATCGCATAAATCAGGAAAAATGGGCAGATCAGCAGATAGATCATCCGGTTTTTATAAATTTCATGAAGCAGGTCTTTCTTTTTCATTGTTGTCTCCCGTATTCTCTCAGTTCATATACTCCAGATCATAAATTTCCTTTGCTTCCGCTACTGCATCGTTGAACGCTTCCTCCGGATCCTTATCCTGATCCTGAACCAGCAAAAGCTGCTGTTCAAATACGGACTGATAAGAGCTGTAGTTCGGCGGATAATAGAAATCATCAATCTGCTTTGCTGCTTCCACAAAATATTCATTTACAATCTGGTTGCCGAAAAACTCCTCTTCATACATCAGAGAAGGATCATCCAACGCAGAAATCAGAGACGGGAACAGGCCAAGCTGAGCCAGAGACTCTACCTGATTTTCCGTATTCGTCATTCAGGTAAGTACCTGATAAGCGGTTTCAACATGTTCACAGTCTTTTGTAATACCAATGGAAGAGCCGCCGACATTTCCCGCTCCTCCCGGAGCAGAGGTGACTCTCCACTGTCCCGCCGTATCGGGAGCCGCATCCTCAATTTCCGGTTTCATCCATACTGCTCCGACAAACGCCGCAACATCACCGTTGTTCATGGAAGCAGCCCACTCAGAAGACCACTCCGTATCACCACCATACACATATGGTTTACCGGCAACCGCAGTCATAAACGCACTGCGAACATGATCCTGGTCGGCAATGAAATTTCCTTCCTTATCGATCATGTGCTGAGACTGCTGTCCAAGCGCAGATACAAACAGATGGCCCATAAAATCGAACATCTTTACATCCGGCGTTGCCTGCTGCAGTTTCTCCGCCGTCGCATAGGCATCATCCCAGGTAGACATGATCGCAGCCACTTCATCCGGTTCCGTCGGAAGTCCTGCAGCCTCAAACAGGGATGCATTGTAAAACATGCAGGTCGGCCCGATATCCATTGGCAACGCAATCAGCTTTCCATCCACGGTTTCTGCACGTTTCCATTTCCACTCCACATACTGATCCTCGATCTCAGCCGCATTGCATGGTTCCTGGTAGAGATCGACAAACAGTTCCGGATACTGAAGCAGATTCGCAATCCAGTCATCCATCGGAAGAAGATCCGGGAGCTCGCCGCCGCTGGCAATCGTCGTATTGATTTTTTCTTCAATGTCGTCCGCGGAGAACAGTTCCGCCTTGATTGTTACACCGGGAAACTGCTCTGAGACCTGTTCAATCAGATCTTCACGAATGCTGTTCTTCCAGTACCACATCGTAAGAACAATCTCCTCATCAGAATTTCCGGTCTCCTCTGATGAGCTGTCCGCTGCAGCCGCCTGTGTCTGTTCCGTCACTGTACTATCAGCTGTACTGCCAGAACCGGAACAGCCACTCAGAGCCAATGCAACTGTCGCTGTTGTTAAAAGAGCTGCCACTACTTTTTTCATCATAATCCTGCCTCCTCTTTTCTTATCATCTGTCATTGATCAAAGCGTAGAAAACTTATAGATCGTCGTTGTCCTGTACTCCTTGCCTTCCTTCAGGATTGGCGACGGGAACTGCGGTTTGTTAATGGAGTCCGGGAAATACTGCGTCTCGAAGCAGTATCCGCCCCGCGGTCCATAGGTCACTCCACCCTTGCCGACGTTCGGTTTGAGACTGTTGGCCGTATAGAACTGCACCCCCGGCAGATCCGTATACACCTCCATCACCCGGCCGGACTTCTCATCCACAACCTTGCAGGAGAGCGCCAGTTCGCCCGGCGCATGATTGAATACCCAGTTGTGATCATAGCCGCCCGCATACTGAAGGGGTGCGTAATCCGCATTGATATTCTGCCCGATCGGCGTCAGAACCGTGAAATCCATCGGCGTTCCCTTCACCGCAACCAGTTCGCCCGTCGGGATAGACTCCGCATCCGCAATGGTCCAGGTATCGGCGTCGATCCACACCTTCTGGTCGAGGATCGTCCCCGCGTCGTGTCCGGCAATATTGAAATAAGCGTGATTCGTAAAATTGGCAATGGTATCGGCGTCGGACACCATGAAATACTCCAGCTTCAGGCTGTTATCCGGCGTCAGCGTATAGCTGACGGTAATCCTTGCATTTCCCGGATAATTCTGATCGCCGTCCGGACTGAACAAAGAGAAGGAAATGGTCGTCCCCAGCTCAGACTCCTCAACTTCCGTATCCCACAGACGATCCCGGTAATAATCCGGACCACTGTGCAGATTGTTCCGGGAACCGGAATTCACCGCCAGTGTGTAGGTGACGCCGTTCAGCGTAAACGCTGCGCCGCCGATGCGGTTGGCATTGCGGCCGACGATCTCCCCCAGATGGCCGCTGTTGTGCAGGCAGCCTTCGACGCTGTCCCAGCCCAGCAGCACATCGCCTGGCACGCCATTCCGATCCGGCACAATCATTGCCAGCCAGATTCCCCCGAGATCGGTAAACGCCGCGGACGCCCCGTTTGTATTGGTCAGCGTATACTTATGCGCCTGCGTCCCGTCTGGCAAGGTTCCAAATGGTTCTTTACTCCATGGCATAATGTTTCCCTCTCTTTCTTTTATAATGATTGGATTGAATCTGGCCGCATCTGCCGGTCATGCGGCAAATTATGCAGCCAGATTCTTCCGCAGTTGCTTATTTCTTCTGAATGTAGCCCTGAGCGGTGAGCAGTTCCGCGCACAGAACCGCGCCACCCGCAGCGCCGCGAAGCGTATTGTGAGACAGGCCGACAAACTTGTAATCATAGATGGTATCCTCACGAAGGCGTCCCACAGAGATACCCATGCCTCCCTCATAATCTACATCCAGTGCGACCTGAGGCCGGTTGTCCTCCTCCATATAGCGGATAAACTGCTTCGGTGCGCTCGGAAGCGCCAGCTCCTGAGGCAGGCCGCGGAATGCACGCAGCTTCTCAATCAGCTGCTCCTTCGTCGGCTTTTTGCGGAACTTCACAAATACCGCGGCGGTGTGGCCATTCAGAACCGGCACACGGATACACTGGCAGGTGATCATCGGCTCCGATGCCTTCACGATCACGCCGTCTTCGATCCTGCCCCACAGACGCAGCGGCTCCTGCTCGCTCTTCTCCTCCTCGCCGCCGATGTAAGGAATGATATTGCCTTCCATCTCCGGCCAGTCCTGAAAGGTCTTTCCCGCTCCTGAAATCGCCTGATAGGTCGTCGCCACGACCTCATACGGTTCAAACTCCTTCCACGCCGTCAGCACAGGCGCATAGCTCTGAATCGAACAGTTCGGCTTGACGGCAATAAAACCGCGGGTCGTGCCCAGACGCTTCTTCTGATATGGAATGACGGCAAAGTGTTCCGGATTGATCTCCGGCACAACCATCGGTACATCCGGCGTCCAGCGATGTGCACTGTTGTTCGAGACAACCGGTGTCTCCGCCTTCGCATACACCTCCTCAATCGCGCGAATCTCTTCCTTTGTCATGTCCACCGCGCTGAAAACAAAATCCACGTCAGCAGAGACTGCCTCCACTTCATTGACGTTTTTCACAACCAGCTTTTTCACGCTCTCGGGCATGGGAGTCGTCATCTTCCAGCGTCCGCCTACCGCCTCCTCATAGGTCTTACCCGCGGAACGGGGACTGGCAGCCACGGTCACCACTTCATACCACGGATGGTTTTCCAAAATCGAGAGAAATCGCTGTCCTACCATGCCGGTCGCTCCGAGAACGCCGACTCTTAACTTCTGATCCATCGTTTTTCATGCTCCTCTTTTCCTCAATAATTCCGGTCTCCGATTGCGCTTTCCTGTCTCCGTTTGTGCGAAAGTCTTTCGGGGGTCTGGCTTCGCCGCGTTTCCAGGCAGGATCCGGACTCCCGACTATCCTATCTCAAAATCTGTAAAAAAGCAAGACCTATTCGCCATAAATGTACATTTGTTTTTCTCTCGCGGACGTTACAACCTTATCTTCGTGCCCTTTGTATCCCTGCGGGCGATCTTCAGGCGTTTCAGTGAGACGTCCTTCTCCCGGTAACGAATCTGCGGTTCCTGACCGACAAACCAGACTCTCTCCAGCGTATCCTGCTCACCAAGCCGGATTCCCCGCACACCGCGGCTGTTCTTCTTCAATTCCGGTATCTCATCCATGGAGAAGCGAAGGAACATTCCGTCCGCTGTCTGCAGAACCAGATCATTCTCCGCGCCGATGATCCGCACAACGGCCAGCCGGTCGCCCTCCATCAGCTTCGTCGCCGCCACGGTCCGGTTGTTCGTAATAAATTCCTCTGCCGGAACCTGCTTCACCATACCCCGTCTGGTGGCGAACAGAAGCAGCTGCCCGGTCAGACGCCCCAGATTAACCAGGCTGACAATCTCCTCTTTGCTTCCGTCGTATTTGCTGACGTTGTCAATCGGCGTACCTTTATCCTTCAGCTTTCCGAACGGGATCTCCGACACCCTGACCTGATGCAGGTTGCCAATGTCTGTAAAAATACAGAGTTTGTCTGTGGTCTGGCAGGGGATCTGATAACGATAATCCTGCGTCACCGTCTCCTGATTGCGGTCAAAAATACTCTGATCAAGAAGTTTGCAATATCCAAACCGGTCCATGACAAAGACGACATTCTGTATCTGTACGGGCGTTTCCTCGTAAACGACCGGTTTGGAATCCTCGATCCTGGTCTTCCTCGGAACGGCAAATTCCTTTTTGATCTGAGCAAGATCAGCCTGGATCACCTGGTTCATATTCGCACGGCTTTTGAGGATTTTTTCGTACTGCCAGATTTTCTTCACGCACTCGTCATATTCCTTTTTCAGCGCCATGATTTCCAGGCCAATCAGCCGATACAGCCGCATTTCCAGAATCGCGGTCGCCTGCTTTTCCGTAAAGCGAAGCTGTTTCGCGTCCTCTTCAAAACCGGGGGTGCGAAACTGAATCTTCGAGGTGTCTCCCTCCATCAGACATGCTTTCGCATCTTTGAGATTTTTTGCGCCACGCAGGATCGCGATGATCAGATCAATCACGTCACAGGCGTGAATCAATCCTTCCCGAATCTCTTTCTTTTCCAGTTCCTTTTCCAGCAGCACCCGGTACTTGCGCTCCGTATTCTCATACTGGAATTCCAGATAATTGTTCAGAATACCGCGCAGGTTCAGTGTCTCCGGCCGGCCATGCGCAATCGCCAGCATATTGACGCCAAACGTATCTTCCAGTTTTGTTTTCTTGTACAGAACCGCGCGGATCCGGTCGATGTCGGCGTCCTTTTTCAGTTCCAGAACGATGCGGATCCCATCCTTGTTCGACTGGTTGGAAATATCCGTCACCTCAGGCAGCTTCCTCGTCTCCACCAGCTCCGCCACATCCGTCAGAAACTTGTTAATCCCGGCGCCAATCATCGTATAAGGGATCTCGGTAATGACCAATTTGTCCCGGTCCGTCCGGCGTTTGCCCAGTTCCACTTCGATTTTGCCGCGAAGACGGAGCCTGCCCACGCCCGTCTCATAGATCTCCTTCAGATCACACTGGTTCGCCAGGATACCCCCGGTCGGAAAGTCCGGCCCCGGCATAATGGCAAGCATCTCATCCGTTGTCATATCAGGATGGTCAATATAGGCCTGGACGAGATCAATCACCTCGCCCAGGTTGTGTGTGGGGATACTGGTGCTCATGCCAACGGCTATGCCTTCCGATCCGTTGACCAGAAGATTGGGAATCCGCACCGGAAGCACCTCCGGTTCCTGTTCCTGTTCGTCGTAATTCGGGACAAAATGCACCGTTTTGTCCAGATCCTTCAGATAGACTTCCTCCGTGAATTTCTGCAGCCGGGCTTCTGTATACCGCATGGCAGCAGCCCCGTCGCCTTCGATGGAACCAAAATTCCCATGTCCGTCGACAAGCGGCATTCCCTTCTTAAAATCCTGCGACAGGACCACCAGTGTATCATAGATGGAAGAATCTCCGTGCGGATGATATTTACCCATGGTATCGCCTACGATACGCGCAGACTTCCGATGCGGTTTGTCATGCCCCAGCTTCAGTTCCCCCATATCATAAAGCACGCGGCGCTGCACCGGCTTCAGCCCGTCCCTGGCGTCCGGAATCGCGCGAGCCGTGATCACACTCATGGAATAATTGAGGTAGCTTCGCTGCATTTCCTCTGAAAATTCTGTTGTTACAATCTTTTCTGCCATCACTCATCCATTTCCTCTCTGTCACATTGTCAGCCGCCGCTATGCGTCGATCTCCGCCTCGTCCGCATGGTCGTAGATAAACTGCCGGCGCGGCGATACATCCGTCCCCATCAGCATCCCCGTCACCTCAGACGCCAGCCGGGCGTCCTCGATCTCCACGCGCTTCAGTACGCGGCGTTCCGGATCCAGCGTCGTCTCCCAGAGCTGTTCCGGATCCATTTCACCCAGACCCTTGTAGCGCTGCAGGCGAAAATCGCCCTTATGCGTTTTCCGGTATTTCTCCAGCTCCTTGTCGTCATAGAGGTATTTCTCCTCTCCTCTCGCCGGAATCGCCTTATAGAGAGGTGGCATGGCGATAAACACATGGCCATTGTAAATCAGTTCCGGCATGAACCGGTACAGAAACATCAGAAGCAGGGTATCGATATGGCTGCCGTCCACATCCGCATCCGTCATCAGGATAATTTTGTTGTAGCGCAGCCTGCTGATATCAAAATCATTGCCGTATCCTTCCGAAAACCCGCAGCCAAAGGCGTTGATCATCGTCTTGATCTCCGCATTCGCCAGCACCTTATCCATCGACGCTTTTTCCACGTTGAGAATCTTGCCGCGAATCGGCAGGATGGCCTGATACTGACGATTGCGTGCGGTTTTCGCCGAACCGCCGGCCGAATCGCCCTCTACGATAAAGATTTCACATTTCTCCGCATCCCGGCTCTCACAGTTTGCCAGCTTTCCATTGCTGTCAAAGGAGAACTTCGACTTCGTCAGCATATTCGTCCGGGCTTTTTCCTCCGCCTTGCGAATCTTCGCCGACTTCTCCGCGCAGCCGATGACGCTCTTTAACACTTCCAGGTTACGGTCAAAATAATGCTGCAGCATCTCACCGGTCGCCGTAAAGACAACCTTCGAGGCATCCGCGCTCGCCAGCTTCGTCTTTGTCTGTCCCTCAAAGATCGGATCCGGATGCTTGACCGCAACGATGGCTGTCATGCCGTTTCGCGTATCTGCTCCGGTAAAATTGGAATCCTTATCCTTTAAGATGCCAAGCTCCTTCGCGTAGGAATTGATCAGCTGCGTGAAACGGGTCTTGAAACCAACCAGATGTGTACCGCCCTCCTGCGTAAAAATATTGTTGCAGAACCCGAGAATATTTTCCTCAAAAGCGTCCACAAACTGAATCGCCGCTTCGATCTCCACGCCGTCAATCTGGCGTTTGAAATAAATCGGTTCATGGATCGCAGTCTTTCCTGCGTTCAGCTCCTTCACATAGGCCACGATACCGTCCGGCTCCCGGTAGGTAATCTCCTCCTCCTCGCCTTCCCGCCGGTTTACATAGACAATCGTCAGCTGCGGATTCAGATAGGTCGTCTCATGCAGGCGGCTTTTCAGCCAGTCGGCGCGAAAATACGTTTTTTCAAAGATCTCCCCATCGGGCAGAAAATTGATCTCCGTTCCGGTCTCCTTTGTCTTCCCCACCACCGGAAGAAGACCGTTCGTCAGAGGAACGGTTGGAACTCCCTTCTCAAATGCGTCATGATGGATCTTTCCATCCCGGTAAACCTTCACATCCATGTGCGCGGAGAGTGCGTTCACCACGGAAGAACCGACGCCATGCAGACCGCCGCTCGTCTTGTACGCTTCGTTGTCAAACTTCCCGCCCGCATGCAGCGTCGAGAGCACGACGCGCTCCGCCGAAACGCCTTTGCTGTGCATTCCTACCGGAATTCCCCGCCCGTTATCCCGCACGGTACACGATCCGTCCGCCTCCAGCGTCACCCGGATCTCGCTGCAGAATCCGGCCAGATGTTCATCCACGGAATTATCCACGATCTCATAAATCAGGTGATTCAGCCCTTTCGTCCCGATGCTGCCGATGTACATTCCCGGACGGCGGCGTACGGCCTCCAGGCCTTCCAGCACGGTAATGCTGTCCGCGTTGTATTGTGGTGTCTTCGCCATGTTCCCAAAACTCCTTGTCTTTCTTAACAGCCAGAATAAGCTCAGCCCGGCCTGCGGCCCGGCTGCCTATTCTGAACTTTTTTGCAATCCTGCCCATGATTATAATCTTTTTTGTGCGGAGCCGCAACCAGATTCTGAAACCAACAGCCAAAGGGGGGCGCCTGACGGAACCAAAAAGGAGCCGCGCATCTGCACGACTCCTGCATCCATTCCGTCTGATTACTCTGCTGCTGCGTTGGTTCCGGCAATCCGGCCATAAGTCATAATATCTGCATAGGCATTGCCACCCAGGCGGTTGTTACCGTGAACGCCGCCGGCAACCTCACCGGCCGCATACAGACCCGGAATGACATTGCCCTCTGTATCCAGAACCTGTGCATCCGGATTGATCTGAACGCCGCCCATCGTATGATGTACCGTAGGCGTTCTCAGGCTGGCATAGAACGGACCGACCTCAATCACACAATCCGGACTCGTTGCCTTGCCAAACTCGTCGCTGCCATTGATCATACCGTCATTGTATTTATCAATCGTCTCCTGAAGAACCGCCGCATCGACACCAATCTTCTCTGCCAGCTCTTCAATCGTCTCACCCATCACCGTATGTCCATCCGCAATCAGGGATTCGATCTGCGCGGTACGGCTGTCATCCCCGGCAATCTGACTGGAATCCACAATCAGATACATCTGGCCGTCCGTCTGTTCAAACTCTGCCGCAGACATCTCTGCGCGGGTTCCGTCTTCCTTGACAAAACGCTGTCCTTCTTTGTTGACAAACATGTAATACTGTGCGCCCAGCCAGTTGCCGACAAATTCAGCCACACAGCCGCAATCGTTAATCGGGTCACCGAGCGGATGCACCTGAATCTGATCCAGGTCAATCAGGTTCGCTCCTGCCGCTTCCGCCAGCCCCAGGCCATCTCCCGTGCTGCTGACCGCACAGCTCGTCAGAGTCGTCGTGATCGCGCCATTGCTGTACTGATAAACCAGATCCGAATTTGCCGCGTATCCGCCCGTGGCAAGAATTACGGCCTTCGCCGCATTCGCTGTGATCTTCGAACCATCGCTTCTCTCCGCAGTCACGCCAATGGCACGTCCATCCGCATCCAGAAGGATCGTATTCACATTTGCGTCTGTATAGATTTCCGCGCCTTTGCCCGTCGCATACTCTTCCAGCATCGAGATATATACTTTACCGCCGTTGTCTCCCTCGGCGCCGGATGCCTTAATCAGGTCAATCTGATGTCCACGCTGCCATTTGCCACCGATCGCCATAAAAATGTAATCGTCCTTGAACGGCACACCGATCACATTCTGCAGCCAGTCCATGCTGTCCACTGCGCCGTTCGCAAAGGTCGTGATCAGATCGAGAGCGCCAATCTCACCGCCTCCGGTATAAGTCTGCAATGCATGCCAGTTGGCGCTGTCGAACATGGTATCGGTTCCGGATGCCTTCCAGGCGTCATAATCTTCCTTTACCGCTGCAATCAGGGCCGCATATGCTTCGTTATCCGTATCCACGGAAATGGCTTCTTCTACCTCTGCTTCCAGAGACGCCGTCATCTTCGCGCTGGTCTTCTCCAGCAGATCCACATCCGCTACATTATATGTACCTTCTCCGAGAGTCGTGTTGCCGCCAATCGCCTTCATCTTGTCCAGAACGATCACGGAAGCGCCGGCTTCGCCCGCGCTCGCGGCAGCTGCCAGACCCGCGCCGCCCGCGCCGACAATTACAATATCAGCGGACAGTTCCATATCTTCTCCGGCTTCCTTTGCAACCGCAACGCGATAGGTATCCGGATCCGCACCAGCGTCTTTGATCGCTGCCTCAATCGCCGCCAGAAATGCCTCACTCGTGATCGTCGCTCCGGACATCGCGTCTACCTGAATGCTCTGATTCTCCAGAATCTCCGCGCTCAGCTGTTCGATCGCCACGTCACCGATTCCTTCCGTCTCCTGAGAGTCCACTACATCAATGGCTGTGATCATTCCATCTTCCCCCAGTGTAACAGAAATCGTCACATCTCCGTTTCGTCCGGTTGCCGTCCCCTGCCCGGTGTCGCCTTCTGCTTCTGCCTGTTCCCCATCTGCCACCGCCGTCGTTTCCGTCTCCGCTTCTGTCGCCGCGGCTGTCGTCTCCGTCGACTGTCCGGAACTACCGCAGCCGGTCAGCGCCATCGCTGACAAAACAGCGGCCAGACCTAACGCGGTCAGCCTCTTTGCCTGTTTCTTCATAACTTCACCTTTTCTCCTTGTGAAAAATTTATTACATTAAGCTGAAAATCAGCCCATGTTCGTTATTGCTATGACAAATAAAAACATAAAAAAAGACACCAGCAAATATCGGGAATGATTCCTGCCGTATCCTGTGTTGTCCCAATTCAGTATATCTCAATCGGATTCATCTGTCAATCATTTTATGATTTTTATTAATGAAAAAAGCTCCCGGCCGGATTCGAACCGGCGACCCACGCATTACGAATGCGTTGCGCTACCAGCTGCGCTACGGAAGCTCATCCCTTTCGGGAAAAAGTGCCTTGGAATGATATCCAAAGCACCACTGACCTCGCCGGGAATCGAACCCGGGTTTACGCCGTGAGAGGGCGTCGTCTTAGCCGCTTGACCACGAGGCCAAAATCGAGGCGACAAGATTTGAACTTGCGACCTCTGCGTCCCGAACGCAGCGCTCTACCAAACTGAGCCACGCCTCGTCACTTCACATAGTATAATATAAATTGTACTAATTGTCAACAAAAATTTTTACAATTTTCCCGCATGGAATTTTCGACTTTTTTGCTCATTCTCTCGTATTTTTCAGGAAACATTCATTTTTTCATCAAAGATTAACTTCCCTCAATCAGGTTTTCAACTGTCTTCTGAAATTTCTTCATCTGTTCTATATAAATATCAACAATCGATATGCAATATTCTTTCACAATCGCGCCGTCATAATCATGAGCCAGCTGATTTCTGATTGTCAACATCTCCATCCAGATGTCATCCTGGATTAATTCCGCACGAAACGACGCTCTCAACACTTCACGAGGCGAACCAGATATAAAATCAGTGATCGCATATTTCTGAATCAGAATATCCTTCATTACTTTCCATGCCAGATCAAAGGTAATGCGGAATTTCTCACCGATTCCGCTCAATATAAAAGAATCCGACATATCTCTGTATTTTGCTTCAGTCAGGGCATTCAGTGAATTGTAAAAGGATTCATATCTCTTCATAAATTTTTCGTCCATACTGTTCGATATCCTCTAATGTCAGAAATTATCTGTCTCCCTGTTTTGTCCTCTCCACCCGGTAAAGATCCGTCCTTCGCTGCGAAAGAAACGGCAGTTCCCTGCGGACACGCTCCCCCATATCCAGGTCGATCTCGACGACACGCACACCTGGCTTCTCATCCATCTGCATCACAACAGTGCCCCAGGGATCCGTGACAATCGAATGTCCCCAGGAAACATAGCCTGCCTGACCGTCTCTGGCGCTGGCAACGCCAATAAACCAGGCCTGATTATCCACCGCCCTCTGGCGGAACAAAAGCTCCCAATGTGCCGGACCGGTCGTCATATTAAAGGCTGCGGGGACGAGAACAACCTCCGCGCCGTCAAGCGCCATCAGCCGGAAAATCTCCGGGAAGCGCAGGTCATAGCAGATGCAGATTCCCATCCGGCAGTATTCCGTGTCAAAGACAGTGATCTCGTCTCCGGCAGACAACGTATCTGACTCCCGGAAGGACTGGCCACCCTCCACATCAATATCAAACAGGTGCAGCTTCCGATGCTTCGCAATCCTCCGACCCTGTCGGTCAAAGACACAAGCTGTGTTATAAACGCGCCCCTGCTGATCACACTCCGGCATACTGCCGGCAGCCAGGTAAATCCCGTATTTTTCAGCCATCGCTGAACAGGCCCGAAAGGATTCTCCGCCCTCCTCCTCCGCATAGACTGGAAACCTTCCGGTCTCATAGGGACAGTCAAACATCTCGGGAAGAATTGCTAAATCAATATTCTGAAACGCGACCTGCCCCAGGAGCTTCTCTGCCTGTTGCAGATTTGCCTTTTTATCCTCAAACACCTGTGTCTGCAATATGGCAACACGAATCTTACTCATCTTACATTTTCCTTCCAATCACGTTAACTTGTGGTTCAAACAGTCCGCCAATAGAAGCATACCTTCCTGAATTTTTCATAAAACAACTTGCATAATTACTATAATTCGCATATAATATAAACACAAGAAGCAATTTCTTGTCTTCGCTAAATGATGACGAGTGACGGTTCCGACTCGTCGATAAAATAAAAACTGACCGGGCGAAGATGATGTGTGACGGTTCTGACACATCGGTAAAATAAAAACTGACCGGGCGAAGAACAATCCTGCGAGGTTGGATTCATACATCCATCCTCGCTTTTTATGTGAGGTTTTCAACATGGAATTTGATTCTTACTTATATCTCCTGTCATCAAAATTTATGCAGGACTATCCCATTTCCTCATATCCCGAGTTAATGTACAAACAGGGACGACCATACACATGTCTGCTCATTGACTCACATGAGGATTACTTTATATGTGTCCCTTTCCGTTCGGGTATCCGCCATAAAAATTCGTTTCTTTTTTCCGACACGAAGCGCTCGAAACGGATAAATTCAGGCTTGGATTACTCAAAAATTGTCATTATCAAGGAACCTGGTTACCTTGATTCGACTACTGCAGCCATTGTTGACCAGGACGAATACAATGAAATGATCAAAAACCTTCCAACAATCGTCCGGGAAGTCAATAACTATGTGGATACATACATCGGTCATACAAACGGAACCGCTCTCCTTCATCCAAAAGAATTTACCCGAAAATATCAATTTTCCACATTACCATACTTCCGGAATATTATGGGAATTTAAAAACCGCAAGATTATCTCAATCCATATTGTTTATTCTACCACACATTCTTAATGCTTTCACCCTCTTCTTGATTTTTTTCTTTATTCTAAGTATACTGATGTTGTATATTTCCGCACTCTGTTGCGCAACAGAAATCAAATACATAATGAAATGAACATTGCATCCATCTCATCGCAATCATAACAGTAGTTTCCCGATAAAAGGAGCCATCTATGTCCGAACCAGTCATCCACGAAACCATCCACCGCACCAGTCCTCTGGGTATCCAGATTGTCTTCCACACCACGCCGGGCGGCTATGTGGCGCCGCACTGGCACAACGAGGTAGAGATTCTTTACCCGCTCAACGGGGAAGCCGATCTCTTTATCGACCGCCAGAAGCACCAGCTGCCGCGCAAGCGTGTCACGGTCATCGAGAGCGCCCAGGTGCACAGTGTCCTGTACCATGACCGCACCTCGATGTTTCTCTGTATCCATGTGTCCAAGGAATTGCTGGAGCCGTATCTGCCAGGCATCTCGCTGCGCCGTATTCGCTGTATCCCCGATGAAATTACGGAAGAGCAACAGGATGATTATCTCGCGCTTTGCGTTCTGCTAGCCGATATGGTCCGTCTCTACATCAAGGACGCCCCTGGCTTTCTGCTGGAGGCGGAAGGTATGACGCTTCAGCTGATGGCCCGCCTGCTCCGCTTCTTCCCCGCCGACACCCTGCCGGCGATTTCGGATCATGACCATCTGGCCGTCGAGCGCATCCGCGAAATCATGTCTTATGTGGAAGAACATTTTGCAGAGCCTCTCTCGCTCCGGGATGCCGCAGACGTTCTTGGCCTGGGGCGGGAATATTTCTGCCGCTTTTTCCGGAAACACACCGGAACTTCGTTCCTTCAGTATCTGACGGAAGTTCGGCTGACGCACGCATACCGGGATCTGCAGAACACCGATCTGCCGGTATCGGAGGTGATGGAACACAACGGCCTCACCAACCAGAAGCGTTTCAACCGTGAATTTAAAAAATTATACGGCTGCACGCCATCCTCCGTGCGAAAGACCACGTCAGGCGGCTGACTTGCGGCCGCTGCTGCCAGTCTTTCCGCCTTGCTATTTTTATGCATTCATGGTACATTATCTTCATAAGATATCATGAAAAGCAACGATGCCAGACTCGGCCTGCGTCTTTGTCCTGGCTTCGCTGAGTTTCACAGTCATGCGAAAAGGATGGGATGGAATGCTCCGATTGGTTCTTGATCTGAAACAGCTCTGGGACAAATATGTAAAGGATGAAGTTACCGTATACGCGGCGCAGGCATCCTTTTTCATTGTGATTGCCGCCTTCCCCTTCATCATGCTGCTCCTGGCGCTGATTCAGCTGAACCCTGCCGTCAGCAAATCCGATCTGATCTCGATTCTAAACCGGATCCTTCCCGATATGCTGCACACGCTGGTCACCGGCATCGTCAACAATCTCTATGTCAAATATCCGGGGACGATCCTTTCGGTCACCGCTCTTGCCGCCCTGTGGTCCGCCTCGCGCGGCATGATGGGCATCGAGCGAGGACTGAACCGGATCTATGGCAGCACGGAAAAACGAAACTATATCCTCACGCGCCTGATCTGTTCGGTCTACACTCTGGTCTTTATGATTGCCTGTATGGTCTGCCTGACCCTGCTCGTTTTCGGCAACGCGATTCAGAATCTGGTGCTGGCATACATTCCCTTCTTCTCTCATTTTACCAGTTCGCTTCTGAATTTCCGTAGCCTTCTGACCTTTTGCCTGTTCTTCCTGGTATTTATCGGGCTTTATACCCTGGTACCGCAGAAAAAACAGCACCCGAAGCATCAGGTTCCGGGGGCTGTCTTCTCTGCTGTCGCCTGGATGATTTTCTCCTATGGCTTTTCCATTTATTTTACGAACTTCAGCAGCTTCTCCTATATGTACGGAAGCCTTGCCGGTATCGTCCTGCTCATGCTGTGGCTGTATTTCTGCATCTGCATCCTCTTCTTTGGCGCGGAAATCAACTGCTTCATCGAGCGCACGGCAGACTTCCGGAAATTCCGCAGGCATGATATCGACTGACCACCACGTAGCAGCCCAGTACGTCTCATGCCTCGATTCCCAGGTATCGTCCCAACATCCGGAATTCGTCTTCGTAGATGCAGGTCGGTATGGCCCGCGAAGCAATCTTCTGTGCACACTCTGCATAGTCCATCCAGCACACGCTCTCTACTTCTTCTTCCTGCAGGTGCAGCGTTTCCGCATCCACCGTTTTCCGGTAGACATACACCTGGCTGATTTCAAAATCACGAAACGGCTTCCCGTAAAATTCGTCTTCCCAGTATCCCCTGTGGATACCGACAAGCTGCAGGTCTTCCGGCGCTGCTGCGATTCCCAGTTCCTCATACAGTTCACGAACCGCGGTATCCAGGTTCTCATCTCCCGCAGAAACGTGACCGGCAGCCGAGATATCATAACAGCCCGGATAGGAATCCTTCCGGCTGCTTCGTTTCTGAAGCAGCACGTCATACCCGCTCTCTGCGTTCTTGCGCACAACCCAGATATGGGCCGTCCCGTGTGGACTGCCCTCGCGGTGCACCACGCCGCGCTCCCGAACGACGCCCGTCGGTTCTCCGTTTTCCGTCAGAACATCAAACAGTTCCATCGGTTTTCCGTCCAGCATTGCCGACACCAGCCGGTCGCCGCCGTCATACACCAGCTTCAGGGAGAAAAAGCCCGGCTGCTCCTTCATGAGACGGAAAAACACCTTATCCCCTTCCCAGATATTCAGACGCAATACCGCTTCCTTTTCGACCCATTCCAGCTCACCCTCATCACAGGCGACCGGAGTTCCCTCGAACCCGTCCGCAGTAAACAGATGCATATATTCTGTCACCCCGCCGCCGGAAACAAAGGTCACAACCGCACGAAACTGATAAGACGTCAGCGTATATCCGGTCTCCTCTCTCACCTCACGCAACAGGCACTCTTCCGGACTCTCATCCGCCTCAAAATGACCGCCGACGCCAATCCATTTATCCTTATTGACGTCATTCTTCTTCACCGTACGGTGAAGCATCAGATACTTTCCGTCCCGTTCGATATAGCACAATGTGCTCAGCCTCTCCATGGCTCCCTCATCCTCCTGCTGTCGTTCCATCCGTTTCCGGGCGAAACCGGCTTTATGCCGTCCACTATAATACGTTTTTTTCATATTGGCAAGCTGTTCTTTAAACAAAGCGCCCCATATCCGGCGGCCGGGTTCGGATAGCGGTCAAATCCGGCCAGCGGCTTCGCTCCCCGGTGCAGACAGGCCTTCAGCTTTTCTCCGTACAGATACGGATCGTTCCCATCCACGATCCCCCACTGCATCATCAGCGCGGCGCTGCCTGTGACGACCGGTGCGGCAAACGACGTCCCGGTCACCGCCAGGTATCCGCCGCCCACAGCCGGCGCCATCAGCCCTACTCCCGGCGCCACCAGATCCGGCTTAATCTGATTCGTCAGACGCGTGTAACCTCGCCCGGAGAAATCCGCCATGGCATTGGATGTGCTGTTATAAGCGCCTGCGGTAATCACTCCGGCCGCACAGGACGGAATCGTGAGCGTCGTATCCGGCGTGGCAGTCAGAAAACGGGTGGACGGATTCAGAGTGCCTGCGGATGGAAGCCAGAAATCATACCGCCCTTCCACAAGGTGTTCCGGTACCAGAAGGAACGTCCAGATTCCACTTTCCACATAAGAGCCCGTATCCGGAATCAGATCAAAATAGATCTCCTGCGAAAGACTGTATGGGTTCGGCTGGCCATAATAGACCAGAATCCAGGCCGTGCGCCACTGAAACCGGGACGCTCCCAGGCGCTCCCGAATCGGACCCAGGACTTCTCCGGACGGAGTCTGCAGCGATATGACAAAGCGATCGGTATAAGCCTTCCAGATCTGGACGCTGAAACCAGTCTCATACGGCGCGACGGACAACTCGACCCGGGCGGTTGTCCGCTCTTTCAGTGTCCCGGATATATGTCCGCCGGACGCCCCCTCATTCCCACTCCCGACAACAATCGCTGTCCTTCCATATCGACTGACCGTGTTCAGAAAGGATTCCAAAAAACTGGAGCCGTCATGAGAACCGTAGGTATTGCCGATGCTGATGTTGACAGCCAGGGGCAGCCTCAGTCCTGTCGCAGTCTGTACCGCGTAATCTGCCGCGCGCATCAGCTCTGTCGTCCGCGGAAATCCGCCCGGCCTTTCCGTCCCCAGCCGCACGATCAGCAGCTCGCTCTCATAAGCGATCCCGCGATATTGTCCATTCCCTTCCCGTCCATTTCCCGCCGCGATTCCGGCGACTGCCGTTCCGTGTCCACTGAGATCGACGCTTGGGACAATCTCCCTCCCCCGCGCACGGCTTCCACTCTCCAGCGCACGGTTGATTTCTTCCCTGCCAAAATACTGCCCGAGACTCTGATCCCACAGGACTTCAATGCGGGTGGTTCCGTCCGGGTTCCGAAAATCCTCATGAAAATAATCAATCCCGGAATCCAGAACCGCCGTCAGTACGCCGCGTCCGGTCAGTGACCACGGCTGCTCCTGCATGACATTCACACAAGAGGCCGCCTTCGCCCGATTGTCGGCAAAGAACAGCCTCTTTGGTTTTTCCACATATTCAATTTGCGGCAGGGTGCTGACAAAATCCACCAGCGATTCCGGAACCGTCAGGATTGCAAATCCACCCGTCAGTTCCTCCACCGTTATGCCAGATACCCGAACCGGATCCAGACTGCCCGAATAGCGGACAATCAGTTCCCAGGTCCTTTCCTGCGGATCAAAACCGGTTTCCAGTTCTCCCGAACGTTCCCGTTCTGCCTCCGGCGTTTCCAGGGACAGATTCAGCAGATCCTCCAGCTTCTGATTCTGCGGCATGTTTCTTTCTTACCTGCCCAATGTAATCGTCATCACCAGCCTATGCCAATGCCGACCGGAATATCACTGTCTCAATGCCGATGAACCACAGGTTCTGCCGACGGTTCTCTGCCGCTTTTCCTGTGTCGTACCGGCCGTGCACCCATTCTCATAAAGCGGCTCGACCCGTTCCGGACGCTGTTCCCGTTTCACCACATTCATCACCAGCATCTGCAGCCGATTCTCCACATTCGCAAAGCTGACATCCGGATCATAATCCAGCGCCAGTATCTGCGCATCCGGATGCAGTTCCTTTAACTTCCGCATAATCCCCCGGCCCACCACATGGTTCGGCAAGCAGCCGAACGGCTGCAGAATGACAAATGCCTTGCACCCGTGTTCCGCATGATGCAGAATCTCACCCGAAATCAGAACGCCCTCGCCCGCGTCAAACGTGTGATGAAAGACCAGATCACTCTCCTTCACCAGATCCTGCATCCGGCAGGCCGGTTCATAAAGCGGATGGCGCTTCGCGATCGAATCCGTCATATCGTGAGCCAGATTAAACATCCGGTTTGCCGTATCATACCAGACCTTCTGTCCCATCGATTTCTTCACATGGTATTCCTTAATCTGTGCATCTTGGTAAAAATAGGTCTTGCGGATGACGTCTGTCATCCGGGCCTCTATGATTTCAAAACCACTTTTTTCCAGGTAATCTTCAATGTCATGATTCGCGCCCGGATGGAAATTCAGCAGATATTCGCCTACGATCAGCACACCCGGACGAGGATTGGAACGATCGTACTCCACCGTATTCATCAGGTCGATGGCCCGCTCAAAGCCCTTCTTCAATCCCCGGACGCCCTGTTTCGCCAGACCATCCACCACGAAATCCATTCCCTGATCAAACGCATCCTGCGTGGCTCCCTTCACCCGTTCATAGGGCCGGATCTTGCGCAGAAGTTCCTCCAATGCGTCAATCATTGGCAACGCAAATGCAATCCGCAGCGCCGACAGCATATTCATCTTAAAACCGGGATGCATGTCATGCGAATCGACGTCGTCATTCGTCAGGATCGGTACCTCCGGATAACCGGCGTCGTCGAGTGTCTTGCGCAGCAGGGCGCTGTAATGGGTCAGGCGGCAGTCGCCGACATACTTACCCATGGCGATCGCTGTGTGCTTCGGATCATACTCGCCGCTGCGAAGGGCGGCCAGCGCCTCGCCGATCACAATCTGCGCCGGAAAACAGATATCATTATGTACATACTGCTTTCCGAGGCGAATCGCCTCCTCCCGTCCGATCGGAAGCGCGACCGTCCGGATTCCCTGTGAGCCCATCGCCGCCGACATAATCCGGCAAAATGCATGGGACGTATTGGGAACCAGAACCACCCGCTCCTTCCGGTCCTCTTTGCGGAATTTCACCGGATAGGGATCCTTAAGCTCCCGCACCTGTTGCGGAACGCCCTTGCGCCGTTTCATGTCGATGGTTTCCAGGAACGAACGGACACGGATGCGCAGCGGTCCCTGCACATCGCTTTCATCGAGCTTCAGAATCAGCGGCGTCTTCCCGGAAATTTCGTTCATGATACGGATAATCTCATCGGAGAGATACGCGTCATGCCCGCAGCCGAAACTGACAAACTGTACATATTCCAGATGCTCATTCTGCGCCGCCAGCACCGCGGATGAAAGCATTCTCGCGTGATAATTGTTCACGATATCAATCCGGCTCCGGCCAAGATCCACCTGCGCAGCCTCCGGCAGACTGTCCGCCGTCAGCACCGGAATGCCCTGTCTGGTAAACATCTCCGGCAGATCATGATTAACCAGCGAATCCGTCTGATAGGGACGCGCCGCCAGGACAATCGCATAGGTTCCCTTTTTCTCCACCTCATCGAGAACCTCCTGCCCCGCCTGTTTCAAGGCCGTCGCAAACGCCTGCTGTGCTTCGTCGCCCGCCTTCACCGCGGCGCGGCAAAGCTCCTTTGATATACCGAACGTCTCCTGCATATACCGGGTCAGCTGCCGATCACGGTCTTCGTCCGTATACCAGTGGAACATCGGCGCGTCAAAAGGGATGCCAAACCGGCGTTCCGGATTGTCCGAATTACGCAGAACAATCGGATACCCCTTTACCACCGCACACATGGATTCACTGGTCTTCGCCGTGTTCTCGGAGGGTACCGTTGTGATCGTCGGCATAAAAATCCGGTCCACCTGATGCTGTGCCAGATTGCGGATATGCCCATGCACCAGTTTTGCCGGAAAACAGATCGTATCCGACGTCACGGAAGCCAGTCCGCTCTCATACAGCTTACGCGTACTTGCATCCGACACACGCACCGAAAAGCCAAGTGATTTCCAGAATGTTGTCCAGAAGGGCATCGTCTCCCAGAAAGACAGCACCCGCGGAATGCCGATTACAGTCTGGCGCGCTTCGCACAACGCCGGTGCCGGATACTCTTTCAGCAGCAATTCCCGGCGCAGCCGGAACAGATTCGCAGCCTCCGGTTTTTGCGCGGCCTTCTCCTTCAGCCTGCGAATGACATCCTGATCCTTCGGATCGCCCAGAATCTCTCCCCGCTCGCAACGGTTGTTGGTCACCCAGGAAGCGCCGTTTGAGAACGTGACAATCGTCCTCTTGCAATGATTCCCGCAAAACGGACACGGCGCGTTGGCGTTCTGTGTGTAAGAAAAATCGTCCAGCGCATCCAGTCCGATGAAGCTGTGCTGCATTTCATGCATCGCACCCTGCTCCTTTGTCAGCAGCGCGGCGCCGATCGCGCCCATCAGGCCGGAATACGGCGCACGCACAACCTCACGCCCCGTATACTGTTCCATTGCCCGAAGGACGGCGTCATTCTCGAAGGTTCCGCCCTGCACCACAATCCGTTCTCCGAGGGAGTCCAGATTCGACAGACGGATCACCTTTGTAAACACGTTCTCGATAATCGAACGGCAAAGTCCCGCCATGATATCCTCGGTCTGTTTGCCGTTTCTCTGCTCCGTGATAATGCTGCTGTTCATAAATACGGTACAGCGGCTCCCCAATGCAGCCGGCGTCCGGGAGGCAAATGCCTTCGGCGCAATCTCGTCCAGAGAAATGCCCAGCGAAGCGGCAAAATTCTGCAGGAAGGAGCCGCATCCCGACGAGCAGGCTTCGTTCACGACAATGTTCGTGATAATCCCCTTATCCAGCCAGATCGCCTTCATATCCTGACCGCCGATATCAAGGATAAAAGTCGCATCCTTCACATATTTCTCCGCAGCGCGCGCATGCGCCACGGTCTCTACCGTATGATACTCGGTCTGAAACGCCCGGTGAAAGAGCATCTCCCCATAACCGGTCGTCCCGGCTGCCACAATCTCCAGTTTGACGCCGACCGCACGATACCGGTCGCGCATGGCAAGCAGAGCGTCCTTCGCTACCTTCAGCGGTTCCCCTTCATTCGGCGCGTAGAAGGAATCGAGAATATTCTCCTCTTCATCCATCAGCACAAACTTTGTCGTCGTGCTGCCCGAATCGATGCCCAGCCAGGCTCGCACTTTTGTTCCGGCTTCCGGAGCATGCATCCGAAGCTCCGGTCTCGCGTGGCGCGTGAAAAACGCAGTCTTTTCCTCCTCCGACTCAAAGAACGGCTTCGCTTCCTTCTGGTCCGGATTCCCCATTGATGCCCGGTTCTCATCCATTCGACGAAGCAATCCCAGCGCCGTATCCTTCCTGGTGTTTTCGGAAAACATCTGATTCAGTGACAGCGCAGCGCCATATGCGACCATCATCTCCGGTCGCTCCGGAATGATGATCTCCTCCGGGGCAAGCTTAAGCTGCTCCGCAAACACGCGAACCAGTGTCGAGTGGAACGTAAGAGGGCCACCCTCAAAAATCACCGGGCGTTCGATATCCAGCCCCTGTGCCAGCCCGCCAATCGTCTGCCTGGCAATCGCGTGAAACGCCGAGAGCGCCAGATCTTCCCTGCGGACGCCCTGGTTTAACAGCGGCTGAATATCGGTCTTCGCGTAGACGCCACACCGCCCGGATATATCATAGACCATCGTCCCCTGCGCAGCCAGCGCATTGAACTCCTCAATCGGCACCTTCAGAATAGAAGCAATCTCGTCGATAAATGCGCCGGTACCGCCTGCACAGCTTCCGTTCATCCGCATATCCGAACAGATCAGATCTCCCGTGCCGGTGTCCTCCTTAAAAAAGAGCATCTTCGCGTCCTGCCCGCCGAGTTCAATCGCCGTGCGTACCCGGCCATACAGCCTGCGAATCGCCACGGAATTCGCCGCTACCTCCTGCGCAAACGGCACATCCATGATGTCCGCCAGAGGCTTCGCTCCCGATCCGGTCAGACACACACGAAACCACTTATCCGGTTCCCGCTTGCCAAGGTTCTTTAATATATTGCGCACACTTCCCGCCTGATCCGCGTGATGGCGCCGATAATCCGAATAGATCATATCGCCGTTTACCGGATTCACAACCGCAATCTTTGTCGTAGTGGAACCGACGTCGATTCCGACCAGATACGGATCGCTGCCTGCCGATCCCTGGGACACCGTATGCTTCCGGTGACCCTTACGCGAAAAAACCATCCGCTCCTCCGATAAATCTCTGCTCATGTAAAAATCCCTTTCCTGATACAAATACAAAAAGGAGAATCGCAAACACAAAAAAGGAGAATCTGCCAGCCTGTATTCCTGTGGCGCTCCCCCTATGTCAGCCGTCTCCCGGCTCATCATCCGCATTATAACAAACGAAAAATACGAAGTCAAGGCGATTCCGGGCGTCCGGGCGGGCAAATTCCGGATTTTTATAAAACCTTAACGTTATATTAGCAAAGCACCCGGCATAAATTTTCAATTTTTTTACATTTTTATCATTATTTTTTTCCATATTATGATAAACTAGACCTGAGTGAGTCGAAAACCAAAGGAGGCCAATATGAAAAAAACAAAAATCATCTGCACCATGGGTCCGAACACCGATAACCGCGAAATCATGAAAGCACTGATGGAAAACGGAATGGACATCGCACGCTTCAACTTCTCGCACGGAACCCACGAATCCCAGAAGGCCAGTCTGGATCAGCTCAAAGAACTGCGGGAGGAGCTGAATCTGCCCATCGCCGCCCTGCTGGATACCAAAGGGCCGGAGATTCGCACCGGACTGTTAAAAGACGGCAAAAAGGTTTCCCTGCAGGAGGGGCAGACTTACACGCTGACAACCCGCGAAATCACCGGCGACGAAACCATCGGCCATATCAATTATGACGGCTTAAACAGCGACGTCACGACGGGCAATACCATTCTCATTGACGATGGCCTGATCGAACTGCGTGTGCTGGAAGTGAAGGGAACGGATATTGTCTGCCAGGTCATCAACGGCGGGGAACTCGGTGAACGCAAGGGCGTAAACGTCCCCAATGTCCGCATCAAACTGCCCGCCCTGACCGATAAGGACAAAGAGGATATCCGCTTCGGTATCGAACAGGGATTCGACTTCATCGCGGCCTCCTTTGTCCGCACCGCTGACGCAATCCATGAGATCCGTGCGATGCTCGACGAAGCCGGTTCTTCCATCAAAATCATCGCCAAGATTGAGAACGCGGAGGGCGTCGAGAATCTGGATTCCATCATCGAGGCCAGCGACGGGATTATGGTGGCGCGGGGCGACCTCGGCGTGGAAATTCCGGCGGAACAGGTGCCGCACCTGCAGAAAATTATGATCCAGAAGTGCAACCGGGCGGGCAAGTCCGTCATCACTGCTACCCAGATGCTGGATTCCATGATTCGCAATCCGCGGCCGACCCGTGCCGAGGTCACCGACGTAGCCAACGCCGTCTATGACGGCACCGATGTCGTCATGCTCTCCGGCGAGACCGCCATGGGCAAATATCCGGTCGAAGCACTGCAGATGATGGTTCATATCTGTGAAGCGACCGAAGAACATCTGGATCACGACGCCTATCGCAGCCGCAAGGTCTCCGCGGCAAACATGCAGAATATTTCCAATGCGGTCTGCTTTGCTTCCGTATCTACCGCATACAGCCTGGGCGCCAGGGCAATCATTGCACCGTCGATCAGCGGCTTCACCACCCGGATGCTCTCCAAATGGAGACCGGCCACTGACATCATTGGCCTTTCTCCCGACCCGGCCACCGTACGGCAGATGCAAATCTACTGGGGTGTGCGCCCCTTCCTGGCCAAACGCGCCGATTCCACGGACGTACTGATCTGGTATTCCCTGGATCTGCTCCTGGAAAAGAAGGTTCTGGCAGTCGGTGATACCGTCATCGTCACGGCAGGCGTCGTCACCCGCGCCACCTCGACACAGGCCACCGATACCAATATCATGCGGGTGATTGTCGTCGACTGAGCACACGTCTGCGTTCTGTTGATCTGACAACAGCAAAGCGGTCAAAAATCGGGCTGAACATTCAAGATATCCATGTTCAGCCCGACTCTGTTCCATTGCTATCGCACAAATCAGTCACCAGTACCGGTCAGATATTTCTTGCTGACTTCATCCTTACAAAATCGGAAACACTGTCATAATCCAGCCCACACTCACCACGCAGCAGATAACCGCGATCAGCCCCGACTGTTTGAACATCGAAGCCTGATCATATCCGCCGTAATCCATGATGTACGGCACAGCCGCGGTTGCCATTGGTGTCATAAACGCAGACAGACAGGCCGCCTGAATCAGAATCATCAGACCAACCGGATTTCCGCCAATCGATGCACAGGTTGCAATCGCGATGGGATGGAAGATCAGCATCGTACCACGGTTCTGCATCACCTGCGTCAAAAGGAACGGGATAATGAAGAAGATAAAGCCTATAATGTAAGAGTTTCCTCCCACCGCGCTCACCAGCACGGCGATCCGGCTTCCGATCGCATCGCCGGCGCCGGTCCCGCTCAGAGCTCCGGACATCGCCAGGGCTCCTACGATCAGCAACAGCATGCTCATCGGCAGAGACGCGGTTGCTTCCTTCGGCTGCAGTACACCGAAGAGAACCATCAGCAGAGCGCCGATCACCGTAATCTCCCAGTTGGCAAGCCCCAGCGTACTCGCAAACATCAGCGCCAGCGCATCACCGAAGAAGATCACGATACCGGCGATCTCTTGATAGGGTTTCAGTTCCGCCTTCACCGTCGCCTTCTTCGCGCTGTAGGAGGTTTCCACCACAGGGGCATCCGGAGCTATCTTCGTAGCGAAAAACGCGAAATAGATCACAGCGATAATCAGCAATGGGAGACGACCCTTCATGGGATCCGTGATTCCCACCATGAAATCCATGTAGCCATAGCTTTCCAGATACCCGTTCAGCTCTGCGGCTATGGTAGCACCTGCGCCGACCGGAAGCGTGCAGCAGGTAACAATCGTCGCCGCGCCCAGCGGAAACATCACCTTACTCGGCTTGATGCCCATGCTCTCCGCGGAGGCCATCAGCATTGGAGCCACGATGCCGAACACGACCACTGGGCTCTGAATAAACTGGCTCAAGAGTACGCCAATCACAATGTAACCAAGCATCATTTTGTTCAGACTTCCGTTCGCCATTCTGGAGATGCCATCGGCAATGCTGGTGCAGAATCTGGTGCGGTTAAAGCCTGCCGCTACCACACACATGCCCGCGATCATGATCACGTTTGTATTCGCAAAATAAGCAATGGCGTCCTTTGCCTCCAGACACCCGGTCAGAGTCAGCGCCATCATCGACGTCAGCGAAACCGTTGCCAGGCTGTAAGCCCCACTGCAATACCCGACTACCGTCAGAGCAAATATAATCAGACAAATCGTTAATTGACTCATTGTTCTCTCCTTATCTTTTTTGTATACCGTTCGTATCATCTGTCTTTCCGTGAAAGACACCCATTGGTTATGAAACCAGCCTCTTAGCTTAACTGACTTTTTCTTATGAGACTGGAACGAAATTTTTTTCTTTACAGATCCCGCACTGAGCCGTCATAATTAATCTGTGCGTTGATGCCGCGTTGTTTCGGCGGGAACCTTTCTGTAATATCATCGATCAGTTCAATGCCGATACCCGGGCGATCCGGAACCCGGATATATCCGTTTTCCACCTCCAGCGGTTCCTTAAGCATCGCGGCTTCTCCTCCCTGCAGGTAGAACGACGGGAACTCCTGAATCGTGAAATTCGGAATGGAAGCATCCAGTTGCAGGCATGCCGCAGTGGAAACCGGCCCCAGCGGATTATGCGGCACAATGCCCACGTAATGGGATTCCGCCATGGCGGCAACCTTTTTCGACGGAGTGATCCCTCCCAGCGCACATACATCGGGTCTTACATACCGGGCGGCTTTCTTCTCCATGATCAGCTGCATCTCCTGGATATTGATGCACCGTTCTCCCGTAGCGATCGGGATTGACAGCTTCGAGGCCACATCCGCCATCACCTCCACATTATCCGGGGCGATCGGATCCTCCAGGAAAAGTGGACGATACGGTTCCACCGCCTTCCCGAAGGCTACCGCTTCGGCCGGATTCAGCGAGCGGTGACATTCCAGTACAAAATCAAAATCATCTCCCACCGCCTTGCGGCACGCGGCTACCATATCCACATAGCGCTGTACCTTTCCGTTGTAGATATCATCCTCTCTGCCGGTCTGCGCCTGGCGCATATCCCCGGTGATCATCAGACGGGCGCAGGAAAATCCCTGCTTTTTCAGCTCCAGACATCCCTCCGCCATGCTTTCCGGAGTAAACTGAAATACCGCACCGTAGCTGCGAACCCTGTCTCTGGTCCGTCCGCCCAGCAGCTCATATACCGGAACCCCCAGCGCCTTGCCCTTAATATCCCAGAGCGCAATATCAATCGCGGAAATCGCGCTCATAATGACGGCGCCTCGGAAATACATGCTGCGGTACATGTACTGGTTATGGTGCTCGATCGCAAACGGATCCTTTCCAATCAGATACGCGCGGAACTTTTGCAGACATTCCGCCGTCGCATCAATAAATCCCCAGGAACCTACCTCACCAATGCCTGTGATCCCTTCATCCGTATGGATTCTGATGAAGAGATATTTGCTTGCCGGTACCAATGTCAGATCTGTAATCTTCATACCTTGCCTCCTTGTTTTTGTCGTATCTGTTTAAATACGACTGATTTTTATAAAACCATTTTAGCAATTCTATACAAAGATTTCTTTCCAATTTTTTGCCGTTTTTCTCGTCCATCAAAAATGATCCCTGCCCACCAGGCACAGCCTTTTTTGATTTTTAATCTAAAATATTACCTGTTCATTCTCTTATATTTTCAGGATTCCTTCGTTTATTTTCCCTCATTTAATCTAAATATTTCACTTTATTGAAAATCTTTAGACCAGATATTTTTCTACAAAATCTGGCTTAATTCCTCCGCTCGTTTCTGTATTTTCTCCAGGCTCTCCCGCAGATGGTCCAACTCTCTGCCGGACTCCTCCACCTGTCGTTTCAGACCCTCCGTGAGTTCCTCCCGTAACAATTTGCTGCCGGAAAATTGATTACCGTTATCATGCCTGACAGCCGTTTGATATTGTGTCAGCTTCCGGTTTATCGTCTCATCATCCATGGGAAGAAAGGTTCTCTTTTCCAACAGCTCCTTTCCCCGGTTCTCCGCAAGGACCTGTCGCCGATACTCCATGGGAGATTTTCCGAACGTTTTCCGAAATGCCGTATGAAACGCCTTTACGTCCGGAAAGCCATGATTATGAGCAATCTCCAGTACAGTATTCTCCGTAGACGAAAGTTCCAGTGTGGCTTCACGAACACGGATCCGGGTCAGATAGTCATAAAAATTAACACCGACATGATTTCTGAAAAATACTGACAGATAGCTGGGATTGTACTGGCACAGATTGCTTAAGTCGTTCAGTGAAAGCTTTTCTCTGTAGTTTTTCTCCACATACTGCAGGATTTTTTCCATCATGTCCTTCTGCTTCTTTGTGCGGGCATATTCTGTCTCTGCCTGGTGTCCCGGAGTGAATACCTGAAAAAGCAGAGCGAGCAGATGATTCAGTTCCTGATCCCAGGTGATCTGATCCAGAGGGTTCTTCGAACCGGCGCGCGTCATCATCCAGGCCATAATTCCACGGATCTCAGCCAGAAGAGCGTCCCCGCGGTTTCCTGTATCCGTATGCCCTTCAAATTTCCACTCCTGCATCGGATGATAATATTCCTCCAGATATTCCGGTTCAAGGTGAATGACCATCGCAACGCTTTTTTCCTCTCTGGCCAGAGTCGCATGCCCCACATTGGAATCCATGAGCATCAGGTCATCTTCCTCCATAAGAACAGTTTTTCCTCCGTAGCTCACTTCTACCCTGCCCTTCATCACCAGCAGGATCTCCAGCGCCTTATGCCAGTTATAACGATACTGCCCGATATAATAGATATATTGCTGTATATTCAGGCTGCGGGCAGGCCTGACGTGCTCATAAAAATATTTTTGCATGATCAATCCTCACGTGGTACCGTTATTGTTATTGTTCCAGACTGTCTGGATGGAACAGGAACTCATCCATGTTCATCTACGAAGCCTTTACTGGAGATTTTTGCAGATTTGCGTTATTTTGTCCAGTAGAATTTCTATTCACTGATCGCAGATCGAACCGTCGATATTCAGCCGTGTCATGATCTGATGTGGCCGGAAGGGGAATTTCTCTTCCAGATCCGGAATCACATCGATGCCGATCCCATCCTCCTCCGGTACAGAAATATAACCATGATCAAGCTCCGGAATATGATCCACCATATCGCACTGGCGCAGCTTCACGCCGCTTCCGGTCAGATGATCCGCCGTGGACGCCGCGTAAGGATTCGGATATTCGCAGATGGCAATATTATCCGTCGCCGCCGCGAAATGCAGCACTGCGTTGGTCATAACCGGACTTAACGGATTGTGCGGCACCAGGCTGCAGTGGTGCGCTTCCGCCACCGCAGCGATCTTTCTGGCCCCGGTAAAGCCTCCGCAGACGCCCAGAGACGCACGCACATAGCTGCAGGCTCCCCGTTCCAGCAGCATTTCAAACTCGTGAACCGTATGAATCCGCTCACCCGTGGCAATCGGAATCCGGCATTTTGCGGCCACTTCTCCCATCGCGTCAAAATTATCCGGGCGGATGGGATCCTCCAGGAACATCGGATTATATGGCTCCAGACGGGCACTCAGCTGCACCGCAAGACCCGGCTCCAGACGACGATGCAATTCCAGGCACAGATCCACTTCTTCACCGACCGCCTCACGAATCTTCGCAATCCGACGTTCTGCCTTGTAAAGCATGGCAGCATTTCCATCTGCGTATGGCACGGTGCGCGGCTCATCCAGATAAGGGTTCAGATGTCCCAATGCGGTATATCCTTCCTCCACGCCCCGGATCGCGTTTTCAATCAGTTCCTCTTCGGTGCGCCCGCCCGTATGGTTGTATACCCGGATTTTCCCACGGGATTTTCCACCAAGAAGACGGTAGACCGGCGCGTGATAATATTTCCCTGCAATATCCCACAGCGCAATATCGATCGCGGACATCGCTCCCATCACTGCCGCCCCGCGGAAGTGAGAAAAGCGGTACAGATATTGCCAGTGATGTTCAATATCCAGTGGATTTTTCCCCACCAGATACTCTTTCATCACCAGAATCGCAGCTGCAGATGCCTCCAGGAACCCCCAGGCGCCACTTTCTCCCAGCCCGGTGATCCCTTCATCGGTATCTATTTTGCAGAATACACTCCGGTTGGCCCGCAGAACCCTGACATCCGTAATTTTCATGATAACCCCTCCCCTCGCTATCTGATCCGATAAGGCGCCAGCACTTTGGTATTGATATCCAGACCGACACCCGGTGCCTGGCTGGGACTTACCGTACCATCGGCGTTAAATACCACCGGATTCAGAAATGCCTCATAAACCTTCGCGTCATACTGCGGCGGGTAAAACTCCGCAATCGTTGCGTTAGGAACGGCACAGTCCAGGTGTACATGAATCTGCTGCTGTCCGTGCGGGCTCATGACAATGCCGTTGGCATCCGCATAACCGGCGACCTTCATGAACTCCGTTACACCGCCCAGACAGGCTGCATCCGGATTCAGAATGCTGACCGCCTGCGCATTGATCAGATCCCGGAAACCAAAACGGGTAACCTCATTTTCTCCCGCGGCAATCGGAATATTGCTTTTTTGCGCCACCTTGTGGTAGCCGTCGTAGTCATCCGCATCCACCGGCTCCTCAAACCAGTATGGATGATAATCCTCCACCATCTTGGAAAATTCGATCGCTTCGAAATAGCGATAGGAGCAGTTGGCGTCCAGCATCAGCGCCGTATCCTCGCCAATCACCTCGCGTACCGCACGCACACGCGCCGCGTCCTCTCTCATCGGCAGGGCACCCACCTTCATCTTCACCGCATGGATGCCCCAGCTCTTATATTCCAGCATTTCTTCCTGCAGTTCCCGGATCCCCTTATCCTTCGCGTAATAACCGCCCGCCACATAGCAGGGAATGCTTTCCCGGTATCCGCCAAGCAACCGGTAAAGCGGCATGCCCGCCACCTTGGCCTTGATGTCCCACAGAGCAATATCGATCGCCGATACCGTCTTACAGCTGGTTCCTCTTCTGCCAATAAACTTCGGCACATAGGTTTTCTGCCACAGACGCTCATGGTTCAGCGGATCTTCACCGATGATCGCCTTACCCATGCTGTCTGCAAATTCGATTGCCCAGCTGCATCCATAGCCGGTAATTCCCTCATCTGTCTCGATCACCAGCAGGTTCAGATCATTGTGCGTGTAAACGTGCTTCCCGTTCGCAATCGGCTTCTCCTTTGGCCAGCGATACTGCTCGGTACGGACATTTGTGATCTTCATCCCTTCTCCTCCTTGTTTGGTTTTTTTGATGATTTTATGCTAACATAAAGAGGATTCCGAAGTCCAATACCGTGTTTTCATTGAATCATCAGCCGATTTTATCCGATAAAATTTTTATTGGTTTTCATAAATTTTTTCAATTCCCATCCTGCTTTCCGGCTCTTTACTTTTCTCCGGAATTTTCCTATACTAAAAAAAGATAATGACGGAATCGTATATCTTTTTGTCGGCCTGCAAAGGAGGAAACTATCATGTTGTATGAGAAACTCAATTACATTCTCACAATTGCGGAGGAACAGAATCTGACACGAGCTGCAAAACGACTTTTCATCTCTCAGCCAACCCTGACTCTGTACTTAAACCGCCTGGAGGCTGAGCTGGGCGTCAAGCTGTTTGACCGCAGTCACACTCCGGTCACTCTGACCGAAGCGGGTGCGTACTATGTAGAAGAGATGAAAAAGATTTCTTCCTCGGAACAGTATCTGTACAGCAACATTCGTCTGATTGCCAATCCGAACCAGACGCTCTCGATCGGCATCGGACAGGTACGTGGACACCATTGGCTTCCCATGATTCTCCCCACCTTCTGCTCCATCCATCCGGATGTCAGTATCCAGGTCATCCAGGGTGCGGAAAACTATATGAGCGAAGCTCTCCAGAACCGGCAGATTGATCTGGTATTCGGCGTATTGCCTGCTTCCGTTTCCAACCTCGAAACGGAAGATCTGATGTATGAAAAAATGTACCTCATCGCCCACAGAAAATATGGCCTGATACCGCAGGATCTGCGTTCAGAAACCAGTGCGGAACATCCCTATACGCTCCAGCCGGAAGCGTTGAATGGCCTTCCTTTTATCATTCCGCAGGTCAGCAATGGTCTTTATAACAGCTATGAGTCCCTGATCATGAAAAACGGCATTTCTCCATCCCGCACCATTTCGGTCAGCAACCTGAACACCGGGCTTCAGCTGGCAGTCGCCGGACTTGGTGTTCAACTGCTGTCCGGCAGCATCTTGCAGATGGGAACCAATGCCTCCGCCATGGAATGCCTGGATTTCTGTACGATTGATGGCATGCCGGACACGCGCAAATGTGTTGCCGCATACAATCGGGATAATAAGAAAAAGCACCTGATCCGTGACGTCATCCGTATTGTCCGTCAGGAGGTGCTTGTCAACTGTGAATTTATTCAGGTCGTATCGTCAGATAAGGTACTGAAAGATTAGAAAGAC
This sequence comes from Clostridiales bacterium, assembly GCA_021202925.1. Classification (GTDB taxonomy): domain Bacteria; phylum Bacillota; class Clostridia; order Lachnospirales; family Lachnospiraceae; genus Brotaphodocola. Next base: position 98,532 of record JAJQCD010000010.1, on the reverse strand, counting down.
AAGGCAATTCTTTGCTGAAAATATAAAACAAAACGGCAGATAAGATCTCAGACAATCCCTCTGCCGTTTTTTGCATGATATGTTTTTCTGTATTTTATTTTCTGAGCATCTGAAGATTCAGATCCACGCTTCCCTCGATCCCATCCACGCTCCCGCTCTCCGTATACTGCCAGATCGCAAACGCATACGGAGTCTGCGGCAGAGGTTCATAGTCCGCATACCAGACCGGATAATCCGCCAGTTCCTTCAGGTCGAGCCAGTATGCTTCCCAGACCATATTGCTGTAGATCATCGCCTCGTATCCGGCATCCTCCACCGCCGCACAGAACACTGCCGCATTACGGGTAAACTGTTCGGCCGATACCGAATCGGTCCGTGCCTGCGCGTCTGAAATATGTTCCGGGTCGAAGACGATCGGCAGTTCCAGTGCTTCCCCGTCCAGCATTTCCAGAACAAACTGCGCCTCCTCCAGGGCCTCTTCCTCATTGACAGCCTGGGAGAAAAAATATACGCCCACATCCAGTCCCGCCTGCTTTGCTCCTTCCAGATTATCCTGAAACGTTGCATCCGGATTCAGGCTCCCCTTCGTACCGTAACCGCGGTATCCAATCCGCAGAATGGCGAATTCCATGTCGGCTGCGCTCACTTTTTCCCAGTCAATCTCGCCCTGATAATACGAGACATCGACGCCGGTCCGCGAGGTATACTCGTCATCCTCATAGGAAAGGCGAACGCCGTCCCGCACAAAGTTGCTGTCGTCATAGGGATTGGCCGCAATGTCCGGATCAATCGACATCTCATATACATTTCCGTGCGTGTCCACAAAGGAGAGAATGTCGGGTTCTCTGGATATGGTGATCTCTGCCGTTTCCTCCTCTGCAGGCGCTCCCGTCTCCCTGCCTTTACAGGAGGAAAACAGGGTCGCGACAGCCAATACAATAAGCAGACTCGGGATTCTTCTTCTCATATATTCCTTACGTTCAGTCCTTTCGCGCTCAGCCTTCGGCTTCGCTGAGTTTCACTGTAAAGTCTGCCATGATCTCAGAGATTTTGATCTGCTGCGGGCAGACTGCTTCACAGCTTCGACAGCCAATGCAGGCGGACGGGCGCTTCTCCTCCGGAAGCGTACTAACAAACATGGCCGGGATAAAGCCGCCATTAGAAAAGCGCTGTTCCTGATACACGCGCAGCAGATCCGGAATCGGCAGCCCCTGCGGACAATGACTGGTACAGTAATGACAGGCCGTACACGGCACCCGGAATTCTCTTGTCATGCTGTCCGCGATCTTCTCCAACGCGCTCATTTCTTCTTCATTCAACGGCTGGTCTGTGGCAAATGTGGCGATGTTATCTTTCAGCTGGTCCATATTTGACATGCCGGAAAGGATCATCTTCACCTGAGGAATCGTCTGCAGGAAGCGAAAGGCCCATGCCGGAACACCTTCCTGTGGACGAAGCGCGGTAAGTACAGTCGCATCCTCTGCTTTCAGGTTCGCCAGGCGGCCACCGCGAAGCGGCTCCATCACCCATACCGGAATCCCGTACTGATCCAGAAGCTCCACCTTGGCCTTTGCATCCTGGAAGGTCCAGTCGAGATAATTAATCTGGAGCTGGCAAAACTCCATATGTGCTCCGTATTGCGCCAGGAACCGTTTCAGGACAGGCATGGCTCCATGCGCGGAGAATCCCAGATGCCGAATCCTGCCGTTCTCTTTCTGCTTCATCAGATACTGAAAAATCCCATGGGTCTCGTCCAGATATCCATCAATATTTTTCTCACAGACATTGTGAAAGAGATAGAAATCAAAATAATCAACCTGGCACTTTTCCAGCTGCTTTTCGAAGATCTCCCCGACTTTGTCCATATTGGACGGATCGTAGCCTGGAAATTTTGTAGCCAGATAAAACTGATCCCTGAGATGCTTCTTAAGACAACGACCAATCACTGTCTCTGACTGCCCGTTGTGATAGCCCCAGGCCGTGTCAAAATAATTGATTCCCTGCTCCAGCGCGTAATCGACCATTTCCTGCGCTGCTGATTCATCAATCGTGCCATCGTCCCCGCCAACCACCGGAAGCCGCATACATCCGAGGCCGAGAGCCGAAAGCTCCAGATTCTGAAATTGTCTGTAAATCATGTGATATTCTCCTCTTCCCTGTATTGAAATAACTTCTCACTCCGACTCGTTCATTATACTACAGGACCCATATCCCCGGTCAATAGCGAATTTCGATTTTCCTTCCGTATGTCCGTGAAAAAAAGCACGTTTCTCAGGCAGTTTCATAAAATCTGTATCTTTACAAGAAACCGTCTGCCCATTATAATAGAAATGTCGTCTAAAAATTGCGACGGACAATTTACATACAAAACGGAGGCAGATTATGTCAACTTTACAGCAGACTTCTTCTGCGGAGAATAAAATGGGCACCATGCCCATCGGCAGACTCCTGATTACCATGGCGCTGCCCATGATGATTTCCATGCTGGTGCAGGCGCTTTACAATGTTGTGGACAGTATCTTTGTGTCCATGATCGCGGAGGACGCCCTGACAGCGGTATCGATGGCATTTCCCATGCAGAACCTTCTGATCGGCGTCGGCTCGGGTCTCGGCGTCGGTATGAATGCCCTGGTTTCCAAAGCGCTTGGCAGCAAGGATCCGCGCGCAGCCAACGCAGCCGCTCTGCACGGTATCGTGCTCTGCGCCTGTGCATATGTGATCTTTCTGACACTCGGGCTGACCATCGCCAGATGGTTCTTTGTCATCCAGGGGGCGTCGGATGTGATTGCCGACTATGGACACACCTATCTGTCTATTGTCATGTGCGCAAGTTTTGGGCTTTTTGCCGAGTTTGTTTTTGAGCGTCTGATGCAGGCGACCGGAAAGACCATCTATACCATGTTCACACAGGGACTCGGCGCCATCACCAACATCATTATGGACCCGATCCTGATCTTCGGGCTTTTCGGTTTTCCAAAATTTGGCATTGCCGGCGCTGCCTACGCGACCGTACTGGGCCAGATCCTGGCAGCCATCCTGGCATTTGTTTTCAATATTCTTTTTAACGAAGATATCCGGATCCGTTTCAGGGGATTTCACCTCAATCCCGTTGTGATCGGAAATATCCTTTACATAGGCGTCCCGTCTGTCCTCATGGTCGCGATCGGTTCCATCATGACCTTCTGCGTCAACAAAACGCTGGTAGTATTTACCTCCACAGCCGTCGCGGTATTCGGCGTATATTTCAAGCTCCAGAGCTTTGTCTTCATGCCGATCTTCGGTCTCAATAATGGCATGGTTCCCATTGTCGCCTACAATTATGGCGCGGGAAAGCCGGACCGAATCATCCGCACCAGAAACCTGGCCTACGTTTATGCGGTATCCATCCTTGTGGCCGCGTTTGCCGTCATGCAGATTTTCCCGGAACAGCTGCTGGGACTCTTCAACGCGTCGGAATCCATGCTTGCCATGGGCGTGCCGGCCCTGCGAACCATCGCCATCAGCTTTCTCTTTGCTGGAATTTCCGTGATCTCATCTTCCTTTTTCCAGGCACTAGGTAACGGAATCTACAGCATGCTGGTCTCCTTCTTCCGTCAGCTGGTATTCCTTGTTCCTCTGGTCTTCTTCCTGTCGAGGATGGGCGATCTCTCTAAGGTCTGGTATGCCTGGCCAATCGCGGAGCTGGTATCCGTGGCATGCTGTATGTATTTCATGCAGAAAATTAACCGAAATATCCTGACCCCGCTCAGACAGAGGGATGCCGTTACCGATCACACGTCAGCCAGCTGACGCATGACCTGTAACAGGAAGCATTATAAACGACATGCCGTTGATTCGAGTTCTTGTCGAATCATGAAAAATGAGGTAAAATACCATTATTATTGAATTAGGAGTGAACACCTTTGAAGATCGGTTTAGATGTGGGTTCCACAACCATAAAAACCATTGTTCTGGATTCTATGGGCCAGATAATCTATTCCGCATATGAGCGTCATTTTTCTCAGATTACAGCCAAAACGATCGAAGCGCTGAGAAAGGTGCGCGACCGCTTCCCTGACGCGAAAGAAACCAGCCTGGTCATCTCCGGCTCTGCCGGAATGGGCATGGCGGAAAACTGTTCCATCGATTTCATTCAGGAAGTCTATGCCACGAAGGTCGCCGCCGGAAAGTACGCGCCGGATACGGATGTGATCATTGAACTTGGCGGCGAAGACGCCAAGATTATCTTCCTGCGCGGCGCGATGGAAGCGCGCATGAACGGCTCCTGTGCCGGTGGCACGGGCGCCTTTATCGACCAGATGGCTACCCTGCTGAACATCACGCCGGATGAGATGAATGAGTACGTCAAAGAACACACGCGGCTCTATACCATCGCCTCCCGCTGCGGCGTCTTCGCCAAAAGCGACATCCAGCCGCTGATCAATCAGGGCGCGGACAAGCGCGATATTTCCGCGAGTATCTTTTACGCCGTCGTCAACCAGACCATCGGTGGACTGGCTCAGGGCCGCAGCATCCGCGGCAATATTCTCTATCTGGGCGGCCCCCTCACTTTCATGTCGGAGCTTCGCAGGAGTTTTGACCGGACGCTCTCTCTCACAGGTACCTGTCCGGAACACTCCCTCTATTATGTCGCCATGGGAGCGGCCCTCTGTGCAAAAAACCATGTCGACCTCGAGGAAGTAATCGCGGCTCTCTCCCGCTATGAATCGGTCAGTGAATTTCAGACGCTGCCCCCGCTGTTTGAGAATGAAAGAGAATATCAGGAATTCTGCGACCGTCACCGGAAGGCGGACGTCCGCTACGGAAATCTGACGGATTATACCGGTCCGGCCTATATCGGAATCGACGCCGGATCCACAACAGTCAAAGCGGTCGTCATGGGTGAAGAACATGAGATTTTGGACAGCATTTACCTTTCCAACAGCGGCAACCCGGTACCAATCGTTCTCGATTATCTGCGGGGTCTCTATGAGCGCGCGCCCCGGCTTACAATCGCCGGCTCCTGCGTGACGGGATACGGGGAAGACATTATCCGCAATGCGTTCTCCATCGACCACGGTCTCGTCGAGACTATGGCTCATCTGAAGGCCGCGCGCGAATTTATGCCTGACGTGGAGTTCATCATCGATATCGGCGGCCAGGATATGAAATGCTTCAAGATACATAACGGCGCGATCGACAACATTTATCTGAATGAGGCCTGTTCCTCCGGCTGCGGCTCTTTTCTGCAGACCTTTGCCGGCGCGCTGAACTATTCCGCGGAGGAATTCTCCCGGCTGGGACTGTTTTCAAAGAATGCCGTTGATCTCGGTTCCCGCTGCACCGTGTTTATGAACTCCTCTGTCAAACAGGCGCAGAAGGATGGCGTCAGCACAGCGGATATCTCTGCCGGTCTGTCCATCAGCGTGGTCAAGAACGCCATCTACAAAGTCATCCGGCCGTCTACCATGGACGAACTGGGTAAAAAGATTGTCGTTCAGGGCGGAACCTTTCTCAATGACGCCGTGCTGCGCGCGTTTGAACGGGAGCTTGGATTCTCTGTCGTGCGGCCGGTGATCGCCGGGCTGATGGGCGCTTACGGCTGCGCGCTGGATGCCCAGGTGCGCTCTGATGGAACGAGCACGATTCTGGGCGCGGATGCGCTTCGCTCCTTCACTCACGAGGTGAAGAATATCAACTGTGGTCTCTGCAGCAACAACTGCCGTCTCAGTGTGAATACCTTCTCAGGCGGAAGAAAATACATTGCCGGTAACAAATGCGAACGCCCGGTGACCAGACGTTCCAGCGACTCGCTTCATAACATTTACAAATACAAGCAGGAGCTGCTGGCTTCCTACACCCGTCATCAGGGGACACGCAAAGAGACCATCGGACTTCCTCTGGGACTCAATATGTACGAGCTGATTCCGTTCTGGTACTGCTTTTTCGAATCGCTGGGATTCGGCGTCACGGTATCCCCGTTTTCCGACCGTAGGCTGTATCTGCGCGGACAGGGTTCCATTCCCAGTGACACGGTCTGTTTTCCCGCCAAGATGCTGCATGGGCATATCGCGACCCTGATTGACGAAAAGGTAAACGCCATCTTCTATCCCTGTATGAGTTTTAATTTTGACGAGGGACTCGGCGACAACAATTACAACTGCCCGGTCGTCGCCTATTACCCGGAGGTGATCGCCGCCAATATGGAATTTCCCGAGGGTACCGTACTGATCAATGATTATGTGGGACCGCATAAGAAAAAATACTTTCCACAGAAGATGACCGAACTGCTTGGCCGCTATTTCGACGGCATCCGCTATCCGGATGTGAAGAAGGCCAGCGATCTCGCCTTCCAGGAGCGGGACCGTTTCCTCTCACAGGTCCGTGCGAAAGCAGACGAGATCATCACAACCGCGCGCGCCGAAGGACGACGGATCATTGTCCTGGCCGGACGCCCTTATCATGTGGATCCGGAGATCAGTCACGGGATCGACATGCTGATCAACGGTTTCGGTGTCAGTGTCATTTCCGAAGATTCGATCAGCCACAGGGTGTCCCGGTTCCCGGTTCATGTTCTGAACCAGTGGATGTATCATTCCCGGCTCTACGCAGCGGCAAAATATGTCTGCACACAGGAGGATATGGATCTGGTGCAGCTGGTCAGCTTCGGCTGCGGTCTGGACGCGATTACGACGGACGAGGTTCGTTCGATCATTGAAGCGTCCGGCAAGATCTATACGCAGATTAAAATCGATGAAATCACCAATCTGGGTGCTGTACGGGTGCGGCTTAGAAGCCTGCTTGCCGCTCTCGAACAACAGGAGGCAAAGAAACATGGCAAAGCTTAAACGCGGCAAAAACGGCCGGATTATTTTCACGAAAGAAATGAAAAAGGATTATACGATTCTGGTTCCAGATATGCTGCCGATTCATTTTGCGATTATGAGACAGGTATTCCTCGACGAGGGCTACCATCTGGAACTGCTGGACACCGCGAAGGAAGAAATGAAACAGCTCGGTCTGCGCTATGTCCACAATGACACCTGCTATCCCGCGATCCTTGTCATTGGTCAGTTCCTGGACGCGCTTCAGAGCGGAAAATACGATGTGAACAGGACTGCCCTGATGATCATGCAGTCGGGCGGCGGCTGCCGCGCCTCAAATTACATTCATCTGCTCCGGAAGGCACTGGCAAAGGCCGGCTACGACCAGGTTCCGGTGATTTCCTTCAACCTGTCCGGCACAGAGCTTAACAGCGGCTTTTACCTGACGCTTCCAATCATCCGCCGCTGCACCGCCGGCGTCATCTATGGCGACATGCTGATGCTGCTCTCCAACCAGGTACGGGCATACGAGATTACAAAAGGTGATGCCGACCGGCTGGTCGGGGAATGGGTCACACAGCTGACCGGCCAGTTCCGCAAAGGAAAGGAATTTTCCCTGCGCGACATGGCGGTAAACTTTGAAAAAATCATTGCTTCCTTCACGCAGGTTCCGATTAACAAAACGCCAAAGGTCAAGGTTGGCATTGTCGGCGAAATCTATGTGAAATACGCCAGTTTTGCCAACAATCACCTGGAAAAATTCCTTGCGGAACAGGACTGCGAGGTGATGGTACCCGGTCTTCTGGGCTTTTTGATGTTCAAGGTAGACGCCCGTATCCAGGACATCCGCCTTTATGGCGGAAGCCGGATCAAGCTGGCGGTCGCCACCTCGCTCCTGAATTATTTCAAAAAAGTGGAAAAAGTCTTCATGGAATGCATCGATAAATCCAGAGTGTTCACCCAGCTGTGCAGCTATGAGAATACGAAACCGCTGGTGGATGGTCTTGTGAATGTCGGCAACCGGATGGGGGAAGGATGGTTCCTGCCCGGTGAGATGATCGAACTGGTCAAAAACGGTTACTCCAATATCGTCTGCGCCCAGCCCTTTGGCTGTCTGCCCACGCATGTATGCGGTAAGGGCATGATTCACAAAATCAAAGAGATGTATCCGCTTGCCAACATCGTACCCATCGATTATGACCCCGGCGCCACGAAGGTCAATCAGGAAAACCGCATCAAGCTGATGTTGTCCGTGGCCCGGGAAGCAATGGAATAAGGCAGCCAGCAGCCGATACGCGCTATCCCTGCACCTGAAACGCCTTTCTCGCGTATATGCGGTAGACGCAGAACGAAATCGCGGCCATGACAGCATCGGAAATCAGCTGCGACCAGACCAGACCGTAGATTCCAAACAACGCATTGAGGAGGAACAGCATCGGAATATTGATGACGGCCCACCTCAACACGCCGAGGAGCAATGCCCAACCGCCTTCCCCAAAGGCGTTGAAGACATGGACCATGGAAAAGCAGAGGAACATCATCGGCGTCGCCAGAATGCGGATGCGGATAAACGTCGTTCCCAGGGAAACCGTGTCCGCATTGGCAATAAAGATACGCATCAGGGAAACGGCAAAGATCTCATAAACAAGGATGCTTGCCAGCCCGATGAGAAGACCGGCCCGGCGGGCGCAGTGAATCACCTGATTCATCCTCTGATGATCTCCGGAAGCAAAATTATAAGCAACGAGTGGCACCATGCCCTGACAGATTCCGATTCCCACGTTCAGCGGGAATCGTTCTGCTTTCAGGACAATTCCGATCGCTGCGAGCGGAATATCGCCATAAGTCACCATCAGCCTGTCCAGCACCACATAATCCAGATCAAACAACAGTGTCGTCACAGAAGAAGGAATACCAACCTGCAGCACCGAGCAGATGCTCTCTCCCGTCGGCATCCCTTCACGGGGATCCAGGCAGATGACATGTTCCTCCCTGGTCCGATAAACGGTAATCAGGAAATAGAGACATGCCACGCAGTTGGAAATGCAGGTCGCGATCCCGACACCCAGCACTTCCATCCCATGCGGAAGGATGACAAACATCAGCAGCGGATCCAGCACAATATTTAAGACACCGCCCATCGCAATGCCGAAACTCGCCTTCTTCGAATACCCGACGCATCTCACCAGGTTAGAGAGAACATTGGAAAGAACCGTCGGAATACCACCGATCACCAGCACACAGAACGTATATTGTCTCGCATAGGCAATGGTATTGTCTCCGGCGCCCATCGCCCGCAGCAGCGGATCGAGAAAGCAGGCCATTCCGACCGAAAAACAGGCCGCCAGCAATACCGCCAGATAAATGCTGAACACACTGACCCGTCTTGCTTCTCTCTCTTCCTCGCGCCCCAGCAGCCTGGAAACCAGCGTACCGCCGCCAACGCCGGAGATACCGGCGATGGAAAGCGTAATATTAAACACGGGCAACATCATCGAGATGCCGGCCACCATATAAGGATCGTTCGTCCTGCCCACATAAAACGTATCCGCCATATTGTAAATCAGGACAATCACCATACTGATGACCATCGGCGTCGCCATCAACCGCACTGCTTCCGCTACCGGCAGGGACTCAAATATTTCCTTCTTATCCGTCTCTTTTTTCATCTGTTTTCTGCAAAAATCCTTCCGCCTGTTTTTGGTTTACTGATTCCCGTTCCGACATGCGTCGATCTCTTCCCTGGTCGGCATCACACGGAGCGCGCCCTTTCTGGTCGTGATCACAGAGGCAGCCGCATTGGCAAAGAGAAGGAGTTCCTTCAGCTTCTCCTCTGTCAGATTGTCCAGGCCGTATTCCAGAACAGAATTCAGCATACAACCACAGAACGTGTCTCCCGCGCCTGTCGTCTCGATGGTATTCTTCTGAATAAAGCCAGGCGCGTCCACGCGCAGCCCCTTATAATAAGCGCGGCTTCCTTCCCTGCCCAGAGTGATACAGATCAGCGGAATCTGATATTTCTCAATCAGCATCCGTGCCCCGGCATCATAGTCGGTCGTACCAAAGAGGAATTCCACCTCATTATCTGAAATCTTCAGGATGTCTGCCTGAGCCAGACCATATTCGATCTCTGCCTTCGCGTCATCCAGTGACTTCCATAACGGCGGACGCAGATTCGGGTCGAAACTGACCATACATCCCGCTTCCTTTGCCACCCGCAGCGCGTGTCTGGTCGCCTCCCGGACGCCATCATGCGTAGAGGAAAGCGTCCCAAAATGGAAGATTCTGGAATTCTGAATCAGCTCATCCTGGATCTCCTCCTTCTGCAGCATCATATCCGCGCCCGGATTCCGGTAAAAGGAAAAATCGCGGTCTCCATCCTCCTTTGTATGTACAAAAGCCAGCGTCGTATGTACCTCTTCATCCTCTACCAGGTTGCGCAGATCGATTCCGGCGGACGCGACTGCCTCCCGCAGCTGTGCCCCAAACATGTCCTTTCCGACCTTACCGATAAAAGCCGTCTTCCTGCCCAGCCGCTGCAGCATCGCCAGCACATTGCAGGGCGCTCCTCCCGGATTGGCTTCCAGAAGCGGATTCCCCTGTCCGCTGACCCCGTTCTCCGTGAAATCAATCAACAGCTCACCCAAAGCAGTCACGTCAAATGTTCTGTTCTCCATGGCAATTTCCTCCTGAATCGTTTTCTGTCTTCCTGTTCTTACAGAATCCGGACTCCATACACGGATTTCCGCGTCCGGTATCCGTCCAACACGAACTATTATAATATATAGCCACGCAAAACGCCAGAATATATTTGCCTGAATTCCTCCTGATAAACTTTCTGTAGATTTCTTTCCATACACATGATATGATAGAGAAATACCACAGTCATCATCAAAAATGATCTTTCCAGCAACGATGGACGTTGCGGAATCGGTACTGTGTGGCAAAAAATAATTGATACAGGAGGGGTTTATGCCAAAGATATCATTGGAAAACTGGAAGGAGCGCTATCGCGATCCGAAGATTGAGTGTATGGGCAGAGACGAAATGACCACGCTGCAGAGCGAGCGTCTGGTCAAACAGGTGAAGAATGTCTATGACCATGTAGAGTTCTACCGCAGAAAGATGGATGAGATTGGTCTTAAGCCGGAAGATATCCATGGTCTGGAAGACATCGGCAAGCTTCCATTCACGACCAAAGAAGACCTGCGGGATAACTATCCGTTCGGTCTGCTGGCTGTTCCACAGGAAAAGATTGCCCGGGTACAGGGGACCTCGGGAACAACCGGCAAGCTGACGCTGGCGTCCTATACAAAGAAGGACGTCGAAGTGTGGGGCGAATGTGTAGCAAGAGGGCTGACCATGGCCGGTCTCACTTCCGAAGACCGCATCCATATCTGTTACGGGTATGGGCTGTTCACCGGTGGTATGGGACTGGATCTCGGCGCGCAGGCGCTGGGCGCCATGGCGATCCCCATGTCATCCGGCAATACCAAAAGACAGCTGATGTGCATGGAGGATTTCGGCGCGACCGCCTTTGGCTGTACACCTTCCTATGCCCTCTATCTGGCGGAAGCAGCAGAGGAAGCCGGAATCGTCGACCGGCTCCAGCTGAAAGCCAGCGTCAATGGCGCCGAACCTTGGACAAACGAGATGCGTCAGAAAATCGAAGATATTCTCCATATCAACAGCTTCGATATCTACGGTCTCTGCGAGGTCACCGGCCCCGGCGTGGCAGTGGACTGCATCCATCACAAAGGCCTGCATGTCTATGAAGATTATTTCTATCCGGAAGTCATCAATCCTGCGACCGGAGCCCCCTGTGAGGACGGCGAAGAAGGCGAACTGGTATTCACCACCCTCGCGAAAGAAGGAATGCCTCTGATCCGCTACCGCACCAAAGACCTGACCAGCATCGATCATAAGCAGTGCGCCTGCGGACGGACGCTTCCGCGCATCCAGAAGTTCACCGGCCGTACAGACGATATGAAGGTCATTCGTGGCGTCAATGTCTTCCCGACTCAGGTCGAGACCGCCCTGCTCTCCATGGGCGGCGGCGTCGCTCCACATTACATGCTGATCGTCGATCGCGAAAATAATCTGGACGTTCTGACCGTTATGGTAGAAGTCAGTGAAGAATACTTCTCTGATGAAATCCGTAAACTGGACGAGCTGCGTGATAAGGTTGCTGCAGTCCTTAAACAGGCGCTCGGCATCGCCGTGCGTGTGAAACTGGTCGAGCCAAAGAGCATTCAGTGCAGCGAAGGTAAGGCAAAGCGAGTCATTGACAACCGGATATTATAGAAAGGGGATAACATCATGGCGACAAACAATACGATTCGACAGTTATCTGTCTTCATGGAAAACAGAGAAGGCCGTCTGGATGAAGTACTGCACGTCCTGGCCGAGGCAAATGTAAATATTGTGGCACTCAGTCTTGCTGACACTTCTGATTATGGCATGCTTCGCATGATCGTATCCGAACCGGAAAAGGGACGAAATGTCCTCAAAGAAGCCGGTATCACCTCCATGCTCACAGAAGTCGTCGCCTTAAGGGTTCCCCACGCAGTCGGTTCTCTCTCCGCAGCCATGCATCAAATCGTGGAGGGAAACATCAACATCGAGTATATGTATGCGTTTGCCAACGGCGCAGATGCCGCAGCCGTACTCAAGTGCGACAACCCGGAAAAAGCCATTGATATTCTGCAAACCAGCGGATTCGACGTATACGATTCCGATGAGGCTTATCATGCAAACCGGTAACTGCACACAAAAATGCCATATGGATGACAGATTGCTGTCGCCATATGGCATTCTCTGTGTTAAAAAAAAGAAGCGTCACCCGCTTCGGATAACGCTTCCCACATTCTATCATTCGGACACCGCGCAAGCTATTCCTTCTACTGCTTACATCTCGCCAAGGCCGCTCTCAATCGCCTTGCTGATGGTCTCCATCGCTGCTGCCTCATCTTCGCCGTCGGTGATCAGGTTGATCTCAGCACCGGTCTTGATGCCAGCCGCCATCACGTTCAGAACGCTCTTCGCAATGATCTTCTTGTCGCCATACTCGACGAATACATCGCACTTGAACTTCATCGCAGTCTGGGACAGTACGCCCGCCGGTCTCAAATGCAGTCCAGACGGGTTTACAATGGTCAATTTCTTACTAAGCATAATCAGATCTCCTTTTAATTATAATATTTTCCCTCAAATCCATGCAATGCTACAAGGATCCTCATACAATTTAGTTTATAACAAATCGCCTGAGGTGTCAAGCCAAACCGTTCGAATATTCGTCAGGTTTCACAGAAGTTCCGGCTGCGCAGACACGCAACGCTCCCGGTGGGAAAACACACATCCGCAGAAGTTCTGCCGGTAAAGATGATACTCCGCAGAGAGTTCGATCGAACGCTGATAGCCGTTCTTTTTCTTGAAATCAGAAGGCAGATGCGATACCTGGTAAAGCTCTCCCAGCTCCTCTCCGATCTCATTCAGCCTGCGGGCATTTTTGAGGGGGCTGATTGTCAGGGTGGTAGTAAAATAATCGTAACCGCCCTCCGCCGCCATGCGCGCGGTCTCCTCCAGGCGCAGACGATAGCACCGAAAACAGCGTTCGCCGCCCTCCGGCGCGTCTTCATAGCCGCGGCTCACCTCATAGAAACGCAGCGGCTCATATGGACCGGTTTCCATGCGAACCCGGTGTTTCACCGGCAATTCTTCAATCAGACGGCGAAGCTCCGCCACCCTCTTTTCATATTCCTCCGCCGGAGAAATATTGGGGTTATAATAGAAAACAGTAATCAGAAAATATTTTGATAAATATTCCAGCACATAGCTGCTGCACGGCGCACAGCAGGCATGCAGCAAGAGCCGGGGAACCCGGCTCTCATGTTCGCATCTCGCTATGATCCTTTCCAGTTCTTTCTGAAAATTTCTCTGATTCATACGCTCACCATTTCATGACTGTCTACAGGAAATCCCGAATCCGTTTGCTGCGAACCGGGTTGCGCAGCTTGCGCAGCGCTTTCGCTTCGATCTGACGGATACGCTCCCGCGTCACATTAAACTCCTTGCCAACCTCTTCGAGTGTGCGCGGATGGCCATCCTCCAGGCCAAAACGCAGGACAATCACCTGGCGCTCCCTCTCCTTCAAATCGCCCAGCAGCGCATCAATATGCTCTCTCAGCATAACGGACTCCACATTGCCCTCCGGTGTCACCACATTGTTGTCCGCCACAAAATCGCCAAGATTCGAATCGTCTTCCTCGCCAATCGGCGTCTCCAGAGATGCCGGCTCCCTGGCGATCTGCATGATCTCCATCACCTTTTCCTCAGACATATCCAGCGCTTCCGCCAGTTCCGTCACGGACGGCTCATAGCCCAGTTCCAGCGTCAGCTTCCGCTGCATCTTCGACATCTTGTTAATCGTCTCAACCATATGCACCGGTACGCGGATGGTACGCGCCTGATCTGCCAATGCTCTGGTTACAGACTGTCTGATCCACCAGGTCGCATATGTACTCAGCTTGTACCCCTTCGTATAATCAAATTTCTCCACACCCTTAATCAGTCCCAGATTACCCTCCTGAACCAGATCAAGGAAGCTCATTCCACGGCCGGTATATCGTTTCGCGATACTGACAACCAGACGCAGATTCGCCTCAATCAGGCGTTCCTTCGCAAACTCGTCCCCTTCGGCCTTGCGCTTCGCCAGACTGATCTCTTCCTCCGCACTCAAAAGCGGAACCGTACCGATCTCCTTCAGATACATGCGTACCGGATCCTCAGTGCCGATTCCTTCCAGCAAATCGACAGCGTCGAGTTCAATCTCTTCGCTTTCTTTTGCAAAATTATCATCCATATCGATGTCATCGTCATCCAGAAGAAGCGGCTCCTCTGTCAGCACAGTATCATCGATCACAGGAACAACATCAATATGCTTCTGTTCCAGATAGCTGTAAATCTGCTCCATCTGATCCGGAGACAGATCATCACCGGTGAAAAAGTCGTTGATCTCTGTCACATCCAGCGCGTTGTGCTTATTTTTCGCGACTTCTACCAGTTTCTTCAGCTTCTCCAAAAAATTGTCTTTCTCCACAGTAACATCCTTTCGCTTAAAGGCACAAAAATTCATTCAACAATTCATTATATAACAAGAGGTCACAGATTTCAACATGATTTTCTCTTACTTTTTGGAAGATTTTTTCGACTGCCCCTTTCGAATCGCGATCTGACGTTGCAGATTCTGAATTCTCACTTCCGTACGGCTGCCGCCGAATTCCCCATCCAGAACCCAGTCGACCGGATTGCCGGAAGTGAAGGAAATGGCGTTCGTCCGGAACCGGTAAATCATATCGTTGGAGGATGGCTCCCGGGAAAAAAGATCGCTGACCATCGTACTGAGTTCCAACGGCGTACCCGGCATGCGAACCAGCAGGACCTCATACAATCCGTCATCCAATGCTACCTCCTGTGTGACAATCCCCCTGAATCCGCCGACGCTGCGGGCGTTCGTCACCATGCCAAAGATAAACTCTCCCTCCAGCTCTCCGCCTTCCCACTCCACACGCATGGCATAAGACTGGATCGAAGCCAGGCTTTTCAGACTTTCCAGCAGATATGCCTGACGACCGAGTTTATTCTTCCGTTCCTGGGGAGTCGCATAGGAAATCTCCGTAAAAATACCGAACCCCGCCACATAAACAAAATACCGGTCATCACAAAACGCACCGATATCAATCGGAAACCGGTCACCGGTCACCGCCACACGCGCCGCATCCGGCACACGTTTCGGCAGTTTCAGTCCCGCCGCGAAATCGTTCGTCGAACCGGATGGAATATAGCCGAGCGCAGGTCGACGCTCCAGCGTCATCATACCGGAAACCGTCTCATTGAGCGTACCGTCCCCTCCGCAACAGACAATCAGATCACTGTGCCGGCCCTCTCTTGCAGCAATGTCACGCGCATCCAGAGGTTTCTGCGTCACAAAAGCCTGCACACGCCAGCCTTCCTTCATGAAAATATCCAGCACCTCCAGCAGATGGGTTCGAATCCGCACCCGCCCGGAGCATGGATTGATGATCAGAAGCAACCGTTTTCGTTCCGCCATAACCTGTCACCGCCTCTCCCTGTCAGTATTCTCAATGAATCAACTTTGTATACGCACCAAATGCTCCCGGGAGGGCATAAACCGTCCGCAGTTCTTCCTTTTGAGCCGGAATCAGGCCGGAAGGGATACGGTTCTCCAGCACAACACGGTATCCTGCCATATGCCATTCCACATGAGAAAAAATATGCTTCGCCGGTGGCAGATGCTCGATGCGAACGATCTCCCCCGGGGAAAACCCGAAGGCATCCGCCAGCTCCTCCTCCTGCAGAACCCCCTCCACATTCGGCAGTTCATAGAGAAAAGCGAGGAGCCCTTCCGCTCCTCTCTTTCGAATCCCGACCTGATTTCTGCACTCCAGAATGCAGACGGTTTTGTCTTCCACACGCCTTGGCTTCTTCGGAGTCCGCACAGGAATCTCCCCCGTCAGGTGATGCAATGCAGAAAGACAGATTCCGACAAATGGACAGTCGCCGCATCTTGGTTCCCCGTTCGGAAGACATACCATCGCTCCAATCTCCATCATCCCCTGATTGAAGGTACCCGGATGCTCCCTGGGAATGACGGGGAGTAACGCCTGCTCAACCTGCTTCTTTGTCGACGCCTTCCGAATATCCTCGCGGCCTGCCGTGATCCTGGCAACAACACGCAGCACATTGCCGTCGACGGCCGGCACGGGAATACCAAACGCGATCGAAGCAATGGCACCCGCCGTATAACTGCCGATTCCCGGCAGCGACTTCAGCTTCTCATAATCAGCCGGCATCTCCCCGCCGTACTCCTCCAGAATCTGCCTGGCCGCTTTTTTTAAGTTCCTCGCCCGGCTGTAATATCCCAACCCCTCCCAGAGTTTCATCAGACGATCGTCACTGACAAACGCCAGCGCCGTCGCATTGGGCAATTCCCTCACGAAACGCTCAAAATAAGGCTTTACGGCCTCCACTCTGGTCTGCTGCAGCATAATCTCCGATATCCAGACCCGGTAGGGAGCCGGATTTTCCCGCCAAGGAAGTGAGCGGGCATGTTCCGCATACCAGGCCAGGAGCGGCTGATTCAGCGCCTGCAGTCTTTCTTCCTGGGATATTGTTCCCACATCCGGGTCTGCCTGCCTGTCCGTACGCTCCTCATTCTCACACATATCCGTAAACCCCACGCACCGACACTTCACCGGACAATACCTCGTGCATCTGCCCGTCTCCGGTCTCAACCAGCAATTCTCCTTCCCGGTTGATTCCATGAGAAATTCCACTGTACTCATGACCTGGCGCCAGTACAAGGACTTCGCGCCCCCGGTTGACGAGCTGTGCATTGTACTCATCCATCAGCAGACTCATATCCAGTGTCTTCTGATATTGCTCATAGTATTCTTCCCAGGCGCACAGGATTGCATTGACAACCGGCGCACGGCGCACCAGACTCCCGGTCTCCAGATACAGCGACGTTGCCGTATCCCGAATTTCTTCCGGAAATTCCTCTGTGTTGACATTGATCCCGATTCCAACCACACAATATCGAATGGCGTCCTCCTCGGTCGCCATCTCGGTCAGAATTCCGCACAGCTTCTTTCCATTCCGTACAATATCATTCGGCCATTTGATGCCGCTCTCCACCCCCACCGTCTCACGGATTCCCCGATTCACCGCCATCGCCGCAAGCAGAGTCAGCATAGATGCACGATTGGGGGGAAAGAGCGGCCGCAGAAGCAGACTCATCCAGATTCCGATCCCCCGGGGAGATTTCCAGGCACGTCCACGTCTCCCTTTCCCGGCGGTCTGAATCTCTGCTACCGCCAGCGTGCCTTCCACTGCTCCACTTTCCGCCAGGTGGCGGATCTCATTATTCGTCGAGTCAATCTCATCATGGACAACCAGATTTTGTCCGGCCCACCTGGTTGTAAGCGTACTGCGAATCTCGGCTTCAGAAAGTACGTCGCCGCTTCCGGTCAGACGATATCCACGACTTCGCACCGCCTCAATCTCATACCCTTCCTCCTCGAGCTGCCGGATAATCTTCCATACAGCCGTCCGGGATACGCCAAGCTGGTCGCACAGCTCCTGCCCCGACACAAAACCATCTGTCTCCTTCAGGTATTTCAGTATCTTTGTCTTCATGCCGTCCTCCACATACTGACCGCACTCAGCACACCGACTGTGAGCAGAATCACTGCCACCAGACAGAATGCCGCTCCCCCCGCCTTCTTCTTCCTGTCATGGCCGGACTGCACCAGGCGATTCCAGCCATTGACTCCGTTCAGAAATGCCGCCAGCCAGAACACAAGCGGGAACAGGAAGCGATTCTTCTCCGGAAACAGAAACGCAAGTACCACGCAGACTACCACCAGGATCCCTACAACAATATGAATCAGATCCAGCATCACCGAAGTATTGCGCGGATTCTTCTTCTCCCTCACTGCCATGTATTCTCTCCTAATTGCTCTCGGCCAATGTCGCAGCCATCACGGCTTTGATGGTGTGCATCCGGTTCTCTGCTTCATCGAACACTTTCGAGGCGGGCGATTCGAACACCTCATCCGTTACCTCCATGTCGGTGATATCAAAGCGTTCTCCCATCTCCCTGCCGATCTTTGTCTTGCGGTCGTGGAAGGAGGGCAGGCAATGAAGAAAGATCGACTGCGCACCGGCATGTTTCATCACATCCGCCGTTACCTTATACGGCGTCAGATCACGGATTCGCTCTTCCCAGACTTCATCCGGTTCTCCCATCGATACCCACACATCCGTATAGATGACATCCGCATCCTTCGTGCCCTCCGCAACGTCCTCGGTCAGGGTAATCGTACCACCGGATGCCTTTGCGTACTCCCTGCATTCGTCTACCAGGTCTGCGTTCGGAAAATACTTCTCCGGCGCACATGCAACAAAATGTAGCCCCAGCTTCGCGCAGACAATCATCAGAGAATTGCCCATATTGTAGCGGGCGTCACCCATATACACCAGCTTCACCCCGGCCAGACGTCCCAGATGCTCCCGCACTGTCAGCATGTCTGCAAGCACCTGCGTCGGGTGATATTCATTCGTCAAACCATTCCACACCGGAACCCCGGCGTATTTTGCCAGTTCTTCCACGATCTCCTGTCCGTATCCACGATACTCGATCCCGTCAAAAATACGGCCAAGCACACGGGCTGTATCTGCAATGCTCTCTTTCTTTCCAATCTGGCTTCCGGATGGATCCAGATAGGTCGTTCCCATCCCCATATCATGAGCCGCCACCTCAAACGAACAGCGGGTTCTTGTACTCGTCTTTTCAAAAATCAGCGCCACATTCTTCCCGGTCCAGTGCGCCACTGAAATGCCCTTTTTCTTTTTTTCCTTCAGATCTGCCGCAAGATCCAGAAGATAGAGGATCTCCTCCGGCGTATAATCCTTCAGTGTCAGAAAATTTCTCCCTTTTAAGTCCATGCTCTTATTCTCCTTCGTGCTCTTACATTTCCTTCACAATCTCCGTGATGGATTTCGCCAGCCCGGCAACCGACTGAATATCCGACGGAATGATAATCTTTGTCGCCTGGCCATTGGCCGCGGCCGCAAAAGCCTCCAGGCTCTTCATCTGCAGTACCGCCGCGTCCGGAGCCGCCTCCTTAAGGAAACGAATCCCGTCCGCATTCGCCTTCTGAACCGTCAGAATCGCTTCCGCCTCACCTTCCGCCTCGCGAATCCGTTTCTCCTTCTCTGCTTCCGCACGGAGAATCGCCGCCTGCTTTTCGGATTCCGCATCCAGGATCGCGGACTGCTTCTTGCCCTCCGCCACCAGAATCGTCGCCTGCTTCTCGCCCTCGGCGCGCAGAATCGCCTCACGCTTTTCGCGATCTGCCTTCATCTGCTTTTCCATCGCGTCCTGAATGGATGCCGGAAGAATGATGTTCTTCAACTCGACACGGTTTACCTTGATTCCCCAGGGATCGGTCGCAATATCCAGCGACGCACGCATCTTCGTGTTGATTGTCTCACGGGAGGTCAGAGTCTCATCCAGCTCCAGATCACCAATCACATTTCTCAACGTTGTCGCCGACAGATTTTCAATCGCCATAATCGGATTCTCTACGCCATAGGCGTAAAGCTTCGGATCCGTAATCTGAAAAAAGACCACCGTATCAATCCGCATTGTGACATTATCCTTCGTAATCACCGGCTGCGGCGCAAAATCCACCACCTGCTCCTTTAATGTCACCCGCTTTGCCACCCGATCCACCACCGGGATCAGGAAATGCACACCAACCGAGCAGGTACCCGTATAGGCGCCCAGGCGTTCAATCACCAGCGCCTGTGCCTGTGGAACAATACGAATACAGGAAGACAGTATTGCAATCACAAAAATCAAAAGAACAATCAATACAATAAATCCCGCCATAGTTCAAACCTCCTGTTTATTCCTCTGTCTGCGGCGCAGAAGTCTCCGCCACAGAAACGATCAGTTTCACTCCCTGAATCGACCGGATCCGGACCGTCGTTCCGACGGCATAGGTCGTTCCATCCTCCTCGCTTCTGGCCGTCCATTCCTGGCCGCCCACAACCGCGGTTCCCGTCCCCAGCGCATTGTTGATTTCTGCTGTGACACGCGCATCTCTGCCAATCAGGTCGTCGACATTCGTCCTGACCGCATTGCTGTTGACATAACGGATCGACATTGGTCTGGTCAGATACAGCATCAGGAACGAAACCACCACAAACGCTGCCAGCTGCACTTCCACCCGCACACCAAACAACGACAAAAGGAACGCGACAAACGCACCGCCTGCGAACCAGATGGTCGTCAGGGCCAGCGTGGCAATCTCAATTCCCACAAGCACGACAAACGCGATCAGCCAGTAAATGGAAACCATCTTCATCCCTCTTTCTTCGACGGAACCCGCATCCGCCCCATTCTTCATTTCGTATGAATCCTGATTCCGAACGGCATCCTTCCACATCCGATCCTGCACCGTCCGCAATCATTATCAGTATACTCTAAATTCAGACCCTTTACAATGTCACTTTTTACGAAAAAGCAGGCAAGCATCCGCTAAGCGGTCAGCAAATCAGGCGTCGCTTTTGTTGCGTCTCTGTCTCGCTGCCTCAAACAACAGGACAGAAGCCGCCATCGCCGCATTCAGAGACTCTACCTTCCCCGCCATGGGAATACGCACCTTCCCGTCTGCCTTCGCCGATATCCCGTCGGAAAGTCCGTTTGCTTCATTGCCGATCAGAAACCCCGTTTTGCCGCAGTAATCTTCCCGGTCATACGTATTCTTCCCTTCCAGGTGCGCCGCATACAGACGAATCCCTCTCTCCTTCAGCAAATCGAGCGTTCCGCCCAGATCCTCCACATACACAAAAGGAACACGGAGTATGGAACCCATCGTTGAACGGATCACCTTCGGATTATAAATATCGGCGGTGCCGGAATCCATTAGAATACCGGTCACACCCGCACCCTCTCCGGCGCGGATCATGGTACCCAGGTTCCCCGGATCCTGAAGGTGTTCCAGAATCAGGAGAAGAGTCAGCTTCCCGGCCACTCCGCCTTCTGTCACATCATCGATTCCATATTGGAACTGTCGCACCAGAGCGAGAACTCCCTGCGGACTCTGTGTGTCCGAAAGGGAACGGAAGACCTCGTCACTCACATACTCCACCCGCTGTGCCCGCTGTGCAAACTGCTTCCCCTCCCGGGTTTTCACATAGCTTTCGGAGAGATACAGCATCGCCAGACGGTCGTCGGGAATCTCCCCGCACATCCGCGCGCCTTCTGCCACAAACAGTCCCTCCTCGCGCCGTGTCTTCGACCGGTGCATCAGGGCCGAAACGTATTTCAGCTGTTTATTTGCCGTACTGGTTATCATACTGCGCAAATTCCTTTCCTTGCTGTTTATCCGATTTTTGCCAGATCTTCCATCCAGATCCTTCTTGCGGCGTCGCTTGGCATCCGCAGATCACCCCGCGGCGAGACAGCGACAGAACCGACCTTCGGCCCGTCAGGCAGACAGGAGCGCTTAAACTGCTGGGCAAAATACCGGCGGTAAAACACATTCAGCCATTTCGCGATGCATTCCGCTCCATACTCGCCATCAAAAGCCCGGACCGCCATCCGATAGATCTTCGACGGCAGATAACCAAAACGGAGAACATAATAGAGGAAGAAATCATGCAACTCATACGGCCCCACCAGATCCTCCGTCTTCTGTGAGATCACACCATCTTCCGGCGGAAGCAGCTCCGGGCTGACCGGCGTGTCAAGCACGTCCAGCAAGACATCCGCAAGCTCCTGTTCTCCGCAGACGTCCGCGTAGTAGCGCACCAGATGCCGCACCAGTGTCTTCGGCACAGAGACATTCACTCCGTACATGGACATGTGATCACCATTGTAGGTCGCCCAGCCCAGCGCCAGCTCGGACATGTCGCCGGTACCAATCACCAGTCCGCCGCATTTGTTTGCAAGATCCATCAGTACCTGTGTCCGTTCTCTCGCCTGTCCATTCTCATAGGTCACGTCATGGACCGCCGAATCCTGTCCGATATCGGAAAAATGCTGCAACACCGCCGTGCGGATATCCACTTCCGTCAGCGTCGCCCCCAGCTTCCGCGTGAGCGTACAGGCATTGTGGTAAGTCCGGTCAGTCGTCCCAAAGCAGGGCATCGTCACCGCCTGAATCTGCGCCCGTGACAGACCAAGCATGTCGAAAGCGCGTGCGGTCACCAGTAGCGCCAGTGTGGAATCCAGCCCTCCTGAAATTCCAATCACCGCATGCGCCGCTCCGGTGTGCTCCAGGCGTTTCTTCAGCCCCATCGCCTGAATGGTAAAAATCTCCTCGCACCGTCTGCTGCGCTCCGAGAGATCATGCGGCACGAACGGCCGGTTATCAATATATCGCAGCAGCTTTTCATCCTGCTGACGTTCCATGTCGTTTAAGTCCAGCGAAAACTCCACGCGCAGATATGCCGTATCTTCCGCCGTCGGGAAGGTCGTCAGACGGCGTCGCTCCGCCGTCAGGCGTTCCAGATCCAGATCCGCCATGATCATCCCCGGTTCAAACCGTCTTGACTCCGCCAGCAGCGTACCGTTCTCCGCGATGATATTATGTCCATCAAAGACCAGATCCTGAGAGGACTCGCCCTCTCCCGCATTCGCATAAACATAACCGCAGACCAGCCGCGCCGACTGCCCGCCGATCAGCTCCTGACGATAGGTGTCCTTGCCCACCACCTCGTCACTCGCGGAACAGTTCACAATCACAGTCGCGCCGGCCATCGCGTGGCGAATACTCGGCGGACATGCCACCCAGACGTCCTCACAGATCTCGGCGCCAATCACCAGCTCCGGATATTCCTTACAGACAAACAGAAGATTCGTGCCAAGCGGAATCCGCTCATTCTCCCAGCTGGTAAATACCGGCGTCTCCATCCCGGGCGTGAAATGCCGTCTCTCGTAAAATTCTGAATAATTCGGTATATGCTTCTTCGGCACCAGACCCAGCAGCCGTCCGCCGCATACCGCCGCCGCGACATTATACAGCTTTCCCCCATGCATCCACGGAAGTCCGACAAACACAAGCATATTCTTCCCGGCCGAACAGGCGACAATCGCCTGCAGTTCCTCCTTCGCCTTCCGCAGCAACACATCCTGCAGAAACAGATCATTGCATGTATATGCCGTCAGGCACAGCTCCGGAAACACGAGCAGCCCCACTCCCAGGCGTCCGCCTTCCTCCATGATCTCACAGATCCGCTCACGGTTATAAACCGGATCCGCCACCTGAATCTTCGGCGTCGCCGCCGCGACGCGGAAAAATCCGTCCTTCATCTCCCATTCCTCCTCCATTTACGACAAAACGCACCAAGTATTCAGTGCGTCTTCTTCCTCCATGAGCATTACATCAATGCCTCATCGGGTTTCTTCTTCTGTTCTTCAATCAAATCTGCAAGCGTCACATGATCGACCACTTCGTCGATCGCATCCTTCATCTGCTGCCACAGACTCAATGTGCTGCAGCAGACCTTCTTGTCACAGGTTCCTTCCTCATCCGTGTCCAGACAGGCCACCGGTGAAAGACTTCCTTCCGTCACCCGCAGAATCATGCCGACCGTATAATCCCGCTGATCGCGGGTCAGCGTATAACCGCCCTGCGCGCCGCGCGTACTGCGAACGTAACCGGCCTTGTGCAACAGCGAAACAATCTGTTCCAGATACTTATCCGACACCCCGAGCCGTTCCGCGACCTGGCTGATCTTTGTACAGCCGTCCGGATTCATTCCAAACTCAATCATCATACGCAGCGCATAGCGCCCCCTTGTGGAAATCTTCATGCCCAAACTCCTTTTCGTACTCCCTATTTTACAAAACTTAACACGAAATGTAAACCCCCCAGAGGACGACTTTTCCCGGTGAAAGATACCACGCCCGGCAAACGAATGGGAAAAACAGCTTCAATATTCAGCGGCCGGCCAAACGGACAGAGGGGAACCGCCGCGCGGCTCCCCCCACACCTTCACTCACCTGTTTTCCCGGAGTCTCTCAAGGATGGATTCCGGCACCTGTCCTCTTGGGAAGCTGATCGTATAATTTGAAACGCTCTTTCCCTCATCGATGCTGATGTCCGCGCTCACATCCGAATACCGGTAAAACTGATTGTAATACTGTAACCCGGGAACCGCAAGAACCGCAAGGATCTGTTCCACTTCCCTGTCATCCGTAATCCGTTCGGAATGGTTCACCTGCGTTGAATTATCATACCAGTTTACCGTAATGCCGGAAATATCCGCCTTTTCATAAAAATCGGTATTGATCTGCTGTGCTTCAAGAAGACGGATCGTCTCCGCGAAGGATTCGTAGACCGGATAATACTGCATATCCGTCAGCCGGTAATTAGGATAACGGTTCGAATAGTCCCGGAATTTCAGTTCCTCCTGGCGCTCATACCATTGGACTGCTTCCTCCTCTTCGCCGGTCGTAAACCGGATCAGACCAATGGGGGCTTTCGTATACATTTCCTCAAAGGTCAGCGTCGAAAACTCTCTCTGATACGCTTCAAGAAGCGCCTTCTTTTCCTCTTCTTTCAGTCCCAGCAGCTTCGTCTCATCGTTTCTCGTTGTCCGGAAATGTATGCCGGCCACTTCCTCCGCATGCAGGTTCATCAGCGGATATACGCCTTCCCGGTACTGCCGGTCCGTAATCATCCGGTCAAGGCGTTCTTCCAGACCATTTAACGAAATGATATACTGCCGATAGACCTTACGTCCGTTCGTCAGATGAAAGCAGACATAAATGTAATAATTCCCGTCGGGATATTCCGCGTCAATCTCGCCCGCATTTTCATATCCCCATGTATAGCCCGCCTCATCCTCTCTCAACACAGTCCGCTCTTTCTGTTCCTGTAATTTTGCAATCCCGGCTTCTGCAATTCCAAGAATATTCTCTGTATCCGTATACGCCATCCGGTCAAATACCCAGCTGAAATTATCCGCAGAAATCCAGTTGTAATAGCCATCCTCCTCCATGACAATCTCTCCGTAATCGGTCCAGTCACTCATGGAACCAAAGTAAACAGCTGCACTCGCAAGCTCCTCTTCCTTCGGCGTCCAGGTATCATATCCGAATGCATCATAACGGAACACGAGCAGCACCGCCACACCGGCCAATATACACCCGGCAAGCTGCCCCTTGCAGGAAAACAGCTTTTTTAAGTCAAAATGGTAGATCATCTCCATCACGCAGTGAGCGATGACACTGCCACAGATAACGCCAAACACCGCCCAGCCGGTCGACTCCCGAATCGACCAGAACAGAAGCCCCAGTCCGAGTCCCGACACAATCACAACCGGAATACGGACAAGCGGTCGACTGACCCCAAAGACCATCGCTTTCCCCGCCGCCTCTGACGGCCGGATCCGGTAAAGCAGGCAGGCGCACACGGCCAGGATCACGGAAACTCCCCAGGCCACACAGACCGCCATCGTCATTCCCTCACCGCTGCCATAAGACGCAACCCGCATGATATACTCTGTCACCGGTGAGATTCGTATCCCCATCTCAAAGAATTCATCTCCCCACCCGGACAGATACGAGTAAAAGAAGGTATCAAAATATCCCTGAAGCACACCAACCGCAATCGGCACCAGAAAGGCCAGCACCAGACATCCGAGGAATCCAACCACCAGATGACCGGTCAGCATGGCGGCAACAACGACAACCGTATACATCAGAACAAAGTAGGTCATCTCCAGCCCGAACGACCGGACCGCCAGCGGAATCACCGTACCGGCAACGCCTCCGTTTGCGATCCCCAGAATCACGCCGAGCGCCAGACATACCGCATAAGGAATCATCAGGATCAGAATTCCATCAATATAATTCACCAGGAAGAATATCTCCCGTCTCACCGGCAGGCTGTGATAGAAATCCACCTTGCTCCGGCTGTTCAGGAAGGAAAAGCTGCTAAGCCCGCAGATGAGGGCCGCCACGATCATCAGAAACACGGTAACTCCATTGTCAAAACCAAGCAGCATGGCAAGTTCTTTCTGATACCGCAAAAGACCGGTCTGATAATTAGCGTATTCCCGAATCTCACCCGCAAGAAACGCCGCACCCACCGGAAAAAGGAAGAAAAATCCCAGGCATGGCTGCGCAAACGCCCATAGCCGGCTCTTCAGATCCTCTCTCATCAGCTTAAAATATAATCTTCTTGATGTCATAACCGACCACCTCCGTTTCACTGATAAAGATTTCCTCCAGCGACAGCGGTATCGTCTCATAAAAGACCGGATCCGCGCTCTGCATCCGCAATTCCACCTCATTCAGGCTTCCCCGCACGGTCAGCGTCACCAGCTTGCCCCTTCGCTCCGTCTTCATAATATCAAGACCCAGGCTCTCCGGCATACACCCTTCCCTGAGGACGCACTGTACCTTATGGATATTCATCTTCATCTCGTCCAACTCCCGGCTGAGCAGAATTCCGCCCCGGTGCAGGAGTCCCACATGATCGCAGATATCCTCCAGTTCTCGCAGATTATGCGACGCAATGATCGGCGTCAGGTTCCTCTCCTCCATGTCATTTGCGAAAATGCTCTTGACCGCCTGGCGCATCACCGGATCGAGTCCGTCAAAGGTCTCGTCGCAGAACAGATATTCGGTCATGGCACAGACGCCGCAGACCACGGAAACCTGCTTTTTCATTCCCTTGGAGAACGTATTAATCCGGCGTTTCTCATCCAGCCCGAAATTCGCGAGCAGCTTATGAAAGCGTTCCTCATCAAATCCCGGATAAACAATCCGGTAATATTGCATCATGTCAAGCGGCGTCGCGTTCGCAAAAAAATACTGGTCATCGGAAATATAGAAAAAGCGCCGCTTTGCTTCCTCATTTTCAAACACCTGCATTCCGTCGATGGTTACCGTTCCTTCATCCGGACGCAGCACCCCGGCTGCCATTCGCAGGAAGGTGCTCTTCCCGGCTCCGTTCGTCCCGATCAGACCAAAGACACTGCCCTCCCGGATTGTCGCATGGATGTGATCCACCGCTACAATATCGTCAAATCGTTTTGTCAGATTGACCGCCTCAATCATCCTTCCTCATCCCCTTTCCTGCTGTCTGTCGATGCCCGGTCTCTCCAGGCACTGCTGTCTGCCGCTTTCTCTTCGTTCTCAGGCAGCGGTGCCGGAGCGCCACGCTCATAGGCCTTCCCGGCGGCCTCCATAAACTCCGCACGCGAAAGACCGATATTCCCCGCCTCACGCGCCAGCGTCAGAAGCTTCTCTTCAAACTCCTCCCGCCGCGACTCCCGCAGCCGCCGGATGCTGCCGACAAAACTTCCCCTTCCTTTCACGGTATAAAGAAATCCGTTCCGTTCCAATTCCCCGTAAGCCCGCTGAATCGTATTCGGATTGATGGAAAGCTCTGTCGCCAGACTGCGCACCGACGGCATCTGGGCATCCTCCTCAAGCACACCCAGAAGCATCAGCTCCTGCAGCTTCTCCACCACCTGTTCATAGATGGGGCGGCTGTCCTTGTAATCCAGCAATATCATCCCAACACATCCTTTCATTCCGTTTGCATAAGTGTACTAATCATCTTAATACACTTATACCATATGCTTCCTGTTCTGACAACCCACAAAATTCTTACAACTTTATGACAGAAAACGACGCGCAGAGCCCGTCAAACTTGACACCAATCCGGTCGAATGCTATACTTTTTCTGATTTTACGGAGGAAACAGATATGCTGAACCAGTTTTCAAGAACAGAACGCTTACTTGGACAAGAGAACATGGAGCGCCTGAAGAACGCAAAGGTCGCCGTCTTCGGCATCGGCGGCGTGGGCGGCTATACGGTCGAAGCCCTGGCACGCAGCGGCGTGGGAACGCTGATCCTGGTCGATCACGACCGGGTCAGCCTGACGAACATCAACCGGCAGATATATGCCACTCACAAAACCATCGGCCGATACAAGGTCGATGTGGCCGAGGAACGTATCCTGGACATCAATCCGGCCGCAAACGTCGTCAAATACCAGACCTTCTATACACCGGAGACCGCAGCGCAGTTCAACTTTTCCGAATATGACTACGTTGTCGACGCGATCGATACCGTAACCGGCAAGATTGAGCTGGTTTCCCGGGCACAGGCCGCAGCGACGCCAATCATCAGCTCCATGGGCGCCGGCAACAAACTCGACCCCACCGCCTTTCGCGTTGCGGACATTTACGAGACCTCCGTCTGCCCCCTTGCAAAGGTCATGCGCCGGGAACTGAAAAAGCGCGGCATTCCGCGCTTAAAAGTCGTCTATTCACAGGAAAAACCGCTTGTTCCCATCGAAGGCACCTCAGACGCCTGCCCGGCGGGCGACGACCCTGCGTCTGCGGCGCGCCGCCAGGTTCCGGGCAGCACTGCTTTCGTTCCGTCCGTCGCCGGTCTCATCCTTGTCGGAGAGGTCATCCGGGATCTTACACGCCTCTCCCCCGATATGCTTTCCCATAAAACAAAAAACTTCCTCTAAAAGGGAGGAGCCGGTGCTCCCTCTCAGGAACACCGGCAATTATGAAAAAAATTTTATCAAATTGTAGTTGGCAGCTTCATTTGACAGTCTTAAGTATATCCATCAATTATGAAAGAAGTTTTTCGGAAACATAGAAACTTTGTAACGGTTTTGTAAACGAAATGTGAACGCGGCCGCATTCCAAATTGCATCGTTTCGGATCGCACGGCTTTTACCTGTATTTAACGAAATCATCCATATCTTTACCTGAATTTTCCCGTTTTTCCTGTCATTAGGCAAAACAGAGAAAATACACGCCGATTTTTATTTAAAATTCCAGACAAAAAAGGTGTCCTTTTTCCCGGATTTATGTTACAATTCTTATAAATGCAATAAATTCTTTTGGAGGGACAAAAATATGGCTAAAGAAATGATTGCTATGCTTCTTGCCGGTGGACAGGGTTCCCGTCTGTACGCCCTGACCCAGAAGCTGGCAAAACCCGCAGTTCCTTTCGGCGGCAAGTATCGTATCATCGATTTCCCGCTTTCGAACTGTGTGAACTCCGGCATTGACACCGTAGGTATTCTGACCCAGTACCAGCCGCTTGTTCTCAACGAGTACATCGGCAATGGTCAGCCCTGGGATCTGGATCGTCTCTATGGCGGCGTGCATGTTCTCCCGCCTTACCAGAAGGCATCCGGCTCAGACTGGTACAAGGGAACCGCGAACGCGATTTATCAGAACATTCCGTTTATTTCCCGTTACAATCCGGAATATGTCATTATCCTTTCCGGCGACCAGATCTGCAAGCAGGATTACAGTGATTTCCTTCGTTTCCACAAGGAGAAGGGCGCGGAATTCTCCGTTGCAGTCATGGAGGTTCCGTGGGAAGAGGCTTCCCGTTTCGGCCTGATGGTCGCGGACGAGAACGACCGCATCACTGAATTCCAGGAGAAGCCGAAGAATCCGAAGTCTAACCTGGCTTCCATGGGTATCTACATATTCAACTGGGATATTCTGAAGAAGTATCTGGAAGAGGACGAGGCAGATCCGAATTCGGAGAACGACTTCGGTAACAACATCATCCCGAATCTGCTCAAAGACGGCCGTAAGATGTATGCGTACCATTTCAGCAGCTACTGGAAAGATGTGGGAACGATCTCCTCTCTCTGGGAAGCGAATATGGAAGTTCTGGATCCGGAGCATTCCGGAATCAACCTCTTCGATGAGAACTGGAAGATCTACAGCCGCAACAGCGGTATGACCGGCCACAAGATCTCCGCAGGCGCTGTTGTTACGAACTCCATGATCACCGATGGCTGCCACATTTCCGGCGGCGTGAAACACTCCATCCTCTATGCAGGCGTCAAGGTTGAGAAGGGCGCAGTCGTTGAGGACGCAGTGGTGATGGGCGGCACGACGATTCGCTCCGGTGCGGTGGTTCGTCACTGCATCATCGCTGAGAATGTTGAGATTGGCGAGAACGCCGTTGTCGGCGCACTGCCCACCGAGACGGAGAAGGGCGTTGCTACCGTCGGTTCCGGCGTGAAGATCGGCGCCGGCGCTACGATCGGGCCGAAGGCCATGATTGATACTGATGTAAAGGATGGTGAAGAAAGATGGTAAACTCCAACGCAAATGCTCTGGGCATCATTTTCCCGAACTCTTATGATGCTCTGGTCCCAGACCTTGTAGACGCACGGCTGATGGCTTCCATTCCGTTCGCCAGCCGTTACCGCCTGGTGGATTTCATCATTTCCAGCCTGGCAAACAATGGGATTGACAACATTTCCCTCGTTGTCCGTCAGAATTATCACTCCCTGATGGATCATCTCGGATCCGGCCGTGAGTGGGATCTGGTCCGCAAGTCGGGCGGCCTGAACATCATTCCGCCATACTCGGACAAGAATGTCTCTGTTTACAACGGACGCATCGAGGCTCTGGCCAATATTCTCCCCTTCCTGAAGAATCAGAAAGAGAAATATGTCATCCTTTCCGACGCCAACCTTGCTGTCAACTTCGACTTCAAGGCATTCATCAATGCGCACACCGAAAGCGGTGCAGATGTGACCATCGCGTATCAGGCAGCTCCGATACCGGAGGGTCTGCTGACTGCTCCGGCTGTCAGCAATGTTCTGTATTACACGCTTGACCTGGACGACTCCCGTGTAAAGAACATTTATATCAATTCCAAGGAGGCCGGCATCCAGAACTTTGGTATGAACATTTATATCATGGATCGCGAACTGCTGATCGATCAGATTTCGACTGCGTTTGTACGTGGATTCCGTTTCTTTGAGCGCGATATTTTGACTCCGCAGCTGAATAAGCTGAATATCCAGGGCTATAAGTATGACGGATATGTGGCCCGGATCACGGACACGAAGAGCTACTTCGACGAGAACATGAAGCTGCTTGATGATGTGAATCTGGACGCGCTGTTCAGCCCGAATCCGATTTACACCAAGATTCGTGATGACAACCCGACCCGCTATATCAACGGCGCTTCTGCGAAGAATATCATGGCCGCTGACGGCTGCGTGATCGAAGGCGACGTCGAGAACAGCATTCTGTTCCGTGGCGTAAAGATCTGCAAGGGTGCCAAGGTTTCGAACTGTGTCCTGATGCAGGATACGGTTGTCGAAGCAGGCGCTGAACTCGAATATGTGATCACAGACAAGGATGTGACCATTTCCGCCGGCAAGGAACTGAAAGGCGACAAGGACTTCCCGGTATACATTCCGAAGAGAAAGACCGTCTGAGTAACTTCATTGTAGTATGATCTCTGTTATATTCTTATCAACCGAGCCCCGCATCGACAATCTGCCGATACGGGGCTCGATCCCTGTTTTTCGTGTTATTCTGTTCAGTGTTCCCGATAGGTAAAAATCGCTACCGATCTTGGCTTCATCACAAAACTTCCGTCAATCCGGATCGCCTCTTTCTCCTCGTAACAGTATTTCCCGCGCCAGTCCCCATAGGTATTCACATTCAGATACCAGAAGCCCATGCCCCGGATATTCGGAAGGCCGATCTCCACATCCTCCCAATAGGTGTTGATCGACAGATAGACCATATCGTCACGCCCCTTGACGGTGTCGTAGCCGGCAAAGCTGATCGAGAATGTCCTGGTGTCCGGCGGCAGGTCCAGTATCGAAGGATTCACATCATGTGCGTGGAGGCCATTCATCCCACGCACCGCATCCGGCAGCTTCTTGCAGATAATCGGGTGCTCCTGGCGGAAACGAATCATATATTTGAAGAATTCAAACAGATCCCGGTTCTTGTCCAGAAGCGTCCAGTCCACCCAGGAAACCTCATTGTCCTGACAGTAGCTGTTGTTGTTGCCGAATTTCGTGTTGCCAAACTCGTCTCCCATGAAAAACATCGGCGTCCCGCGACTGCAGAGAAGCACCGCGCAGGCATTGCGGATCATCCGCATCCGCAGTTTGTTCACCTCCGGGTCATCCGTCTCGCCCTCTGCGCCACAATTCCAGCTGCGGTTATCACTCACGCCATCCGTATTGTTCCATCCATTTGCTTCGTTGTGTTTTTCATTGTAAGCATAGAGGTCATACAACGTAAATCCATCGTGGCAGGTCAGGAAATTGACGCATGAATTATACCCTGCGTATTCACCAGACGCATCCTCGTAATAATAGCCATACAGATCGCTCGAACCGCAGATACTCCAGGCCGCATTCCAGGATTCCCAGTTGTCTCCCTTCAGGAAACCGCGCACCGTATCACGATAACGTCCATTCCACTCCGCCCATCTTCTGCTCGCCGGAAACCGTCCTACCTGGTACATGCCGCCCGCATCCCAGGCTTCCGCAATCAGCTTGACATTGCTCAGAATCGGGTCGCAGGCCAGACTCCGCAGGAGCGGCGGATTGTTCATCGGCGAACCGTCAACGTTTCGCCCCAGGATACTCGCCAGATCAAAACGGAACCCGTCTACCCGGTAGCGGACCGTCCAGTAGCGCAGACATTCCAGAATCAGGTTCTGCACCGTCGGATGATTACAGTTAAGCGTGTTGCCGCAGCCGCTGAAATTGTAATAATTTCCATCCGGGGTCAGCATATAATAAATCTGATTGTCCAGCCCCTTGAAACTGAAATGCGCCCCTTTCTCATTGCCCTCTGCCGTGTGATTGAAGACCACATCCAGGATCACCTCAATGCCATTTTCATGCAGATCGCGGATCAGCTCCTTCAGTTCCACTCCCTCGTGCCCGGGCGCAGAGTCGGAAGAATAACTGCCATTCGGCGCAAAAAAACCGACGGTGTTGTAGCCCCAGTACTCCAGAAGTTCTTTGCCGTTTACCGTCCTCGCGTTCAGCGTCTCGTCAAATTCGAAAATCGGCATCAGTTCCACTGCGTTGATCCCCAGTTCCTTCAGATACGGAATCTTTTCGCGCAGTCCGGCAAAGGTTCCACGGTTTTTCACCCCGGACGACGGATCCTGCGTATAGCCCCGGACATGGAGCTCATAGATAATCAGGTCGCTGAGTTCGCGTCTGGACTGCGGCATCGTCCCCCAGTCAAACGTATCATTCACAACTCGTCCATGGTAAGTCCGGTGCTTTTTCTGTCCCCAGGCGCCCTTGCCTCTCACGGCCTTCGCGTACGGGTCCAGCAGAATCTTTTTCTTATCAAACAGCAATCCCTTTTTGGGATTGTAAGGACCATCCACTCGGTAAGCGTATTCGATCTTCTCCGCATCCACACCGAAAACGATCATCGAATAAACGTCTCCGATCCGGTACTCCTTCGGAAACGGAAGCACCGCATAAGGTTCCTCCTCGCCCGCATGGAACAGAAGAAGTTCGCAGGATGTTCCCCCATGTGTATGGATTGTAAAGTTCACGCCGCACTGGACGGCCATCGTCCCATTCATGTCAAACAAACCTGGTCTCACCTGATATCCGCCGGACTCGCCCATCGGAACAATCGTCACCGGGACGTCCAGGGTAATTCTCTGATCGTAGCTGCTCATCGGCACTTCCTTCTTTCCAGTCATTTCAGTCTTGCGCAATTTTTCAAAAAGCAGAACCCCTGTCTTCTGGCAAGGCAGGCGTTCTGCTTTTCCACTCTTATTTCTGACTCAGATATTCATGGATTC
Organism: Clostridiales bacterium; assembly: GCA_021202925.1. Lineage (GTDB taxonomy): Bacteria > Bacillota > Clostridia > Lachnospirales > Lachnospiraceae > Brotaphodocola. The sequence continues at coordinate 64,528 of JAJQCD010000010.1, read as the reverse complement.
CCTTTGCGCCGTGCTTTCCGGCTTCCATGGCCAGAATCACAGTTGCCGCGCCGGTCACGGCATCGCCGCCGGCAAAAACGCCTTCTCTCGTCGTCTGGCCATTCTCCGCCCTGGCGACAATGCATTTTCTGCGGTTGATCTCCAGGCCCTCCGTCGTATTCGAAATCAACGGGTTGGGCGATGTTCCAAGAGACATAATTACCGTGTCGACATCCATGACAAACTCGGAACCCGGAATCTCGACCGGTCTCCTTCTCCCGGACGCGTCCGGCTCTCCCAGTTCCATGCGGATGACCCGGATTCCTTTCACCCAGTCGTTCTCATCTGTCAGAATCTCTACCGGATTCGTCAGCAGGTTAAAGATAACGCCCTCTTCCTTCGCGTGGTGAACCTCCTCCACACGGGCCGGAAGCTCTGCCTCGCTCCGGCGATAGACGACATGCACCTCGGCACCCAGACGCAGAGCGGTCCTCGCCGCATCCATCGCCACGTTGCCGCCTCCGACGACGGCAACCTTCTTCCCGGCAGCAATCGGCGTATCGTAGTCGTCACGGAACGCCTTCATCAGATTCGAGCGGGTCAGATATTCATTCGCTGAGAATACACCGTTCGCGTTCTCTCCCGGAATCCCCATGAACTTGGGCAGTCCCGCGCCGGAACCGATAAAGACAGCCTCAAAGCCCTCCTCATCCATCAGCTCATCGATGGTCACCATCTTGCCGATGATCACGTCCGTCTCGATCTTTACGCCCAGTTTCTTTACATTTTCGATCTCCGCGCGTACCACCTTTTCCTTCGGCAGACGGAATTCCGGAATCCCATAGGTGAGCACGCCGCCCGGCTCGTGCAACGCCTCAAAAATCGTCACATCATAGCCAAGCTTCGCCAGGTCACCGGCGCAGGTCAGGCCAGATGGGCCGGAACCGACGATGGCAACCTTTCTGCCATTCTTTTCCTCTGCGGATTTGGGAACGAAACCATGCTCTCGCGACCAGTCTGCCACGAAACGCTCCAGCTTGCCGATGGAGATTGGCTCTCCCTTCACACCACGCACACACTGCCCCTCGCACTGACTCTCCTGCGGGCACACCCGGCCACAGACAGCCGGCAGTGCCGAAGACTCGGCGATGACGTTTGCCGCTTCCTCAAACTCGCCATTCTGCACATGCTGAATGAAACGTGGAATATCAATGGAGACCGGGCAGCCGCCGACACAACGGGCCTTCTTGCACTTCAGGCAGCGGGTCGCCTCCTCTACCGCTTCCTCCTGATTGTATCCGTAACATACTTCCTCAAAATTTGTCGCGCGTACCTTCGCGTCCTGCTCCCTGACAGGAACTTTTTTTAAGATATCCATATTGACCTCCGATTATAAACAACGACGCCAGACTCAGCTTCGCCAAGCCGCATCGTAATGATGACTTCCCTCTTACCGACAGTTGCCGCAGCCGCCGTGATGGGTATCGCCCTCCTGCGCTTTCAGCATGGCGCGGCCCTCTTCGGTCTTATACATCTGCTGACGCTTCATCGCCTCGTCAAAATTGACCAGGTGTCCGTCAAACTCCGGTCCGTCGACGCAGGCAAACTTCACCTCATCGCCAACGGTCAGGCGGCAGGCTCCACACATGCCGGTTCCGTCTACCATAATCGGGTTCATGCTGACGATCGTCGGAATTCCCAGCTCCTTCGTCAGCTTACACGCAAACTTCATCATAATCATCGGACCAATGGCTACACAGATATCATATTTTCTGCCCTGGTTTACTACCAGATCCTGAATCACCTCGGTGACCATGCCTTTTCTCTGATACGAGCCATCATCCGTCGTCACATAAAGATGACCGGCCACCTTCGCCATCTGTTCTTCCAGAATGACCAGATCCTTATTCTTGGCGCCGACAATCACGTCCACATCGATTCCATGCTCATGCATCCATTTTACCTGTGGATAAACCGGCGCCGTGCCGACGCCACCGGCCACGAACAGGTACCTTCTCTTCTTTACTTCCTCCAGATCTTCCTTCACAAACTCGGACGGCTGACCCAGCGGCCCGACCACATCCAGGAACGCATCCCCGGCCTTAAGCTGCGCCATCCGATACGTAGACGCCCCCACGATCTGAAATACGATGGTAATGGTCCCCGCTTCACGGTCAATGTCACAGATTGTCAGAGGAATCCGCTCCCCTTTCTCATCCATACGGACAATGACAAACTCTCCCGGTTCGCAGGATTTTGCGATCCGCGGCGCGTCCACCACCATCAGATATATCTTGTCCGCGAGTATTTCAGCTTCCAGAATCTTATACATTTCTTTCCTCCTGTTTCGTTATTTCCTCCTCAATCCCAAGCAAATCCTTTATATTCTACCATTATTTATTACAAAACACAATTGTTAATTCGTGATTCGTCTCATTCACCGGCAATTTGTCACAGGTCACACGTCAGCCAGCTGACGCATGACCTGTAACGACAATTTCTCTGGCCTTTCCGGCTTCACACTTCCTCCGCTACAATCAATTCTCTCGCATATGGCAGCGTCAGAATCCAGTCGCAGAACGTATGCCATTCTTCCAGCTTGTGATTTCTTCTCGCGAAATAAATATTAACCAGCGTTTCATAATTCAATGTGCAGGTACGCATCTGGTTGTAGCTCGAAGGGAGAAGCTGAATCATGTCGTACCAGTCTTCCTTATTCTTTCCTTCATTCATATATTTCAGGCGAATCGACTCCAGCCGTTCGATGACGACATCCAGAAAAGCGAGCGTGTCCGGCGTCATGTGGTCGTGGCTGAAATCGTCCCGCTCAAAGGGGCGGCTGTGAATCCTGTGCATTGTACTCGTCGAATTCGCAACCGTCGCGATTTTATAGGTGTCGTATTCTTTCCACCAGTAGATCGGCGCCGTAATGTCCACCGAGACAAAGATCTGACGGATAAATTTGCGGTGGTCGCTGCCGGCCCGGCGCAGACGCTGCGCGAGATCCAGATCGTTGGGACCAAGCACATAGTTTCCCTCTTCATCGAATGCCGAGTCCATCCGGTTCCAGCTGTTCAGCGGGTTCCTCGCGCCGCGCATGGCGTTATCCAGATTCATGACACTCGTTCGTTCCAGTTTGATCATAGCGTATTCCTTTCCGAATCTTGTTCATTTTTTCAAAGCGTGTTATACTTGGTCACATGAAGACACGATTTCCATTACCGGCCGACCGCGTTCTGTTCGTCTGCGGTCTGTTTCTCGCAGGATGCGAGCTTTACAAACAGATGTTTCTGTATCTCGTCATCAATGGCGGACGCTATGACTGGTGGTATTTTCCCTTCCAGCTCTGCAGCCTGCCCGTCTATCTGTGTCTTCTCATGCCATATTTCAGAGAAGGGACGTTGAAAACGACCGTATATACGTTCCTGCAGGACTACGGCATGCTCGGCGGCATCGCCGCCCTGCTTGTACCGGATGGCTTCCGTCATCTCCACTGGACGCTGACGCTGCACGGCTACGTCTGGCATATCATGCTGATTCTGATCGCCCTCTTTATCCGGGCGACCGCACAGTCGGATCGCTCGACGCGCGGCTTTCTGCGGACGCTTCCCCTGTTCGCATGCTTCTGCCTGATCGCCACGCTGATTAACCTGCTCGCGCCCGGCTGCGGGGAAGCGGATATGTTCTACATCTCTCCCTACTACCCGACCACACAGCCTGTCTTCCATGAAATCGCCCTGCGGATCGGGATTCTGCCCGGCAATCTGTTCTACCTGTTCTGCGTCTGTCTGGGCGCTTATCTCATTCACCGGATCCTCGCATTCCTGCCCGGACATACAGCCAGATGAACCCGGCTCCTGCTTTACCCATAACCGGAAATCACCTCTTCAGGCAACCGCCCGCTTTGCGTGCCTGCGCACCATGGAACGCTGAATCATCAGGTAGCAGGCTGCATGAGCGGCAAAGGTAATCGTCCAGGTCACCGGATAAGACAAATACAGAATCGCAAGCGTCCGGTTCACGGCAAAAATCGTATAAATCCATACAATCCGCAGCGCACAGGCGCCCGTCAGAGACACCAGCGTCGGCAGCATGGAGTATCCGATTCCGCGGATCCCGCTGCACATGACGTCCATCAGGCCGCACAGAAAATACGGTCCGCTGACAAAGCGCAGCCGTACCAGGCCATACGCGACAACCTCCGCGTCGGAAGAATAAATGCCCAGAAGCTGCTTTCCAAGAAGCAGCACCCCGTCTCCGGCCACAATGCCAATGAATGTGACCAGTCCCAGAGAATACATCAGAATCTTCCTCATCCGCTCATAATTCCTGGCCCCATAATTCTGACTGGTAAAACTTAAAACCGTCTGTGCCACAGAGTTCATGGAAATATACACAAAACCCTCGAGATTTGCCGCCGCTGAACTGCCTGCCATCGCGACCGAACCAAAGGAGTTGATCGACGACTGAATCAGCACATTGGAAATCGAGAAAATCGAACTCTGAAGTCCCGCCGGCAGCCCGATCCGCAGGATGCCGGACAGCTTATCCGGCACAATCCGCAGTTCGCGCAGACGCAGACGATAGACGGAATCCGACTGTATCAGGCAACGGATAACCAGAGCCGCGGATATGTACTGAGACACAATCGTAGCCGTACCGACACCCGCAACGCCCATGGACAGGCCGATTACGAAAATCAGGTTCAGCACAACGTTCGTGACACCGGCAATCGTCAGATAATACAGGGGCCGTCTCGTATCACCGGCCGCACGCAGAATCGCACTGCCAAAATTATACAGCAGCGTGCCCGGCGTGCCGATGAAATAAATTTTCAGATAAAGGGACGCCAGCGGAAGCACATCGTCCGGACTTCCCATCTGCCGCAGAATCGGCGTCGCAAACATCTCACCGATCATCAGCAGAATGACGCCCCCGGCCAGAGCCAGAACCATTGCGGTATGTACCGTCTCGTTCAGTTCCTTTCCTTTCTGCCCTCCATAATAACGCGCGGTCAGAACATTGGTTCCCACCGACAATCCGACAAAAAATTTACCAGCAGGTTAATCAGCGAAGTGGTCGATCCGACGGCCGCCATCGACTCCTTTCCGGCAAACCGCCCGACCACAATAATATCCGCCGCGTTAAATAACAGCTGCAGAATCCCTGACAGCATCAACGGCACCGTAAACAACACCAGCCTGGAAAAAATCGGTCCGTTGCACATATCAATTTCATAGGATTTTACGGCTCTCTTCTGCATGTTTATTCCCTCTGCCCTTCTTCATAGTCTCTTTTCCGGTCATGCTTTCCAACCGCTTCTATATCATGTAATACGAGCAGGTATCCTTCTCCAGCTCGTCCGTGCGGATCACTTCTTCATCCGCGTGAATGTCAGACTGATAACGGAGTTCCTGGCTGCGGATGCTCACCCTCGTTCCCGGACTGACCGATTTCGTAATAAAGACATTACTTCCGATCACAGAATCATGTCCGATAACAGTCTCACCGCCCAAGATCGACGCGCCGGAATAAATCGTCACATTATCCTCGATCGTCGGGTGGCGCCGCACCGTGCGCAGCTTCTGTCCGCCCCTGGTGGAAAGCGCTCCCAGCGTAACGCCCTGGTATATCTTGACATCATTGCCAATGATCGTCGTCTCTCCGACTACAATGCCGGTGCCATGATCAATAAAGAAACGCTTTCCGATGGATGCACCCGGATGGATATCGATTCCTGTCTCGCTGTGCGCATATTCCGTCATAATCCGGGGGATCATCGGCACCTTCAGCAGAAACAGTTCATGCGCCAGACGACTCACGGTAATTGCAAAAAAGCCAGGGTATGCCAGAATCACCTCTTCTTTGTAGTAAGCGGCCGGATCGCCGTCGTAGGCTGCCTGAAGATCGGATTCCAGATATTCGCGGATCCGCGGAAAGGTGCGCAGGAATTTCAACGTTATTTCTTCCGAAACCTCACGCACTTCTGCTTCCGTCTTTACCTTCATTTCCGGCAGATACCGCAGTGCAATCGCGATCTGCTTATTCAGACGATACCCGACGTCTTCAATGATCATCGCCACATGATTGTCCGCATTATAAATCTTGTAAGATTTATCCCGATAATAACCCGGATACATGATTCGCATCAGCTTATTGATGATATCAATAATTGCCTCCTTATCCGGCTGATTGAAATATTCATCCATGCGGTTGATCTCTCTCTTCGGCTCATAGTCTGCCATGATATCTCCGATTACCGCCTGCATTTCCTCTTCCATTCGTTTCATTTTCCGATTCCTCCTGATTATTCCTTCCAGATCTGATTCACGCTTCTCCTCGTTCCCGTAAAAACCCGGTTCCCCATTTCCGGCTTACCGGATATTCCTCCATTTTTCTTTGAAAACGTTCAACATCGAATCTCCATCTGTAACGCCAGTGAATAAATCATCTTCTCTTTCACATGCTTCCCTGTCATCTGCCCCAGCGCCCTTTCATAATAATCCAGCTGTTTTCGGTAATGCTCCACCAGAACCGCCGCCTGTTCGACCCGGTCCGTCTTATAATCAACCAGCACCAGTTCTCCGTCCTCTTCAAACCAGGAATCAATGATTCCCTGGACGACCACCATTTCATCCGAATCGCCCAGACCCATCTCATGCGCCGGAACGCCCATGACAAACTGCCGTTCTTTGTACAGCTGCCCGGCTGCCTGCGCGCGCCGCATCCTTCTTCCGAGATCAGAATCCAGAAACCTCCAGAGCACGCCGCTGTTCACCAGTTTCCGGTCTGTGACGGAGAGCTTCTGTTCCTGCACCATCCGTCGGATATACCGTTCAATATCACTCTGGCTATCCATGCGGTCAAACGGCAACAACTCCAGTACGCGGTGGTATGCGGTTCCCCGCGTGGCACCACCCAGGAAAACACGGTCGCCCTCCTGTGACGGACCAGTCATTTCCGCTTCCTCCTGCATAAAAAGCTCCAGCCCCGGTTCTTCCTCCTCTGGATCACGCCAGCGCTTCAATTCGGAAACCGACGCCTGCATGGGAAGCCGGATGTCCGCGGCATGCGGATAATGATAACTCAGATTCTTCTCCAGCATGTTCCTGACGTCTTCGTCATAGATCCGGTTCCGATCCATGCTTTCCAGAAATGCCCTCGACTGTCTTGTCTGCACCTGCCGCACCAGCTCCCCGCCGACGATCTGCGCCAACGGAATCTCCTCCACACGGATACGGACAGTCCCGCTCCCGGACGCCATCAGCAGCCAGTCCAGATAACTGCCCGCCGTCCCCAGAACCGTGTACGGAATCCTTCCGTCTGTCACGGGCACCCGGGAAAACCGATCCAGATTTTTCGCCAGATACCGGTCCGTTCCCGTCATCACCAGCATCTCCTTCGCCCTGGTCATCGCCACATAAAGCATGCGAAGTTCTTCACCCAGATTGTCCAGCTCCATCTTCCTGCGCAGAACATTTTTCTTCAATGTAACCGCCTTCAGACGCCGCTTCGTATCCAGATAATCCGTCGCAATCCCCAGTTCCGGATCAATCAGAACCTTGCCATACCCGTCTCTTCGATTGAACTTTTTCCCCATCCCGGCAAGAAACACGACGGGAAATTCCAGGCCCTTGCTCTTGTGAATGCTCAGGATTCGCACGGTGTTTTCTTCCTCACCCACCGTGGAAGCTTCCCCGAAATCCGTATGGTAGCGTTTCAGATTTTCAATGTAACGGACAAAATGAAACAGTCCTTTATAGCTGGTCTTCTCGTAAGCGGCGGCCTTCTCCACCAGCATATCCAGGTTCGCCCGACGGGTAGCTCCGGCCGGCATCACCGAAACCAGGCGGTCGTACCCTGTCTTCTCATAGATCTCATAAAGCAGTTCATGAATCGGCAGATAACGACTCTTCTCGCGAAAATCCGTGAGCAGCTTCCAGAACGTACGCAGTCTGCGCATGATCTTTCCGTCTGCGGATGTCTCCGCGTCTGACCCTTCCTCTGAAATCTCCAGCCTGAGGAAATATTGCATCGCTCCGTACATTCCTCTGTCCGCTCCGCGACCGGCGGATTGCCGGAAACGAATCATCATTTCAGCCAGTTCCTGATCGCTCATTCCAACGATCGGCGACTTCAGAACGGCCGTCAGCGGTATGTCCTGCATCGGATTATCAATCACGGAAAGCAGACTTAAAACTGTCTCCACTTCAATCGTGTTGAAATATCCTTCCCGCGACTCCGCATACGCCGGAATTCCTTCATTCATCAGCACATTGAGCAGCGTCTCCGTCCATCCGACCGTGCTGCGCAGGAGAATCACCATATCCCGGTACTGCGCGATCCGATAACAATTCTCTTTTTTATCCCAGACCAGAAGCCCACTCTTCGGGTCAGTCATTTCGCGAATCTTCCTGACGATCAGCTTCGCCTCGATCTCCTTCGCCGTGTAATCCGCCGCATCGTCATCCGGCTGAGCCAGGCTGCCTCCTCCGGTATCCACCATCAGCAGTTCCGGCATCGCGGCTGTCCGGCCATCCGGCAAGGCTTCAAACACGGCTCCCGGATAAAGCGCCGCCTCCTTCGAATAGCGGATATTTCCCAGATTCTCCGTCATGATCCGGAAAAATACATCATTGACGCCGTCCAGCACCCCGGCACGGCTTCGAAAATTCTGGTGCAGCTCAATTTTCCTGTCCACGCCCTCTCCTTCATCATATGGCATATATTTTTCGTATTTGTCAAGAAAAATCTCCGGACGGGCCAGGCGGAATTTATAAATGCTCTGCTTCACATCTCCGACCATAAACAGGTTATGGCGGCCAAACCGCTCTCCGGACACTGCCTGAAGAAGCGTCTCCTGTACCAGATTGCTGTCCTGATATTCATCGACAAGCACTTCCCCGAATCCATGGCTCAGTTCATCCGCCGCATCTGTGTATCCGATCGTTCCGTCTTCTCTGCGAGTAATCAGCACACGCAACGCTTCATGCTCCAGATCGTTAAAATCAACCAGATTTCTCTCCCGCTTCTTCTCCTGGAAGCGGCGCGAAAATTCTTCCGCCAGTTCCAGAAGCATCTCCGTCCCTTTTGCGGCCGCCTTCCCGTCTGCTTCCATCTCTGCAGGCTCCGCGAAACAATACAGATCCTTCATCTTCGCAATGGCCTTCTTCGCACGATCCCGGCAGCCGGTCACATACGCTTTCCGCTCCGGATCCACGGATTTGCTTCGCACCGTCGCCAGACGATCCCAGATAAATGCCGTCAGCCGGTCAAACATCTCCCGCATCTGTTTTGCCTGAGACAAGGCCGTCAGGCGGCGTGTGTCCTCCAAAAGCATCGGCGCATACGCACACAGATATTCATCGTCCCGGCAAATCTCATATGCCTCCCGCATCTGCTCCGCCAGTTCCCGGGCCTGCCTGCCAAGATCGCTGATCAGAAACTCCTCCCAGGCCGGTCGGGCCAGGCTGACCTCTTCTCCCGTCATACGTGGCGTTCCGTTCTCTTTTGCATCGCTCCGGCTGTCTGCGCCGATCTCTGCCCGGCAATCCGCTATCCACTGCTGCGGATCGGGATTACTCTGGGCAAAGGTATACACCTGCATAATATAATCTTCGATTCCGGCGTCGCTTTTACCCTGGGCATAGGTCTCGACAAACTGTTCAAAGCGGCTCCCACCGTTCTCATAGTAGTTCTCCAGCATTTCCCCCATGGCATCCGCCCGCAGCAGGAGCAACTCGCCGTCATCCCCGACCCGGAACGAAGGATCGATATCCAGTTCCTGGAAATGCTCACGGATAATACGCAGGCAAAAGCTGTCGATGGTTGTGATCTGCGCATGATGAACCAGCGCGGACTGCATCTGCAGATGTGCGTCGCCCGGATTCTCCCGCAGCTTTTCCTCAATCGCCACTCCGATCCGTTCCCGCATTTCCGCTGCTGCCGCGTTGGTGAATGTCATCACCAGCAGCTCATCAATATTCAGCGGATGCTCTCCCTCTGTCACCAGACGGATGATCCGTTCTACCAGCACGGCTGTCTTTCCGCTTCCGGCGGCAGCGCTGACAAGCAGGTTTTTTCCTCTGCTCTCAATGACCTGCGTCTGCTCCCTTGTCCAGTTTACCGCCACCATCTATCTCCTCCCAGATTTCCTCTGATTTCATTGCTCTCCATCTCTGGTAGTCGAACCCGGCCGACTGTTGGTCAAACCCGCATACCGCATGATACGGACAGTAATCACAGGCCGTCCGCCCGCCAGTCCGGTATGGGCTCACATCGACGGTTCCATCCAGTATCTCCCTTCCCATCCCACGCAGTTTTTCATGGACATAACCACACAGAGAAGCGAAACGTTCCCGGTTCGCCACGGACGACCGGCCTTCCTGTACCCGCCCGTCCTTCAGGACAACCGGTATGATATCCGACTCCTTCTCGATCGTATGATCCAGATGCCGGATCACCTCCAGTTCGCTGTTGATCAGTCCGTTCATCCGCAGTTCACGAAGAATCTGCGCGTCGATCTCCTCTGGATCCTGCCTTCCGTTCTTTGACACTACCGGGTCTGCTATATTATAATACAGAATTCCCGCAGGCGCCACTTCCGCGTGCGGATAATTTCGCCTGGTCAGCTCCAGCGCCGCATCCATGTAAACAACCAGCTGCAGCTGCAGCCCATAATACAACGCCAGCAAGTCAAACGATGTACTGCCCGACTTGTAATCCATGATTTTTACATAGACGGTCTCTCCGTCCTCACAGAGATCCAGTCGGTCGATGCGGCCGGACAGATGCAGGGATTCCTCTGCGGAAAGTGTAATTTTCATCGCCTGCAGATGATCCGCCGCAGAAAACGTCACCTCAAACCCCGCCGGAGAAAAATCGCCTTTCTGAATCTGCTGCTGAAGCGCCCAGACGGTGCGCTGTGTGATCGTCTCCACCCGCTTCGCCAGATATTCGTTTCTCGATGAGCTGCTGAGAATCGTGTTGCCATACTCTGTCGTGACGTCGGTCACCACCTCATGAACCATCCTGCGGCGTTCCTCGTCTGTGATTGTCCTCCAGTCCCATTGTCCGGCTTTCATCTGCACGAAACAGCGGTTGATGGACTCATGGAACAGATTGCCCAGATCGGAAGCCTCCAGTTCATATCGCTCCCTCTCCTCAAGTTCCAGACCATACCGCAGGAAATGTGCATAGGCACATGCCGCGTATTGTTCCAGGCGGGTTACGCTGCCCTTGACGATATTGCCGTAGAGTGCCCGCGCCACAGCATGACCAATGCCTTTCTTCTCATAGATATAAAACGCCGCGTCCGCGAGAGATTCTGCCTCCTGCTCCCGTCCTCCGGACGTCAGAAACCACCGATAGAGTTCCAGGAAACGCGCCGTTCCCTCTCCGGCTCCTTCGTCACGGTAGCGTCCCAGCCCATCCGCCAGTCTCGCCCTTGCCTCCTCCATGGAATAAATCCGCGGAGCACATTCTGCTTCTTTTACCCGGAGCGTCGGAAACAGACGCAGCAGTTCGCCGATCAGGTATGATGGCCGCCGGCTCTTCCCGTCACTGCCGGTCCGCGAAAAAGACACCGTCAGACAGTCTGACGGCTTTGTCATCATCAGATACAGATAAAATCTCTGTTGGAAGCTGTCCTCCCGCGCCGTCGGCGCCAGCTCGATTGAAAGTCCGCTTAAGAATTCCCGCTCCCGATCCGTCAGAATACCTCCGGCGTCCTTCTTCACCGGCACAATTCCATCATTGACGCCGACAAAAAACAGCACACGGATGTGCGCAAGGCGAGTACGGGTGATGTCTCCCACCACGACCCGGTCTACAGTCGCCGGAATCACGCCTAACGTAAGCTCCGCAAACCCTGCGTCCAGAATTTCCATGAATTCCTTCCGGCTGACCTTCTCTGTGCCCAGCAGTTCTGTTACCCGGTCAAGCAGTTCCGTTACCAGACCATACACCTGCCCGTATTCTTTCTCCAGGCGAAGTTCCCCGATCGCATGAAAATATTCCTGATACTCCTTCATACGATCCTCGGCCCGGCATGCGGCAAGCAGTCCTCTCACCGCCTCCGTCATCCCCGCAACCGTGATCTCCTCCACCCGCATGGCGTCCTGCATGGCAAACAGCGGAGCCAGCGTCTCATCACGAAACGCGTTCAATTCCTGCAGATTGACGGCTCTGCCGCCGCGGCTGGTTCGATCCCAGGTATCCCGCCAGCGTTTCCCACCACGAATTCCGAGCGCAATCACATAATTTTCCATCCGGTCAATCATTTCCCGGTCATCCGTCAGGAAACCGGTCCGCAGGCAGCGAAACACACTCTCATAGGAAAAATCTCTCCGGACCGTCTCCAACGCTGCCCGAATCAGTTCAACCAGGGGATTGTCCGTTACCGTTTTCCGATCATCCAGAAAGTACGGAATTTCATGCCGCGCAAACTGCTGGATCAGTTCCTTTCCATAGGATGCCAGATCTCCTGTGATCACAGCCATCTCGCGATAACGAAAGCCATGCTCACAAACCAGCTCCAGAATCCGATGACAGACCTGCGCAACCTCCGCGGACGGATTTGCCGCCTCAACAAGCTGTATGCCGTCGGCCGACTCTCCCGGATATGGCCTGTCCTCATATCGGAACAGATGACCCTCCAGCCAGGCAAGCTCCGGACTGCCGGACCGTCCTTTCCCGCCGTTTAATTCCCTGCTCTCCTTCTTCGGACAACCCGAAAAACGATTTCCCCGTTTTCCATCGATTACCTGATCCGGAAGCTGCCTCACATGATTTTTCTCCGCCAGCGCAGAAAGCCGGATCGCCATCTGACTGCTCATATGAAACAGGCTCTGCATCCCTGCATCCCGATACAGAGAGACAGCCGGATCCGCCGTCACCGACACGATCACCTGCCTGGCACACGTCATCATCTGTTCCAGGATCCGATACTGGACCGGTGTAAAGCCCGTGAATCCGTCGAGGACGATCACGCTGTCTCTGACCAGCCGGGAATCCCGCATCACCCTGCAGAGGACATCCAGCACCTGTTCTGACGCAATGTAATGTCCCTCGATATAATCCTCAAACTCCCGGTATACAATGGCAAAATCCTCCAGTTTGCGCCGCAGCAGAGAGCTTTTTGTCTTTGACGCCGCCTCAGAGAGAATCTCCGGGGTCACTCCGTACTGATAGAATTCCGAAAGCATGGATTTCATGCGGCTGACAAATCCCGCCTGGCCGAGATGACCGGAAAACAGAACCAGCTGCTTTCTCACACTCCCGGCCGCCCGGCGCAAAACCATCGACTTCCCCATGTCGTCCAACACCGGCAGGTTCGCAACCGAAAGTTCCGCAAAGACCCGCCAGGCCAGCCTCCGAAAGCTGACGATATCGATATTCATCGTCGCATGATCCGGATGCCGCACGACCAGATCCTTCTGTGTCTGCATGGAAAACTGTTCGGGCACGACAAAAAAAATCTGCTGCTGCCGATCTGCGACAGCCTCCCGGATTACCCGGTCATACAGAAACGTTGTCTTGCCGCTTCCGGATCCACCAACAACAAACTCCAGCGACATCTCCCTCACCTCCTGAATCCTGATGGCAATCAGTATAGCATAAATGGAAACCTCTGAGAATAATGTATAACAAATATTCCCGGAGGTTCCCCATGAGTTCCAAAACAAAAATTGTGGTCCTGCGAATGAAGGAAATCATCTACACCGCTGTGTTCCTCGGTTTTGCGATTCTTCTGGTCCTGCTCCTGTTCATCATGTTCCGCCCCGGCTCAAAGCCGAAAGACGCCCCCGCAGCTTCCCCGGAAGTGATCTACACCCCAGGCGCCTACTCTACCGCCCTGCAGCTCGGCTCCCAGGAAGTCAATATCGAAGTAACGGTGGATTCCGACCGTATTACTTCGATCGCGATGACGGATCTGAGCGACTCCGTGTCTGCCATGTATCCACTGGCCGCCCCTTCCCTGCAGCATCTCGCAGAACAGATCACTGCCACCCAGTCACTCGAAAACCTGGACTACGGTGAGGAGAGCCGCTATACCTCACAGGTTCTCATCCACGCGATCGATCAGGCCATTGACAAAGCAAGAATCGATGACCGGTGATGGCGTTCCCATGGGACTTTCGCCCATTGTACGCGGACTCTGGCCATCGTTCCCCGCGATCCATGCAGCCTGTTCCGCCGCTTCCTCTTCCTGTTCTTTCCTGCAGCGATGAAAAATCTCCATGAATTCCTTACCGGTAATGGTCTCCTTTTCGATGAGATACGCCGCAATCTCATCCATGGCATACCGGTTGGCTTTCAACAGCTCCTTCGCCTGTTCATAGGACCGGGAAAGAATCCACATCACCTCATGATCCACCTCGGCGGCAGTCGCATCGCCGCAGTTCATCACCAGACGACCGGTCAGATACTGGTCCTGCTGTGTCGCAAGTCCCATCAGGCCGAACGTTTCCGACATGCCATACTGTGTCACCATGGCGCGAGCCAGCTTCGTCGCCTGCTCTATGTCATTCGCCGCACCGGTCGTCACCGTATCAAATACGATCTCCTCCGCTGCGCGGCCGCCGAGATAGCCGACCAGCATGGCCTCGATCTCCTTCTTGCTGTTTAAATATTTCTCCTCTTCCGGTACCTGCATCACATACCCCAGGGCACCCATCGTCCGCGGCACAATGGTAATCTTCTGTACCGGCTCCGCATCCTTCTGCAGCGCATTGACCAGCGCATGACCCACTTCATGGTAAGAAACAATCCGTCGTTCTTCGCGGCTCAGGATGCGATCCTTTTTCTCCTTCCCCACCAGGACAACCTCGACTGCCTCAAACAGATCCTTCTGACTGACCGCGCTTCTCCCGTACTTGATCGCCAGAATGGCTGCCTCGTTGATCATATTGGCCAGATCCGATCCGACCGCACCGGAAGTCGCCAGCGCAATCGCTTCCAGATCCACTGTATCGTCCAGATTGACGTGCTTTGCGTGCACCCTGAGGATCTCAACGCGCCCTTTCAGATCCGGTTTGTCCACAATTACGCGACGGTCAAAACGCCCCGGGCGCAGAAGCGCCGGATCCAGAATCTCCGGCCGGTTCGTCGCCGCCAGAATCAAAAGCCCTTTCGAAGAATCCATGCCGTCCATCTCGGAAAGCAGCTGGTTCAATGTCTGCGACTGCTCGGAATCTCCTCCGCTGTGTCCGCCGCGGCTGCGCCCGATCGAGTCAATCTCATCAATAAAAATAATGCAGGGTGCCGTCTGCTGCGCCTGCTTGAACAGGCTGCGGACACGGGAAGCGCCCACGCCCACATACAGTTCCATGAAATCCGAACCGGACAGGAAATAGAACGGCACCTTCGCCTCACCGGCTACCGCCTTCGCCAACAGAGTCTTCCCGGTTCCCGGCGGTCCCACAAGCAGCGCACCCTTGGGCAGCTTCGCGCCAATGTGCGTATATTTGCCCGGATTGTGCAGGAAATCCACCAGCTCGACCAGCGATTCCTTGGCCTCATCCTCACCGGCCACATCGGCAAAGGTCACGCCCGTCTCCTTCTGCATGTAGACTTTGGCATTGCTCTTTCCCATACCGCCCATACGCTTAAGCATAATGTTCATGAAAAGAACAATCATGACAAAGGGCAATACAAAACTGAGGATCGACTCCACTAACGCCGCCGTGTCCTGACGCTCGACCTCGATTCTCACCTCCGCGTCCAGCAAACGTTCTGTCAGCTGCAGATCCGTAATCGGAATCGTATAATACTGAATGACCGGGTCGTATTTTTCGGAATCCTCGAAGTATCCAATGGATATCCGCGCACTGCGAATGGTCACCGATTCCACCTCGCCATTTTCGACATCACGCACGAATTCATCATACGTGACCTCCTGCTGGCTTTTGTCTGTCATATAATTTCTCATCATCGTCGCGGCAAGCAACGTCACCAGTGCTATAAGTAACGCAACCAGTACCTGGCTCCGCGGAAATTTATTCCCGTCTCCGCCTTCCGGCTGATTATGATTCGTAAAATCCATATATGCGAAACTCTCCTCTTTCTCATCTCATTCGTATTGGAAGCGCTATGTTTCATTATACTGACTGTCCTGATAGAAATCAAGAAAACTGTGCGGAAAAAAACGATAATTTCCGAAAAAACATCTGGATTTCCCGGTTGCTTCGATGTATAATGGATGAGTTATTTTTTCATTTTCGTTCATGTTATATACAGCACAGCTTTCCCACATATCATCAAAGGAGGTTTTTCATGCCAGTAAAGTATGTCTTTGTGACCGGTGGTGTTGTGTCCGGTCTGGGCAAAGGTATCACAGCCGCATCCCTGGGGCGTCTGCTGAAAGCGCGCGGCTACAAGGTAA
Organism: Clostridiales bacterium; assembly: GCA_021202925.1. GTDB lineage: Bacteria > Bacillota > Clostridia > Lachnospirales > Lachnospiraceae > Brotaphodocola. Next base: position 48,165 of record JAJQCD010000010.1, on the reverse strand, counting down.
CCATGCAGAAATTTGACCCCTACATCAACATCGACCCGGGAACCATGAATCCGGTTCAGCACGGCGAGGTCTTCGTCACCGACGACGGCGCCGAGACCGACCTGGATCTGGGGCATTATGAGCGCTTTATCGATGAAAGCCTGACCAAGAATTCGAACGTCACAACCGGCAAGGTGTACTGGAGCGTCCTGCACAAGGAACGGCGCGGCGATTTCGGCGGAGGGACGGTTCAGGTTATCCCCCATATTACCAATGAGATCAAGAGTCGTTTTCATCGCAACTATTCGACAGAAGGGACCGAGATTGCCATCATCGAAGTCGGCGGCACCGTCGGCGACATCGAAAGCCAGCCTTTTCTCGAAGCGATCCGTCAGTTTCAGCATGAAATCGGCCATGAGAACGCGATTCTGATTCACGTTACCCTGATTCCTTACCTGAAAGCCTCCGGCGAACTGAAGACAAAGCCGACGCAGGCCAGCGTCAAGGATCTGCAGGGCATGGGCATCTGGCCGGACGTGATCGTCTGCCGCAGCGAACATCCGCTCGACGACAGCATCCGTGCCAAAATTGCCCTTTTCTGTAATGTTCCGAAGAACCGGGTTCTGCAGAATCTGGACGTGGAAGTTCTCTACGAAGCGCCTCTGGCGATGGAGCAGGAACGCCTGGCCGAGGTCGCCTGCGAATGCCTGAAGCTTCCCTGCCCCGAACCCGATCTGGACGAATGGCGCGCCATGATCGACGCCTGGAAGCATCCTCAGCATGATGTGACCGTCGCCCTGGTCGGCAAATATACCCAGCTTCACGACGCCTATATTTCCGTCGTTGAAGCACTCCGGCATGGCGGCGTGGCAAACCGCGCCACGGTTCATATCCGCTGGATTGACTCCGAGAAGGTCACACAGGAAAATGAGGGAGAATATTTAAACGGCGTCAGCGGCATCCTCGTACCCGGCGGCTTCGGTTCCCGCGGAATTGACGGCAAGATCGCTTCGATCCGTTTCGCCCGCGAGAACGGCATCCCGTTCCTTGGTCTCTGCCTCGGCATGCAGCTTGCCATCGTCGAGTTTACCCGCAATGTCGTCGGATATACCGACGCACACAGCTCGGAACTTGACCCGAACACCACTCACCCGGTCATCCACCTGATGCCGGACCAGGAAGCCATCGAGGACATCGGCGGAACGCTCCGTCTCGGTTCCTACCCCTGTTCTCTGAACAGAGAATCCAAAGCATACCGGCTCTATGGACAGGATCTGATTCACGAACGCCACCGCCATCGTTATGAAGTCAACAACGATTTCCGCAACGTGCTCCGCGACCATGGCATGATGCTCTCCGGCATCTCTCCGGACGGCCGGATCATCGAAATGATCGAGATTCCGTCCCACCCGTGGTTCGTTGCGACTCAGGCGCATCCGGAATTCAAGTCCCGGCCCAACCACCCGCATCCTCTCTTCAAAGGATTCATCGAAGCCGCGCTTGCAAAACAAAACGAACAATAACTTCCATATGTATAAAAATGTATAAAAAAAGAATCACCATCTCATACTGATATCGAGGTGGTGATTTTTTATGAATGAAACCAGGAAATACCCCGGCTGGCCGCCGCCCGCTCCAAACGGTCCTGATCCGTATCACTGTGAATCCGGCCATCAAAACGCGGCAGATGACCCAGGGTTTCGGTGCGGCAGCGCAACCGACTTCACCGGTCTGATCCCGTCGCTGCCGGAAAGTGAATTCGCACTGGAAGCCTATGCGGACCTGTATCATTATCCGGGGGATATTCTCCGGAAATAGCTCCCGGAGGCGGATGAGCCTTCTGCCGATGCGACCGTCTCCTGCTGTGTCCGGCGGCCTGTGAAAACGGACGCCGGGGAATCTGCTTCCCCGGCGCCACTCCGGTCTTAAGAACCGCTTCCATAGTCTTCTCTTTTCAGCAGCTTTCGAATATAAGCAAACATCCTGCGCTCCCCACTGTCGCGCAGCATCATCAGTATCTTCTCCAGCTCCCTTTTGGTGTCCGGGTGCATGATTCCATCCCCCAGATACGGCCGTTCCCGCTGATAATATTCCCAGGCGGAAGCATTCGTATACTCCTTCCCCCGGTATACCTTGGAAGCCGCCATGCGATCCATCACCATCTCCGCCAGATAACGCACCGGCATTCTGCATCCGCGAAGACCACCGGCTTTCGTCGAGAAGTCAAGCCAGTATTCGAAATGATGCCGGTTCCGTCCCTTGTGATGCAGCCATGCCTCCGAATATCCCTTCGCATCCCGTTCCGCCGCATTGGGACTTCGGTCTCCCTGATAATAGGCCACACCAGTCAGAAATTCCACCGGACTGTATTTCGACAGATCATGCGTCAGTCCCTGCCAGAACAATCCGATCTGAAAACAGTGTTTCATCACCAGCAGCTTATGCTCCGTAATCGTACAGAAATGATGCCATGCCTTATGATCCATATTCCGTCCTCCCGTCCGCTTTCCTCGACAAATGTGTCCGGTTCCCTACACCGCCTGCGCCAGCAGGATTCGCAGCTCCTCCACCGTAATCGGATAATGCTTTCCGCAGAAATGGCAGTTGACTTCGATGGTTTTCCCTTCCTCGATCATGCTTTGCAGCTCGTTCTTTCCGACACTGATAAGTGCCTTCTCAATTCTCTGTCTGGAACAGTTGCAGGCAAACCGGGTCGGCATCCGATCCAGAAGCTCAAGCCCCCATTCCCCGATCACATACTCCAGAATATTCTCCGGCGTCATGCCCTGGTCCAGAAGCTCCGTAACGGATGAAATTCCGGCCAGCTTTTTTTCCAGTCCGCCAATCACTTCCTCCGAAGCGCCCGGCAACAGCTGCAGAATGAAACCGCCCGCCTGCCGCACCGTATTCTCCCGGTTCATCAGGACACCAAGCGCCACACTCGATGGCGTCTGCTCCGACGTCGAAAAATAATACGTCAGATCTTCCGCAATTTCCCCAGTCACCAGAATCGTCTGGCCAACATACGGTTCCTTGAGCCCGATATCCCGGATGACGCTTAAAACACCAAGTCCCAGCGCACCGCCCACATCCAGCTTTCCCTTTGCATTCGGCGGCAGCATCACGTCCGGATTGTTGACATAGCCCTTCACATTTCCTTTTGCATCCGCGGTCACTGTCAGTCCGCCGATCGGTCCGCCTCCCTCGATCTTGATCGTCAGGAGATCCTCCTCACCCTTCATCATCGCGCCCATCATTGCGCCTGCCGTCAGCAGACGCCCGAGCGCCGCCGTCGCCACCGGGCTGGTATTGTGCGCACGTCTTGCAAATTCCACCAGTTCACCGGTTGTCGCAGCAAACGCACGAATCTGTCCGTCCGCCGCCGTCGCCCGGATCATATAGTCTGACATGATTTCTTCCTCCTTCTCTCGTTCTTCCAATGGAAGAAACACATTCTTATTCTACTCGATCTGTCACGCATCCAAAGCTCCCCGCTTCTTCCCACGTTCCCGTGCAATCACATATACGCGCCCGCTGTCCGGTCGCGGGGCTTCCCTGGTGAACGCATCGTACATTGCGACAAATTCCATTCCCGCCTCTGCAATCGCACGCCTCACCGTCTCCGGCTCATATGCTTTCTGAAAATGAGTCTCCTCGTACTTCTGATACCGTCCATCCTCCTCACGGATAAACAGCGTCAGGTCATATTCGTTGATCTTCTCATCCTCATCGAAATAATTTTCCCAGATGAAGCTTCCTTCTTCCCGGTTCTCCGCGATCGTGCGCTCTCCCAGTTCATTCCGGTATTTATAGACGGTGTTCAGATCAAAGAGAAACACTCCTCCCGGATCCAGATAATTGTTCGCCAGCCGCAGCACCTGTACCAGATCCTCATACGAGGTCAGATAATTCATCGAATCGCAGATGCTGACAATCGCCCGCACCGTCCCATACAGTTCAAACTCGCGCATATCCTGAAGCAGATACAGAATTCCGGCCGGATCTTCCCTCTCCTTCTCCTGCGCTTCCTCCAGCATTTCCCCGGAACAGTCGACGCCGATCATATCATATCCACGCGCCGCCAGCAGTCTCGTAAGCGTCCCGGTTCCACATCCGAGATCCAGCACCAGTCCCTCCCGGACGCCATAATCTGCCAGCAGACCCGACAGATAATCACACCACGTCTCATAAGGAACATCATCCATAAACAGATCGTATACCCAGGCAAAAGCAGAATATGCATCCAACTCGTCCGTCCTCCTTCCGTATGCTATGGGGTAAACGACGATGCGCCGCTCGCACGGCGCCCCACCACGCATGAAAGCAGGCGGCTCCGGTCATCCCGTATGCCCCCTGCTTTCCTTTTTATGCATTCCTGCCGCAACACTTTTTATACTTCTTGCCACTCCCGCACGGACACGGATCATTCGGAAAAATCTTCTTTTCCTTGCGAATGGTTCCGGAAGCCTTCTGCTGCTTATAAAGTTCCTTCCGTCTCTCCTCCGTCAGGATCGCATCCCACTGGGGCAGCTCATACAGCCAGTTCGCCTTCGCCTCTACCATATTATAATAGAGCTTTTCCGGATCAATCTCGATCTTAACCTCCGTATCCTCATCCATGGTCTCAATCGGATTCTGATATCCCTTCAGGCTCTCATTGATTCCATCCAGAAATCCGGTCATAATCAGGATCTCTGTGCCGTATTTCTCAGCCAGCTGCTTCACAGTACCGGTAACCACCTGAGTCGGATCCGACAGAATCTGCTCATAAATTCCCTTCTCAACAGCAAAATAACCCTTCCACAGCTGATCCTTCTGTTTATCATTCAAATCCTTGCCGTAAGCAAGGTTTCTCCAGTTCTCCAACAGTGACATATTTCTTCTATCCTTCCTTCCGTCTTTTCTGCGCATACATGATTGTAAACCGGCGTGCCCTAAAGGACTGGCTTCGCGTCGCAAGCACGCAGTCCGCACAGCCGCCTGGCAACACTTTCATAGTATATACTACATCCGGAAAATTTGCAAACAAAATCGCAACGGCTCTCTGCAAATTCCAATCTTTCTGTTATGCGCTTCTCGGTACGGACACCGTCCCTGCAAAAAACGTCGGATACGCGCTTACTTCCGCTCCTCTTTGTTCGGCAACGGCGTCTCCAGTCTCCCATACACGTTCGTCTCGTAACAGGCGAAAATTTCCTCCGTGCGCTTCGCATCCGGCTTGGGCGTCAGAATACTGACAATCGGAACAACGATCAGACCAACGATCATGGCCGCTGCTCCCGCATTGATCGGAGAAGCGATAAAATGAATGAACATGTTTGAAACCGTAATGCCGACGCCAAGGACAAAGCTCACCCACACGGCCGCCCTCGTTGTTCTCTTCCAGAACAGGCCATAAAGGAACGGGGCCAGGAATGCGCCTGCCAGCGCTCCCCAGGAAATACCCATCAGCTGCGCAATAAAGGTCGGCGGATCGAGTGCCAGCACGACGGAAATAACAATGAAGAAAACAATCAGCACACGGATGGTCAGAAGCTGCTTCTTATCATCCATCTCCTTCATTACCGTACCCTTGATGAAATCCAGCGTCAGTGTCGAACTGGAGGTCAGAACCAGGGAAGACAACGTAGACATGGACGCAGACAGCACCAGGATTACCACGATACCGATCAGAATATCCGGCAGCGTCGAAAGCATCTGCGGAATGATCGCATCATAGACAATACTGCCGCTCTCACTGTAAATCGCGGGATTGTCAAACAGACGGCCAAAACCGCCCAGGAAATAGCATCCGCCGGAGATGATCACGGCAAAGAAGGTCGAAATCACCGTACCGGTCTGAACCGCCTTCTCGTCCTTGATCGTATAGAACTTATGTACCATCTGCGGCAACCCCCAGGTACCAAGAGAAGTCAGAATCACGACGCCCAGCAGATTGACCGGGTCCGGTCCGAAAAACGAAGTAAACGCACCCGGCTGACCCAGCGTCACGGGTACATCGCTCTCCAGCTCAGAGAGCGTCCGTACGGCCTGCATAAAACCGCCCTGGCTGTTCAGCACCGCCAGAATGACCGCGATGATACCAAAGATCATAATGATTCCCTGAATGAAATCATTGATCGCCGTCGCCATATATCCGCCCAGAATCACATATACACCGGTCAGCGTCGCCATCAGAATGACGCAGAAGGTATACGGAATGTCAAACGCCATTCCGAACAGGCGGGAGAGGCCATTATACAGAGAAGCCGTATAAGGAATCAGGAACACAAAGACGATCGCCGAAGCCGCGATCCGCAGCGCGCCGCTGTCGAAGCGTTTGCCAAAATAATCCGGCATCGTCGCCGCAGCCAGATGCTGTGTCATAACACGCGTTCTTCTGCCCAGCACAACCCAGGCCAGCAGGCTCCCCAGAAACGCATTGCCCAGACCGACCCAGGTCGTAGCCAGACCGTACTTCCACCCGAACTGTCCTGCATATCCGACGAACACAACCGCTGAAAAGTAGGAAGTTCCATATGCGAATGCGGTCAGCCAGGGGCCCACGCCGCGTCCACCAAGCACAAAATCATTGACACTTCTCGCATGCTTCTGAGAGTACACGCCCACATAGACCATAATCCCAAAAAACAGAATCAAAATTAATACCTTCACCGCCATCTTCCATTTCCTCCTTACGACCACGCTGCGCCTTAAATGCTTTTATTCTTTAAAGCGTAACGCTTTTATTTGTTAAACTGCACTCAGTCAAGTATAACATGTTTTCGCAAAAAGTCAATCCAAACTATTCTGATCTTCCATGGTTGCAGCGGTTCCCTGGCCGGTCCTTATTTCCGGTCGTACGGTTTCACCTCAACACTCTCATGCTCAAAATCAATGAAAATCTGATAGGCATAACCATCCTCGCTGGTATCCCAGACCTCCACATAGCGTGGCGTCACCCGGATGATAATCTCAGAATCCTCGTGACTGTACTTATTATAGCTCCCCCAGAGATATTTCTGGTAGGCCTGCTCAAACACGCGCCCCAGCTCATCAACCACCAGCCCGCAGTTCTCTGCCGTCCCTTCCACCTGCACGCCGCTCCAGCACAGAGCCACGTTCGGATTCTCAAACAGCTGCCTGGTCTTGCGGAAATTCTTATCCGTCTTAAACCAGATCCTGCCGTCATAAAACAGGCAGCTTACATTGCGGACCATGACATAGTCATGGACACTCGATGCCAGCGCCATGATCTTGTCCGTGCCCAGCTTCTCAAACAGGAGCGCAACGGCTTCCTCAAAACTCAACGATTTGTTCAGACTGAATTTCATCAGCGATCCTCCTCTACTTTCTCATAAATTCCTTCATCGGGCGGCTGATTTTCTTGTATACGATCAGTGTCAGGATGGAAGTGATTCCATACTTGATCAGATTAAAGGGGATGATACCGAAAATCGCCATTGTCGGCACATCCTTCATCAGAGGATTGACTTTGGTACACATCTCGACAATCGCTTCCCAGGTCATTCCCATCAGATTGACATAAAACGGAATGATCAGATAAATGTTCGTCAGGACTGCGACCAGGGCACAGATCACCGTTCCCACAACCATCCCCACGATCGCACGTTTTCTCGTCTTATGGCAGTCATAGATCACTACCGCCGGCAGGACATATGCACAACTGAGAATAAAATTCTGCAGTTCACCGGTCATGGCTGATTTCGTCCCCGTCGTTACCACCTGCACCAGAATTTTGACCAGAATGATCATCACTGCTGCCACCGGCCCCATCATAAACCCTCCGATCATTTCCAGCAGACCGGAAAGGTCAAAGGACATATAAGGCGGCATAAACGGGATCGGGAACCGGAACATCATCAGGATCGCGCCCAGAGCGCCGAATAAACCGATCAGAGCAATCTCCTTTGCGCTCAGGCCCATCTTGTCCGCAGCGATCTCCTTTTTTGCGGAATTTCCGTTCATGATAATTTTCCTCCTTCGATCAATCATCAATTGCTTTTCAGCTTCACACAGACTTCCGTATGTGTCGTAAATGGAAACATGTCTACCGGCCACGCACCTTCCGCACGGTACCCGAGTTTCCGGAATATTCCCAGATCCCTGGCGAGCGTATCCGGCCCGCAGGAAATATACACCACCCGTCTGGCCCGGACAGCAGCCACCGCCCGGATAAACGCCTCGGTGCTCCCGCTTCGCGGCGGATCCATCAGAACCACATCGACGGTCTGGGCGTTTCGCGCCATCTCCGTCATAAATTCCGTCGCATCCTTACAATAGAAGGTAATGTTGCGGATTTCGTTTCGCTTTGCATTCTGCACTGCGTCACGAACCGCATCCGCATTGCGTTCCACGCCGATCACCTGCCTGGCGCGGGAAGCAGCCAGAATCCCGATCGTGCCAATTCCACAATATGCGTCAAGCACCGTCTCCCGGCCGGTCAGCCCTGCAAGCTCCACTGCCTTCCCATACAGATATTCCGTCTGCACCGGGTTCACCTGGTAAAACGACCGTGAAGAGATTCGGAAACGGCAGCCACAGAGAATGTCTTCGATATATCCACTGCCATACAGGACCTGCTCCCTGTCCCCCAGTACCATGCTGGTTCCGCGTCCATTGATGTTCTGCGCCACCGTTGTGATTTCCGGATGTTTCTCGCGAAGCGCCTTCACAAAATTGTTCTTCGACGGGAAGACCGGCGAAACCGTCACCAGAACCACCATAATCTGACCGGTCGCAAAACCACGCCTGACCAGGACATGCCGCAAAAGGCCAAACTGCGTATCCTCATCATATGTGCGAATCCTGAATGACCGCAGCATCCCCCGGATGGTGCGGATGATCGCGCTGCATTTCTCATCTTCAATCAGGCATCGTTCCACCGGGACAATATGATGCGTCCCCTCCTCATAGATGCCGCAAACCGTCTCTCCCTTCTGAAACCCGAACACCGCGTGAACCTTATTGCGATAATGAAACGGATGTTCCATCCCATGAATCGGCCAGACCTTCCCATACTCACTCAGTAATTTCCGCATCCGCTCCTGTTTATTTGCAAGCTGTTCCGGATAGGGAAGATCCAGATACTGACATCCTCCGCAACGCTTTGCCACCGGACAAAGCTTCTCTTTCCTGTTTTCTCTCAATGTTCCTTTCCCCTGCTCCTGTTTCCTCATTTCTCCAGAGGCCTGGTTACCTGACGCAGCCATGTTGCCTCCTCCGTCGTCAGGTAAGGCGCGATTTTCTCAAACACCTTCTCATGGTATGCGTTTAACGCCGCAACATCCTCAGGTTCCATCAGCGACACATCCACCGGTTCCAGATCGATCGGCACATATGTCAGGTACTCAAAGCGGAGGAACGAACCATATTCTGTCTGTTCGTCCTCCAGACAATACATCAGATTTTCCGTGCGGATGCCATGCTTTCCTTCTATATAGAGACCAGGCTCATCCGAACAGACCATGCCCGGCTCAAAAGGAACGCTGTCCTGCCGTTCCGGCACGACGCGGAAACGGATTCCCACCGGCCGCTCATGGACATTCAGCAGATACCCGACGCCATGTCCGGTGCCGTGGTTAAAATCCAGGCCGTATTTCCAGAGTGGTTCCCGTGCCGCAAAATCCAGCGTCAGTCCGCTCGCACCGCGCAGGAACCTGACACGCCCCAGCCTCAGCATCCCCATCAACACCAGCGTATAATGGAACTTTTCCTCTTCAGTCACCATCCCCAGGGCAATGGTCCGCGTCACGTCCGTCGTTCCTTCCAGGTACTGCCCGCCGGAGTCGACCAGGTAAAGTCCCCTCGCTTCTATCGTCGCGCAACTGTCCGGCTCCGCATGATAATGGCACATGGCCGCATTGGCTCCACAGGCGGAAATCGTCGCAAAGCTGGGCTGCATGGCTCCACACTCTTTCCGCAGCTCATCCAGTCTGTCTGCCACCGAACATTCCGTCATCGGAAGTTTCCCGACATTGTGCTTCAACCAGTAAATATACCTGGTCATCGCCACGCCATCACGAATATGAGCGGCCTTCAGGTTCTCAATCTCTGTCGGGTTCTTCCTCGCCTTGGCCATCACCGTCGGATTCATGCGGTCAATCACCCGGTTGGATTCATCGATCGATTTGACAATCGCATAATTGACCTGTCCCTTTTCCAGAAGGATTCTCCTGTTACGCAGCCCGGCAACGTATTCATATATACCGTTATATGGACAGATGGTCACACCGTTCGCTTCCAGATACGTCTGTACTTCGTCTGAAACAACCGTTTCATTCAGAAACAGAAAGATTTCTGTCCGGGTTACTGCCAGATACGACAACGCCACCGGATTGCAAGGCACATCATTCCCGCGAATGTTTAAAAGCCACATAATATCATCCAGCGTCGTCATCACATGGACGTCTGCCCGCAACGCGTTCATTGCAGCGCGCAGATCAGCGATCTTATGGGACGCGGATTTTCCCGCATATTTCTCATCCAGAATCCAGACTGGCTCCGCAGACAAAGACGGCCGGTTTTCCCAGATCCTGTCAACCAGCGTCTCGCGAAATGCAATGGTAACCTTCCTGTCTTCCAGAAGCTTCTCCAGCTTCTCCCCGGTCTTAGCATTTACCACCCGGCCATCAAATCCCAGCGTCCCGCCAGCCGGCAGATTTCGTTCCAGATACGCTTCCACTGTCGGCACGCCTGGCTGCCCCATCTTCATGAGCTCCACGCCCGAACCGGCCAGCTGTGCGGCCGCCTGTACAAAATAACGGCCATCCGTCCAGAGTCCTGCCCAGTCCTTCATCACCAGTGCAGTCCCTGCCGAACCGGTAAAACCCGTAATATACTCGCGACAGGCAAAATAATCGCCCACATATTCCGATCCATGGTAATCAGACGTAGGAATCAGTACCGCATCAACGCCCCGGTTCTCCATCTGCATTCTCAGTTTTTCCAGTCTGACCGCAATCTCGCTCATCCGTCTTCCTCCTCCCGGTTCGTTCCTTCAATCAGCCCCAGATTCACGCAGGCATTCCAGACGCCATCGTCGCCAATCGCCGTCGTGACATAGTCTGCGACCGCTTTCAGCTCCTCGTCGGCGTTTCCCATCGCCACACCGATTCCCGCCGCTTCGATGATCTCCATGTCGTTCATGCTATCGCCAAACGCAACCGTCTTCTCAATCGGAATATCAAAATACGTACACAGGCGCCCCAGCCCCACCGCTTTCGATGAGCCCAGTTCGATCATGTCTGCGCCTTCCCGGCTGGAGAACGGTGGAAGCCGCAATTCCGGAAACGCTTCCTCGACCTGCTTTCTGCCTTCTTCGCTGCCAATATATGTCATCGTCCGCACTTCCATCTCCATCAGTTTCCACGGATTCCGAAACCTGCGGTCCGAACTGCCCCACCGACGCATGTCATGGATCGTCACATACTCCGGATTCACGAAATAATCTTCCGATCCCGCCGTCAGGCCCACCGCAAAGGACTTTCCTTCCGCAAAATGCAGCACCCGCTCCACCAGATTCCGATCCATAAAATGGGATGCAATCACTTCACCGCCGACTTCTACCTTCGTTCCGTTCAGGTGAATAATCGCATCCGGATTGAACATCTCCCGATAACCGGCACTGTAACTGGTATCCAGATCCCGTCCGGTCGCAAGCACAACATAATAATTCTTCCGTAACTGCTCAATCGCACGCATGGCGCTGTCCGGCACCCGGTAGTCCGCATGATTCAAAAGCGTCATATCAATATCAAAACTGACAATCCCCTTCATTGTCTGACCTCCTTTGTGTCCACAGTCCATGATAGCAAATTTCGCTTCCGGTGTAAACCGGATTTTCCGAAGAACTCCGCCCCTCCACATGAAGAAAGGAGCGCGATCATTCGCGCTCCCTCCAAAACCATTTTGCCGATTCAAATAAAAATTCGTGTTTACAGGTTTCTCATATACGCCAGGTCTTCTTTTGCGAAAAGCAGATTCATCTCCTCCCGAATCAGATGAATCTCCCGCTTCTGGCGCCGCAGCCACCGGCTGATCGCCGTGTAATCCATCATGCCCCTGCCCAACGGTTCCGGCTGGTAAGAGCCGCGCCGTCCAAAAGTAAAATCTTTGACATGAAGGACGTCCACATATTCACCGACCGCGTCCAGCCACGCCGTCCACAAAGCGTCCTGATCCACCTGCGCAGGAAATTCCAGCTGATTCGCTGCGTCAAAAATGAGACGCAGGTGCTGCGGATCATCCACCATCTGAATGACCTCCCGCACCGTATCCAGATCCGCCAGCGGATGCCAGCACACCGGCTCCAGGCCAAGATGCATGTCAACACGCTGTGCTTCTTCCATGATTCGCCGCACACTGTCAATCATATATGGCTTCCAGAGCTTCCGTTCCTCCGGGCTAAGATGCGGATATGCCGTTTCCGTGCCAACCATGCCTGCCCCCAGCTCCCTGGCAAAAACAAGACACTTTTTCATGGTCTCGACCCCGGCTTTTCTCACATCCGCATCCGGATTTCCCAAATCCATATAACAGCCAAGCACCGCAATGGAAATATCATTTCTGGCAAATTCTCTTCGAATCCTTTCCAGATGCTCCGGGGTAACATCCTCATAACGGTCAATTTCGATAAAGGCTTTCGGCAAAATCACCTGAGCAGCCCGATATCCTTCATCATGAAGCAGCTCTGCCATTTCCGTAATCTTCCGTTTTCCATAATCATGCGCACGAACACCGATTGCCATATCATTCCTCGCTTTCCCGATTACTCGTTACTCCTGTTTCCGTACAAAATATTGCGGAGACGCCACATGAGAGCATAAACAGCTGTCTTTCTTACATGGCAAGCGCTTCCGCCAGGGCAAGGATCGTCAATGACTGCCCATAGGCCATTGGTGCAATCAGGATATTTTTATAATGCTCCGCATTGTATCCCATGCCGGTTCCGCCGGACACATTGAGAACCGTTCCATCCTCATCAATATTCCGGAGAATTCCATTGATTGCCCGTGTCGCGCAGGGAAGGTATAAGTCGTCGAGAATGCCATAGCGGATTCCCTTAAGGATACCGGCGGTAATGGCCGCGCTGCCGGAGGTTTCCAGATAACTGGTGCTGTCGGTAAGGACGGTATGCCACAGGCCACTCTCATCCTGGAGAGATTTAAGCCTGGACACCTGAGCCTTGTAGGTGTCAATGATGAAATGTTTGAGTCCGGCATTCATCGAACCCTCAAACATATCGGCATAGTCGAGAATACCCAGAGTAAACCAGCTGTTGCCACGACACCAGAAGATACCGCCGAAATTATTGTATTCGTTAAAGGTCCAGCCGTGATAAAAAAGCCCGGTTTCCTTATCATAAAGATATTTGATATGCATGAGTACCTGGTGAATGGACTCGTCGACCCATTCCTGACGCTGATACTTCTGTCCCATCTTGTTTAAGAAGAGGACGGTCATAAACAGCGTATCGATCCACATCTCATTCTCATTGAGACGGACGCCCTGCCGGTCGCCGTTGGCGCTGGTGACATGCTGAAATCCGCCTTCTTTGGTGCGCGGCAGGCAGTTCATCAGCCAGTCCGCCCATTTGAGGCACAGTTCTTCAAACTGTTCGTCATGGTAACTCTCGTTTAACTCTACGAGGGTCAGAAGAGGCGTCGTCGTGTTGATATTTTTCGACGGAAGTCCGGCACGGATGTTATCCTTAAACCAGCGATACAGAAAATCCTGATAATCGTCCCGGTTCTTGATTTTCATGATTTTCAGGAGTCCGTAAAGGCCGACGCCCTGAGGCCAATCCCATTCATGGATGCCAAAATCGCGGCGGAAAAAGCCGATTTTCTCACCACCCTCTGCAAGCTCTGCCTCGTCTTCCGGTCCGCCAAGATTCATCAGTTTTTCAATCACAAGATTCAGTTTGGTTTCAAGATCGTTCGAATTAATTCCTTTCATTATTCCCTCCAATACTGGATTTTTTATCCTGTCTATTGTATAATTTAAACTATATTGATTAAATGTTGCTCATTGTCAGACAAATCGCAAAGGATGATGCTGTTTATGGAAAAAGTTACATATTTCGGCGAAACAGACGGCATCTCGCTCGAACAGATGGTACGATACGGCAAATTCGATATGCGTGTCAAGCACTTTCATATGCAGTACGAAATCTTCTACATCGTCGAAGGCGAGAGAGTCTTTTTCTTTCATAACCGCGAGTACATCGCCCACTCCGGCGATCTGATCCTGATTCCCTCCAATCTGATCCACATGACCCGCTCGATTAAGGGAACCACCGACGGACATAACCGGATTATCCTCTATATCGACCGGAAAAAGATGGAGTCATACGACGAACTTTTTCCTTCGCTTAAGCTGGTGCGGCTGCTGGACGACCATTACGGTGTCTATCATCTGGACCGTGAGCAGCAGATTCTGATTCTGGATCTGTTCCGCAAGCTCCGTCATGCATTGACGGATCGCGGTCACGATTATCGAACCGGTATCGATCTGGACATTCTTGCATGGCTTTTCCGGCTGAAGTCTTATATTCTCCTGCAGAACCAGGAGATCCCGCATGATCAGGACAATCCGAAAAACAGGACCGTCTATGAAATTGCGGATTATCTCTCCTCCCACTGCGAGAATCCGATCTCGCTGGATGAACTGTCTGCACGCTTTTTCCTCAGCAAATCCTATCTGTGCCAGATTTTTAAGGAAATCACTGGCTATACAATCAGTGAATACAGCAATATCCATCGCATCCGCCGCGCCAAACGCTATCTGGAAGAGACGAATATGAGTATCGCTGAGATTGCGGAGGCTCTGGGGTTCGAGAGCATGACATACTTTGAACGGATATTCAAGGTATATATGACAGTCTCCCCCCTCAAGTACCGCAAGACACTGAATACGGTCACTTACAACAACCAGATCCCGGCAGAGTTCACCGAACACCCCATGCTGTAAGGGAACTCCTCTTTACACAAGTCCCAGCACTGTCGGCAGCCACATCGAGAAGGCCGGGATAAAGGTTACCAGCAGCAGTCCGAATACGACAACCAGTACATAAGGAATCAGCTTTTTTATAACGGCTTCGACGGGCAGGTGAGCGACGCTGCTGCCAATGAAAAGTACGCTTCCTACCGGCGGTGTGATCGTGCCAAGCGCCAGGTTCATGATCATGACAACGCCAAACTGGATCGGATCCATTCCCAGGTTTTTGACAACCGGAAGGAAGATCGGGGTGAAGATCAGCAGTGCGGGAGCCATATCCATGAAGGTACCGACAACCAGCAGGATCAGGTTGATGATCAGCAGGAGTATAATCTTATTTTCCGTAATTCCAAGCAGCAGGGAGCTGATCGCCTGCGGAAGTCCGGTAAAGCTGAGAACAAAGCTCAGGACAGAAGAGGCGCCGATGATCAGCATGACGGTGGTCGTCATGACGGCGGTATCCAGCAGAATCCCCATGATCTGAGATGGTTTGATCGTGCGATAAATGAATACGGCGAGTACAAATGCGTAAACGACTGCCACACCAGAGGCCTCTGTCGCGGTAAACTGACCGGAGAGGATACCGCCGACGATGATTACGATCAGGAAAAGGCTGGGTACGGCCTGCCAGATGGTAGTAAGTGCCTGAGAGAGGGAAATCTTTTCTCCCTTGATGATGTAGCCGTGTCTCTGGCCATAGATCATGGCAACGATCATACAAAGCAATGCCCAGAGGATACCCGGGACCCAGCCTGCCATCAACAGAGCGGAAACGGAGATGCCGCCCGCTGCGGTAGAGTAAATGATTGGTGCGGTGGTCGGAGGGATCAGCTGTCCGACCGGAGCGGAAGCGATGTTGACTGCTGCCGAATAGGTTTCATCATAGCCATGCTCCTTTTCCAGCGGATTCATCACGCCGCCGATGGCGGTGGCTGCCGCGATACCGGAACCGGAGATGGAGCCGAACATCGCGTTACCGGCAATGTTGGTCAGAGCCAGGGAGCCGGGAACCCGCCCAAGGAAAAGCAACGCCAGGTTAACCAGTCGTCTGGCGATGCCGCCACTGCTCATCAGCAGTCCGGCGAGGATAAAGAATGGCACGGCAAGCAGGGAGAAACTGTCGATACCGCCGACCATCTTCTGGGCGGAGATAAACATGCCGAAGTTCGGCGTCAGGAACATGATAATGGTGACCAGCGCAGCGCTGATGATGCTGAAGGATACAGGTACGCTGTAGGCCAGTAACAGAAAAAATACAATGACAAGAACAATTGCTGCCTGAATCTGCATTTATTGAACCTCCTTCCAGGTTGTTGCCATTTTGATCAGATGATCGGCGCTGTAAACGAGCATCAGGATGCCGCTGATCGGTACGCAGGCATAATAAACTTCCATTGGGAGCTGCAGAGCCGGAGAAATCTGGCCTGCGGCGTTTGTGGTTACCATATATCCGCCGATGATCATGACGGTAATACTCAGAATGATGATGAGAATGCGGGTCGCGAGCTGGGCATAGAATTTTCCCTTCTCCGTAAAAGCGGTAGTGAGCAGGTTGATGGACAGGTGCTTGTCCTTGCCATATGCGTATGGTACGCCGAGCATGGTGGTCCAGATCAGCAGGTAACGCAGCAGCTCTTCGGTATATTTGCTGGGGCTGTTTAAGGCAAACCGGGTGAATACCTGCCATACGCAGCCGAGTACCATGACGGCGACCAGAAGGCTCAATACGGTTTCCAGAATTTTATCAACGATTTTCATTTTGTATGTCCTCCTTACTGCGCGTATTTTTGGATATCATCGTACAGCGCCTTATAATCCTCACCCTTTGCCGTGTAATCCGCATGGATGGGCTGAACCGCTTCGATGAATGCCGTCTTGTCAATGTCACGATAAATCGTCACGCCGTGCTGTTCGGCTTCCTGCGTTGCCTCCAGCATCATGCCGTTGTACAGATTTTTAAAATTATCGTTCGCCTTCTGAATCGAGGTGGTCAGAAGCTCCTTCTGACCGTCCGTCAGGCGATTCCAGGTCTTGGTGCTGATGATGTAAATGTCCGGGGAATACTGGTGTTCGGTGTAGGTGTAGGCCTTGACCAGATCCTGATGTCCGTCTACGGTCAGAACCAACTCCGTATTTTCCGCGCCGTCCACGATGCCTTGCTGCAGTGCGCTGTAGGTCTCACCGCTGGCCATCGGTACGGGAGAGCCGCCCATCTTTTCGATCATGTCCATGGATGTGGTACTCTGCATGGAACGGATTTTCTTGCCCTTCAGTACGGACGGGTCGGTAACCGCGATGTTTTCCTTCAGATAAAAGTTACGGGAGCCGTTTGCGTAATAACCGATTGCAATGTAGCCGTCATCGGCTGTTGAGGTAAAGAGTTCCTTAATCTTCTCGCTGTTTTCGCAGGCCTCATAGTAGTGCTCCTGACTCTGGAAAAGATAAGGGAGTGCGAAGACCGAATATTTGTCTTCAAACTGGCTGAGCGTCTGCGCGCCAACCTTTGCCATATCCAGCACCCCGGCCTTCACCAGTTCGATTTCTTCCTTCTCTGACCCCAGTACGCCGCTGTCGTAGATCGAGACCGCCAGCTTCTGGCTGGGATCCTCTGCTACAAATTCGGCGATTTTGGCGATCGAACCGGCGATCTCCGAGCCGCCTGCCTGGTTGTGTGCCATGTTGATCACGAGCGTGTCACTGCCAGCCGCGCTGGAGACCGAGAAAAATGTCGATCCCACGACCAGAATTCCCGCTACCGTAACTACGGCACAAAGGGCTGTCTGCCACTTTTTCATGATGTTCTTCTCCTTTTCTTTTTGCCGAAAACCAACAAAATTTCGCGACATTTTGCCGGTTTTCTGACTTTCTTGTAATTCCCCCATGCATGCCTGGTGTTTCCGTGTTATTAATATAGCATAATATAAAGCTAAATTTTGACCCTGAATTGTTTGAAGTTGCCATTTTTCAAACTATATTGTACTGCGGCAGATACCGGCTTTTATGCGAATCCGGATCCTCTGCCAGCATAACCTGCAACATCGCGAAAGGAATGACTCACGATAAAAATTTAAAATTTCTCTTTCCAAATCCCGCTGTCTGTGTTATACTAAACGAGTTAAAACATCGGGGTATGGCGTAGCTTGGTAGCGCGCTCGGCTGGGGGCCGAGAGGTCGCAAGTTCAAATCTTGTTGCCCCGATTCAGCCCTTATTTTATAAGGGTTTTTTGATGCAATCGAACGAATGTTCTGATTACTTTTGATTACTTTTTCAGGATATTTTGATTACCAAATCATTTGACTATCAAATAAATTGGCAGTCAGGCGAGGAAACAATCGTTATATAGCAATTGTTTCTTTGTTTATTTTAGAAACAATTGCAGTTTTCTGCTCTATATTAGTAATATCAAAAGTATAATACTTCTCATTCACTTCTCTTGAATGCCCTAACAGCGATGCTGCTACTGTTGCAGACACCCCCGCACATCTCATCTTAGAATTAATTGTGCGACGATAAGCATGAATCTACCCTAAAATAATCCGGGAACGCCTACTATCATTGTGTCTTAATACTCGCTTGACGTTATAGGAAATATCCTATATAATAAAACTAACATGTAATGGAGGTTCACAAAATGCCGGAAATAGCCAGGTTCAATGGAATTGTAATACAAATGTACCTAAGACGCAAAGAACATAATCCACCGCATTTACACGCCAAATGCGGAGACTGTGTTGGTTCATTCAATCTGTCAAATGGAGAAATGTTTGAAGGTGACTTGGGCAATAAAGAACAGAAAGCAGTTAAAAGGTTTATTGAGAACTACCAAACAGAACTTTTAGAAATGTGGGAAACTCAAAATTTCAGGCATCTCGATCCATTATAACTCATTGCAAGGGAGGGATTTAAATGACGCACAAAATAAAAGCTATTGAACCAAAGGAAAACTTAATCTTACACGCTACATTTTTTGATGGTACTATCAAAAAATATAACATAAGAGAAATGTTTTCTTTTTATCCACTTGCACAGGCTTTAAATGACATTAATTTATTCCGTCAAGTGCAGGTAGATGCCGGAGGATATGGCGTATCCTGGAATGCCGATTTAGATTTGGATGCAGAAACAATTTGGGAAGATGGAATCACAATAGGAAAAGAGAACGTCGATCCTGTTTATGAATTAGCAGCCAAATTATCTGAAGCGAGAGAAAACAAAGGGATCACACAGAAACAGCTTGCGGAGAAAACAGGTATATATCAGGGGGATATAAGCAGGATTGAAAGAGGTCTTGCAAATCCTTCTTTATCTACTTTAAAACGCCTTGCTAATGGTATGGATATGAAATTGAATATATCTTTTATGGCAAGATAAACATGTAATTGACTGATTGTACAGGAAGAAGAAAGCTACACACAGGATACTTCCTGTGGCAGCTTTCTTCTTTCAGGATATCTTGTCACTGATTTATTTGCAGCGACAGATTTTCAGTTATTTCATCAGACCATTCACCCAGTCAACAAACGTACCGGTGGAAGTCCCTTCCAGTTCTCCTCCATGGATCATCGCCCACACCAGATGATAATCAATATCGATACCGTTCGCCCTGGCTGCAAGCGCCGTGTTATAACCAATCGAGAAGGAGGTATGCTGGTCAGAGGTACCGCTGCGGATGCGCCAATGCTGGGCAATCTCTGCAGTCTCCTGACCGGCTTTGATCTTATACATAATCTCCATGGCATCCATCAGATATGTCTGGTATTCCAGGAATTCCGCCTGCTCGCCATGCAGAGCCTGTTCGATATACAGATCCACTTCCGCTTTTTCCTCATCCGTCATCAGCGTCAGATACTTGTCATAATTGTCCTCCAGCACCTTCGCAACTGTCGTAGAATAATGAACCGCAACCTGATCTCCATAGCCGAACGCATTGTTTTCCGCATTCAGATTCAGCGTATCAAATCCGGGGATATCCTTGTTACGCAAAAATACCTGCCCGATCGTAGACGGATCTCCTTCGTTTCCATTGTTCATCATAAAACCATCCAGATCAACAACTGCGTAGCTTCCGTCTTCCTTCTGTATGATCCAGGTCCGTTCATCCGTATTCGTAGCGGTAAGTCTGGCAGCGTACTCCGCGGCCTCTCCCTCGCTCATGGAAGCCAGGTACGCATTCAGTGCGTCGGAAATGTTATTGAGAATCGCATCGTAATAGCTGCCGGAACGAACACCGGTCAGCTGCAGTGCATTGCCATTCATATCAACCAGATTCAAACTGTTCAGATAATCAACAAATGCATACGCTTCATCCTGTTGCAGGGCCAGCTGAAAATCTGTAAACTGCACATATTCGCCGGTCATGGTAACCGCATCGGTTTCACCGGTATTCATACGCATCCAGGCGTAAGCGATATCCGCGTTATCAATATCGGTAATCGGATAATATGCCATGCAGGCATATACCGCGTCACTGATGGTACTGGTATAGGCACCTGTCGATTCATCATGGGAAATACCCGCGGCGCCGGCTTCGTAAAGATATGGATAGTAATCATCCATATTGCCGGTTGCACCCAGCGTCGTACTCATTTCCCCTGCGCCCGAACCTCCGATGGAAATAATATGATTCGTATCACCCGGGATCACGCCCGCGTTGGCTCTGAGAAAACGAATCCCGGCTTTCAGATCAACGACCGGCGTCGGCGCCTTCCCCCAGTTCCTGTGACTGCCCTCTGCGCCGCCGTCATTGGCATCCCGGCTGCGGGCGCCGCAGGACACGAAAACAAACCCGTTCGTCATGTAATCATTCAGTCCAATGGAATTCTCACTGTCATTATCCGCACTGCTGGACATCCAGCCGGAACAGTTGTTCCGGAATATTACCGGAGCCGTGGAAGCGGTGTAACCGTTCACCTGCGCCTCCCAGTTAAAAGAACCATCCGCATTGACGTACTCCTTCGGAATCCAGATATTCATATACTGGATCGAATCGTCCACGACCGTTGTCGTGTACTGCACCTTCTCAATCTCATAGCACTCCACCGTCAGGTAAGACTGTTCCGCCTTCTTAAGCGTATACTTACCGGACGCAAGAAGCGCCGCCAGATCAATGGACGCATTCAGGCCTATACTCCCGGTTTCCGTCGTCGTCACCTCCTCCGTCTCCGCAGCCATCGAACAGAAGCCGCCTCCGGCAAGCTGAATTCCCGCCAGGACTGCAGCTGCCAGCATAATGCCGGCCTTTCTTCGTCTTTTCATCGTGTAACCTCCTGTTCATAAATGAAATCCCCATATCTACAAGATACCGAATTAATTATACAACTTTCTGAATTCGATGTCAACGAACAAATAAATTTGCATTAAAAATTAAAGTTTTTCCGGTATTATCCTTGAAGTTTTCGCTCCATCTGCTATAATAGAGTGCATCGTGTGTTCATTGCGAAGACACTTGTGCATCCGGCAAATACAGACCGGGCTGTCCGCATATGAGAACACGAAGAAGGAGGATAACATTATGAAACTGAGAAAGATCCTGTCACTCGCATTATGTGCATGCATGTGTACCGGCATGATGGCCGGCTGCAGTTCAGGTTCCGGCTCTTCCAGCTCATCAGATACCGGCTCCGCTACAGAAGCAGCCGCGGAGACTACAGCTGCGGCGGCTGCCAGCTCCGGCGATCAGGTCATCAAGATCGGCGTATTCGAGCCGACGACCGGCGAGAACGGCGGAGGCGGTTTCCAGGAGGTTCTGGGTATCCGTTACGCGAACGAGACTCACCCGACCGTGAAAGTCGGCGATACCGAATATACGGTTCAGCTTGTCGAAGTCGACAATAAGTCAGACAAGACCGAAGCGGTCAATGCGGCGCAGAAGCTGGTCAGTGAGAAGGTGTCTGTCGTACTCGGAAGCTACGGTTCCGGCGTGTCCATTGCTGCAGGCCAGATCTTCGCTGACGCGCAGATCCCGGCAATCGGCGCATCCTGCACCAACCCGCAGGTTACTCAGGGCAATGACTATTATTTCCGTGTCTGCTTCCTGGATCCGTTCCAGGGCACAGTCATGGCAAATTACGCGATCGACAATGGTGCGCAGACCGCTGCCGTCATCACACAGCTGGGCGACGACTATTCGTCCGGACTCGGCTCCTATTTCAAGACTGCTTTTGCTGATCTGGGCGGCACCATCGTCAGCGAAGAACAGTTCCAGACCAACCAGACCGATTTCAAGGCCATCCTGACCAACATCAAGGCGCAGGAGCCGGATATCATCTTTGCCCCGTCTTCCATCACCACGGCTCCGCTGATCATCAAGCAGGCGCGTGAGCTGGGCATTACCGCCACGATTGCGGCAGGCGATACCTGGGAGAACTCCACCATCATCGAGAACGCGGGAGAATCCGCGGAGGGCGTTGTCCTTTCTACCTTCTTTGATGAGGCAGAACCGGCAAACGATGAAGCCGCTTCCTTCATCACCGGCTTTAAGGAGTATCTGAAGGCGAACGATCAGGAAGAGATCATCCCGGCCGTATCCGCACTTGGCTACGACGCTTATCTGTGTGCACTGCAGGCGATTGAGGATGCCGGCTCCACCGACACCACCGCAATCCGCGATGCCCTCGCAAATGTCAGCATCGACGGCGTGACCGGAAGCATTTCCTTCGATGAGAACGGAGACGCGGACAAGGATATGGCGTTCATCAAGACGATCGAAGACGGCCAGTTCAAGTTCCTTACCACTACTACTGTAAAGTAAACAGCCATGCCAGGCTGTTATCGGGAGACGCCGAATCCGCGTCTCCCCCTGTTCCTGAAAGCGACGAGTGGGGCGCACGAAAGGCTTCCCCGCTCGTTTTCGATTTGCCGCATACAAAAGAAGCGATCCGCAGCAAATCCGCAATCCACTTCAACTGTTTTCGTACTATGATTAGGAGGCAATTCCCCTTATGAGTCTGACAACCTTCCTGCAGCAATGCCTGACCGGCATCTCCCTGGGCGGCGCCTATGCGCTGATCGCCATCGGATATACACTGGTTTACGGCATTCTCCGGCTGATCAATTTCGCTCACGGCGACATTTTCATGATGGCCGGATATTTTATGATTTTTGCGATGGCAAGCTTTCCCTGGCCCATCGCCATCCCTCTGGTTCTGATCGCCACCGTCGTACTCGGCGTCCTGATCGAACGCGTCGCCTACCGGCCGCTTCGCAGCGCCCCGAGAATGTCAGCCATGATCTCGGCCATCGGTGTATCCTATCTGCTCCAGAACCTTGCGACTTACCTGTTCACGGCTTTGCCAAAAGGCTACCCGGAAATTCCGTTTCTGAAAAAAATCTTTCAGATCGGGGGACTTTCTGCTTCCTTCGTCACCTTTCTGACGCCGATTCTGACCCTGTTCATCGTCTATCTTCTGATTATTCTGATCAACAAGACCAAAATCGGCATGGCAATGCGCGCAGTCTCCAGGGATTATGATACGGCTGCCTTGATGGGCATTAAAATCAATACGGTGATCACCTTTACCTTCGCGGTCGGTTCCCTTCTGGCGGCAGTCGGTTCTGTGCTCTATTTCACAGACCGCATGACGGTCTTTCCATTTTCCGGTTCTCTCCCGGGACTGAAATGCTTTGTGGCGGCCGTGTTTGGCGGCATTGGCAGCATTCCCGGCGCAGTCATCGGAGGCTTCATTCTGGGGCTCGGCGAGACCGCTCTGGTTGCCATGGGCTACTCCACCTTCAGCGACGCATTTACCTTTGTCCTGTTGATCATCATTCTCCTCATCAAGCCTACCGGCCTGTTCGGCGAGAAGATTACCGATAAAGTGTGAGGTGAGCGAAATGAAAAAACATACCATATCCAGAAATCATCTCTGCAGCCTGGTCGCATTAGTCGTCATCATTGCGCTTCTGGCCTTTCTGCAGACCAACAAATCCGAATACAGCTACCAGATCTCGATCCTGGAGCGTGCTGCCATCTACGCTGTGGTCGCCGTATCCATGAACCTGCTGACCGGTTTCACCGGGCTTTTCTCACTCGGACAGGCCGGATTTATGGCGATTGGCGCATATACGGTTGCAATTCTGACCATTCCGGTTGAAAATCGTGCCAGCGTCTACTATGTAAGCGGCATTTCGCCGGTCATCGAAAACCTGGAGTGTCCCTTCTGGCTCGCTCTGATTCTGGCCGGACTTCTGGCTGCCGCCGTCGCCGCTCTGATCGGTATCCCGGTCTTACGGCTGAAAAGTGACTATCTGGCAATTGCTACTCTTGGTTTTTCCGAAATCATCCGTGCGGTTATCGCTGCCCCGCAGCTTGACCGGATTACGAACGGCTCCTACGGCCTGAAGAATATTCCCGGCTTCCCAAACCTGTATGTCGCATTCGGTCTCTGCGCCCTCTGCATTCTGCTGATGCTGCTGCTGATTAACTCCTCCTACGGACGAGTCTTTAAGGCACTGCGCGAGGACGAGATTGCCGCCCAGGCCATGGGACTGAATCTGTTCCGCTATAAAGAACTGGCTTTTGTGGCGTCTTCCTTCTTCACCGGAGTCGGAGGCGGACTGCTCGCCATGTTCATGCGCTCCATCGACTCGAAAACCTTCCAGATCTCGCTGACCTACGACATTCTCCTGATCGTCGTCCTGGGCGGCATCGGGAGCGTAACAGGAAGCATCGTCGGTTCATTCCTGGTCACAGCAGGCCGTGAATGGCTCCGCTTCTTCGACGAGCCTCTGATCATCGCCGGAGTCAATATTCCCTTGTTCCGCACCGGCTTCCGCATGGTTATCTTCTCGATCCTGCTGATGGTTGTCGTTCTCTTCTACCGGCGCGGCATCATGGGAAGCAATGAATTCTCCTGGGACGGCCTTGGCCGGCTGATCCGGAGTGTTCCGGCAAAATTTGCCGGAAAAGGGCGAAAACAGAAAGGGGGCAACCCGTGATGGCTGAGACAAAACAGGTTCTTCATATGCAGGACATTACCATGCAGTTTGGCGGCGTCGTCGCCGTCAACAATCTGACGCTGGATGTCAATGAAGGCGAAATCATCGCCCTGATCGGCCCCAACGGCGCCGGAAAGACCACCGCATTCAACTGTGTCACCGGCATCTATGAGCCAACATACGGTCAGGTTCAGTTCTATGGCGAAACAATCCTTTCCCATATGCCATCCGGCAAGATGAAGAAGGCCTATGCCGGAGACGCAGAACTCAGACAGATTCCGACTGTCCACAACTCTCCCGACGTAATCACAAAGAAAGGGATCGCGCGTACCTTCCAGAATATCCGCCTCTTCGGCCAGCTGACCGTGTTTGATAACGTACTGATTGCCAAACATATGCGCGCCAGACAGAACGTGTTTTCTGCCACTCTCCGCTTAAACCACGCGGAAGAAAAACGAATGCGCGAGGAAACCACCGAACTTCTCGCCGAGCAGAATCTCCTTCACCTGAAGGATGAGATTGCCTCCTCCCTGCCCTATGGCTTACAGCGACGGTTAGAGATCGCCCGGGCGCTTGCCACAGAACCAAAGCTTTTGCTTCTCGACGAACCGGCTGCCGGCATGAATCCGCAGGAAACACAGGAGCTGACTGATTTTATCCGACAGATTCGGGATTCTTACAAACTGACCATTTTCATGATTGAACACCACATGGATCTGGTCATGCAGATTTCCGACCGTATCTATGTACTGGATTTCGGAAAGCTGATTGCCCATGGCACACCGGATGAGGTCCAGAGTAACCCACGAGTGATTGAAGCATATCTGGGGGTGAGTGACGATGCTGAAAATTGATAATCTGAAAGTAAATTACGGCGGTATCGAGGCCGTCAAGGGAATTTCCTTTGAAGTACCTGACAAAACCATCGTGACCCTGATCGGCGCCAACGGCGCCGGAAAAAGTACCACACTCCGCGCCATCGCCGGGCTGGTAAAGGCTGCGCCGGGAAGCAGTATCACCCTCGATGGAGAAGAATTAATCGGCGTCAGCACACCGGACATTGTCAAAAAGGGAATTTCCATGGTTCCGGAAGGCCGACGTGTTTTCCCCGACATGACGGTGATTGAGAACATCCGCATCGGCGCCTATCTGCGAAACGACTCCCTGGATGAGGATATCAACCGCATGTACGACCTGTTCCCCCGCTTAAAGGAACGAAGCTGGCAACTCGCCGGAACCCTCTCCGGCGGTGAGCAGCAGATGCTCGCCGTCGCACGCGCCCTGATGAGCCGCCCGAAGATCCTCATGATGGACGAGCCCTCCCTGGGTCTTGCCCCCATCATCGTGAAAAACATTTTCTCGATCATAAAGGAGATTCACAGCCAGGGCGTCACCGTCCTGCTGATCGAGCAAAACGCCAACATGGCGCTCCAGGTTGCCGATATCGGCTACGTACTGGAAACCGGCAAGATCTCACTCACCGGTACAGGAAAAGAGCTCCTCGCGGATGAATCCGTGAAGGCGGCCTATCTGGGAAAGAAAAATTGAATCCTTTTTACAAAAACCGGCTCCGGCATGTTTTCATGCCGGAGCCATTTAAAAAGGAAAGGTTAATCTCCGTCTGTTCTTCGCAGGGTTATAGAGATTTAAATCGTGATATTTGCTGCCTCTTTTCGAGTTCAGGAATTTATTCTGATTTACAATGGTGTAATATTCTGGTGTGGAAAATGGTGTATAGGGATTCTGACACAGTTCCTTATCTTCATCACTTTATTACTTAAATATCATGTCTTCTCTCACCTCCGTTTTCAAAATTTTCTGTTGATTTTTTCGTTTCTCTGCATATAATAAATAAGGCATGCGGTAAGCATGCTCACGAAAAAGGCCTTAGACTCCCTGCAAGAAAAGCAGAAATCTCGTTGACGGGTTCCTTTTTTGTGTTATAATGTTTATAGAGGATAGCGGCGATGACCAGCTATCGTGGTGATGAAACAGTTGACTGTGTCGGAATGCAGCCATCTGTGGAGCCAGCCCGTGGGTTATGCGGTTACCACAAGCCGACTAGATTCCCCGGAATCGAATGAAAACGCTTGAGTGAGAGCCTTGCAATGGCAAGGCTCTTTCTTTTTGTTGTTAGGGCGTGGCCCTGTTCTTCATTGTGGAGTTTTTCGTTGTTCCGAAAAACGGAACTTTGGAGAACAAAAAAACCACCTGCTATGCGGGTGGTTGGGATAGCTTCAGCGATGTGTAAAAAACCTCCAGTGATATAATAAAAAAAGGTTCGCCAACCGTTTTATTAATCAAAGGAGGTCGTCCGAATGGACAAGAATACTTTATCACATACGACGTGGAATTGTAAGTACCATATTGTCTTTGCACCTAAATTTAGAAGAAAAATAATATATGGTGAGTTGAAGCAGGATATTGCCAATATTTTAAGTATGCTATGTAAGCGCAAAGAAGTAAACATAATCGAAGCGGAGATATGCCCAGATCATGTGCATATGTTGGTAGAGATTCCGCCTAAGATGAGTGTATCGGAATTTGTGGGGTATTTAAAGGGTAAAAGTACACTTATGATATTTGAGCGACATGCAAACCTTAAATATAAGTATGGAAACAGGCATTTCTGGTGCAGAGGCTATTATGTGGATACTGTAGGGAAAAATGCAAAAAAGATTGAAGAGTATATTCGAAATCAGCTGAAAGAAGATTTGGAATATGATCAGATGTCTTTAAAAGAGTATATTGACCCGTTTACGGGTGAGCCGGTAATGAAAAGCAATAAAAAGTGAGCCCAGGGGGCTTAGCAAGTAACTGATGTTGCGGCTGGCGAACTACTCAGCGGGTCTTTAGACCCTTGCGCCGGGAACGAGCCCTTATAGGGCGAAAATCAAACCACCGGCTAAGCCGGTGGTACTGATTCAGATTGGAGGATTTTCCTCATCTTGCAGGATTTCAATATTTACGGGATTTATCCTTGCCGAGGTACAATCCGCGTAAAACCGTGGATCGAATCCTTAACCATAAAATTACATTCGAGCAAATCACTAAAGGTGAACAGTACGAGAATCTCGTAAAACCCCGTCTTGAAGCCTTGACTCGTTTAAAGGATATTATCGAAAAAGATTTTTCGTTCTTTTCCTATATGCCCCGTATGTATCCATTTACCACAATGATAAAAGCGGATTATCTGATATCGAGCCATCTGGATACAACGAATTTTGTGTTTATTATCAAAGCCGGTTCTGATTGCTCAGTAATAGTTCTGATAATGTTTGAGGTCGCAAATTGCGACCTCAAAAGACATCCATATCGTGCTGATTACCAGGCAAGGTTCCTGATTTGCCTGAGGAATGGCTGGACGAATTCAATACCTTCTCCATCTACCAGGTGCTGCCGGAGATTATTAAGCTGTCGGGATTGAACATCCAGTCAGATGTTGAGTCTAAAAAAACTTCACAAAAGTGAGCGGGAAATGTAATCTCCGAGAACCCTTTATTTTACTTAACTCCAGAACCTGTCTCTGGCAGGTTCTGGAGCATGCCGGGCAAAAAAATCGGCCCCAACACGTCCATCGCGCCGGAACCGATTAAAAAGGGGAGGTTAATCTCTGCCTGTTTTTCACAAGGTTATACAGATTTAAATCGTGATATTTACTGCCTCTTTTCGAGTTCAGGAATTTATTCTGATTTACAATGGTGTAATATTTTGGTGTGGAAAATGGTGTATAGGGATTCTGACTCAGTTCCCTATCTTCATCACTTTCTTACTTAAATATCATGTCTTCTGCCTGATTTCCATAGTTGTATTTGAAAACTTTTCCGTGTATAATGGTAACCAGACGACCAGAGAATTGTTGTCGGTTATAAATCACCCTTTAACTATCATGCCCAAACAATGCCCTAAAAAAATATAAAACAGTCCAGGGAAGAAAGCCGATATACCGATTGCTCCATCATTATAACAGCTTAAGCAACAAGATGGAGAAGAACCTTACTGAATGTAAGGCATCTACCCCCATAAATATATTGTAGTAGGAAGGAATTTTGCTTTATGGAGAATCACGAATGTAACAATGCTGAATTGCAGAGCGTATTGGGAAGAATAAAAGAAGAATCCAGAAAAATTTATGGGAACCAACTTGATCGGATTATTCTGTATGGCTCCTATGCCAGAGGGGATCATACCGACGAATCTGATATTGATATCATGATATTGCTAGACTGTGACCAGAACGAAATCAGGAAGCTGCGCGACAGGACATCTGAAATGGCCAGCGACATTTCTCTTGATGAAGGAATCTTCGTGTCAATTATATTAAGAGATCGGAAACACTTTGAGGAAAATCAGGATTTCCTTCCGTTCTATCAAAATGTAGTGAAAGAAGGGGTAGCAATCTATGGATGATAGGAAGATAGCCTTATGCAAATATCGCCTGGAAAAATCGGCGCAATGTCTCGAATCAGCCAAAATCCTTTTAAATTCAGGAGACTATTGCAGTGCTGCCAATCGATCCTATTATAGTATTTTTCACTGCATTAGAAGTATACTTGCATTAGACGGAATTGATTTTTCTAAACACGCAGGTGTGATGGCTTATTTCCAGAAAAACTATGTCCGGTCTGGAATCTTTGAAAAAGAGTATTCCAAGATTCTAACCAAAGCCTTTGAAGTCAGAACAGAATCTGATTATGATGATTATTATGTCATATCAAAGGTTGACGTTGAAGATCAGATCAGTCAGGCACATTTATTTTTTGACGGCGTATCAAATTATGTGGAAAAGAGACTGTCAAAGAGCCAAGATGATCCTGGCGTGCAATCTCCGTGAATATGAAACTCTTTTCACACTTAAAATGGCAAAGTAGAGGAAACACTTACCTTCTCCTCTGCTCTGCCATCCTTTACTTTTGACAGTTATCATCCAGTGTTTTACCAACCTCTGCGCATGTTCCATTCTTATTTTTCAAACAGCCCAGCGATTTTTTCCATTTCCTTTAACTTTGCATCTGGCAATACATGTGCATACAGATCCATCGTCATTGACAGTTTAGAATGTCCCATAATCGCTTTCAATACCTGAGGTTCCATTCCATTTTCGATACATCTGGTCGCGAAAGTATGTCTCAGGCCATGAAACGTGATGTACTCAAATGGTTTCTCTGTCTCCGACTCAATATGCTTGATGATCGTCTTAATGCCCTTATTAAGATAACTCTTACCTAACGGCGCACCCATGTCTGTCGCGACCACCAGATCCTTAAATTCTTCTGTTGCTCGCCAGTCTGCGCCAAGCATATTCCTTCGCTCCGACTGTTCTTCCCGCCACTTTTCGAGCAACTGATACACATTGTCTAACATCGGAATATCCCGAAGGCTACTCTTCGTCTTTGGCAGATCGCGGTAAAAACCATATCGATTCTGTACCAATGTACCGGTTACATGGATTAGCCTCTTGTCAAAATCAATATCTTCCCAACGCAGACCACGAACCTCGCCACTTCGCATTCCCGTCGACAACGCCAGCTCATAAGCCAGACTGTATTTACGCTTTCTGGCAATCTGTAAGAATATTTCCTGTTCCTCTGCCGTCAGAACACGTTGCCTCACAGTATCGACCGCTTTCGGAAGTGTTGCCAACGGAACGGGATTCTTCTGAATCAGCTGGTTTTTGTAAGCCTGTTTGTACAGACCTCCGAGGACCACGGACACCAGTTCAATCGTACTGTGCGAATAGCCGTCAAGATTCAGCTTATTATAGAGAGCCTGAATCTGTTCCGGCCTCAGATCCTTTAACTTCTTCCTGCCCAAAGCATCTTTGATATATGCACGATACGTATCCTCGTATACGCCAACCGTCCCCTGCTTGACGGTCATTGATTTATATTCTCTAATCCAGGTTCGGAACCAGTCGTCAATCGTAAGCTGGGATTTTTTCGCATATAGCCCGTGCTCCAGTTCGTAACGCAAGTCATTCAACCGCCTTTGAAGTGTTTTCAGATCTCTGTCATACAGAGAATATCTTTCCCCAAAGTAGGATACCCGTCCTAAATAGTAACCATCTGATCGAAGCGTGATTCCTTTCGGAAGCTTTTTTATATCTTTTGTTGTCATTGATAATTCCTTCTTTCTAATATTTCAATAAGAGGGATGGTCGCTCCATCCCCCTCCGTTGTCTATGTCATTTCATCCGTGTTGTGCGCTACACCAGGCGTCGAACCGAACGCGATCCGCAAAGACCCTGCGTCCGATACGCACCTCGCAATCAGCTTGACGGATCAACCGAAATGCGTTGTTCCGGCCAATACTCGCATAAGCCTGAAACTCGGGAACGGATAACAGCCGTTTTTCTGTCAGCGGAATGCTTTGTTTCTGCATGATATCACCTCCCTCCAAAAATAGGGTAGAGGGAGGCTAATGTCTCGCCTCTCCCGTTGCATTGTGTATAAAGACCTTCATACTTCCAAGCCCATAGTAATTAATCCATCCTCACAGTATCTGATTTACTTTCGTCACTGTCACTGACAACGGGATTGCCGCCTTGCGTTTAACTACATGGACGGTAAGTTACCCATAACTGGACTTTCACCAGTTAGAACTGAGCCATGCCCGGCGCATACCACATCGGCATACCACATTAAAATATGCCGACAAAGGATGTATCGTTTCTGAAATGTCAGAAAAAATCTGGCTCAGTCCTCGCAAACTCACTCAACTTAGATCGTGGTATTCGAAGAAAATTCACGCGGTTTTTACCGATCAAAATTCTCGCATAAAAAGTACGCTTTTCTTTTCCATTTGAGGATGGAACCAAATACCCCTCTTGACCCAGAGCCGTCACGATCTCCTTTTCGCTCAGTGTAAAGCTTCCTCCGCCC
The DNA here is from genome assembly GCA_021202925.1 of Clostridiales bacterium. GTDB lineage: Bacteria > Bacillota > Clostridia > Lachnospirales > Lachnospiraceae > Brotaphodocola. The sequence goes on along the minus strand of JAJQCD010000010.1, from coordinate 16,368 downwards.
TTCTGAATCCAGCTCTTCACCTTCAGATACACGCGTAACGGCATCAGATAAAGGCATTCATCCGCCTCAAAGCCGTCCAGCTTCTCCAGATCCTCTTCTCCAAATCGGCCAGTTTTCAGATTCAGTTCCTGATTCTCAAGCAGCGTTTCAAGAGCACACATATACGAGACGGTCGGATCTTCCTCATACGCCATTGCCTCACTGGCGAGAAAAACAGAAATCATATCCCGTTTCATCTGCTCGAACAGATTTCCTCTCCCTGTCTCACCACATCGTTCAAAGAAAGCCGCCAGAATATCTGTTGCCAACCACAGAATCGCAAGAGCATCCGCCAGTCTACCAGTGTGTAAAATATTGCTCGCTTTTTTTCGCATGATATCGAAATTTTCTCGGACAAAAGAAACGATCCCCTCCCAATTATCCGACAAATAATTGATAAAATGCTGAATCAAAGCGCAATACATTCCGTTGTTCTCCTGCAGCCATGTTAGATGTGTTAAATTGACGTGCTCCTTCTCGATCGTCAGATAAAGACACCTGAGATTCGATGAAAGAATCTTGCCGCGAAGCTCGCCAGTAACGACTACGAACCCTCGAACACCTTCTCCTCGTCTATCCTCAAGACTTCCGTTCGAACGACTCCGCGAACTCCCATCACCAACCATCCGGGTGATCATCTCAAGTGCGTTTTCCAGCGTCGCCTTCTTCTGTCTATTCAGAGCCGGCGAAAAATCATCAATCAGCCTCGTTGTGTCGCGCCCGCAGGTGACGATGCTCCGTTCCAGCGAAGTCAAAGTATCCGAATCCAATCGCCTCGGTTGCTCCCTGAATCGCTCCTCCTCGACTTGCGTGAATAACACTTTGCCGATTGCGGTCTTGAAGGATCCTGTCTTGCCTGTCAGAAACAGTAAGAAACGTGGCGCATGGCCCGCCTCATCAAAAATCCGATACATGACCCCAAGGAACGCTGACACACTCAAAATTGCCGAAGTGCCGGATACTCGATATAACGACCGTGACGCTTCCCAGATACCACAGCATTCCTGGATGCCAACGCCAGAAGTTGCTGGAAGATTCTGCGTCGTGGTAATTATCCCCAGGATCCCCTTCGCCGTCTGATGGACGTACATGCGTTTTCCAGCGATTAGCTGCCACCCATGATCACAGTAGCAGTTAATGGTTGCAATACATTCCAGGCTTTCACGAAATTCCATTTCGATTTGCGAATAGAATTTCTTCCTCGCCCGAGCCATAGGGAAACGCCTTGCAACAACCTGTGCCAGACTTTCGATCTCTTTCCAAAATATCGTAAATTCCTGACAGATTTCGCGAGATCTTAGTGTTATCCGAATTCGCACCCGAATCAAACAATTTTCATAATCGACGTCACCACGCCAATTAATCACCTGTTCCATGCGAAGCGGTTCAAGTTTGTAATTTGCGACGAAGCTTTCGCCACCTCTCTCATCTTCATCGTCAGGTTGTTTGGGGGATCCATAAATCCTCGTTTCCGATTGATTAAAGACGGCCAATGTGTTCGAATACGATGTTGGTGCCTGATAACTTGGAATTAATTCCGGATAAACAGGAGTGCTCACCACATCAACGACCTCCGCCATTTCACCTTCCGACACACATGACAGAGCCACTTCTTCCTGAGAAGCTTCTGTCTCTGTCTCTCCATGAGCATCCAGCTTAGATCGAAATCGGTCAGATTCCATACCTTCAAACGGATCGTCATGGTAATTGCCTGATAGTTCATCAGCATTAACAATGGGATTTGCCTTCTGACCTGAATCCCATGGATAAATTGGGCAGATCTTCTCACTTGGAGGCCAATCATAAATAGGACTCTGCTTCAAAGGTTGACTCTCCTTGTGGAAGGGCTTCATCAGTTTCGTCTGCGCCACATTTACTGCAATTTCGTTTGTTCCCACGTCTTTAGTTTTCAAGGTTCATACCCCTTTCCCCGCCAATCAGCGGTTGCAGGTCATCCTAAAGCTCAACTCAGTTCCGCCAGAAGAAATCCGTAATCTTGAGTTCGCCGTCAGTGATTAAGTAAGCTTCAAGATGAATTTCCTGCCTGCAAGATGACTGTCTCTTTGCCTTTTCCAATTCCGTCATTGTACTATTCCTATGTCTTCGGCTTGAAGATGTCATCCATTGTTTTGTTACGCCCTTATCCTATCGCAACACCCCTGCCACTGGAACAGCCAATTTTTTTCAACCAGAATTTTGGTTATTGACAAATCATATTAAATTTTGTATAATATTTATTTTATATATATGGAGGAATCAAAAAATGACAAACCAAGACAGGATCACAACGAAAACCGCTTTTTACGATTTTATCAACAGCGTCACTGACAGATATGATCAGAAGACTGCGAAAAAACAATTTGATTCATTCGAGAAACTTATGTTTATTGCTTCACTCGGACATTCAAACCCCGCTTTCTATTTCAATCTGCATAAAGGTTTGAAATTGTCAGACGAAATATTCTCCACTTACGAATTGTTATATAATTATTTGTCCGATCCTTCTCGGAAGTGTCTGAAACTGCAACTTCCTTATTCCGAAAAGGAAGAGACAATTCAAGAAGGGCAATATGACTCTCTTTATGATGAAGGGAAATTCATTCTCAACTGTAATTTGGAGCAACAGAAAAATACTACATTCCAATGGGAGGTCCCCTATGCCTTTCTTCCCTATCTCTTACCTATGATTTTATCTGCTGACAGACTGGTAAAAGGAGATATTCGCTCAGTCACAGAACTTTACCATTCCGTCGATGAGCTTGCAAACACGGTTGCTTCAAAGATTGCCATCGAAGGAATAGAATTGATGGATTTTTCAGAAACCTACCATTCCTGGATGGTTAAGAACCTTGGACGTTCCTATTTTCTCAAACTGGAGCAGATTTGCTCTTCTTATGCGACAACAGATGATCAGGCAGAATGTATCAAAGATTCCGTAAGAGCGCTTACGAACCGACTTCTTAATGTGCCGTCCGATTATGTCATTCTCACTGACCTACTGGGAAAATATTCTGACAGACTATACGAAGTAACACGAGCCAAGGATTCCTCTGTTGCCTCAGTGAATATACTGTATCCTCACGATGAACCCTGGATTACTGACCTGCAAGTTCACTTTATCCAGGATTATTCATCCCGACTCAATCAGGCAGCAAACGAAGCCTTAACCCACTTAAATGAAGCCTTGTGTACGCACCATATTGTCGATTCACCATTTGAACTGGCAATCGACAATCCGGATTCCTTCCTTAAAGAATGGACAGTCCGAATCTCTTCCATTCAAAACCTGATTGATGCAGCAGGAAGTTCTTTTCGATCCTGTTTTAACAAACTTCTTAAAGAATCAGCTATTCAACACGCACACACATCAGGAGGACTGCTCATTAACCAGGCAAAAAAGAACGAGCTCGTAGATAATTTTTCAAAATGTACAGAAAAATCCTACGCTCCACTCGTCAAGAAGCTTGAAGACATCAAGAAAATGATTAAACTCTCGTCCGACGACCAGGCAAAAAATCGAAAATCCGTTCGACAGGGTACAACCTATTGTCGTGATTTGAAGGAAGCTATTGAAAAGATTCATGACAATTATACCAAAGACTTAAAGAGTTGCAACATTCCTGTACTCTCTTATCACAATGAAGGCTACCTCGCTGAAGCAAAGGACTACATCTTCAATCTGATAGTCATGAGTACCAAGGGCGCATCGGAATGATAGTCTCGCTGATAGAATGATCAGCCCATAATACCCCTTACCTTGCTTATTTCCATCTTTCCACCCGAACCATCATTTTTACGACATAGATTCACCTTATCATAATGTCTTCAAAAAATGATGGAATGGGTGGAAAGGTGGAATTATCGTTTCTTATATCTTTAATATCCAGCACTCACTCAAAACCTCTACCTTTTGAGTGGCCTTATTTCACATGAATTTATCTGTGTCAAAACCTCCTCCATACTGATTTGATACATCTCCCAAATCTCCTCAACCTTTTGATTCACATTCATATGATCTTACCATACGATAGAAGGAACTGCTTGTCAGTCCCATCACTCGCATAGCTCCCACCGCAGTTACATGACCCAGCCTCCACTCTTTGTAAATGTCTTCAAAATTATTTGGCCGTTCCAACTTAGGGCGCCCAAGATGCTTTCCTTTCCTCTTCGCCGCTTCGATACCCTCCCGTTGACGTTTCCGAATAGTCAATCGTTCTTGCTCAGCTATACTTGCCAGCACTTCAATGAGAATGTTCTGAATCATATCCAGAATCCATGTCTGACCATCTGGAACTTCCACCATCGACGTCGGCAAATCTAAAATTTTCAGGCGCACGCCTTTATCTCTATACCATTGTAACTCCTGCTTGATATCATTCTTATTTCTTGACAAACGATCTAAAGACGTAATGATCAACGTATCTCCTTCGCGTAATCCCAGAGCCCCTTTCAAGGCCTGATATGATTGACGTTCAAAATTTCTTCCACTGGCTTTATCAACCAGAATATTTTCTTCGGGTACAAACTTCTGTAATGCCAGAATCTGACGATCCAGATTCTGTTCTTTGCTACTCACTCTCGCGTAGCCAAAAACTCTCCCCGTCACTATATTATCCTCCTACTACAGGATATCTGTTCATCGTACGAATTTTCATTCCACCTTTCCATCCATTCCATCATTTTAAAACATCATATTATTCCACTCTATATCTATCTTATTTATACGATGGAAGTGATGGAAAGATGGATATATCTGCTCAGTTATCTCACTTACTCTGCCTCTGAGTGATCCGTCGGCACGATCTGGTCAAAAACAGCCAGCAGTTCACTCCTGCACTTACGCACGATATCCGCAACGGTCATAATCAGACTCGCTGTCCTGTCCTTGCTTTCCAGTATTGCCTGATCACCATTCAGAACATTCTGCTGCACATACTGATCCAGAAGATCAATCAGATTGCCCAGCTGCTCAAAATCTACAGAAAATGTCTCAAGCTCCTCCACCGTTTCCTGACTTAATGTGTATTTCCTGACCATATAGCTTCTCCTTTCTTTTTTTCACTACATCCAGGCAAAATGAATCATGCCTATTGTCCCCACGTCCATATATGCCGGACAGCCACTCCTGACTGTCCGGTAAACCATAACCGTTATTCCAGGGTTTTCTCCCATTCACACTGTCCTCGCAGTGCCTCCAGCCAAATAATGCCCGCGATTCTCACGCCGTCCAGCAAACCGCCAACATAAGCCTTTCGTGCAACATCTGCCTCCCGGTCATCTGTCCGGTTCATATAGTCTGCCAGGACAGTCTGCTCCTCCGAATCCATCTTCTCCATAATCGCTTCGATCTGAATCCGTTCGTCTTCACGGTCCTGTTCTTTCGCCTGTTTTAAAATCTGACTCAGATGTTCTTCCAACGCTATCTGAAGCAGTTCTTTTTCTTTTCGTATGCTCACTTCTTTTCCTCCTACGCTGCAAGCGCCAATGTCCCACTGATCCTGCAGAACACATATACCTGATCGGACAATCGTTCCTCTTCTTCCACATGTTGCCGATTAACGGTATAAACCATCTGACGAAGACTCTTCCAATCGTCCCTTTTTGTACGGGAGAAGATCAATGTTTCATGGATACTGGACGGCAAAATCACCAGATCGCTACCCAACTCATCCGCGATCTTTTCCAAGCACCCAGGATACATCATGGCAACCGCTCCATGAATTCCTTTATTCACCGTCAGGACATACAGATCGAGGTCCGGTTCCATTTCTGTTTCCATCTGTGCCGCACCTGTTTCCGGTTCATCCAACGTTCCTGTAACCAGACTTTTTAATAAGCTTTCCACGCGGAAAAACCGGGCCGGATTCTTCCTCTTTCCATTTTCCAATGCCTGACCCAGCAGTTCATCATCGGACATGCCCCAATCTTCTGTCATTTTCTTCTGTACCCGCATGGTCATGGAGCCCATTTCATCACTGTGAATCACGATTTCCAACACAAGCGCCAAGTCACATACTCTCCGGAACACCTGATTTCGTAACGTATCTTCATTTGCAGAATAATTGATCAGGCGGCACTGCAGATACTCCCGGACCGTTTCAAAATCATTCAGCGTTGCTACCTGTCTCTCGATTTCCCTTGAAGGTACTGTCTCCACTAACAGACTCCGGATAATAAGAATAATCTCATCCATCTCCATTCCATCCTGGTAATCTTTATAATATCCTTCCAGATAGACGACCGGCGAGGCAAGAGCGTCCTTTCTCTTCACAGATATTCCACAGCGCCTCACACCGTTATTTTTTGCCAGATCAAGTGGAAACGCCTCATATTCCCGTCCATATATCGCATTCAGCTCCTTAACTACTTTTTCTCTAAATTCTTCCACCGTTATCATTTCACCGCACTCCTGTTCTGTTGTTTCTATCTTCACATTTTACGCCGCTCTGTCCTTCGATCGCCGCAAGCATCCCATTGCCTTTTCATAAATATCAGCCGTCATCCCATTCATGCCAGTAAGCTGATATCGGCCAAGCACCGTCTCCAATGGGACTCCCGTACGTTCCAGTTCCCGGTTTAGTGCCGCCACCTGTCCCGGACTGATCTCCGGGTTCTGTTGCGATACCGTTCTGTCAGGCTGAGCTTTCTCCGAGTAACCGGGCTGTGATCGTTGCTTCCGAGCTTTTGTATCCTTTGGTTTCTGTATCTCCTGAGACATCAGTTTTTCCTTCTGTTTCTTCTCCTGCATTACGTAAACACAGACGCCGTTCCCATTCACAATAGTCAGCGCTGTAATCACTCTGTCTTCGGAATAATCAATCGCAGCGACAGAGAACCGATCTTTCACCACGAATCTTCCATCCCTCTGATCGATCGTCACCCTTTCTGCCGGAATCCAGATAAAGGGAGCGGTATAAAGTTCCCGGCCTATACCCCAGTTGAAACACGCGCGCTTAAAGCTGTCGGATGCTGTTCCCTTTTCTTTTTCCGCGTAACTACTGTTGCCAGTGCCCACGTCCTGTTTGCCAATCCACTGTCTCTTTTCTGCATCCCAGACCTCCACGGTGCAGTACAAATTCCCATCAATAGACTGATGGCTCCTCCTCCAGCCAAATGGCGTGAACGTCTCATCCAGAATTTTCTGATCCACTCTTGCATCTTTAAATAACAGCAGACTAAGCCCTCTCTCATTTACCGTTGCAATTCGACATTCAATCTCGTCTGCCTTTAACAGACGTACCATCTCTCTGACCGCCATGATAGTCCTTCCTCCTCGTCATTCTGACATGTCCGCCGCGTATGATCCTGTGTTATTGTTCCGATCTGCTCCAGACCAAATCTTCCATCATTCCATCAATTCCATCTCACTCATCTCAGGCCGCCTTTACCGTAAATTTGCGGGTGCTGTTCTGACGCAGATAATTCTGATACACCTCCGGACGCTCTACTTTTAATCGCCCGGTATCCAGTCTGGAACTGACCACTTCTTTCCATGAGATGCGATACTCCTGATTATATGCAGCCTCATTTCCACCCATAAACAGCTTGATTTCCTGGTCGATCTGCCGCTGTTCCTGTTCCAACGCTTTTAACTGATGGACCAGTTCTTCCCTACGTTTTAATTTCTCGTCAAAACCAGTCAGCTGGATCGCCGTCTGCTGCACCGATGCAGGATACAGATGATTTAAGATTTTATCACACGACTCAGAACCATCGGGAGTTGGCATCTTGCGTAGTGTTACGTGATTATTCCAGAATATTTCCTCTGCAGCAATCAGTGCGGAGGCAAATTCTTCGTCCCATTCAATTTTACGATACTGGAATCCCCTTCCCATAATCAGAACGGCCAGATACCAGGAACGTTTCCCCAGGATGATCATATAATGCATCACCTGACACAAATAACTCAATGGCACTGATCCGTCCTTCCACTGATCCTCCGCGAACGGACTGGCTGTCTTGATCTCCAGTCCGGCATCCTCTCCGACAACCAGCCGGTCTACATCAGCCAGCATAAACGGATGTTCCCGACTCCGGTACATCCGATTGGAACGCCGCACCTTTAAGTCAGTCGCTTCCATAAACCGTCCGGCCACGTATCCTTCCAGATCTCTTCCAATCCTCATGGCTTCATTGTCCTCATCCTCTGTCTTCTCTGAAATCTTATCCAGATAGACGTCGATTGCGCTCCGATAACGATTCAGGCCGCATATTGCTCCGGCATCAGAACCTCCAATTCCGGTCTTACGAATGCGCAGCCACTCCTCGCGACTCATTCCGACCGTGCTTATCGTATCAAACATATCTTTTCCTCCTAAGCCAGACCTGCAGAATATGCAGTATCCTCATCTTTTTCTGCATCTCTGACGATAACGATAGGATCTGTCACAAACAGATCTCTGCATACGATTTGACAAACTACAGAGCCTGCCATAAACAGATTCTTCCATATTATTATCAGGCAATAATCAGGCCGGGTTCCTCATGGTTCCCGGCCCAACATCGTCCTCTGTCACGCTGCGCTGTATTCACTGTTCTCGTGAAGCAGACCTTCCTCCCGAAAACTGAAATATCGACCCTCGCCTACAACAATATGGTCAACCAGATGAATTCCTAAAAGCTGACCTGCCTGTGCGATCCGATCTGTTATTTTTCTGTCCTCCCAACTTGGAGCCGGATCGCCCGATGGATGGTTATGCAGACAGATAAGATACGAAGCATTATTCAAAATCGCGTGCTTGAAAATACTCCGCATATCTACAGCGCATGATTCCACACCGCCGACCGCTGCGATCTCGGCCGCCATTGGTTCCAGCTTACTATCCAGGCTTACTACCAGAAAGATTTCCCGGTCAGCCATTGAGAAAAGCACCCTTGCCATTTCTGCAGCCGCAACTGCATCCTGAAAACGTCTCATCCCGTACAGGGACCGGTCTTCCTTTACCATCTGAATTCTGACGATACCAACCTTCTTTTTGGGGATCGGACGTTTCATCATCCCCTCCATCTGTTCACTGCTCGACCTTCTGTTCATCCAAATCAATCCCTTCTTTAAATCTGCTCAATGACAGAAGCCGCATCGTCCAGGAGATTGAATCCTTCCTCAATCATCTCAATACACTCCTGCATCTCCTCACCACGGCCTCCATTCTGAAACGACTCCGGAAGGTTATCATATGCCTCCTGTTCTGCGGACTTCACATCCTCCAGAATTCCCTTCGCCTTGTCAACCAGGTCAAATGCTTCCGATACCAGCTTTCTTCTCGCTTTATTCACAGTTTTCTCCTTCTGATTTTTTCGTCCATATTCATTCAAATATGGTTTTTCATCAGCGCCATCGGCATTCTGTTTTTGTTAATGCTAAACTCATTTGACTGTCTTCTCAGTCACCCTTTAAAAGCATGATAATGATTTTTACAATAATCATCGGCATATGCAGCCCTCCTCTCGATCATCCACAAACAGACACAAAAATAAGGAGTGCCTTATCTGACACTCCACTCTGATCATTTACCTTCTGTTATTTATGCCTACTATTTGTACCTACAGTTCCATGTTTCCCGGCATCATCATTCCAATCTGAATCAGGCCGCCTTCATCATTGCATACGCCCGATCAATCATCGCGTTCCCATCTACAGTACGTCCAAACAGACTTTCCCTGTAATTGGAACGCTCCCGGATCGGCTTTGCATGGGTCGCAAAGTCAGAAACCGCATTGACAAAACGGTATGCATTCTTACCCACATGCCTTAAATCCGGCGCATCGAAATAACGCGCTTTCAGATCCTCTTTCATACGGAGAAGATTCTTTCTCTGCTGTTCTGACGCACCCTCGGTCAATGGGAACAGTGCGTCAATATACTCATACACCTGACGGTCTGAGAGTTTCTGCTGATTCAGGTTATCAATCGCCTTACCCAACTCCGACATATAAAGCTCCGCGTAAAGAAGTGTATACTTTGCGTCTTCTAGTTTTCCACGGATATCGCCGACATGATTCGTTGACCAGCTGCGCTTCGCAGTCGAAAGCGCAAGATTCAATGTGTTCTGACACACTACACGCACCGGAGTCATCGCCGCCTTGATCGCTCCTGTCCCGTCATGGCTGTTCATAAAAACCAGATACGGCGTAATCTCATCGCCGCTGATGATATACCGCTGTGGAAGCTTTGCCAGAATCCATGTTCTGCGGCCGTTCTGCAAGGAACCAGCCGTCTCATAAGTAACGCCCTTGCCCAGCAGTTCATCTGTAAAGGCAAAGGCGTCTTCATTCTGGACTACCTTGTAACGGTCCGTGACAATTCCCAGAACCTGATTGTCCGTCTCTCTGACATTCGCGCGGAAACCCGGAATCGCCAGACCATCTGCCGTCTGCACGTTTTTCTGGATCACCCGCCAGTCAAGACCGGCCAGTTCCAGAGCGCGTCCGGAATCTGGCGCTTCCTGTACCTCAGTCCCAAGCCCGTGCCACGGCTTTGTCCTCGTGTAAAACATTGTTTCAACATTCGCTGCCATTATCATTACCTCCTTGAATTTGATAGATACTGCTTATTCAAGAATATGGTATATGATTCAAAATGGCTGGTTTTACAAATACTCTACTGATCCAACTGAATCCTGCGAACCTGTCCCTGCAGCTTCTTCTGTACACTACGGCAAATCGACGTTCAAATCTCGCCAACGCAAACTAATCTGCATCTGAAAGAAATACTCATGCATCTCCCTGTTCTTTTGTCTTATAAGTCTCATAAAGGCGATTATCGAATTTATATTCGATCAGATTCCTAACCAGCGAATCCAACGCCCCAATGATCTCCCGGATCACGTCGGAATCATCCGCCGCTTGATCACCAGTCCGTTCCAGTAAATCATCCAGATAAGCCCAACACGCATCCTCAGCCATGACTCGCACATCCTTCCGATATTCTTCTAGTGTCTCGTATCCGGAAACATCTGTCTCAGAAATCAATCGGTCAATAATCTTCTCAAATTCCGGCGAATGGATCCGGACAAGCATCCGGATCGCATCTTTACTGCTCTGACCAGGCACGGATGGTTCCTTTTCATCCCGACAGAAATATTCCATATCCTCATTATCCTCAGTCTCGTCCTCACCTGTCAGAAACGAAATCGGGTCAATCAGCAATAAAATCGCAATATCCGGTAAGTTTATCGGAGAATCCCTTATCACGATCGTTTTTGTGATATCGTCGTAGCTATCACTACCTTTTTCCGTGTCTTCTGCGTAACCCAGTTGGCAACCGATGCCTCCTGTGACTTCCGGAAACTCCAAGTAGTTTCGAAATAAACAGAACCAATCTTCCGTACTCAGGTCTGACAGCATCACACTGATAAAAGGAATACAGCGAAAACCGTCATGCCTGTCCCTTACCTTACCCATCTTGAAAGCAAGCGAGAGAGGAGAACACAAATCCACATATACGACAGAAAAAGTACCGATACATGGTGACAGATCCAGAATCATCTCCGGCTTAATATGTAAATAGGTGATACACCTGTTTCCATTTCTGACAATCACCGTTCGTGAAATATATGAAACCGCGCCGAGTTCTATTTCTTTTCTGGTATTTTTATCATACAGCTTCTTTACTTTTACAGTTTCATCCCATCCATAAGCAGCCCAGTCATTGATAATTTGCGACAGGTTCTCACACAACGGCAGCTTTTGAGGCACATCAACACAGGTGATATTTTCATTGCAGTACTTTCTTGCAATTCCTTCGGTTCTCCGTCTCAATAAATCGAATACCTGGTTCATCCGCTCGTCATTATCAGAGACAAAAGCGATCGCAATATTATCCACTAAAACGGTTTCTGCTCTTGTATATTCCACTTTCTTTAACCCAGCATCCCTCGTAGATTTCTTATGTTTTTTCTTCTTACCCATACACTCTTCCCTTTCTCATTTGATAAAAAATTTCTTTCTTCGTTGTAATCATCGCTGGCTGTAAACGTCACACTCTTTCCACATCTCAAACGTTGGCCGTTCACGACACGCCACACAGCCAATCATATGCCTGTACCAGAGATCATGGCGAATAGCTTGACAAATCCAGGCAGGAACTTAATCCTGCCTGGACAATCTGGCTAATTGAGGTAACTCACAGATTCTGGTATGATCCAGGCTATATCATCCTGATAATCAAATGTACCATATATTTCAAGGTGATCACCATTAGAGAATCTCATATCAAGATCTGTCACAACCAAACGGAAGCAATTACTTGGATCGTAACTTAATCCATCACTGGGATAAATGATAATATTATTCCCCCTGTTAATCGGAAGGGATACGATACCATTTGATATATGGATATAGTCTCCTTCCTGAGCGTTTCTTATAACATCAACAACATTATCTTTGGTGACCTCCCAGTAATTGGAATCTTCCTTGCCTGGATCATCCTGAGTATAAAGTTCATAGTTATACATCATTCCATAGATGCCAATAACATCATCATCAGGTAAAGCATTAGCTTCATCTACACTCAGAATAGTGTTTTCGTTATCAGAATTACTGATACAATATCTCAGATACGCCATATCTTCATCAGTCTGCCATTCAACATAACCCCAACCATCTTCTGTGATCTTATAGTTATAAGTTTCGATAAAGTTTTCAAAGTATGTCAAACATTCATCATCACTTAGCGCTTCTACAAAGCTTTCAATATATTCATATGCTGTAAGAATTTTTCTCACAGTATCAATAGATATACCATGAACCGATAAAGTTCTAGAAGCAGCATCTTCTTCTGATACAGCTGTTATTTCTTCTAGTTCGTCGGTTTCAGTAGTAGCTACAACTTCAACAACCTCTTCTGTTTCTTCTTCAGTAGTAGGTTCTTCTGTTGTAGCTTCCGTAACAGGTTCAGTTGTCTCTTCAGCTTCCGTAGTTGTTTCTTCTACAGCGGCAGTAGTAGTTGATGTTTCCTCATTACTACTACAAGCTACAGCAACGACACAGAGGATCACAAACAACAAGCATAAAATTCCTATTCCCTTCAAAATCTTTTTGACAATCTTCATTCCTTTTCCTCCTCGTATAATATTTGAATTCTTTTTGTATCTGACTCAATTATACATCTTGGCCTGGACAGATCGTGTCTCTTTCAAATGTTTCTTATAAAATTATGCCGATGCAAACGCCTTCACTACACTTTCTGCTAAACTGATATTATATCGCTCCCTCCTCTTGCCCAATACAATCTGAATTCTCAATTATCAAAATTGATGACGAAAGAAGCTGCCAATAACGGGCAGCTTCTTTCATTTACGTTTATAATATATATTTCAAATTTAGGAGATTTTCAAGTACCACGCAAGTGCAAAAATCATATTAGTTATACAATGTAATTCACTATCATCGACAAAACATTCGTAACTATCCTCATTCAATTTTTCGCCGTATAACCAATCAACTCACCTGATGTACTTCTTGTTTTTATTTCAACCAACTCCTTTCTGAATCCCTCTTTGTTTATCTTATCCAATCCTGTACAATTTTGAATTTCGTTCGCATGGAAATACTTCGCTTTCTTGCCAATCAATGGATAATGCCGTAAATATTCTTTAATGATTTTCCCACTTTGTCTTTTCGTAGTACAATTCTTAAAATTGCAGTTTTCTATGAATATTACAGTGCCATATGGCTCATACTCGTTATCCCTTGCCTTAATTAGAAAAGCCGCATTCAATTCCGCGCCGTCAAAGATACAATTCCTGATAAAATTAGAATTACTTGACGATTTTCCATCCCTGCTTAAAACAATAGAAGCTTTGTTTTCGTTTTCTCCATATTCTCCTGAATACTTGATATTAAAAAACTGACAGTTATCAATAGTCACTCCTCCTTTACCATGTCTACTCGATTCGATCAACTCATCATAACAAGATATAAACTGGCAATTTGAAATCCGTGTATCCCTATATACGGTTATTATCCTAGTACAATTTTTAAAAATGCAATTATCTATCAACGCTTCAAACCCATTCGCATTGATTCTGTCCCCTAATACCACTCCTTCTAAACAATTTTGAAATTTGCAATTTTTCACAATAGCAGCTTCAATTCTTGAAGAGATTCCCTTGAATGTGCAATTCAATACTTTTGCAGATGTTCCCCCACAAATATACTGAAATGAGTAATCTGCTTTTGATGTAACAGTGAATAACATTTCTCTGAAATGACTATCCTCCTCAATATAATTATTGCAAAAATCAACATGCTGTTTTTCATCATAATGTAATCCCGATTGAATATCAATCAAGCAACAATCTACATATCCGTTTGAAACTATATACATTTTATTGAAGGCTGATAAATCATTCTGTACAATCGTATTATTTTTAATTTTGGTCACATTGCGCCCAGCATAAATTTTTATAAATCCCGCAGAACAATTTTTCATATTGCAATTCATCAGAGTGAAACTCTCTCTCACATTGCAGTCAAAAAAGAACGAGCAATCCACAAAATCAGTCCGATCAATTATAACATTATCGACAATACCGATCATATCGTTCCCAAACAATGATCTTCCATGCACGCCCTTGCATATTACAACAGAATTTGTAATTTTCAAATTAGAACCACCTACTAATTCGATCATTCCAGCTCCAAATTCATTGTAATTGATGATACAATGATCAAACTCAAGAGTTCCGGAGCAATAAACAGAGCCTACAATATGTATATTTTTATATTTGTAATACTTCTTTTCATCCGATCCAATTTGTGTTTGTTCAGAAATCAATTCTTCCTGCAAGTTTTTGGGATCTATAATTTTATCATTATTCTTTATCTCACCATCAAGTTTCATACTCTTCGTTATTGGTTGCTCTGCAAACACATGTTCGATTTTGCTTTTATTAGGAAAGTTCAAATTTTCTTTCGCATCCTCTTTACTAACAATGGACTGATATTTATCATCATAATTGACATTTTCAAGTAAAATATTCTTTTGTTTCCAATCCACTATGTTTTTGGAATCAATGATTACTGTAGGCTTGTTAATTCCATAATATTTCATGTTCGTTTTTCCTAACGGAATGGAAAACCGTTCCCCACAAAGATATATCTCTGACTCCTCTTCATCTAAGAGATCATATAAGTCATCCTGTGTAAACGCGACCTGATCCACGTGAGCAATGACCTTCTGTTCTGACGTATATTCTTTCAGTATCTTTAACTTCCGATTCCGCTCCATCGCCTTTTCCAGATTAATTTCTTCCTGCTCACTGTATTCAACGTCAAAAATATTGCAAATCTTCTTTGCCAGTTCCGGATCTTCTTTATCTAATTTTTCTATGGCATCGGCAAGGTCATCCTCGTAGCGGTCTTTAAGCCAAGTAATTAATTTCCCGTTAGACAAATACATCAGCACCTGCGGAAGAGAAAAATTTTCTCGCAGGGCTTCTACACTCCCAACCATTACTCCTTCACTCATCTCTAATGAAAATCTTATTTTCTTTGCCACTGTATTTCCTCCACTTAGTTATACCGAACCAACATCCAATCCTTGTATGATATCAAAAGTTCACTATTCGTCTCGTTCGTTTTTAAGCTCCAGACCTTTAACCGGACATCCTCGTAATGCACGTTCCATCATAGTTCTTGTTAAAATAGGACGTTTCTTATCACAAACCTCAACATCATAATCCCTTTGATCTTTCGTGTCCAGTTCTTTCATCTTATACATTTCTTTTAATCCGAGTCCTCGACAAATCATATTTGCGCAATATTTATATTCCTCCTTCAGCCCTTCATTTAATGGGTCTTGTCCTGATAGATATGCAAATACAGCATAAACAACAACTTCCCCCATATAATATCGAGATATAATATTGTAAGCGTCCGCTTTCTTCTTATTTGTTTTCAACATATAATCTATATCAGGATCAATTCCATTTCCATAGTCCATCTTTCTACTTATAGAAAGATGAATTTTCCCATCATTGGAATTTTGATAATAGGAATATACATACTTTTCTCCCGTCTCAGCTATTTTTGTAAATTTGTCACCTGCGTATTTATCCGAAATTTCCGTTATCGTCAATGGCATATCTGCACTTACCCCTTTAACTCCGAATACGCAATGTTGATCTCTTTCAATAATTCTGTTAATATCAAATGTTTCTTCTGTTTCTGGTAATTCTATCATCTTTGTTATATAGTAACCACCCTCATCACTACGAGCAATCCTTCTGGCTTTACAATATAGTATATTGTTATTTATTGTCAAAAAGTGCTCACCAGGATATAGTTCTGTTCGATCTTTTTCTAATACTACTGTCTCATGGGTAT
>JAJQCD010000009.1:92846-147577 GCA_021202925.1 Clostridiales bacterium | reverse complement strand
GAACCTGACTCATCATATGTATGCGGCAAACGGCATTGTGATGAATAATAAGGTATTTGAGGGTCTGGATGAGGACATGCAGGAACTTCTGATCAAGAAGGCGAAGGAATTTGACGACTGGACCTTCGAGGAAATTTCGGTAGAGGAGGAGGAAGCGATTCAGACCATGGCGGACGCCGGTGTGACGGTCAACGATCAGGTGGATATCGATGCGTTTAAGGCCGCTTCGGCAAGCATCTATGACACCTATACGGGCTGGTCTGACGATCTGGTAGAAAGATGTCAGGCGCAGCTGGAAGAAATCCGTGCAAAATAACGGAGGTCTGGATATGAAAAAAATTGCAACAAACCTGGAAGAAATCGTAACCGGGATTGCGCTGGCGATCATGACGGTTCTGACCGTGATTAACGTGTTTTGCCGTTTGTTCCTGAGCCGGAGTTTTTCCTGGACGGAAGAAGTTTCCTATATCTGCTACGCATATGTCATATTTGTGGGCGCGAGCGCCCTGTATAAGAGGTTCGGCCACAGTGCGATTGACATTGTGGTCCGGGCCTTCCCGGAAAAGATGCAGGTAGTCTGTTCTGTGTTTTCGATGGGAGTTCTGGTTATCACTTGCGGTCTGACCTTTGTCCTCAGCTGCGGCTACTGCGCTTCCTGCTGGACAAGGAAGACGCAGCTGTTAAAAATTCCGTTTTCCGTGTCGGCGTTCGCGTTGGTGCTTGGATTTGGGCTGATGACGATCCATTCCCTGATGTTTCTGAAGAATATTTTCACAAAAAAGGATTATTTTCATGAGATTCCGATTTATGAGAATATTTATAATGTCGACTCGCTGGAGGATCAGGTTCAGGCCTCCATCGAGCATCAGGCTGAGAAAATGAGCGAAGGGGGGAAAAGCTGATGCCGAATCTGATACCGATACTGATTGTATTTGTCCTGTTTTTCCTGGGAGTGCCGGTGGCATTTGCCATGCTGATCGCCAGCTTTATTTACTTCACCTTTATGTGTGAAGGGGTCACGATGTTCACTATGGTATCCTCGCTTCTCACGCAGTCCGAGAGCTTCACCATGCTGGCGGTTCCTTTCTTTATCACAGCCGGTACGATTATGGGATACGGCGGGGTATCGGAGAAGCTGATGGATTTCTGCGAAATCCTGACGGGCCGGTTTACCGGCGGTCTGGGCGCGGCGAATTGTCTGCTTTCTACCTTCATGGGCGGAATCTCCGGATCCTCCTGCGCAGACGCGGCCTTTGAGGCAAAGATGCTGGTGCCGGAAATGCGGAAAAGAGGTTATTCGAATGGCTATGCGTCCGCGATCACGGCGGCTTCGTCCTGCATCACTCCGATCATTCCGCCGGGAATTGCCCTGATTATTTATGCAACCGCTGCAAACTGTTCGATCGGCGACATGTTTATGGCCGGATATATTCCCGGTCTTCTGATCTGCATCGTATTGATGCTCACAAATTATTTCGTTTCAAAGAAGCGGGGCTGGACCCGCACCCGTGAGGAGAAGGTGACGGCCAGGGAAATTCTCTATCAGCTGGGGCAGTCCATCTGGGCGCTGTTCATGCCGCTGGGGATTATCATGGGGATGCGGCTTGGATGGTTTACGCCGACAGAGTGCGCGGCGGTAACGGTTGTATATACGACATTTGTCGGCGCGGTGATTTACCGGAAGCTGAAATGGAAGCATACCATGAGGATCATCGTAGAATCGGTAAACAGCACGGCGAGCGTCGTTTTGATTCTTTCCGCGGCGAGCCTGTTTTCCCGGTACATGGTATGGGAGAATATTCCGCAGAAAGCGGCGACCGCACTGGCGGCGGTTTCGACAAATCGTTTCATTTTTATCATCATCGTCTTGCTCTTTATGATGGTTCTTGGTATGTTTCTGGATACGGCGGCTGCGCTGGTTATCCTGCCTCCGCTGCTGCTTCCGGTGGCCACCTCGCTGGGGATTGATGTCGTTCATTTTGGCATCATCCTCTGCCTGATGGATACGATCGGCGGGATTACTCCTCCGTTTGGCGTGATGATGTTTGCGGTCATGGGCGTGACGAAGGTATCGGTGAAGGATTATCTGAAGGAAGGCTGGCCGCTGATCCTCGCGGTATTCGCAGTCATTTTGCTGACGTCCTTTGTTCCGCAGATCTGCATGACTCTGGTAAATCTGTAAGGAGAGTGAAAAGATGTTGAATGAAAATATGGTGCAGAAGGCGATGGACGCATTGACGCACGGGGTCTACGTGCTTGGCGTCCACACGGAGGAGAAGGATAATCTGATGACCGCCGCATGGCTGTGTCAGGTTTCGTCCTCTCCGGCGATGCTGGCGGTGGCGGTCAGTGCGAGCCATCTGACGGCGGAGCTGATTGAGCGTGAGAAGCGGTTCACTGTGAGCGTGCTTGGAGCCGGACAGAAGGAGGAAGCCCTGGCGTGCGGGTGCGTGTCCGGCAGGAAAACGGATAAAACCGAAAAGGTGAAGACGCAGTATACGGAGGATGGAATCCCGATGGTGGCAGAAGCGGCGGCGCAGCTTGAATGCAAGCTTGTTGATGCGTATTCTGTTACAAACCATAAGCTATTTCTTGCAGAGGTTGTGAGCGCGGACTGTGCGTCCGAAGATGTTCTTTTATATCACAAAAGAGAATTCTTTGGCTGATGATTCGGGACATTTTGTGGAGAAGCGGGGGAAACGCTGACATGAAATTTTAAGCGAGGAGGAATTGAGATGAAGGTCATTCATCCGGAAAATGCAAAATTTTTTATGGACGGACCGGAGGTCTGCAGAGAATACACGGTAACGGAAAAAATTACCTTTGGCACATCTACGCTTCTTCCGGGACAGACCGGCGCTACGGATCCGGGACACCCGGAGGGACATGAGATTTTCTTTTGCAGCCGCGGCCATGTGGCGGTGTACAATGAGGCAGAGGGGAAATATTACGAGCTGAAGGAAGGAGATATTCTCCTGATTGAAGAGGGAGAACCCCACCGGATTTCGAATATTGGCAGTGAGACGGCTGTCGTGGCCTGGAGCTGCGCACCGCGCACCTGATCTGTCAAGAAGTGAGGGAAATCCTATGAATTTTGAAGAACAAAGATGCCGGGTCATGTCCGGGCTGATGTATAACGATTTGACGAAGGAACTGATCGAGGCCAGGAAAACGGCGGTGGAGTTGACGGATGCCTATAACGCATCTTACGGACAGCCGCCAGAGGTGAGGGAGCCATTGCTTCGGAAAATTCTTGGACAGATGGGGGAGGATGTGTTTTTTGAACCTTCTTTTCGCTGCGAATTTGGCTATAATATCAAAATCGGGAATCACTTTTACGCGAATTTTGACTGTGTTATGCTTGATGGCGGCGGAATTGAGATCGGCGACCACGTGTTATTTGGTCCGCGGGTCAGTATTTATACCTCCCGTCATGCATACGACGCCAGCGAGCGCGCGGCCGGCGCATGTTTCTCAAAAGAAGTGACAATTGGAAATAATGTGTGGGTAGGCGGCGGTGTCCACATGGATTACGGCATTACCATCGGAGACAATACGATTATCGGCGCAGGCAGCGTCATCACTCGTGACATCCCTGCCAATGTGGTGGCGGCGGGAGTTCCCTGCCGGGTGATCCGGGAGATCAGGCCGGAGGAAAAAACAGATTATTTTGATGTGTTGAAATATTTATACTGATCTTAAGGAGAGCATGCAATGAAGATTGTAGTACTGGATGGATATACGGAGAATCCCGGTGATCTGAGCTGGGAGCCGCTCAGAGAATTCGGAGAGTTAATTGTATATGACCGGACATCCTATGTGGACGCTCCGATCATTGCCGAACGGTTGAAGGATGCGGAGATTGCGGTGATCAACAAGACGCCGATTTCGAGGGAGACGATCGACAGATGCCGTAACCTGAAGCTGATCGCGGTGCTGGCAACCGGATATAATGTGGTAGATTATGGATATGCGAAAGAAAAGGGAATTCCGGTTGTAAATGTACCAACCTATGGAACGCAGATTGTGGGTCAGTATGCGGTCGGCCTGCTTCTGGAGATTTGTTCCCATTATGGCCATCATGATGAGACAGTAAAAGCCGGGAAATGGGAGAATCATGATGACTGGTGCTATTGGGACTATCCGATGATTGAGTTATACCAGAAGACCGCCGGAATCATTGGTCTTGGTCGGATTGGACAGGCGACAGCGAAGATTCTGAAGTCAATGGATATGAATGTGCTGGCATATGATTCCTTCCCGAATGAATCTGGCAGGAGACTTGCGGAGTATGTGGAGCTGGATGAGCTGCTTGGCAGATCGGATGTGATTTTTCTGCATTGTCCGTTATTTCCGGATACGCAGGGCATCATTAATCGGGAAAACATCTCGAAGATGAAGGATGGTGTGATTATCATCAATAACAGCCGAGGTCAGCTGGTTGTCGAACAGGATCTCGCTGATGCACTCAACAGTGGGAAGGTGTATGCGGCAGGACTGGATGTCGTATCAACGGAACCGATCAGAAGTGACAATCCGCTTCTGGAGGCGAAAAATTGTATCATTACTCCGCATATTTCCTGGGCAGCTCAGGCATCGCGTCAGAGGATTATGGACATTACGGCAAACAACATCAGGGCGTTTGTTGCGGGAAAACCAGTCAATATGGTGAACAGGTAAACCGATAAACAGTATCAAATCCGGGTCGTCATGTGACAACCCGGATTTGATTTTCCGCAAAGGGACTTTATTGCCGATAAAGCGCCTGGTATTCTGCGGAGTTATAGCCCGTGAACCTTTTGAACGTTTTGTAAAAGTAACTGTAGTTATTGAAACCAACATGTTCTGCTACTTTATTGACGGAATCGTAGCTGCGCAGCAGACAGGTCGCGCGTTCAATGCGCTTTTCCTGAATGTAGCCTGTCAGCGTCTTGCCGGTAGCTTTTTTGAACAATCGGCAAACATAATACTGACTGTAATTGACTTCGCTGGCCAGGTCGGCCAGGCTGATTTCCTCGCTCAGATGATTCGTTACATAGTCCAGAATCCGGGATATAACATGCAGATGCTGATTTTCCAGTTCACTCAAATGTTCACCACAGTAGCAGTCATTGTAGGCATAGGCCAGGAGCTGGTGAATCAGCGCTTTTTCCAGAATATCCAGACCATGATTCAGATGGATATTCTGATACTCTTTCAGCAAAACCAGATATTTCTGAAGGGAGTCCTCTTCCACATGATATACCGGAGAACGATGGTTGCCCTGGCGGAAGACGTCCAGCAGATTAGAATGTGAGGTGCTGAAAGAGATGCACAGATTCAGATCCACAGAAATACTGAAACGTTGGTAGGTATTTGTCTGGTTGTATAACAGAGTATGTGGTTTAAACATATCAATCAGCACAAGATCACCTCTGCGAACCAGATATTCTCCGTCATCAATTTGAAAAACGCCGGCATTTCCAAGGTAAATCACGAACTCAAAGAAATCATGATAATGCAGGCCGTGATTAAATTCATTCTGGGGTGTTCTCATTATACCGTTATAATCGCCGTCATAAGTGCAGTTTTTGGATAAGAATTCTACGTTGCCCATTATTCCAATCCCCTTTCTGATGAACATTTTACTATAAACAGAAAACTTTTGCAAATTTTCTGTTGAGCCTGGGTGCCAGATGTATATTTTTTATCATATCACATGTCGAAAATGCTGTAGAACTTTATCTTTTTAAATTTTGATCGTTTTTTTCGAATTTTCCTATGTAGATTTCGTGCATTTGTTTGAAAATGACCTAATATTATGAATACTGTTTGACTTTGTCTGGCCATCTGATGTATAATCAAGATTAAATTTTGGTTGAACGGCAGTTTTCGCTATGCCTGGAGACAAAGAACAGGAGGTATCATCTATGAGTGAAAAGAAAAAAAGCAGCGGCGCGTTACTGGGCGCAGCCTTCCTGATGGCAACATCCGCGATCGGACCAGGTTTCCTGACACAGACGGCGACCTTTACCGGTATGCAGAAAGCAAGCTTTGGGTTTGTGATTCTGGCATCGGTCATCCTGGCAGCGATTGCTCAGTTAAACATCTGGCGCGTTCTGTGCGTGACCGGGTTTCGCGGGCAGGATATTGCGAACAGGGTGCTGCCAGGATTGGGTTATTTTGTAGCGTTTATGGTGGCTCTGGGCGGCCTGGTGTTTAACATCGGCAATGTCGGCGGCGGCGCACTGGGCTTTAATACCCTCCTCGGGATTCCGAATTCGGTTGGCTGTGCGCTTGCGGCGCTGATTGCAATTGCGGTCTTCCTTGTCAGGAATGCCAAGGCGGCGATGGATACCCTGACAAAGGTTCTTGGCGGTATCATGATTGTCGTAATCTTTGGTATTATCATTGTCGTAAAACCGCCGATGGGCGATGCACTGAAGAATACCTTTGCACCGTCCTATGGCGTCAACAATCTGATCCCGTCGATCATTACTCTGTTGGGCGGAACGGTTGGTGGTTACATTACTTTCTCCGGTGCACATCGTCTGATTGACGCGGGCATCACCGGGGAGAAGAATCTGAAGGAAATCAACAGAAGCTCCGTGACCGGTATGCTGATTGCGGCGGTTGTCCGCGTCTTTCTGTTCCTTGCGGTGCTGGGCGTCGTTTCCAGACTGGCGGATGGGGTGACGCTTGATTCTTCAAATCCGGCGGCGGATGCGTTCCGTCTGGGAGCCGGTGAGGTGGGGTACCGGTTTGCCGGACTGGTGCTGCTGTGTGCCGCTGTTACTTCGATCATCGGAGCTGCGTATACCTCGGTGTCTTTCTTAAAGACGTTCCATCCGGCGATTGAGCAGAACGAGAACAAGGTCATCATCGGATTTATTGCGGTATCTGCCGTGATTATGATCGCCATCGGTCAGCCGGCGCTGCTGCTGGTTCTTGCCGGCGCCTTCAATGGCCTGATTCTTCCCATCACGCTTGGCATCTGTCTGATCGCTTCACAGATGAAGTCGATTGTAGGCGATTCTTACCATCATCCCATGATCCTTCTGGTTCTCGGTGTGATTGTAGTCCTTATTTCTGCCTACCTTGGTATCAATACGTTTGTCTCGCAGATGGGCAAGCTGTTTGTCTAGGCATTGGGCGGTTCGCAAAGGTGTGACCGGCGGTGGTTGCACCTTTGTTTTTTACCGTTTTCGCAGGTTCGTAAAAGAATGAAAGGAGATGAGCCGCAGCAATATGCATACTGTAAAAATTTTAACCGCCGGAGATTCTTCTCTTCTGATTGAATTTGGCAGTGAGATCAATCCGGAAGTGAACCGGAGAATTGCAGCTACTCTGCAGCTGATCCGGGAACAGCATATCGAGGGAATTGTGGATACAATTCCGACCTATTGTTCTCTGCTGATCAATTATGATCCGCGTGTCGTCGGTTACGATGAAATGAAAAAACGTCTGGAGGATCTGGTCCGGGTCGATGTGAAGACGGGGGCGGGAGCCAGAACCATTGTGGAGATTCCGGTTTGCTATGGCGGCGAATATGGCCCGGATCTCTCAAATATCGCGGAGCACGCCGGACTGACGGAGGAGGAAGTGATCCAGATTCACAGCTCGCGGGATTACCTGATCTATATGCTGGGGTTCCTTCCGGGCTTTACCTATCTTGGCGGTCTGGATGAAAGAATTCATACGCCGCGTCTTGCTACGCCGCGGATTTCCATTCCTGCCGGAAGCGTTGGGATTGGCGGCTCTCAGACCGGAATCTATCCGCTTGATTCGCCAGGAGGATGGCAGTTGATGGGCATGACCCCGGTGAGAACCTATGATCCGGAGCGGGAGACGCCCATTCTGGTGGAAGCCGGACAGTATATCCGTTTTGTTCCGATTGATGAGAAAACCTATCTTCGGATCAAAGAAGAGGTGGCGTTCGGAGCATATCAATGCGTGATTCACAGGGAGGTATAGTATGGGAATTCGTATTATTAAAGCCGGAATGATGACGACGGTGCAGGATTTCGGTCATACCGGCTATCAGAGCCAGGGGTTCCCGGTATCCGGCGTGATGGATCGGCGCTCCTTTGTCATCGCCAACCTTCTGGTGGACAACCCGGAGAACGAAGCGGTCTTGGAATTTACGCTGATCGGTCCGACGCTGCAGTTCACGGCGGATACCATTATTGCAATTACCGGTGGAGATTTTCAACCCACCATCAATGGCAAGCCTGCACCGATGTACACGGCGATTTATATTCATAAAGACGATATTCTGAAATTTGGCAGCGCCCGCACCGGAAGCCGGGGATACATTGCGTTTTCCTGTTACCTGCAGATTCCGGTTGTGATGGGGAGCCGTTGCACAAATATGAAATGCTCCATTGGCGGCTTCAAGGGGAGGCAGCTTCAGGACGGGGATTATATCAGCTTTCGGATCAAACGCCGCTATCTGCCATTTTTCCTTTCCAGGAAGCTGGAACTGGATGAGTTTGACCAGGAAGAGGCGGTTCTCCGTGTCGTGATGGGTCCCCAGGACAACCTGTTCAGTAAGGAGGGAATCGCTACTTTCCTGAACGAAGAATATACCGTAACCAGCGATTTTGACCGTATGGGGTGCCGTCTGGACGGACCGTTCATTGCCTCGAAGAATGGTTCGGATATTATTTCTGATGGAATTTCCTTTGGCTCCATTCAGGTTCCGGCGCATGGCAAGCCGATCGTATTGCTGGCGGATCGGCAGACAACCGGCGGATATGCGAAAATTGCAACGGTGGCGTCCGTGGATATTCCCAGGCTGGTTCAGCGCAAGCCGGATCACAAAATCCGGTTTAAGGCGATCACCGTACAGGATGCACAGGCGCTGTATCGGGAGGAAATTGAGGAATTTAATGAGATGAGGAAGCAGATACACCGTCCATGTAAGGAGGTCCTGGAGTGCCGTCAGACGGCGAGACGAGTCAGGCGACTGTTTGAATCATAAACCGGATAAAGGAGAGATCAATATGGATTTAGAGAAAATTGCAGGATTAGTGGAAATCATTGAAAATTCTTCATTGAAGGAATTTGTCTATAAGGACAGTGAAGTGAAAATCAGCCTGAGCAAGCGTGACCACGCGCCGGTTGTGGCGGCGGGAAACCTTGCCGTGCCGGCAGCCGTACCGACGGCAGCGGTCGAACCGGCGGCTAAGTCGGAGGAAGCGGAAAGTGAATCCTGCTTTATCACCTCGCCGATTGTCGGTACGTTTTACAGTGCCTCCGCGCCGGATGTTCCCGCTTATGTACGGGTCGGCGACCGCGTAAAGGAAGGCGATACCATCTGCATCCTGGAAGCGATGAAGCTGATGAATGAGATCGAGTGCGAATTTGACTGTGAAATCGAAGCGGTGCTTGTCAGTAACGAGCAGAAGGTGGAATACGGTCAGCCTTTGTTCCGCGTAAAGAAATTATAATTTCCGAAGGAGGTTGGAGCGATGATTCGTAAAATACTGATTGCGAATCGCGGGGAAATCGCGGTCCGCATCATCCGCGCCTGCCGGAACATGGGAATTCAGAGCGTGGCGATTTATTCCAGAGAGGATGAAAAAAGCCTTCATGTACAGCTGGCAGATCAGCGGATCTGCATTGGCGAAGGCGCCGCCAGAAACAGTTATCTGAATATGGATCGCATCATAACCGCGGCGCTCAATGTGGAAGCGGACGCGATTCATCCCGGTTTCGGATTCCTTTCGGAGAACAGCACATTTGTCCGCAAGTGCCAGGAAAATCACCTGATTTTTATCGGCCCGGAGGCGGACGTCATTGACCGGATGGGCAATAAATCTGCCGCCCGTCGCACGATGATGGATGTCGGTGTGCCGGTTGTTCCCGGGAGCAGGGAGCCGGTATATGACGCAAAAACAGCCAGGAAGATCGCGGAGGAAATCGGATATCCGGTGATGATCAAGGCTTCTTCCGGCGGCGGAGGGAAAGGGATGCGTGTCGCAGAGTCAGAAGAGGATCTGGAAGCGCAGTTCCGTGTCGCGCAGATGGAATCCGCCAATGCGTTTGGTGATGACACCATGTACCTGGAACGTTTCGTGGTCAATCCCAGGCATGTGGAAATTCAGATTATCGCGGATACGTACGGTAATGTTGTTTCGCTCGGCGAGCGAGACTGTTCGGTACAGAGAAATCACCAGAAGCTTGTTGAGGAATCACCGTCCCCGGTGGTGGATGCGGCCATGCGTGAAAAAATGAACGAATACGCGATTCTGGCCGCGAAGACGGTGGGATACACGAATGCGGGAACCATTGAATTCATTGTCAGTCCCAGGGGTGAATTCTTCTTCATGGAGATGAATACCCGGATTCAGGTGGAACATGGCGTGACGGAGCTGGTCACCGGAACCGACCTGATCATTGAGCAGATCCGGGTGGCGGACGGTAAGGAACTGAGCTTTTCACAGGAGGAGGTCAGACCGCGCGGACATGCCATCGAATGTCGGATTAACGCGGAAATTCCGGAGCGCAACTTTATGCCAAGCCCGGGTCTGGTACAGATGATCCATCTTCCGGCCGGGAACGGCGTTCGGGTGGATACCGCATTGTACAGCGGCTACCGGATTCCGTCGGAATATGATTCCATGATTGCCAAGGTGCTTGTCCATGCGCCGGACCGCGAGGCCGCGATCCGGAAGATGCGCACAGCCCTTGACGAGATGGTGATTCTGGGCGTGGAAACCAACCTGGATTTCCAGTATCAGATTATGAACCATCCGGTTTTCTGCCAGGGGAAAGCCGATACCGGCTTCATTGAGTCGTTTATGAAAATCAATACGAAACCAGATGTCACATCTGCGGAATGATCAGAAAGGACGATCCGATATGTATCGAGTGGATTTAAACAGTGATTTGGGAGAAAGCTTTGGAAATTATACGATCGGTATGGATGAGCGGATTATTCCGCTGGTTACTTCGGCTAACGTGGCCTGCGGTTATCACGCTTCGGATCCGGTGGTCATGGAGCGAACCATTGCGATGGCCAGGGAGGCCGGTATTGAGGTGGGGGCGCATCCGGGTTTCCCTGACCTGATGGGATTTGGTCGTCGGAACCTGGCGGTGACGCCTGCGGAGGCAAAGGCATATACGCTTTATCAGCTGGGGGCGCTGGACGCCTTTTGCCGCAGTCATGGCCTGCGCATGCAGCATGTGAAGCCGCATGGCGCTCTTTACAACATGGCTGCAAAGGATTATGCGCTGGCCAGGGGCATCTGTGAGGCGATCCGGGAGTTTGATCCGCAGCTGATTGTGATGGCTCTTTATGGAGGGGAACTGATTCATGCGGCGCAGGATCTTGGCCTGCGCGCGGCAATGGAGGTCTTCGCGGACCGTGCCTATGAGGAGGATGGAAGTCTTGTCAACCGCCGCAGAGAGGGTGCGATGATCACCGACGAAGAGACGGCGATAGCCCGCGTTGTCCGTATGATTAAGGAGCAGAAGGTGACTGCCATTACCGGAAAGGATATCCCGATTCAGGCGGATTCCGTCTGTGTACACGGGGATGGTGTGAAAGCGCTGGCTTTTGTGGAGCGAATCCGCGAGGCTCTGAGCGCGGAGGGGATTGCCCTCTGTCCGTTAAAGGAGATTGTCAGCTAGATGATTCTGGTGTTGTCCGGTCGTGATTGACGCGGCCATCGCCTGGAACGGAACCGATCATTTGATAGAAAGTATGTGAGGAAAATGAATAAGACATTTCTGGAAGAGATGCGGGCAGAATTGCCTTTGGTCATGGAGGAGGCGGTAACAACCCGTCGCCAGATTCATATGCATCCGGAGCTTGGTTTTGATACGCAGGAGACGGAAAAGCTGGTCAGGGAGCGGCTGACTTCTCTGGGAATAGAACTTCCTGACGCGAAGATTGGCGTGCTGGGTGTGATCCGTGGAAAGGACAGCAGCCGTATGGTGGCGCTGCGCGCCGATATGGATGCGCTGCCGATTGAGGAGAAGAATGAGGTCCCTTATCGCTCACAGTGTCCGGGAAAGATGCATGCCTGTGGCCATGACGGACACACGGCGATGCTTCTGGGAGCGGCCAGGCTTTTAAAGTGCCATGAGGCGGAGCTGCCGGTGGATGTGCTGCTGATCTTTCAGCCGGCGGAGGAAGGACCGGGATTAGGAGGCGCCCGGGTGATGCTGGCGGATCTTCAGGAGAAGCAGATTGCGCAGCGGATTGTGCGTGTATTTGGCCTTCACGTGTCCAATGACTGGCCGGTGGGGACGGTTGCGACCAGGAGCGGAGCCATGGCAGCCTCCCTGGACGAGTTTGACATCACAATCCTCGGCAAAGGAGGCCATGCGGGACAGCCGCATCAGTGTATCGATGCGCTGTCCATCGGAGCGAAGGTAATTACGGCTATGGAAAGCTATATGTCAAGGCGGATGGATCCGTTTGACCAGGCGGTCTTTTCCGTGGGAATGTTTCATTCCGGCACGGCGAAAAATGTGGTGGCCGATACGGCTGCGATCGCCGGCACCATCCGCTGCCAGAGAGAGGATACCCGGGCAAAGATCCTTGCGGATATGGAGCGGATGGTGAAGGGAATCTGCGAAGGCTTTGGCGCGGAGGCGAAAATCGATGTGCTTCATGGCCTTCCGGTGCTCTCCAACAGTGAAGATGCCGTGCGTGACGCACTTTCTGTCGCCAGAGAGGTGGCGGGAGAGGATCAGGTGATCATTCTGCCGAATCCGATGATGGGATCCGAAGATTTCGCTTACTTTGCGCAGGCGATTCCGGCGGCTTTTGTACGTATCGGTTCCGGAAATCCGGAAAAGGGATTTACCTGGCTGGCGCACCATCCGCGATTTGACTTTGATGAGGATGCGATGGCGACGGGCATTCAGATGCTGTGTAATCTGGCTGTGAATGTGTGATTGCCCGGAAATGGAAGGATTACCGGTGGGAAATCAGTCTTGCCAGGCGTATAGAGAAGCCCGGCGTTGTCAGAGAAATCTGGCGGCGCCGGGCTTTGGTGTGTTTTTTCAACAAATTCTCTTCAGGTACTTGAAAAACGATAGAAACGGTACTATAATGAATCGTGCAATTCCCACCAAAATGCTAGGAATTGATGGCGGGATTTTTTGAATTGATATGTCCGCGTAAAACGGGTCAGAGAAAAGGAAGGCGGACGGACAGAACGGAGGAGAATAGGAACATGTCAGAACCGATTTTAAAGGTGGACCGGCTGACGGTCCGCGTGGAAGATAAGGAGATTCTGCACGGAATTGATTTGACGGTGAATGAGGGTGAGACGCATGTCCTCATGGGACCGAACGGAGCAGGAAAGTCGACGCTGGGTTATGTGCTGATGGGTAATCCGAAATACCAGGTAGAGGGCGGATCAATCTGGTTTCGGGGAAAGGATATGACGGAGGAACCGACGGATAAGCGGGCAAGAGAAGGAATGTTTCTTTCATTCCAGGAGCCGCTTGAAGTGCCGGGGCTGTCTCTGGAAGGTTTCCTGAAGAATGCCGTGCGCCAGAAGAACGGCGGGAAACTGCGTGTATTTGAGTTCCGCAAGGAACTTCGCAAAGATATGGACGTGCTGCAGCTGGACGAGTCTTATGGGGAGAGAAGTCTGAATGTCGGTTTCTCCGGAGGCGAGAAGAAGAAGGCAGAAATTCTGCAGCTGATGGTACTGAAGCCGGCGCTGGCAATTCTGGACGAGACGGATTCCGGTCTGGATGTGGACGCGGTGCGTCTGGTCTCGGAGGGCGTAAAGGAGTATCAGCGGACACAGAAGGGAGCGCTTCTCATTATCACACACAGCACCCGGATTCTGGAGGCGCTGGATATTGATTATACCCATGTGATGGTGGATGGCCGGATTGTGGCGACGGGAGACGGCTCTCTGGTTGATCAGATTAATGAGAATGGATATGAGTCATTTGTGGAGATGGCTTCCCGCGGGCAGGAGGTCTGAGGATGGCTGAGAAAGAAAAAACCTACGTGGAGGATATTGACCGGAGTCTCTATGATTTCCGAAACGAGGATAAGGACAATTATAAGCTGCAGGCAGGTCTGGATCCGGCGATTGTGGAGAAGATTTCCACAGAGAAGAATGACCCGGAGTGGATGCGGCAGTTTCGCCTGGAATCTCTGAAAATTTATAACCGCATGGGGGTTCCTGACTGGGGGCCGTCGATTGACGGACTGGATATGGATCATATTGTTACTTATGTGCGGCCGAATACGCGGATGAGTGCGAAATGGTCCGAGGTACCGGATGAAATCAAGGATACGTTTGAGAAGCTGGGCATCCCGCAGGCGGAGCGGAAGTCTCTGGCGGGTGTCGGCGCACAGTACGATTCGGAACTGGTGTATCACAATGTCCGTGAGGAGGTTGCCGCGCAGGGCGTGATTTACACGGATCTGGAGAGTGCGATTCGCGGCGAGCACGGGGAGCGCTACGCACAGATGATCCGGGATCATTTTATGCATCTGGTGACGCCGAAGGACCATAAGTTCGCGGCTTTGCATGGAGCGGTCTGGTCTGGAGGTTCTTTCGTCTATGTGCCGCCGGGGGTATCGGTGGAGATTCCGTTGCAGTCGTATTTCCGGCTGAATGCGCCGGGGGCGGGCCAGTTTGAGCACACCCTGATTCTGGTGGATGAAGGTGCGCAGCTGCATTTTATTGAAGGCTGCTCCGCACCAAAATATAATGTGGCGAATCTGCATGCGGGGTGCGTGGAACTGTTTGTCGGAAAGAATGCGAAGCTGCGCTATTCGACCATCGAGAACTGGTCGAAGAATATGTATAATCTGAACACCAAGCGTGCAACGGTGGCGGAAGGCGGTGTGATGGAGTGGGTGTCCGGTTCCTTCGGTTCCCATGTATCCTATCTTTATCCGATGACAATCTTAAAGGGTGAGAACTCGCATATGGAGTTTACGGGGATCACCTTTGCCGGGCACGGGCAGAACCTGGATACGGGTGCAAAGGTGGTTCATGCGGGGAAGAATACGTCTTCTTATATCAACACGAAATCCATTTCCAAGGATGGCGGGATCAGTACGTTCCGCAGCTCCGTGGTGATTGGCGAACAGGCGAAGCACAGCAGGGCGGCGGTCTCCTGTCAGTCGCTGATGCTGGATGAGATTTCCCGCTCTGACACGATTCCGGCCATGGATATCCGTACGCTGGACGCGGATGTCGGTCACGAAGCGAAGATTGGCCGGATCAGCGACGACGCGGTTTTCTATCTGATGTCCAGAGGCATTCCGGAAGAGGATGCACGGGCGATGATTGTCAGTGGATTTGCCGATAATGTGTCGAAGGAATTGCCGCTGGAATATGCGGTCGAGATGAATAACCTGATTCAGCTTGAGATGAAGGGAAGCATTGGGTAGAACGGACACGCAGAGCGGATGGATGGCAGAAAGCGCGTATCTGCGCCGGGGGCCTTCCGGTCGCTGTAATGTGTGTATAGATGGAGGACGTGGAATGAACGGAATAGATATGACGGTGAACCGGCTTCCGGCCAGAACATGGAACTGGCTTAAGGTGAATGAAGTCCGGCTTGCCGATGTGAGGATAGAGGGTGCGTGTCCCGTCAGCCTGACAATTTCAGGAAACGGAGTCCGGTCAACCCGGCTCTCCGATGGCGACGCGTGGGAGCGTATTGCCACTGGTATGGGACTGGATATGGATGCATTGCTGGAGAAGACAACGGTCGGCCTGCTGACTTCGGAGGCGGGCGGCGGCGAGGATGGACTGGCTGTCGTGGAATATATGGCCGGAGCAGATGGTTATCTGGGCAATCGGTTGTATCTTCATGCGGAAAAGGACAGTGAACTGAACGTTGTGGTTTTGTATCGGGCGACAGTACATCCGTCGACAGGACTGGCGGCACTGCAGACGAAGGTTCATGTAGAATCCGGCGCGAAGGTTCGCCTGTATATGGCGCAGATTCTGCCGGACGGCATGACGAGCCTGAATGATATCGGTGTGGACTGCGAAGCCGGTGCTTCGTTTGAGCTGATTCGCCTGGAGCTGGGCGCAGGGAAGGCATATGCCGGCTGCGAGGTCGATCTGAAGGGAACCAGTTCCGGCTTTCAGGCGGGGATTGGCTATGCGGGCCGGCCGAACCAGAAACTGGATATGAATTACACCGTCCGTCACAGAGGGAAAAAGACGGAAAGCCTGATGGAAGTGACCGGTGTTCTTGCAAATGAGACAAAGAAGCTGTTTCGGGGGACGATTGATTTCCTGCCCGGTTGCGGAGGCGCGAAGGGAACCGAGACGGAGGATGTCCTGCTGCTGGGTGACCGGGTGGTGAACCAGACCGTTCCGCTGATCCTCTGCGCGGAGGAAGACGTGGAGGGAAATCACGGAGCCACAATCGGCCGACTGGACGAGACGACGCTGTTTTATCTGGAGTCCCGTGGGATTCCGAAGGAAGAAGCGGAACAGATGATGGCGCGGGCGAAGACCGACGCGCTCTGTGCACAGATTCCGTCGAAAAAGGTCAGAGATCAGATACAGGCGTTTCTGTGTGGGGCTGGCCGCTGAAGACGAATGACAGAAAGGGGTTGAGTGCCTTGGAAAATTTTAAGAAGGATTTCCCGCTTCTTGTGGATTCTGACATTGCATATCTGGACAATGCGGCGACGGAGCAACGTCCGCGTCAGGTACTGGAAGCGGAGCGGGAGTTTTACAATAAATACAATGCCAATCCGCTGCGCGGCCTGTACGCGCTGGCGATGGAAGCGACGGAGCGATATGAGGCTGCCCGGGTACGGGTGCAGCGTTTTGTCAACGCGGCGAAACCGGAAGAGATTATTTTTACCCGCAATACGACGGAGAGCATCAATCTCGTCGCATACAGCTATGCATTGAGTACGCTGAAGCCGGGGGACGAAATCCTGATTTCGATTGCGGAGCATCACAGCAACATGCTGCCGTGGCAGATGGCGGCGCGGCAAACCGGCGCGACGTTGAAATATCTGGAATGCGGCCCGGACGGCAGCTTCCCGGAGGCAGAGGTCGTGGCAGCCGTCACGACGAATACAAAAATCGCCGCGGTTGGTCATATTTCCAATGTACTTGGAAAGGTGATGCCGGTGGAAGCATTGATCCAGGCAGTACACGCCGTAGGTGGCGTCGTCCTTCTGGATGCGGCGCAGAGCGCTCCGCATGTACCGATTGATGTGCAGAAGCTGGATGTGGATTTCCTGGCCTTTTCCGGTCACAAGCTGATGGCGCCGATGGGCATTGGCGTCCTGTATGGGAAGAAAGCACTGCTGGAGGCCATGCCGCCGTTTCTGACCGGAGGCGAGATGATTGAATCCGTGACCCGTGAGGGCGCGACTTACGCGCCGCTTCCGCACAAGTTTGAGGCGGGGACGGTCAATGGCGGCGGCGCGGTTGCGCTGGCGGCCGCGATTGATTATCTGGAGTCGGTCGGTATGGAGACGATCCATGAGAGAGAACTGCAGCTGACCCGTTATACCCTGGATGGCATGAAGAACATGCCGTGTATTCATGTTCAGGGAAGCGGACGGGCAGAAGATCATTGCGGGATTATCAGCTTTACGATTGACGGCGTCCATCCGCATGACATTGCGACGATCCTGGATGCGGACGGCATTGCCATCCGTGCAGGTCATCACTGCGCGCAGCCGCTTTTGAAGCACTTGGGCGTGATGTCCACTGCGCGTGTCAGTCTGGCATTTTACAATACGGAAGAAGATGTGGATCGTTTCCTGAAGGCAGTCTGTCGGGTGAGGAGGGAAATGGGGTATGGCGAGTAGAACGTTTTATAATGAGATCCTGACGGATCACAATCTGCATCCGTCTCACAAGGAGAAGCTTCCGGACGCGAACCTGATTCTGGAGGGAGTCAATCCCAGCTGCGGCGACGATATCATCCTGCAGCTGAAGGTCGAGAACAATGAGATTGTTGACGGCGCGTTTGAAGGCAGCGGCTGTGCCATTTCTCAGGCGTCGGCGGATATCATGCTTGACATGATCATCGGCCGCACGAAGGAGGATGCGCTGCGGCTGGCGGATATGTTTCTCCGTATGATCAAGGGGGATGTCACCGACGAGGAGCTCGAAGAACTGGAGGAGGCTGCCGCATTGCATGATATCCGGCATATGCCCTCCCGTGTCAAGTGTGCCGTACTCGGCTGGCACACGATGGAAGAAATCTTCGGGAAGAAGACGGAAGAGTAGTATGTCATCCATTTAACCTTACCGGAACCGATATTTCCCTTTTCCGTGGCCGGATACCGGTTCAATCATGCCCTGCTCCCTCATCGCCCGGAGCAGGGCAGATCGGCCGGGCGCGAGACAACATGGAGGAAGAAACGATATGTATCAGGCGGATGAGAAACGTTATGACAATATGATTTACCGGTGGTGTGGCAGGAGCGGACTTCTGCTTCCGGCGATATCACTGGGGCTCTGGCAGAATTTTGGCCTGGAGAAACCGCTTGACGAGCAGAAAACCATTCTTTTCCGGGCATTCGACCTGGGAATTACGCACTTTGATCTGGCGAACAACTATGGAAATCCGGCGCGTGGGCTGGCAGAGGAGAATTTTGGCAGGATTCTTCATGACGATCTTTCCTCATATCGGGAGCAGATTGTCGTTTCGACAAAGGCCGGGTATGATTTCTGGCCGGGACCTTATGGAAACTGGGGTTCCAGAAAATATCTGATTTCCAGTCTGGATTCCAGTCTGAAGCGGTTGCAGCTGGATTATGTCGATATTTTTTATCATCATCGCCCGGATCCGGAGACGCCGATGGAGGAGACGATGGGCGCTTTGTCGGATCTGGTGAGGCAGGGAAAAGCTTTGTATGTCGGTATTTCAAATTATGATGCGGTTCAGGCAGCCGCGGCGATTCGCATTCTGCGCGCGAACGGCACGCCATGTCTGATCCATCAGCCCCGTTATAATATGCTGGAGCGTTGGGTCGAGGACAGCCTGTTGGATGTGTTGCATGAAGAGGGAGTGGGCTGCATTGCGTTCAGCCCGCTGGCGCAGGGGGCATTGACCGACAAATACTTAAAGGGGATTCCTGCCGGTTCCCGTGCTTCTCGTCAGGGTACGACGGTTGGTGCGCGTTATCTCTCGGAGGAACGACTGGCGAAGATCCGCCGTCTGAACGATTTTGCTGCGACACGGGGACAAAGCCTGGCGCAGATGGCGCTTGCCTGGATTCTCCGGCGCCCTGAGGTGACCAGTGTCCTGGTCGGAGCGAGCAGTGTCAGTCAGCTGGAGAATAATGTGGCTGCGCTTGAACATCCTGATTTCTCTGAAACGGAACTCGCAGCGATTGATGATGTGCTCGGCGAGGGACCGGGGTTGCTATAAGAGCGGACTCTTTTCAAAGGAGGGATGTGACAGATGGGAACATATCTGAATCCGGGATGCAAAGGTTTCCAGACAATCAGAAATGGAAGTTATGTTGATAAGACTGGCCTGATTGATTATATAAACAGCACGATTGATACGCCATTGAAGCTGACAAGCTTTAGTCGTCCTCGCCGGTTTGGAAAGTCATTTGCTGCAAAAATGTTATGTGCTTATTATGATAAGAGTTGCAATTCACGGTCATTGTTTGAAGGAATGGAAATAGAAAAAAAGGAGTCCTTTGATAAATATTTAAATAAGTATGATGTGATTTATCTGGACATGACCAGATTTATTTCAACGGCGGTATCAGTTGATGGAGTGGTGAATGATCTTCAGGTGAAAGTAATAGAAGAATTAAGGAATGCATATCCTCTATATGTAAAAAATGATGAAAGCATATTGGCCGATGCGCTCCTGTCTGTCAGCCATAAGACCGGAAATGAGTTTATTTTTATTATAGATGAGTGGGATGCCCTTTTCCGGGAGGCAAAGGAGAATGACGCCCTGCAAAGGGCATATATACAGCTCCTTCGAGGACTTTTCAAAGCGGGAACGGCAACAGACGAAACCATTGCAGCAGCCTATATGACAGGTATTCTGCCTGTTAAGAAATACGGAAATGAGTCTGCCGTATCTGATTTTAAAGAATTTACTATGACGAGTCCTGCAAAACTGGCCAGATATGTGGGGTTCACAGAACCGGAGGTAAAAAAGCTCTGCAGGGAATATTGCATGAATTTTGAAGAAATGAGCGCCTGGTATGACGGCTATTCGTTTAGCCAGATTCAGCATGTGTACAGCCCGAACTCCGTGATGAATGCATTGCAGGATGAGGAAGTTCAGAATTACTGGAGAAAATCAGAAACCTTTGAAAGTCTGAAACAATATATCAATATGAATTTTGATGGATTGAGGGATGCGGTTATTCTGATGCTTGGCGGTCAGCGTGTTCGGATTGACACCGGAACATTTCAAAATGACATCACATCATTTGATAACAGAGACGATGTTTTAACCTTGCTGATTCATTTGGGTTATCTTGCTTATGATCAGGCAGGCAAAGAGGTGTATATTCCGAATCTGGAAGTTGCTGAAGTATTTCAGTCGGCAGTAAAAGGAAAAAAATGGAAGGAAGTGGAGCAGGCGATTGAGCGTTCGGAAAAGTTATTGGAGGCAACGATTCACTGTAATAGTGATATGGTAGCAGAATTACTGGAGCAAGTGCATGAGGAATGCACTTCTGTGCTGAAATATAATGACGAAAATTCACTTGCCTGTACGATTTATATTGCGTATTATACAGCCAGAAAGGATTACCTGATTATCCGTGAGTTACCAGCCGGGAAGGGCTTTGCGGATTATGCTTTTATTCCTCGCAGGGGAACGGACAAACCAGCTATGGTGGTTGAGCTTAAGTGGCAAAAAGATGCGAACACAGCTATCCGGCAGATTCACGATAATCGGTATGACGGGGCATTGAAGGATTATTTTGGAAAGCTGTTATTGGTTGGCATTCATTATGACAAGGATGCGAGAGGGAAAGACGCGAAAAAGCATGATTGCCTGATTGAAATGGTGTAAATTCTGTCGGATCACACAGAGGAAGGTTCAGTGGGAGGCGTAAGGATGGCGGATTTGAAAACTCTTTATAAGGAGCGGAAATTTACTGAGCTGGAGAATGCATGCAGGGAAGCAGAACAGGCTGGCGCAGCGGATTGGGAGCTGTATGCGTATGATGCATGCGCAAAGGCAGCGAAAAGTCATTTCCTTCGACCTTCGATGGCGCAGGGCATTGCGTTGTATCAGAAAGCGCTGGAGCTGTGCGGGGAGGATAGCGACAAAAGACTTTGGTGTACACAACTGTTTTGCGGGGAAGTGGATCAGTGTGCCAGAAAAATGAAGGACGGACTGGAACGTGTGACCCAGACGGAGGAGGTAGTGAGCGGTTATCGGGAGGGGATGCGCCTGTGTGCGGATGCGTATCTGGTGATAAAGGATGTGTACGGGGGAGCGGAGAAGGAACGCTTCCTGGCCGCGTCGAAGGCGGCGGCAGACTGCATGGTGGAGCTGTGCGCGGTGCGTATGGTGGAAGTGGATGTCGGCAAGGCGATCGTCAGGCGGATCTCTCATACGTCGGATGAGCTTCGCACATCTTATGTGGAAAAGTTCGATGCACTGACCTGGGAGATTCGGGCGCTGGAACCGGGATATGAGCCGCAGGAGATTCAGCGGGAGGGGACGATTCCCGCTGATATGCGGAAGGCAGAGGCAGAAACCGTGGAAAAGGATGCCGACCTGAACGGAGAGTTACGGATGGATTCCGACGATCGCTTTCAGAACCGGTTTCTGGATAAGCTGAAGGGTC
Source organism: Clostridiales bacterium (assembly GCA_021202925.1). Lineage (GTDB taxonomy): Bacteria > Bacillota > Clostridia > Lachnospirales > Lachnospiraceae > Brotaphodocola. The sequence continues at coordinate 125,829 of JAJQCD010000009.1, read as the reverse complement.
TGTTTGGCTAGAATGCATGGCGGCTCTGGTGTGTGGGGTCGCTGTACAGGAAGGGAAACCATATGATTTATCTGGAAAGCCCGTATACGGATCCGGCGTTCAATCTGGCTCTGGAAGAGTACGCGTTTCAGCGTCTGGACCGGCAGGAGGAGTATTTTATGCTCTGGCGGAATGACCGGTCGGTCGTGATCGGGAAGCACCAGAACGCCCGCGAGGAGGTGAATCTTCCTTACGCAAAACGGCATGGAATTCCGGTTGTACGCCGTCTGTCGGGTGGAGGAGCGGTGTATCATGATCCCGGCAATCTGAATGTTACCTGGATTGTGAATGGGAAAGAGACGGAGTGGTCGATGGAACGATTTGCACGGCCGATTCTTCTGGCGTGTCGGGAATTTGGTATTGAGGCGGAGATTCAGGGACGCAACGACCTTGTGGTGGGTGGCAGGAAATTTTCCGGGAACGCGGGATATCGGGAGAATGGTCGCATCATGCATCATGGGACGGTGATGATTGCTGTGGATAAGGAAACGATGGCCAGGGTGCTGCGGGTCGATGCGGGTAAGATTGCTTCCAACGGTGTTCCGTCGGTCCAAAGCCGGGTCGTCAATCTGTCGGAATGTACGGACGTCCCTCTGACGGTGGAGACCTTTGCGCATGTGTTGCGACGGAAGGTGCTGGGGACGGCCAAACCAGACCTGCGTGGCTGGGCTGCGGCAGAACTGGAGGAGGTGCGCGCTCTGGCTGCCAGACGTTACGGGGCGTGGGAGTGGAATTACGGAAGCTTTCCAGGATATACGCTGGAGCAGAGTTATCGTGTGGAAGGGTGCGGAACCGTGACGGTTGGCATGGATGTGCGGGCGGGGGTGATAGAAGCCTTGTCTGTCCGGGGCGATTTTCTCGGGGATGAGCCGGTAGAAACACTGGAAGCGGCTTTGACCGGCTGTCGGCTGGAGCGACAGGAGCTGGTGGAGATACTGGATCAGCTGCCGGTGAAGCGGTATCTATATGGCATTTCGCCGGGTGTAATGGCAGATATTCTGTGCGGCGTGGCGCCGGAACGCATCTCTCCGGATGCCCAATCCATGGGAAACCGGCGCGTGGAGCATGTCAGGAAAGACGGAGATTGACAGAATTTAATCAAAATTTAGCTTGCTTTCCCTATTGACGCATGATAAAATAATAATGTGTGAGTGAAGTTGTGCTCATGAGTTTAATGCATGGCGCGAACGGAAAGAAGCCATGAGAAAGGAACGAAACATGTATTTGGAAATCGAGAAAGTTATCGGAAGAGAAATCATCGACTCCAGAGGCAATCCTACCGTCGAGGCAGAGGTCATTCTGGTAGATGGCACGGTTGGAAGAGGAGCCGCACCGAGCGGTGCTTCTACGGGTGAGTTTGAGGCACTTGAACTTCGCGACGGTGACAAGAGTCGTTTCGGAGGGAAGGGCGTGTCCAAGGCTGTTGAGAACATTAACACGGTGATCAACGATGTGCTGCAGGGCGCGAACGCATTTGATACCTATGCAGTGGACAAGGCTATGATCGATGCCGATGGGACCAAGGATAAGTCCAAGCTGGGTGCGAACGCGATCCTGGCCGTATCGATTGCGGCAGCACGCGCGGCAGCGAACGCACTGGAGATTCCGCTGTATCGTTTCCTGGGCGGCGCGAACGCGAACAGACTGCCGTTGCCGATGATGAATATTCTGAACGGCGGCGCACACGCATCGAACGATGTGGACGTGCAGGAGTTCATGGTTATGCCGGCGGGCGCATCTTCCTTCGCAGAGGGTCTTCGCTGGTGTACTGAGGTCTTCCATGCCCTTCAGTCTCTGCTGAAGTCCAGAGGACTGGCTACGTCTGTTGGTGATGAGGGTGGTTTTGCACCGAACCTGTCCGGTGGCGATGAGGCTGCGATCCAGGTCATTCTGGAGGCGATTGAGAAGGCTGGTTACAAGCCGGGCTCCGATTTCGTGCTGGCTATGGATGCTGCATCCTCTGAGTGGAAGGGCAGCAAGAAGGGTGAGTATATCCTTCCGAAGAATGGAACGAAGTACACTTCCGATGAGCTGATTGCTCACTGGAAAGAACTGGTTGAGAAGTATCCGATCTACTCCATCGAGGATGGCCTGGATGAGGAAGACTGGGAAGGCTGGCAGAAGCTGACTGCTGAGCTGGGCGACAAGGTACAGCTGGTTGGCGACGATCTGTTTGTGACCAATACCGAGCGTCTGGCGAAGGGCATTGAGCTTGGATGCGGCAATTCCATCCTGATCAAGCTGAATCAGATTGGTTCCGTATCGGAGACGTTGGAAGCCATCAAGATGGCCCATAAGGCTGGTTACACGGCGGTTACCTCTCATCGTTCCGGCGAGACTGAGGATACCACGATTGCTGACCTTGCAGTTGCTCTGAACACCTGCCAGATCAAGACTGGTGCGCCGAGCCGCAGTGAGCGTGTTGCGAAGTACAATCAGTTGCTGCGTATCGAGGAAGAGCTGGGTGATGCGGCGATTTTCCCGGGTGTAAAGGCTTTCAATATTAAGAAGTAATATCGCTTCCGATTTTATGGACAGGGTGTCGATGATGTTCGATGCCCTGTTTTTTAATTGGACAGGAAAATTGCGCGGCGCGATTGCGAGGGTATTGAAGTCCGCTGTTTTTTCGGGTATACTGATATGGGTTCCATGCAGTGGGATGTCTGGCCTGGACAGAGGCGGGTTCCCGGAGCCATTTTTTATGAGGTGACGAGTGATGGAAGATACAGAGAGATTGTATTACAAAGACAGCCATATGCGGGCGTTCACGGGGACGGTGGAATCCTGCGAATGGGAAGAGAAGAAATCCTGCTATGGCGTGGTGCTGGACCGGACGGCATTTTTCCCGGAGGGAGGCGGCCAGCATGCGGATACGGGAATCCTGGGCGGTGTTCCGGTTGAGGATGTGAAGGAACGGGGCGGCCTGGTCGTTCACTATATGAAGCAGCCGCTCACTGTTGGCGAGACAGTAAAGGGAGAACTGGATTTCCGGGTGCGTTTTTCGGCTATGCAGCAGCATTCCGGGGAGCATATTTTTTCGGGACTGGTGCATCGGCATTTTGGATATGATAATGTGGGATTCCATTTGGGACGAGAGATTGTGACGATGGATTTCAACGGGCTGTTTACGGAGGAACAGCTTTGCCAGATTGAGCAGGAAGCGAATGAGGCGGTTGCGGCGAATGTCGAAGTTCTGGTGACTTATCCGACGAAGGAGGAACTGGCGAACCTGAATTACCGGAGCAAGAAGGAACTGGATGGTCAGGTGCGGATTGTCACGATTCCAGGATACGATGTCTGCGCATGCTGTGCGCCGCATGTGACGCGTACCGGTGAGATCGGTCTGATCAAGGTTACCGATGCAGTGAAATACAAGGGCGGCACCCGGGTGACGATCGTATGTGGCTTCCGGGCGCTGCAGGATTATCGGGTGAAGGAGAGCAATGTAAAGGAAATCTCCCACCTGCTGTCGGCGAAGCCTTACGAGGTGGCAGACGCAGTGAGACGTCTGCAGGGCGAGACCGCACAGTGGCGGGACAGGCTGCTGCGAATGCAGAATCGCTACCTGGAACGGAAACTGGCGGAGATTCCGGCGGACGCGCAGCATGTGATTTTGTTTGAGGCAGAGCTGGATAAGAATACGGTCAGGAAATTCGTGGACGCCGGAAAGGGAAGGTGTGCCGGAATCTGTGCGGTTTTTCTGGGAGACGAGGCGCAGGGCTGGCAGTATACGATCGGCAGCCAGAGTGTGGATGTGAAGGCGTTGCTTTCGGAGTTTCATGCGCAGTTTGCCGGGAAGGGCGGCGGCAAGCCGGAAATGGTGCAGGGGACACTGCGGGGCGGTGTGTCCGAGAAGGATATTCAGACATTTTTTGTGGAAAGATAACCGGTAATATGAGCAAGTATGTAGTGTTTGACCTGGAATGGAATCAGAGCCCGGGAGGGAAGGAGCAGTCACTGGAAGCGCTTCCGTTTGAAATCGTTGAGATTGGCGCGGTGAAGCTGGATGAGACATTTACCGTTGTGGAAGAATTTCACCGCCTGATCCGTCCGCGGATGTATCGTCAGCTTCATTATGCCATGGCGGGCGTCACGCATCTGAGTATGAAGGAATTGAAACGGGACGGGGTCGATTTTGAAGATGCGGCAGCGGATTTTCTGGACTGGTGTGGCGGGGATGTTTTCTTTTGCACCTGGGGGTCGATGGATCTGGCGGAGCTTCAGCGGAACCTGGATTTCTTTGGAGTGGAGAATACGCTTCCCTGGCCGTTGTTTTATTTTGACGTTCAGAAATTATATGGCCTGAGTGTGGGGGACGGACGTCGGCCGTCCCTGGATGCAGCGGTGGAGAAACTGGGGATTTCACAGAAATGGCCGTTTCACCGGGCATTGGATGATGCTCGGTATACGGGAGAGATCCTGGCGCATCTGGGAACGGCGCGTGTGATGGTATATCGTTCCATAGACTATCATCGCCTGCCACAGAGCCGGGATCAGGAGATTCGAGTAACCTTCCCCACATATACGAAATACGTTTCCCGGGTATTTGATTCGAAAGAAGATGCCATGAAGGATAAAGGTGTGACGGAGACGCGCTGTTATCGGTGTGGCCGGGCGCTGCGTAAGAAGATTCGCTGGTTTACGCCGAACCAGAAAAACTATTATTGTCTGACAATCTGTCCCGAGCATGGGTTTATGAAAGGGAAGATCCGCATGAAGAAGGCGGATAGCGATGAGCGTGTTTTTGCGGTGAAGACGCTGAAGCTGACGGATCGGGAAGGGGCGTCCATGATTGCGGAGCGGAGGGACCTGTATCGCAGGAAACGGGCGGAGAAAAACCGTCTGAAGAAGGCGCAGAGGTGAAACAGAATCCATGTCCGGTTTTGTTAACGCTACGGCTGCCGTTCGCCAGCGACGAAAAGTTCTTGACAGTGTCTGTCTGGTAGTGCTATAGTAAGGACAGTTATAAGACAAACCGTTGAAGCGGAGATAACGGCAGTTATGGTCTCACAGAGAGCCTGTTATGGTGGAAGCAGGCAGAACCCAGATTGTCAAATGGACCGCTGAGGGCGCAGTCAAAGGCCGTACCGCCGGGAATTGACGGAGGAGGTGCCGAGTATTCTGCGACGTTAGGGCTGGCGTTATCAGCCGGTAGTATGTTTGTACTATGCGAAGAGCACGAGTTTTCGTGAATTGAGGTGGCACCGCGGCTGATCCCGTCCTTGATGAGTAGATTCCTATTCATCGGGGGCATTTTTTTTGCCATAGATATCTCTTGGTATAGTAGTTTTAAAATCCAGAAGGAGGACATGGACACATGACAAACTTGAACGGACGTTTTGGCGTGCATGGCGGCCAGTATATTCCGGAGACGCTGATGAAGGCGGTCATTGAACTGGAAGAAGCCTACAACCATTACAGAAACGACCCGGAGTTTCAGGCAGAACTCACGGAACTTCTCAATGACTACGGCGGAAGACCGAGCCGCTTGTATTACGCGAAGAAAATGACGGAGGATCTGGGCGGTGCAAAGATTTATCTGAAGCGCGAGGATCTGAATCACACCGGCGCGCACAAGATCAATAATGTGCTGGGGCAGGCACTGCTGGCGAAGAAGATGGGCAAGACCCGTCTGATTGCGGAGACCGGCGCCGGGCAGCACGGTGTGGCGACGGCGACAGCGGCGGCGCTGATGGGAATGGAATGTGTGGTTTACATGGGGAAAGAGGATACCATTCGTCAGGCATTGAATGTCTACCGGATGCGGCTTCTGGGGGCGACGGTGATTCCGGTGACGACGGGAACCGGAACGCTGAAGGATGCCTGTTCGGCCTGCTTCCGCGAGTGGACGACCCGGATTGACGATACACATTACTGCCTGGGCTCGGTGATGGGGCCGCATCCGTTCCCGACGATTGTCCGCGATTTTCAGGCAGTGATCTCAAAGGAGATCAAAGCGCAGCTGATGGAAAAGGAGGGACGCCTGCCGGATGTGGTACTCGCCTGTGTGGGCGGGGGCTCCAATGCGATCGGCGCGTTTTATCATTTTATTGATGATCCTTCCGTGCGGCTGATTGGCTGTGAAGCGGCCGGGCGGGGCGTCGATACGGCAGAAACGGCGGCGACGATTGCCACCGGTCGACTGGGAATCTTTCACGGCATGAAATCGTATTTCTGCCAGGATGCGTACGGGCAGATTGCGCCGGTGTATTCGATCTCCGCTGGTCTGGATTATCCGGGGATCGGGCCGGAACACGCTATGCTGCATGATATGGGGCGTGCGGAGTATGTGCCGGTGACCGACGATGAGGCGGTGAACGCATTTGAATATCTGTCGAGGACGGAAGGTATTATTCCGGCGATTGAGTCGGCCCATGCGGTGGCTTATGCGATGCAGCTTGCGCCGACGATGAAGCGGGATCAGATTATGGTCATCAACATTTCTGGTCGCGGCGATAAGGACTGCGCGGCGATCGCCCGTTACAGAGGGGAGGATATCTATGAGTAACACCAGAAAAGCATTTGAGAATGGAAAGGCGTTTATTCCTTTTATTACCTGCGGGGATCCAGATCTGGAGACAACGGCAAAGGTAGTCCGCGCGATGGCCGGGGCGGGTGCGGATCTGATCGAACTGGGGATTCCGTTTTCCGACCCGACTGCGGAAGGGCCGGTGATCATGGAAGCCAATGAGCGGGCTTTGGCGGCCGGAACGACGACAGATAAAATCTTCGACCTGGTACGGGAACTGAGACAGGACGTGACGATTCCACTGGCGTTTATGACTTATGCGAATGTCGTATATTCTTATGGTACAGAAAAGTTTGCTTCGATTTGCGCACAGGTCGGCATCGATGCCGTGATTTTACCGGATGTGCCTTTTGAGGAGAAAGATGATTTTGCGCCGGTTTTTCGCAGATACGGGGTAGATCTGGTATCCCTGATTGCGCCGACCTCTGCGGAGCGGGTTGCAATGATTGCGAGGGAAGCGGAAGGGTTTATCTATATTGTGTCGTCCCTTGGCGTGACGGGCGTGAGAAACGAGATTACGACCGATATCGGTGCGCTGGTGGCGCAGGTCCGGGCGAATACAAAGACGCCCTGCGCGGTTGGCTTTGGTATCTCGAAGCCGGAGCAGGCGAAGAAGATGGCCGGACTTTCGGACGGTGCGATTGTGGGCAGCGCGATTGTCAGGCTCATGGCGCAGTATGGGCGGGATGCAGCTCCCTATGTTGCGGAATACGTGAAGAGCATGAAAGATGCGGTGCGTGAGGCATAGCATGGTTGTTTGATTCTGAACCGGCTAAGGGGGCGGACTGTCTGAACGGTGCCCTGATATAGCGGTGAAGAAAAAGGAAGAAGCTCCTGTCATGGCTGATGAGGAGCTTCTTCCTTTTCTGACTCCGATGGTGAAGAATTTTCCATGGAGCCTGTTTCGTTTACCGATCGTTTGCTTTTCCAGGGGAGGTTCCACGACCGGCTTCGCTTCTGCTGCGATTCGTTTCGTTTCTTTTGCAGAAGCAGATCAAAATCAGCGGCAGATATCCCAATGTCGTGAAGGCGTTTCTGGCGACGATGGTAGCGCTGTTCCCGGTCGCTTTCCTCCTGTTTTTCTGTCCGGTATCTGGCATAAATGGCGCCGCCGATGAGAACTGCGGTGGCCAGAATTACGGTTAAGGCAATCCAGACAGAATTCGGAACGCGGGTTAGAGCTGCGATTACCGGATTGGGGGAATCGGTGTTGACAGAAATGACTGTACTGTCCGTTCCGGCGGCAAGTGTCATTTCATCCGTGGAGTTCGTCTGGTCTGCAAAGGGGGTTCCGTTAACGGAGGCGGTTCCATCCGCAGCGGTTTCCTGTGGCGTGGACTCCGGGAGAGGAATGGTGACTTCCGGGACTGTCTCCTCGACCATATCGTCTGCCCGTCGCATTAACCATGTGAGTCCGACGGTTCGCCCCTCATATTCATAGGAGATCTGTGCAACCGCATGCGCGGGGGCGTCTGGTGACAGATTGTAGGTGATGACAGAAGCCGTGTCTGTGATGTCGGCGGCGACAGGAAGGGTGATACGGCTGTCCTCTTTCATATACAGAATCGACAGATCGGCAGTGGGCAGGCCGGCGATCGTCATATCGTTGGCGATGGAGGCGTAATTCGTATCAACATCTGCGATCCGGCAGGAACGGAAATGAGAGAAACCAAAATCCAGCAGATTCCTGGTGTCTGTATAGTGGGTCTGATGCCCGTTGAGGACAACGGCGATCAGACGCAGGCCGTCGCGTTCGGCGCAGGTGACCAGTGTGTTGCCGGCGAGAGAGGTGTAACCGGTTTTGCCACCAAGGATGCCCGGGTAATATTCTGCCAGGTTCTTTTTGAGCATCTTATGTCCCGGGTAGATACGGCTTCCGTCCGGGCTGCGTTTCGTGGCCGGCAGATCGTAGTACAGAGTCGAGTCAATGGCGACGAACGTGTCGTTTTCAAAGGCCGCCTGGGCAATCAGCGCCATGTCATAAGCGGAGGTGTAATGTTCGGGATTATTCAGGCCGCTGGGATTTGCAAAATGTGAATCAACACAGCCAAGGGATGCGGCTTTCTCATTCATCATCTCCGCAAAGGCTTCGATGGAACCGGCGGTGTGTTCCGCCAGGGCGTTTGCCACCTCGTTGGCGGATTTCAGAAGCATGGCGTAGAGACAATCCCTGACGCACATTTCGTCACCCACGTCCAGTCCGGCACTGCTGGAGCCGGATTCAACATTGTACACGGCATTGCGCGAAAAGGTTACCGTCTCATCGAGGTCACAGTTTTCGATGACGATCAGGGCAGTCAGGATCTTGGTGATGCTGGCCGGATAGTACGCTTCGTGTATGTTCTTGCCGCAGAGCACAGTCCCGGAACCGGCGTCCAGGAGAATGCCGCCTTCGGCTGAGATTTCCGGGCCGTCCGGCCAGGCGGGAGCAGCCAGGACCGGCGGTGTCCGCAACGCGACGCACAGGGCCAGGCATAATAATATGGAAAAAAATCGTTTCATTTAAAGTTCTCCTGCGCTCTTTTTCTGTCTCCGTATCAGAAGCAGACAAACGACAAAAACAATCACGACGGAGATTCCGTAGGTGGCGCCGATTCTGGCAGCAGTGTCCATAAAAAATGGCTCAGGGACAATGTTGATCAGCAGATCCGTAGCAGGATCGAGAAGCCACAGATCATTGTCGAAGAAAATGTGGTGGAAAACCACAAAATACTTCGAAAAATCGGAAGCGATGATGCCAGTGAGAATGGCCAGAATGACAAAAAAAATCACGGTGCCGACGCAGAGCATTTTTGGCAGAATCTGCTTCACATCTGCCTTCAGGGCAAAGAGGAGGGCAACGCAAATGACGATCAGGGCGAGGCAGATCCGCCGGATCGTGAGGGCTGCAAGGAACAGTCCCTGTACATCTTCCATGTGGGCAATTTCGCGCTCATTGAAAAATTCGCGGGGTTCGCCGTCCACAATGGTGGGAATGTGCAGATCCTCCCGCTCACCGCGCAGATATGCCATCATTTCTTCTGTCACATCAAGCAGGTCTTCCATCTCCATGTGAACGTCGTCCAGTACCTGATATTTTTCGTATTCTTTTTCGTAATAACCAGGTGTCCAGTAGCAGACGGCCTCTACGGAGGTGATCAGCAGTGTGATCATCAGGGCGAATGCACTCAGAATACCCAGCGTGTTATGCAGATATTTCATCATTCAAATCCTTTCAGGTGATAACTGACAGAACGGTCGGACACGGATGGCGCTTTCCTTCCTGTCCCATCGTTCGGAATCCTTACCAGTATAATAAAAAATGGAAATGACTGCAAGAGCAATCAGAAAATTTCACAGATTATCACGATTTTGGTGCAGATGCAGGGAGTTTCTATATGCAGGGAAAGTCTGCGTGGCCAGACGAAGCCGGTGGGAACCTCCTTGACATTTCCTGTGTGTGCGTATTATAATCGAACATGACTGTGCGGGCGACATTGCCCCGTACAAAATCGAGCCTGTAAATTGAGATGCGGCGCACAATTGCCGCGAGAACACGACAGAGAAGGAGCGGAACAGCCATGGTAAATGAAGTAATGAAGTTCATCACGGAGTATGATCCGGAGATCGGCGCGGTGATTGAGCAGGAGGCAGGGCGTCAGAGAAGGAATCTGGAGCTGATTGCTTCCGAGAATATTGTCTCGGAGCCGGTGATGGCGGCGATGGGAACAGTTTTGACAAATAAGTATGCGGAGGGATATCCGGGCAAACGGTATTACGGTGGTTGCGAGTATGTGGATGTGATTGAGAGCATCGCCATCGAGCGCGCGAAGAAACTGTTTGGCTGTGATTATGCGAACGTTCAGCCGCATTCCGGCGCACAGGCCAATATGGCGGTCTTTATGGCGATGCTGGAGCAGGGCGATACGGTACTCAGCATGAGTCTGGATCATGGCGGTCATCTTTCTCACGGAAGCCCTGTTAATTTTTCCGGACGTTATTTCCATATTGTGCCTTACGGCGTGAATGACGAGGGCCGGATTGATTATGACGAAGTAGAACGTCTCGCGAAGGAATGCAAACCGAAGATGATCCTTGCCGGTGCGAGCGCATATGCGAGAGAGATTGATTTTAAGCGTTTCCGCGAGATCGCGGATGAGGTGGGCGCCTATCTGATGGTGGATATCGCACACATCGCCGGACTGGTAGCGGCCGGGATTCATCCGAGTCCGATTCCCTATGCGGATGTCGTGACCACGACGACGCACAAGACGCTGCGGGGACCGAGAGGCGGCCTGATCCTGGCGAACGAGGAGGCGGCGAAGAAGTTCAACTTCAATAAGGCGATCTTCCCGGGAACGCAGGGTGGCCCGCTTGAGCATATCATTGCGGCGAAAGCGGTCTGCTTTGGAGAGGCGCTCAAGCCCGAATTCAGAGAGTATCAGATGCAGGTGAAGAAAAACGCGGTGGCGCTTGCGGTAGCATTGCAGAAGCAGGGCTTCCGGATTGTCAGCGGTGGCACGGACAATCACCTGATGCTGGTGGATCTGCGTGATCTGGATATTTCCGGCAAGGAACTTCAGAATCGCTGCGATGAGGTGTATATCACCCTGAACAAGAATACGGTCCCGAATGATCCGCGCAGTCCATTTGTGACATCCGGTGTGCGTATCGGGACTCCGGCTGTCACCACCAGAGGCCTGAAGGAAGCGGATATGGACAAGGTTGCCGAGTGTATCTGGCTGGCGGCGACAGACTTTGAGAATCAGGCGGATTGTATTCGCGCTGAGGTCACGAAGCTTTGTGAGAAATATCCGCTGTATGTGTAAGCGAAGACGGATTTTACATTTCTCTTCAAAAGGCACAAAAACTTTACACAGAATTTACATGACTTTCCTTTTGGATTTTACACAGTGATTTTACAATGCTGTATGAATCGAGGGTACCACGGGTACGGAATCGATTCATACAGCATTTTTCTTATAAATAATGAAAAGAGAAGAGGAAAGCATTATGAAAAAGACAGTGGCTATGGTTCTGGTATTGGGTCTTGCGGCGATAAGCCTGACAGCATGCGGAGGGAGCAGCACGGCATCGACGACGGCGGCGGCAACGACCGCGGCAGCAACGGCTGCGGCAGATACCGAAGCGGAGACTGAGGCTGAAACGGAGACTGAGGCTGAAACGGAGACGGAAGCGGCTGCAGAGACGGAGAAGATGGAAGGCACCATCACGGTGGTATCCCGTGAGGACGGTTCCGGTACAAGAGGCGCGTTTATCGAGCTGTTCGGAATTGAGCAGAAGAACGACGCCGGCGAGAAGGTCGATATGACCACCGAGGATGCGGAAATTACAAATAGTACAGCGGTTATGATGACAACCGTTTCCGGTAATCAGGAAGCAATCGGCTATGTATCGCTGGGTTCCCTGAATGATACGGTGAAGGCAGTGGAGATCGACGGCGTAGTTGCCAGCGCGGACAATGTAAAGAGCGGTGATTACAAGATTTCCCGTCCGTTCAATATTGTGACGTTGGATAGTGGTATCAGCGACGCGGCACAGGATTTTATCAACTTCATCATGAGCGATGAGGGCCAGGAGGTTGTCGAGGACAACGGTTATATCAGCCAGGGAGGCGCCGGCGCGTTTGAATCGAACGGAGCGAGCGGCAAGGTAGTCGTGGCCGGTTCTTCTTCCGTTACCCCGGTGATGGAGAAGCTGAAAGAAGCCTATGCAGAGGTAAATGCGGATGCGAATATTGAGGTTCAGCAGTCCGATTCGACGACTGGCGTGACCTCTGCAATCCAGGGCGTATGCGATATCGGTATGGCTTCGAGAGAACTGAAGGACAGCGAGACGGAGCAGGGCGTATCGTCTACGGTCATTGCGATTGATGGAATTGCAATGATTGTTAATCATGAGAATCCGATCAATGGACTGAGCAGTGAGGATGTCCTGAACATTTACACTGGCGAGATCACGGACTGGGCTGACATCGAGCAGTAAATAACGGGCACGGTTGTCAGGTGTTCCGGTTTCAGAATCATGGCAATCGTTTCAAACACCCCCACAAGTCCCCCACAGATATGAGTTTTCCTGCGGGGGACTTTTTCCCTCGAAGAGAGTCTGATAAGGAGCAGATTTATGAACAAGGCGAAAGAGCAGATGATGCACATTGTGTTTCTGGTTTCTGCGTGTGCGTCGATCTTTTGTGTAGCCATGATCTGTGTATTCCTGTTTGCGAACGGAATACCCGGTATGGCGAAAATCGGAATTTTTAAATTTCTTGCCGGAACAACATGGAAACCGGGTAATAATATCTTCGGGATTCTTCCGATGATTCTCGGCAGTATTTACGTAACGGCGGGAGCGATTGTGGTTGGCGTACCGATCGGGATTCTGACGGCGGTATTTATGTCGAAATTCTGCCCGAGGGGACTTTATAAGGTCGTCAAGCCGGCCATCGACCTGCTGGCGGGTATCCCGTCTGTTGTGTATGGTTTCTTTGGAATGGTTGTGATTGTCCCGGTCATGTCTGCACTCTTTGGTGGCAGTGGAAAGAGTATGGCGACCGCTTCGGTCCTTCTGGGGATCATGATTCTGCCAACGATTATCGGTGTGTCCGAATCAGCGATCAATACGGTGCCGGAAAGCTATTACGAGGGCTCTCTGGCCCTGGGCGCGAGCCACGAACGCAGCGTATTTTTTGCTACGCTTCCGGCGGCGAAATCAGGCATCCTGGCCGGGGTGATTCTGGGTGTCGGCCGGGCGATCGGCGAGACGATGGCGGTGATCATGGTTGCCGGAAATCAGGCACGTATGCCCAAGGGCTTATTTGAGGGTGTGCGCACAATGACCGCGAATATTGTCCTGGAAATGGGATATGCGACGGATCTGCACCGGGAAGCATTGATTGCGACCGCGGTCGTGTTGTTTGTATTTATCCTGATCATTAACCTGTCGTTCTCGGCACTCAGCAGAAAGGCGGAAGCGTAATGGAAGCAGTAGCAGAAGAAAAGAAAATGGAAATTGTCGGTATCAACCGACAGACACTCAGGCAGCGGATGATGTCGTACCGGAAAAGCCCGCTCTCTCTGCTGCTCCTGGTCCTGGTGAGTTTATCGGCCTTTCTGACCGTGATGGTGTTGTTTTTCCTGTTGTTTTATATTCTGATTCATGGGATTCCGTATCTGACGCCGGAATTGTTTGCCTGGGAATACAACAGTGAAAACGTATCGATGATGCCTGCAATCGTCAATACGATTGTGATGACCGCGCTGTCGTTGCTGGTGGCGGTGCCGCTGGGAATTTTTGCAGCAATTTATCTGGTGGAGTACGCGAAGCGGGGCAATAAGCTCGTTGGAATCGTGAGGATTACCGCAGAGACTCTGACCGGCATTCCTTCGATCGTATATGGCCTGTTTGGTTTCCTGCTGTTTGCGGTGACGCTTGGCTGGTCCTATACCATTATTGGCGGCGCTCTGACTCTGGCAATCATGATCCTGCCAGTGATTATGAGAACGACGGAGGAGGCACTGAAGGCGGTTCCGGATTCCTATCGGGAAGGCAGCTTCGGGCTGGGCGCGGGACGCCTGCGTACGGTATTTGTGATCGTCCTGCCATCTGCGGTGCCGGGAATTCTGGCTGGCGTCATTCTCGGAATCGGACGAATTGTCGGAGAGACGGCGGCACTGATGTACACGGCCGGTACCGTCGCGGGGATTCCGTCCAACCTGTTTGGCTCCGGACGTACCCTTGCGGTTCATATGTATGTGCTGACCAATGAGGGACTTTATACGAATCAATCCTATGCAACCGCGGTAGTTTTGCTGGTCATCGTTGTGATTATCAATGCGATCTCCGGTTTTATTGCGAAGAAGGTAGCGGCGAAATAAGAATGATAAGACAGCGGGAGACAGAGAGGGAAATATGGATAAGCTGAATATAAAAAATATGGAGTTGTATTATGGGGATTTCAAGGCCCTGAAAAACATTAACCTGGATATTGAGGCCAATGAAATTACGGCCTTTATCGGGCCTTCCGGCTGCGGAAAGTCGACACTTTTGAAGTCCTTAAACCGCATGAATGATCTGGTCGAGGGCTGCAAAATTACCGGAAGTATTACACTGGACGGCGAAGATATTTACGGAAATATGGATATCAACATGCTGAGAAAACGAGTCGGCATGGTGTTCCAGAAACCCAATCCATTTCCGATGAGTGTGTATGATAATGTGGCTTACGGGCCGAGGACGCATGGAATTCGTTCCAAGGCAAAACTCGACGATATTGTGGAAAAATCACTGCGGGATGCGGCGATCTGGGACGAACTGAAGGACCGGTTGAAGAAGAGTGCACTGGGGTTGTCCGGGGGACAGCAGCAGAGACTGTGCATTGCCCGGGCGCTGGCGGTGCAGCCGGAGGTGCTTCTGATGGATGAGCCGACGTCCGCACTGGACCCGATTTCCACCTCAAAAATTGAAGATCTTGCGGTGGAACTGAAAAAGGATTATACTATCGTCATGGTGACCCATAACATGCAGCAGGCAGCCAGAATCTCCGACAAGACCGCTTTTTTCCTGCTGGGAGAAGTGATTGAGTACGGCGAGACGGAGCAGATTTTCTCCATGCCAAAGAACAAGAAAACGGAAGATTATATAACGGGGAGGTTTGGTTGATATGCGTGTACGTTTTGACGAACAGCTGGAGCAGCTGCATGTGGAGCTGATCCGCATGGGCGCACTCTGCGAGGATGCGATCTCCTATGCGACCAGGGCGCTGATGGGAGAGGGCGATTTTGAGAATGAGGTCAAGCAGATTGAGCATGAGATCGACCAGAAGGAACGGGAGATCGAAGCATTGTGTATGCGGCTTTTGCTCAAACAGCAGCCGGTGGCGAGCGATCTGCGCCAGGTTTCCTCGGCTTTGAAGATGATTTCCGATATGGAGCGGATCGGCGATCAGGCGTCGGATATTGCCGAGATCGTGGAATATGTACAGGGATATGATATGGAGAGCCGGATTCACATCCGGGATATGGCGGACGCGACGTCAAAGATGGTGACGCGCAGCATTGACTCGTATGTGAAGCAGGATCTGAATATCGCAAAGGATGTCATTCATGATGACGATGTGGTAGACGATTTGTTTGTGAAGGTCAAGAGTGGACTGATCGCGATCCTGACGCAGCAGGATGTGGATCCGGGTCTGAGCGAGTGCTGTGTGGATATGCTGATGATCGCGAAGTATTTTGAACGGATCGGTGACCATGCGGTAAATATTGCGGAGTGGGTGGAATACGCAATCACCGGCTCGCATGTGGACTGAGCAGTTCGGGGGCGCACCGTATGGGCGCCTTTTTTTGACACGGGATACGAAAGAAGCTGCCGGTGGCAGATTCGCGTTTCTTTCAATGAGTGACAGGGGAGGGCAGAGATGATTTATCTTGTGGAAGATGACAACAGCATCCGGGAACTGGTGATTTACACCTTGCAGACGACTGGTTTCGCGGCAAAAGGGTTTGCGTGTGCGAAGGATTTCTGGGAAGCGATGAAGGATAACGCACCGTCGCTGGTCCTTCTTGATATTATGCTGCCGGATGAGGATGGACTTGCTATTCTGCGGAAAATCCGCGAAAACAGCCATACGGCGAAGCTTCCGGTGATTATGCTGACCGCGAAGGGAACGGAGTATGATAAGGTTCTGGGACTGGACAGTGGTGCGGATGACTATATTCCCAAGCCGTTTGGCATGATGGAGCTGGTTTCCCGTGTGCGCGCACTTTTGCGAAGAACAGAACCGGAGCGGAAGGGAGGCGTGCGTTCGTGCGGGCCGATTGTGGTCGATATGGACCGGCATACCGTGCATGTCAATGGGAATCCGGTGACGCTCACCTACAAGGAATTTGAATTGCTGAGTTATCTCATGGATAATGAAGGCATTGTTCTCACCCGTGATCAGCTTCTTTCCAGGATCTGGGGATATGACTTTGACGGAGAGACACGCACGGTCGATGTCCACATCCGAACCCTGCGCCAGAAGCTGGGGGTGGCGAGTAATTATATCGAGACCATTCGTGGTGTCGGATATAAGATGGAGGAAATCGGATGAGACGGAAAATATACTGGAATATCTGCCTGGCGGCACTTTTTTCCATGATTCTGGCGACGGTGCTGACTTCCGTGCTGGTATGGCGAAGCGCGACAAAGCAGATGGAGTCGGAAGTCCGCAGAGAAGCGCAGTACCTGAAAGCAGCGATCGAACTTTCCGGACAGGATTATCTGGACAGTCTGGGAAGCCATGGCGACGGAAATCAGACCAGCCGGATTACCTGGGTGGACGAGGAGGGCGACGTTCGATATGACAGCTACGCGGACAGTGCGAGCATGGAGAATCACGCGGATCGGCCGGAAATCCAGCAGGCGCTTGCAAATGGGAAGGGGCAGAGTACCCGGAGATCGGATACGCTGGCGAAGCAGACCTGCTATTATGCCATGCGCCTTGCGGACGGAAGCGTAATTCGCGTGGGCAGTACCATGGACAGCCAGTTCGCGGCTTCGATTGGCACGTTTTCCTGGATGGCGGCGATGGCAGTCCTGATTTTTGCGCTGACGATGATTCTGGCACACATTCAGACCGGAAAGATTGTAGAGCCGATCAACCGGCTGGATCTGGATCACCCGGAAGAGGGAACGGTTTATGATGAACTGGCGCCATTTGTACGGCGCCTGATGAAGCAGAATGATACCATTCGCAGACAGATGGAGACGCTTCGGGAGAAGCAGGAGGAGTTTACGGCGATTACGGAGAACATGAAGGAAGGGTTTATCATTGTCGACAGCAAGGCAGACGTGATTTCCTACAATACCAGCGCGGTGCAGATCCTGGGTACGGATCTGGCTCACGTCATGGAAAAGAAACCGATCAATGTCCTGAGCATGAATCGGTCAAATGGATTCCGCCGGGTGGTGGATGCGGCCCTGAATGGGGAACGAGGCGAGGAAACGCTGACCATGAACGACCGCTATTATCAGATCATTGCCAATCCGGTTGTGGAAGAGGTAGGTGACAAGAGAGGCGCGGTTGTCGTGATTCTTGACGTCACGGAACAGCAGAGCAGGGAAAAACTGAGGCGGGAGTTTACGGCAAATGTTTCACACGAACTGAAGACGCCGCTGACTTCGATCTCCGGCTATGCGGAAATCATGAAAAACGGGCTGGTGCAGCCGTCTGATATGGGGCGGTTTTCTGAGAAAATATATACGGAGGCACAACGGCTGATCACATTGATTGGTGATATTATCCGGCTGTCCCAGCTGGATGAGGAGAAGGTTCCGATTCAGAAAACAGCAGTTGACCTTTATCCGATTGCCTCAAATGTCGTGGGCCGGTTGCGTGACCTGGCAAGGACGAATCAGGTCAGTCTTTCCCTGACAGGAGGTCCGGCTGTGATTCAGGGTGCGGAGCAGATTCTGGATGAGATGATTTTCAATGTCTGTGAAAACGCGGTCAAGTATAACCGTAAGTATGGAGACGTTTTTGTGACGGTTGGCGTCGAGAACGGGCATCCGACTGTGAAGGTGAAGGATACCGGCATTGGTATTCCGGAACAGGATCAGGAGCGAATTTTTGAACGATTTTATCGTGTGGATAAGAGTCATTCCCGCCAGATTGGCGGCACCGGTCTCGGACTTTCCATCGTCAAGCATGGCGCCATTTACCATAAGGCGAAAATCGAGATGGAAAGCACGCTCGGCGTCGGAACGGAGATACGGCTGATCTTTTAGAGACTGCTCAGACAGAAAAGCCGGTATGCGTAAACATATGTGCGCATACCGGCTTTTTGGATGGATCTCAGATCGATACCAGGTGATACGGAATCTGTTCGGCGTTCAGCATCTGTGCTTCTCTTCGATGGCAGGTAAACATAATGATCTGACAGTCGAAGGTTTTTGTAAGCCAGCGAAGCGCGGTGCGAAGCCGTTCGTCGTCGTAGAGAACAAAACTGTCGTCAAAGATCAGCGGCATCTGCCCGTCTGAGGAACTCTCTTGCTGAGGGGGCTGACCGACATCGGACTGCGTCGGCCGTTGGCAGGACGGGGCACTGTTCTGAATCAGCCTGGCTGCGGAGAGACGCAACGCGAGATAGACCTGATCCATGGTGCCGCTGCTGACCTGATCGACGGGGATCAGTTTCTCCGGTGTATTCAGGAAGATGTTGAGATTCTCGTCTACGCTGATGCTGTCGTAAATCCCACCTGTGATGCCGTTTACCAGATCGGAAGCTGTTTTGTTCAGATATAGGCCGAAGGAGTCGCGGATGGTGGCGGAAAGCTCAGTCATGGTATCGAGTGCGAGATCAATGGCGGCGATTTCTTCACGGATGCGTTCGTTCTCCGCCAGCGTCACTTTCAGCGTCTCTGCCTGATCTTTGCAGCTTGCCATGCGGTCGAGTATCTTCTCAAGCTCCCATTGCAATCGCTGCTGGTGGGAGATCGCATCGTCGCAGGTCGTCTCACGTTCTTTCAGAGAGGCAATCGCAGCTTCTTCTTCTTTGACGGATTGCTCAGAGCGCACGAGAACCTGGCTCAGCCGCAGATATTCATCCATTCGTGTCTCAAAGGCCTGCATGGCTTCTTCTGAAATGGTCGAATCGCCCAGATGCCGGGAGAATGTCTCCTGAAGAATTTTGCTGACCATTGCGGTATCTTTCTTTAAGGATTTGTCTTTCAGAAAGAGAACGATTCCGGCGGCAAGAAAAAGTACGCACAGAATACCGCAGATGATTGCGGCGATTCCGGAGGCATTGCCAAAAAGGCCGGTGAGCAGATCCAGAGTCCCGACCAGCGGGAAGGCCTGCATACTCTGAAGAAGCGCCAGAACGCCGACGGCGCCGGCGATGACCGCAAAGGCAATGGCGATTGTGGCTGCGAGTATGCGCCGACGGGAATCGGAGGTATCGCAGAGTTCGCAGTATTCGTCGTAGGCATCGCGGGTCTCTTCGTGGTAGGCGGTGATGGACGCTTCATCGGTAAACTGCGCACTGGAGAGTGCCTGTCGGCCACGGGAAATTTTCTGGAGGAGCGCTTCGCGTTCCTCCTGTTTTTCCGTGAGCAGCGACTGGACCTGTGAGCGCATGTCCTGGTATGCAGCGAGCTGATTTTCGTATTCCGGGGCGGCGGCATCCTTCTCCAGGCTGTGGATTTCGGCGATCAGCGCCGTATAGCTGCGGGCAGCTTCCGGATCGAGCTGTCGTTCAAATTCTCTGCGTTTTGCCTTCAGCCAGGCGGTAGCCCGGGTAATGTTGAGCGCCATGCTGCCGGTTGTGTTCATGTTCGCGATGTAATTGCGAAGCTCTGCGACCATGCCGCCGTCCGTGGCGCTTTTCAGCTGACCAATGCTGATGGTGTTGTTGTAGGTTGTCTCGGTCAGTCCGTCCAGTAAGTAATCCATGAACGCGCCGCCTGGTTCGACGGCCTTGCCGGCAGTCTCGTTGACAAGCGTGAACGATTTCTGATCCTTTCGAAATACCCGTTCGATGCGGTAAATCGTTCCGTCTTTTTCCAAGCGAAGCCGTCCGCCGTAAAGGGCGCGGTTCTGCCAGGGTTCGCAACGGCTGTAAAGGTCGTTTTTCGAAGCCCGTCCGCGTCCGCGTTCGAGCCCGAACAG
Source organism: Clostridiales bacterium (assembly GCA_021202925.1). Lineage (GTDB taxonomy): Bacteria > Bacillota > Clostridia > Lachnospirales > Lachnospiraceae > Brotaphodocola. Next base: position 105,613 of record JAJQCD010000009.1, on the reverse strand, counting down.
CATACAGCGGATGAACGTATGAAGCGTGGATTTGCCGGCTTCATTGCGGCCGTATACGACATTCAGCCCTTCTTCGAAACGGACGTCCAGATCATGGAATTTCCCGAATCCGTCAATGTGTAAGTCGATCAGCCGCATCATTTAACTCCTCTCGTCTGTCGTTCGCAGCAGGGCGTCGATGCCGTAGTAGAGTGCTTTCTTCTCTACGGGGCTGGCGTTTTCCTTCTGCAGTGCCCGGATATAAAATCCAATCATGTCTCCGGGATGTTCCGCGAATAATCTGCTGAAATCATAGCGGGGCTCGGATTCGTCCACCGTCTCGATGACCTGTATGCTGTTGCTGACTGGTTCCAGGTCAAATTCAATGTCCGGATCACGCATGCCGCGGATGCGGAAGCGGTAAATGTGTTCCATGCCGCGCTTCTTCACCTCGGCCCGGATGCGGGCGAGCAGTTCTCCGTTCGTCGTGGCAGGAGTGACATGAATGACCAGCGGGATGTATTGCAGCTGAGCCATGGGAATGAATTCCAGGGAGGTGACACGGAAGGTGACCGGGCTGATCTCGCCGACAATCATTCCATGTTGCCCGGTTTCGGTCTTGTCAAGGGGTTCCGGTGAACCAGGATAGGCCCAGGTGAGGTCGGGAGCGAGTTCCGGTTTGTGAATATGTCCCAGGGCAGTGTAGGAAAAACCGGATCGGGAGAGAGCCGGTTTGTCAAGCGGAAGATGGGATGCGTCTCCTCCGTGCGCCAGCAGGATGTGAATGCGGCGGGTATCCGGCGGAGAGACATGATCCAGGCGGGTCTCCCGGATTTCCGCCGTGTGGTAGCTGAACCCCAGAATCTCCGTGTTAATATCCTCGAAGAAAACACTGGTCAGATCCTCATCCTGAATCCAGGTGACATTCGGGCACCAGGTAAAGCTCATCATGGCAGAATTTGGCCGGATGCGGTCGTGATTTCCGGCGATCAGCACGATTCGCACTGACGGGATTGTGGAGAAGAGGTAATTGACCTCCTTCAGATCCCGCAGAAGGGGCTGACGATGGAACAGATCACCGGCAATCAGAAGCAGATCCACGTCCCGCAGACGAGCCTGACGGACGATTTCCGTGAATGTATCGCGGATTGCCTGGGCGCGTTCTCGTCCCCAGGGCTTGTCCGCGTCCGGTTTCATCCCCCAGTGGACGTCAGCGATATGGATGAATTTCATAGATTCCGCGCCTCCTTAAAAACCATTATAAGTCACAGTTCCCTACGGTTCTCGGGAATGGGACGACGTCGCGGATATTGCCCATGCCGGTCAGGTACATCACGCAACGCTCGAAGCCCAGCCCAAATCCGGCATGGCGGGCAGAACCGTACCTGCGCAGATCAAGGTAGAACTGGTAATCCTCCTGTTTTAAGCCGAGCTCGTTCATGCGCGCGAGCAGCATATCATAATTGTCCTCACGCTGGCTGCCGCCGATGATCTCTCCGATGCCCGGTACCAGGCAGTCCATTGCCGCAACCGTCTTTCCGTCCGGATTCATCTTCATGTAGAAGGCTTTGATTTCCTTCGGATAGTCGGTGACGAAGACCGGACGTTTGAAGACCTGCTCGGTCAGATATCGTTCGTGCTCCGTCTGCAGATCGCAGCCCCAGGAAACCTTGTAATCAAATTTGTCGTTGTTCTTTTCCAGAATTTCCACGGCCTCGGTGTAGGTCACATGACCGAATTCGGAATCCAGTACATGCCGCAGGCGGTCAAGAAGGCCTTTGTCAATGAAGCGGTTGAAGAAGTCCATCTCCTCCGGTGCCTGCTCCAGCACATAGCGGATGATGTACTTCAACATGCCCTCCGCGAGATCCATATCATCCTGGAGGTCGGCAAAAGCAATTTCCGGTTCGATCATCCAGAATTCGGCCGCATGGCGGGTCGTATTGGAATTCTCCGCGCGGAAGGTGGGGCCGAAGGTATAGACATTGCGGAAGGCCATGGCGAAGGTCTCGACATTCAGCTGGCCGCTGACGGTCAGGTTCGTCATCTTGCCGAAGAAATCCTTCGAGTAGTCGATCGCGCCGTCCGCTGTCCGCGGCAGATCATTCGGATCCAGCGTCGTCACCTGGAACATCTCGCCGGCGCCTTCGCAGTCGCTTCCGGTAATGAGCGGCGTATGCACATAGACAAAGCCGCGTTCCTGGAAATACTGGTGAATCGCGTATGCAATCAGGGAACGCACGCGAAATACGGCCTGGAAGGTGTTGGTGCGCGGACGCAAATGTGTGATTGTGCGCAGATATTCGAGTGTGTGGCGCTTTTTCTGCAACGGATAATCCGGCGCGGACGCGCCGTCCACCGTGACGGTATCCGCCTGAATCTCAAATGGCTGTTTTGCCTGCGGCGTTGCTACCAGCGTTCCCGTCACGATGATCGCTGCTCCGACATTCAGGCGGCTGACGGCGCTGAAGTTGTCCATTGTGTCGTGATAGACAACCTGCAGCGTCTCAAACCAGGTCCCGTCGCTGACGACGATAAATCCGAATGCTTTTGAATCGCGGACGCTTCGCACCCATCCGCCGACCGTGACCTTCTGCTCCAGAAACGATTCCCTGTTCTTATACAACTCTCTGATTGTAACAAAATCCATAAAAGTAATCTCCCTTTATTCTGTAATTGCGCAAAAACTCTACCATTGAGTATACAGGATTTCCCCCGAACCTTCAAGTGAGGAGGCAAATAAATTTTGCCGCTTTATGAAAACGCTTACAAAACTTCACAAATTATGTGTCTGCAACATTTAAAATTTATTCACTATTTTCGGATTGTGTGGTATAATAAAACGTAACAATTCGGGATGACTGGACGGCGTTGTTCAGAACCGAGGTACATCATTAACTACAGCGAGGTGATAGCGTGATTAAAAAAGAAATGATAGCAATGCTTCTGGCGGGAGGGCAGGGGAGCCGCCTGGGCGTGCTGACTCAGAAGGTGGCGAAGCCGGCTGTGTCGTTTGGCGGCAAGTACCGGATTATTGATTTCCCACTCAGTAATTGTATCAATTCCGGTGTAGATACGGTCGGTGTCCTGACTCAGTATCAGCCGTTGCGTCTGAACGCACATATTGGGATCGGTATCCCGTGGGATCTGGATCGCAATGTCGGTGGTGTCACGGTTCTTCCGCCGTATGAGCGGATCAAGGGAAGTGACTGGTATACCGGAACGGCGAACGCGATTTTCCAGAACCTGGAATATATGGAGACCTATCATCCGGATTATGTGCTGATCCTTTCCGGCGATCACATTTACAAGATGGATTATGAGGTGATGCTGGAATACCATAAGGCGAACAATGCGGACGTGACGATTGCCGCGATGCCGGTTCCGATCGAGGAAGCGAGCCGTTTCGGTATCGTGATTACAGACGACAATAACCGGATTACCGAATTCGAGGAGAAGCCGCAGCAGCCGCGCAGCAATCTTGCATCAATGGGAATCTATATCTTCAGCTGGCTTGCGCTGAAAGAAGCGCTGCTTGCCCTCTCTGAGGTGCCGGGGTGTGATTTCGGCAAGCATGTGATTCCATACTGCTTTGACAAGGGCGAGCGGGTTTTCGCATACGAGTACAACGGCTACTGGAAGGATGTGGGAACACTTGGCTCCTACTGGGAAGCGAATATGGAACTGATCGACATTATTCCGGAGTTCAACCTGTATGAGGAGTACTGGCGTATTTACACAAAGAGTGACATCATACCGCCGCAGTTTGTCGCGGACGACGCCGTGATTGAGAAGAGCGTCATCGGCGAGGGTTCGGAGATTTATGGAGAGGTTTATAATTCCGTGGTCGGCGCAGGGGTGACGATTGAAGTGGGCGCGGTTGTCCGTGATTCGATTATCATGCGCGGGACCGTGGTCGGTGCCGGTGCGAAGGTCACGAAGGCGATTGTTGCCGAGGATTCGGAAATTGGCGCAGGTGCGGAGCTTGGCGTGGGTGAGTACGCGCCGAACCGGTTTGACCCGAAGGTGTATCAGTTTGATCTGGTAACAGTCGGAGAGCATAGTGTGATTCCGTCGAATGTGAAGATTGGAAAGAATACGGTGATTTCCGGAGTGACGACGGCAGAGGATTACGCGGGTGGCGTCCTGGAGAGCGGGGATACCATTATGAAGGCAGGTGGTGTGAAATGAGAGCGATCGGTATCGTATTAGCAGGCGGAAACAGTAAGAGGATGCGGGAACTGTCGAATAAGCGGGCGATTGCAGCCATGCCGGTTGCCGGAAGCTATCGCAGCATTGACTTCGTATTGAGTAATATGACGAATTCCCATATTCAGAATGTGGCAGTGTTTACTCAGTATAATTCCCGTTCGCTGAACGAGCACCTGAGTTCATCCAAGTGGTGGGATTTTGGAAGAAAACAGGGCGGGATGTATGTGTTCACTCCGACGATCACGGCGGAGAACAGCGACTGGTATCGCGGCACGGCGGATGCGCTCTATCAGAACCTGGGATTTTTGAAGAACAGTCATGAGCCATATGTGGTGATCACGTCCGGTGACTGTATTTACAAGCTGGACTATAATAAGGTTCTGGAGTATCACATCGAAAAGAAGGCGGATATCACGGTGGTCTGCAAGGACATGCCGGAGGATGAGGATGTGACCCGCTTTGGCCTGGTAAAGACGAACGACGACGGCAGGATTGTTGAATTTGAGGAGAAACCCATGGTGGCGACTTCCAATACGATTTCCTGTGGCGTATATGTGATTCGCAGACGGCAGCTGATTGAACTGATCGAGCGCTGTGCGGCGGAAGATCGCGTGGATTTTGTCCGTGATATTCTGGTTCAGTACCGGAATCTGAAGCGGATTTATGCATACAAACTGGACGCCTACTGGAGCAACATTGCATCGGTAGATTCTTATTACCGGACCAATATGGATTTCCTGAAGCCGGATGTGCGGCGATACTTTTTCAGGGAGTATCCGGATATCTACTCCAAGATTGACGACCTGCCGCCGGCCAAATACAACGCCGGATGCGTGGTGCGAAACAGCCTGGTCAGCAGCGGCTGCATCATCAACGGCATGGTGGAGGGGTCCATCCTGTTTAAGAAGGCCTATGTGGGGAACAATTGTGTGATTAAGAATTCCATTATTCTGAATGATGTTTATATCGGTGACAATACTGTGATTGAGAACTGTATTGTGGAGAGCCGTGACACGATCCGGGCAAATATGACTTACATCGGGGAGCCGGATAATGTGAAGATTGTCATTGAGAAGAATGAGCGATATGCACTGTGATGGTGCGAGAGCCCGGCAGACGGCGGCACTGAAGCCGACTGTCGGGCAGACAGGTGCGCATGGGCGCACAGATCATTGAAGCGATTCAGGACGGAGGGGTTGCGTTATGCAGATAACAGACGTTAGAGTGAGAAAAATCGAAAAAGAGGGGAAGATGAAGGCGATCGTCTCGATCACCCTGGATAACGAGTTTGTGATCCATGACATTAAGGTAATAGAAGGCGAGAAGGGATTGTTTATTGCCATGCCGAGCAGGAAATCGGCGGACGGAGAATTCCGGGATATTGCGCATCCGATCAACTCGGAGACCAGAGAGATGATTCAGCGAATCATTCTCGACAAGTATGAGACGACGGCAATGGAGCATTCTTATTGACAGGGGTGGAAGGTTTACAGAAGAATGGCGGCGGAGCGGACGAAATGCCCGTTCCGTTTTTTTGTCATGACATGAGGGAGAAAAAACGATGTATCTGATAGCAGGACTTGGAAATCCATCGAAGGAATATGATAAAACGAGACATAATGTTGGTTTTCATGTGATTGATGCGCTTGCGGATCGATATGGAATCGACGTTGGCGAGAGGAAGTGTAACGGTTTGCTGGGCAGGGGCCGGATTGAGGAGCAGAAGGTCATTCTGGTCAAGCCGCTGACGTTTATGAACGCGAGCGGGGAATGTCTGCGCGCGGTCGTGGATTATTACAGGATCGAGCCGGAACAGGTCATTGTGATTTTCGATGACATCAGCTTGGAACCGGGGCAGCTGCGGATTCGCATGAAGGGAAGCGCCGGTGGGCACAATGGAGTCAAGAGTATCATTGCGCACCTGGGGACGCAGGAGTTTCCGCGGATCAAGGTCGGGATCGGTGCGAAACCGCCGAGAATGGATCTGGCAGATTATGTGCTGAGCCGGTTTTCCGCGGAGGAGCAGAAGTGCATGGATGAGGCGTTTGGCGAAGCGGCGGAGGCGGTCAGCGTTATGCTGACGGACGGAGCGGAACGGGCCATGAACCGTTACAATACGAAGAAGAAGGCTGAGGAATGACGGAATGTCTGGAAAGAAACCGGGAAGGACGGATTGTGCGCTATGAGTAGTGTGTTTCGGGAACCGCTCACGGAGTTGTATGAGTTCACGGAAATGGAGGAGGCGGTCAGAAGGAAACAGGGGCCGTTGCTGGTCAGCGGGTGCCTGGATTCGCAGAAAGTACATCTGATGCAGGAGCTTGCACCGGACAGACCATGGAAACTGGTGGTGACGTATGACGAATCGAGGGCAAGGGAGATCTGCGATGATTTTGGATGCTTCCGGCGGGACGCATGGCTGTATCCGGCGAAGGATCTGCTGTTTTACAGCGCGGATATTCATGGCAATCTGCTGGCGCGTGAGCGGGTTTCTGTTCTGCAGCATATGATGGAGGATTCGGCGGGCGTTGTTGTGACAACGATTGATGGACTGATGGACCATCTGCTGCCGCGGGAGCAGATGAGAAATCATGTGCTGCATGTGAAAAACGGGGAAGATCTGGATCTGGAGGAGATGAAGACTACCCTGGTGGAACTGGGCTATGAGCGAACCGCACAGGTGGACGGCATGGGGCAGTTCTCGATCCGTGGAGGAATTCTGGACATTTATCCGCTGACGGAGGAGACGCCGATCCGAATCGAACTGTGGGATACAGAGGTGGATTCGATCCGGACCTTTGATCCGGAGAGCCAGCGTTCCATCGAGCAGCTGAATGAGGTTCGCATCTATCCGGCGGTTGAGACAGTGTTGAACCGGCAGCAGCTGCTTGCCGGTCTGGAGAAGCTGAAACAGGAAGCTGCCATACAGGAGAAAAAGCTGCGGAATGCGATGCGCACGGAAGAGGCAAGCCGGATTGCGGGCATTGTCCGGGAATTTGCCGAGGGAATCGAAGAAGGATGGAAGACGGTGGGGCTGGATGCCTGGCTGCCGTATTTCTGCAATGGTACCGTGTCATTCCTGGATTACTTTGAAACGTCACACAGTATGATTTTTCTGGATGAGCCGTCACGACTGTTCGAGCGGGGAAATGCGGTGGAGACGGAATTCCGGGAAAGTATGTCTCAACGGCTGGAAAAAGGGTATCTGCTGCCTGGACAGACGGAACTTCTGTATCCGGTCAGGGAGATCCTAGCGAGAACAGAACGGCCGGACACGGTCTGTGTAACGGGACTGGAACAGAAACTGAACGCGCTGACGATTGAGAAGCGATTCACGCTTTGTGTGAAGAATATCAATTCTTATCAGAACAGCTTCGAGATGCTGATCGGGGATTTGCAGCGCTGGAAGAAGGACAATTACCGCGTGATCCTGCTTTCTGGCTCCCGGACGCGGGCGAGCCGTCTGGCGGGAGACCTGCGTGGATACGATCTGCGCGCGTTCTGTCCGGACGACGAGGCAAGGTCGGTACAACCGGGTGAGATTCTGGTTACATATGGAAACCTGCACAGAGGATTTGAATACCCGCAGATTCGGTTTGTCGTGATCACCGAGGGGGACATGTTCGGCCTGAAGAAAAAGAAGGGATCGAAGCGGAAGAAGGCGTCCGGAAATGGCCTGGCGATTCGCAATTTTGCGGAGCTTTCTGTCGGGGATTACGTCATTCACGAGGATCACGGGCTGGGAATCTATCGTGGCATTGAGAAGATTGAACGGGACAGAGTGGTCAAGGATTACCTGAAGATCGAGTACGATGGAGGCGGCTATCTGTATCTGCCGGCTACCCGTCTCGACGGGATTCAGAAATACGCCGGTGCGGACGCGAAGGCGCCAAAGCTCAATAAGCTGGGCGGTGAGCAGTGGAAGCGGACGAAAACAAAGGTCCGGTCTGCGGTGAAGGATATTGCGAAGGATCTGGTGCGGTTATATGCGGCGAGGCAGGAACTGGGTGGTTATCAGTACGGGCCGGATACCGTGTGGCAGAAGGAGTTTGAAGAACTGTTCCCATATGAGGAGACCGAGGATCAGACAGCCGCGATCGAGGATACCAAGCGAGACATGGAAAGCAGGAAGATTATGGATCGCCTGATCTGCGGGGATGTGGGATACGGCAAGACGGAGATTGCCCTGCGGGCGGCGTTTAAAGCGATTCAGGAGAACCGGCAGGTTGCTTATCTGGTTCCTACGACGATTCTGGCGCAGCAGCATTACAACACATTCCTGCAGCGGATGAAGGAATTTCCGGTGCGTGTGGATCTGTTGTCCCGTTTCCGTTCCTCAGCGGAGATCAAAAAGACTCTGACGGATCTGAAAAAAGGACTGGTGGACATTGTGATCGGAACGCATCGCATCCTGTCGGACGATGTGAAATTCCGGGATCTCGGTCTTCTGATTATTGATGAGGAGCAGCGTTTTGGCGTCACCCATAAGGAAAAGATTAAGAAGATGAAAGAAAACGTTGATGTGCTGACGCTGACGGCGACGCCGATTCCGCGGACGCTTCATATGAGCCTGGTGGGAATCCGGGATATGAGTGTGCTGCGGGAGCCGCCGGTGGATCGGGTGCCGATCCAGACGTATGTGATGGAATATAACGATGAGATGATCCGGGAGGCGATCAACCGGGAACTGGCGCGGGACGGTCAGGTGTATTATGTGTACAACCGTGTCCGGGATATTGCAGATGTAGCGGCTCATGTGCAGACTCTTGTGCCGGACGCCGTGGTCGTCTACGCGCACGGACAGATGACGGAACGGAAGCTGGAACGGATCATGCTTGATTTCGTCAATGGCGAGATTGATGTGCTTGTATCGACGACGATCATTGAAACCGGTCTGGATATTCCCAATGCGAATACGATGATCATCCAGGATGCGGATCGGATGGGGCTGTCCCAGCTTTATCAGCTTCGTGGACGAGTGGGGCGTTCGAGTCGGACGGCATATGCGTTTCTGATGTATAAGCGGGATAAGATTCTTCGGGAAGAGGCGGAGAAGCGCCTGCAGGCGATCCGGGAATTTACGGAACTGGGATCCGGCGTGCGGATTGCGATGCGCGACCTGGAGATCCGTGGCGCGGGCAATGTCCTGGGCGCGGAGCAGCATGGGCACATGGAGGCGGTCGGTTATGATCTGTACTGCAAGCTGCTGAATCAGGCCGTTCGGGCAGCCAAGGGAGAAAAGAGCGGAGAAGAGGAGTTCGAGAGTGTGGTAGAATGCAATATCGATGCCTATATTCCGGCTTCCTATATTAAGAATGAATATCAGAAGCTTGATATTTATAAACGGATTTCCGCGATTGAGAATGAAGAGGAGCGCCTGGATATGGAAGACGAGCTGCTGGATCGCTTTGGAGAGATTCCTCGTCCGGTGACCAATCTTCTCGGCGTAGCGACGCTGAAATCGCTTGCCCATACGGCCTATGTGACAGAGGTAAAGGTCAATCGCCAGGAAGTGCGTCTGACCATGTTCCGCGACCCGCAGCTGAATCCGGCCGGGATTCCGGCATTGATCGAATCACAGAGCGGGTCTCTCCGATATCAGAATGCCGGAGAACCGTATTTTCTCTATCAGGATACGAAAAACAGGAACAAAGACTGTGTGCCAATGATGAATAAGGCGAAGGAAATCCTGGAGGGGCTGGGTGCGCTTGCCATGAACCGGGCGGTATGAAGAATTCATCCGCTGAGGAAGAAAAATAAGCGCAGCGAATAACAGAATATCGGCGGCCACACAGGCGGCCGCCGATACCGGATCAGAAATTGTCCGGAAGGATTTCCTTACCGGCAAGAACCTCCTCATAGTCCCTGAGATTCTGAGCCAGAAGCTCCGGAGTGTTCAGCCCATATGGACAGTGACTCATGCATTTACCACAGTGGAGACAATTGTGGATGCGGCTCATTTTCTCCTGCCATTCCGCGCTGAAATACTGTTGGGACGGAGAGCGGCGGAGGAACAGCGACATGCGTGCACTGTTATTGATTTCGATTCCGGCGGGGCAGGGCATACAATAACCACAGCCTCTGCAGAAGCTGCCGGAGAGCTGTACCCGGTCTTTTTCAATCAGCGCCCGGATTTCATCTGTCATTGCGGGCGGATTTTTCATATAGCTCAGGAACTCATCCAGTTCCCACTCACGCTGAATTCCCCAGATGGGAAGGACATTGTCATATTGAGCAGCAAACGCATAAGCGGCGGCAGAATTGGTAATGAGGCCGCCGGCGAGGGATTTCATGGCAAGAAAGCCGATGTTGTGTTCCCGGCACATCTGCACCAGTTCCATATCCTGCTCGCTGTAGAGGTAACTGAACGGGAACTGCAGCGTCTCGTACAAACCGCTTTCAATCGCCTCGCGTGCCACCCGCTGCCGGTGGTTTGTGATTCCAATGTGCAGAATCTTACCTTCGTCCTTTGCCTTTTGCGCTGCGTCATAGAGACCGGTCTCGTCGCCTGACTTCGGGCAGAAGGCCGGATTGTGGAACTGATAAAGATCAATGTGGTCGGTTTTCAGCAGGCGAAGGCTGGTTTCCAGATCGGCCCAAAACTCGTCTGCCGTTTTGGCCGCTGTCTTTGTCGCGATATGAATGTGATTTCTCACGTCGGAAAGTGCGATGCCAATCTTTTCTTCGCTGTCGGAATAGGCCCGCGCCGTGTCAAAAAAGGTCATGCCGTTGTGATAGGCTTTCCGGAGCAGCTTCCCGGCGTCGTCCATGGAGACGCGCTGAATCGGCAGCGCGCCGAAGCCATTTTTGTCTGAGCGGATGCCTGTTGATCCGAGCGTAACCGGATTTGTCATAGTGATTCCCTTCTTTCTGAGTTTGATGATGGGTTTTCGACAGTCGGGCGTTTCCTTTGAAATCCGCTGTCTCGCCGTTCGGAGTGGCTGCATTTATTTTACCATGGAAAAGAGGCAATTTTCAATGCCTGGAGAGTATGGTTTTCCTTGCTTATTTGATTATTCTATGGTAAGCTGACAATTGTTTTGAAAGGGGAACGATGATTTATGAGTCAGATAGCAAATCACTATGATGTAATTATTATTGGGGCGGGTCCGTCCGGCATTTTCTGTGCGTATGAGCTGATTGAAAAAAAGCCGGATATGAAGATCCTTATGATTGAAAAAGGAAGGCGCATCGAAAAGCGCGTCTGTCCGAAACGTACGACCGGAGTCTGTGTGGGCTGCAAACCGTGCTCCATCACAACTGGTTTTGCCGGGGCAGGAGCGTTTTCGGATGGCAAACTGTCTCTGTCGCCGGATGTCGGCGGGAATCTGCCTGCAATTCTGGGTTATGATCAGGCGGTAAAGCTGATCCGGGAGTCGGATGATATTTATCTGAAATTCGGCGCGGACAGGAATGTTTATGGTGTGGATAAGGAGAAGGAGATCGAGGAGATTCGACGCAAGGCAATCTATGCCAATCTGAAGCTGATCGAATGCCCGATACGCCATCTGGGTACGGAAGAGGGATATAAGATTTATTCCCGTTTGCAGGACCATCTGCTTGGCGCAGGCGTCGTCATGGAATTTAACACCATGGTAACGAATATTGTGATAGAGGATGGCGTGGCAAAGGGCGTCGTCACGGAAAAGGGCGAGACTTATTACGCGCCGGAGATTGTCGCCGGAATCGGACGGGAAGGTTCCGACTGGTTTTCTCATATCTGTACGGAGCATGGGATTGAGACGCAGGTCGGCACCGTGGATATCGGCGTTCGTGTCGAGGTGCGGGATGAGGTCATGGAATTTCTCAATCAGAATCTCTATGAAGCGAAGCTGGTCTATTATACCCCGACGTTTGACGACAAGGTGCGGACCTTCTGCACGAATCCGTCCGGCGAGGTGGCCGCGGAGTATTATGAGGGCGGACTTGCAGTTGTGAACGGTCATGCGTATAAGTCCGCGGAATATAAGACAAGGAATACCAATTTTGCGCTGCTGGTCAGCAAGAACTTTACGAAACCGTTCAATGAACCGATTGAATTTGGTAAGCATATCGCACAGCTTTCCAACATGCTCTGCGGCGGCCGGATTATGGTTCAGACTTTCGGTGATTTCCAGCGGGGGCGTCGGACGACTGAGGAACGTCTCTGCCGCAACAACCTGATCCCGACGCTGAAGGATGCGGTTCCCGGCGACCTGTCCCTGGTTCTGCCGTATCGGATCATGACGGATATCCGGGAGATGTTGCTTGCGCTGGATAAGGTGACGCCTGGCATTGCCAGCGATGAGACGCTGCTCTATGGTGTGGAAGTGAAATTTTACTCCAATAAGGTTGTCGTCAACAGGGATTTTGAGACCAGTGTCGAGGGGCTTCGCGCCATGGGCGACGGCGCATCGGTTACGCGCGGACTGCAGCAGGCGTCTGCGAACGGAATCAGCGTCGCCAGGAGTATTCTGAAAAAACAGGCATAAAGATGAGAAATCGGCAGGATTCGGACGAGTGGCGGAATCCTGCCGAAAATTTGCATCATTGTTCTATTAAGTTCCATCATGAATATTATTATTCGCCTAATTCCTGTT
>JAJQCD010000009.1:0-92746 GCA_021202925.1 Clostridiales bacterium | reverse complement strand
CTGTTTTTATCAAATCATCTACAATGTTGACATATGTACCAACTTGCCCAATATCTCTGGATGTAAAGGGTACAACTTTTACCTCAACGACCACATAGCAGTGTAGGTGCAAGTGGTAAAATAAAAGATCGATAAATTCTTCTGTGCCTTCAATGGGAAGTTTATATTCTCGTCCGACAAAAGCAAATCCTTTTCCAAGCTCCAGAAGAAATTTTGTAATATTATCCATCAGAGCATCCTTTAGCGATTTCTCGTCATAATCCTCACGAATGGAGATAAAATCAAAATTGTAAGGGTCTTTTGTTATTTCCTGTGCCAACCCGCTTTGCGGTTCTGGTAACGAGTATTGGAAATTGGAAATGGCTTTTCCTTGACGATCATATAAATCCGTGCCCAAAAAATTGATTAGAACTGCTCTCGACCAGTTATTTGCTATCGTTTTTCTTACAAAAAATATGGCTTTTTTCGTATCACCTTTGCATTTGTCAATTATTGTTCTGTGGTGTCCCCAAGGTACAGAAAAGAGTTCCTGCTCGGATATTTTCATTGGATCCTGCAGAGAGTTCGAGATTTTATTGGTGTTCTGAATTTCTTCCACAACTTGTGGAAGAAATTCGAGACTGTATAATTCATAAAATCGTTTCATATATCTTAGATTAGATGTAGAAAGCCCTTGAACGCCTGGCAACACGTTTTTCATGTCACGACTCAAAGTGTCAAAAAAACTGCTTCCCCATTTGTTTTCCGCTTTTTTGTTTACAATGTCCTGACCGATAGACCAGTAAAACCGTAGCATTTCCTGATTTACAAGAACGGCAGCCTTTACCTGTCTTGAATGATATCGGTTCTCAATATCCTCAATCCATGCTTTGTATTCAACATCTATTTTAATCAACTGGCTCATATAAATCCCTCTCAGATTAGAATTTCAAGTTTTCATATTCCTGCTTTGTTATCAGAAATGTCTTACAATTCAATCCCATTCTTTCCCAGGCTGTTAAAAATGAACTGGAAGCTGGCCTTTTTGGACTCTTCGAGATGATAGATGAGTTTTTCGGCTGCCAGGTTCCAGTCGTTCTGCATGCAGGGACGGATGATATCCAGATGTTCTTTGAATGTGTCTTCCAGACGGTTGTTGGATACATCACCGGTCATATAGCGAAAACGTTCATTCTGGGTGTGAATCCGGTCGTAGTTCTGCCGGAGATAGATATTCGGACAGGCGTTGACAATCATAGCGTGAAAGTCTGCATCGAGCTGATAAAAATAATCGTTGTTCTGAAAGCATTCGCTGTCGCGTCCCTGGGTGCTGAAAATGTTATAAAATTCTCTGAGCTTATCCTTGGGCAGGAGTTGCCCATAATGAAGAAGAATGTAAGGCTCATAAAGATTTCGAACCTCGAAAATCATATTAATATCATCAATGGAAAGCGGACGAACCATGATGCCCTTTTTCGGACGAATCTCCAGAAGCCCCTCCTGTTCAAGGCGCCCGATTGCGTCGCGGACGGGAGTGCGGCTCAGATTCAGTTCGGCGGTCAGAATTTCCTCATTCAGAAAGGTTCCGGGAGCATATTCGCAGGAAATGATATTGTCCCGGATTGCATTGTAGGCGACTGTTTTTAAGCTGGTTTTTGACATGAAATCCCCCCTAAATGTTATAATTACATGTATACATCAGAATTATACCATGATTCGGATCTTTTTTCAAACAGGAAAATAGACAAAAGATTAACAAAAAACGATTGAAACATAATGTACAAAACAGCCAATTCAAATTTGGACAATTCGACTAAATTAATTAAAATTGCTGGTTTTGCCTTGACATACCGAAAAAAGTATTTATAATGTGATGTATACAACAGATGTCGATAAAAGGCCTTAATGTATACATCAAATAAAATCAAAATCAACAATAAATACATCTGTTGCAACTATAGTTTCAGGTCAGGAGGATGACGGAATGAAAGCAATGTATATCAATGCGCCGGGCGAGGTCGAGATCAGGGATGTCGAGATGCCGGTGAGAAAGAAGGGGGAAGTATTGCTGAAGATTCTGTATGGCGGAATCTGCGGCAGCGATAACGGTTCCTATCGCGGGACCTTTGCGTATTTTGATTACCCGAGAATACCGGGGCACGAGTTTTCGGCAGAGGTTATGGAAGCGGACGAGGACAACGAGTATGGAATCAGACCAGGCATGATTGTGACCTGCAATCCGTATTTCAACTGCGGACACTGTTATTCCTGTCTTCATGGATTCGTGAATGCCTGCATGGATAATCAGACGATGGGATGTCAGAGAGACGGGGCGTTCCAGGAGTACATCACGATGCCGATCGAGAGAGTCTATGACGGCAAGGGAATGGATCCGAAGGTGTTAGCGGCGATTGAACCATTCTGCATTAGTTATCACGGGGTCAGCCACGCAAACGTGCAGAAGGGAGATAAGGTTCTGGTTGTAGGAGCTGGCACAATCGGCGTACTGGCTGCGATCGCGGCGAAAGAAAAAGGCGCAGTCGTTTATATTTCGGATGTGTCCGCCGGCAAGCTGGAAATGGCGATGGATTTCGGAGTGGATGGAACCGTGCTGAATGACTCTGCGGAACATTTCGAGAAACAGGTGAACGAACTGACAGATGGCAATGGCTTTGATGTCACCATTGAAGCTGTGGGGCTTCCTTCTACATTCCAGAATTGCATTGATGCCTGTTGCTTCGGCGGCCGTATGGTTCTGATTGGTGTGGGTAAGAAGAATCTGGATTTCAATTTTACGCTGATTCAGAAGAAGGAGCTGAATGTATATGGTTCCAGAAATGCGTTGAAGAAGGATTTCCTGGAACTGATTGATCTGGTGAACGCAAAGAAGGCGCCGCTGGAGAAAATTATCACGAACATATATCCGTTTGATGAGGGGCCAAAGGCATTTGATGATTTTGCGCACAATCCGGGCGACATGTTGAAGGTATTGCTGGATTTCTCTCACATCAGCAAGTAGAGAACATTGTTAGAAAACTTTCTCCGGGAAACCGGAGTGAGAATAGGAGATGCAGCGGTATGCGCTTCTTCAAAAAATAAAAAATGGAGGAAAAGATGATGAAAATGAAAAGAGTAGCGGCATTGACAATGGCGGGTGTGATGGCGGCAATGAGCCTGAGCGCGTGCGGTGGAAGTTCCTCAACGACAACAGAAACAACGGCAGCGGCGGCAGACAGTGGGAGCGGAGATTCTGCAACGACAGACAGTGGCAGCACGAATGCTGAGGTTGTTCTTCAGATTGCGTTTGAGAATTCGATCTCTGAGCCGTTGGGGCAGGGCATTGAAAAGGCACAGGAGATTCTCAAGGAGAAGTCCGGCGGTACGATGGCGATTGAGATCTATCCGGATTCTCAGCTGGGTGATAAGTCTTCTCTGATTGATTCCATGTTGTTGGGCGAAAATGTCTGTACACTGGCGGATGGAGCGTTCTATGCGGATTACGGTGTGCCGGATTTTGGAATTGTATTTGGCCCGTTCCTGTTTGACAGCTGGGATCAGTGCTGGGCACTGACTGAGTCCGACTGGTATCAGCAGCAGTGTGATTTGCTGGAGGAGAAGGGTCTGAAGCTGATCGCTTCCAATTGGATTTATGGAGAGCGGCATACTCTGACCACCACTCCTGTGAATACGGTTGACGACCTGAAAGGTCTGAAGATTCGTGTCCCGTCGAACGCGATTCAGTCCAAGGGCTTTGATGTGCTGGGGGCGACATCTACCGGTATGTCATTGGGCGATGTGTATCAGGCACTTCAGACCAAGACGATCGACGGAGCCGAGAATCCACTTGCAACCTTATATGGAAGAAAGCTTCACGAGGTTGCGCAGTATCTGATTCTGGATGGACATGTAAAGAACTTTACCACGTGGGTTGTTTCCGCTGACTGGTTCAACGGTCTGACCGAGGAGCAGCAGACCTGGCTTCTGGAGACAATGGAGGAAGCCGGTGAATACAACAACGAAGTTCAGCAGGCGGCAGATGCAGAGTATCTGCAGATGATGAAGGACGAAGGTGTGACTGTGGTTGATCCGTCGGATGAGGTGCTGGCAGGATTCAAGGAGAAGGCGCAGGCGTTCTATGAGATGGGCAGTGATTTCGGATGGAGCGACGGCCTGTATGAGACGGTAAAGGCTGCTATGGGTGCAAACTAAACATAGAAAGATGAAATCTTGGGAGAAAGAGCATGGATAAGAAAGAAAATAAGGCATTATCGGTTCTGGCGAACCTTGATGTTGCTGTAGCTTCTGTCATCCTTGCCATTCTGATCGTTCTTACATTCCTCGGGGTAATATGGCGCTATATTTTCAGTGCGCCATTTACCTGGCTGGAGGAGGTACAGACTTCCTGCATGGTATGGATCGTATTTGCGGCTGCAGGCGCTGCATTCCGGAATGGTAACCACGTTGCGATTGAGATGATTGTGGATCTGATGCCGAAGAGTATGCAAAAGGTGATGAACGTGCTGATTTCTGTTGTCGTGGTGGTTGTAATCGGTTTCCTGTTCATCCAGAGCATTGGATTTATCCAGGTCTTTTTAAAGAGCGGGCGTTCAACGAGTATGTTGAAAATACCGTATAGCCTGGTATATGGTATCGCGATTGTTTCTTATATTGATATGATTATCAGTTATTTCTTCAGTGTTATAACAGGTGTGAAGTCTGAGGCAAAGGAGGCGGCGAGCAGCGATGAGTGATGTATTAATGTTATCTGCGATCGTGATGCTGGTTCTTTTATTCCTGAAGGTTCCGGTTTATATTGCCGTTCTTGGAGGATCGATGGTTTATTTTGTGCTGAATCCGGGCATCAATGCAGTCATTTTCGCACAGCAGGCGATCATCGGTACGGAAAAGATTTCCCTGATGGCAATTCCGTTTTTTGTGTGTGCCGGTATTTTCATGAACTATACGGGCGTGACGAAACGAATTATGGATTTCTGTGAAGTAGTTACCGGTCGTCTTCCTGGCGGACTCGCCCAGGTAAATATTCTTCTGTCCACGGTCATGGGTGGCCTGTCTGGCTCCAATATCGCGGATGCAGCGATGGAATCCAAGATGATGGTTCCGGAGATGACAAGAAAGGGATTTTCTCTGGAGTTTTCAAGCGTGGTTACGGCGGCGTCTTCCATGATTACACCGTTAATTCCGCCGGGAATCGCCATGATTCTTTATGGGTGTATCGCGAATGTTTCCATCGGAAAGCTGTTTATTTCCGGTCTTGGTGTCGGAGCTCTTCTATGTATCACGATGATGATTCTGGTTGGCGTGATTTCCAAGAAGCGTGGCTACGGCATTCTGAATACGGAGAAGATGACAGGTGCCCGTTTCTGGACCGCATTAAAGCCGGCAATCCTTCCGTTGCTGCTTCCGATTATCATTATCGGTGGCATCCGTATTGGTATCTTTACTGCGACGGAGGCCGGAGCGGTTGCAATTATCTATGCGGCATTTCTTGGCTTTCTTTATAAGGAAATGCATGTGAAGGATATGATTCAGGGATTAAAGGAGACCGTCTGCACAACGGCATCCATTATGCTGATTGTATCGGCGGCATCGGTATTTTCCTGGATTCTGACTAAAGAGCAGATCCCACAGATGCTGACTCAGTGGATGCTCGTTAATATTCATAGCAAATATCTGTTCCTGATTGTTGTGAATATCTTCCTGTTGATTGTCGGCATGTTTATCGAGGGCAATGCGTCCATGATTATTCTGGTTCCTCTTCTTGCGCCGATTGCGGCAGAGTACGGGATCAACGAGATTCAGTTCGCCATGATTTACATCTTTAACAATGCGATCGGTGCTCTGTCGCCACCAATGGGTACACTGATGTTTGTCACATGTTCGATTACCAAGTGTAAGACAGCGGCATTTATCAGGGAGGCAGTTCCGTTTTACATCCTGTTGGTTGTCAATCTGCTGCTTACCTGGTTCCCGCCGTTTACGACATTCCTTGTCAACCTGTTCTATTAAAACAGAGCAGGAAAGGAAAATTTTGCCTTTTTGCCAGAGGATTATTTTGACTGTTTTGTCAGAATGACAATTATACTTTGACAATAGAGTAAATTTTTGTTAATCTATAAAGGGTGAGAATCGATCGTCAGAGAAGATTCGTATGGCATCAAAAGTTACCTGTCAGACAGTAGCCTTGTGGCTGCTGTCCGGCAGGTTTGCTTACAAAAAAGAAAGGAAAGGAAAAGAGGGCTTATGGAACGTTTAAATTACGAGGTCTTGGAAAAATCCGGGTATGACGGATACGTATTGAAGGAGGCGCCGGAGAAGGTGCTTCAGTTTGGTGAGGGAAATTTCCTGCGTGCGTTCGTTGATTACTGGTTTGACCTTGCGAATGAGAAGGCGGACTGGAACGGAAAATGCTGCCTGGTGCAGCCGATTGCTCCGGGTCTTGCGAAGATGATCAATGAGCAGGAAGGTCTTTACACGCTGTATCTGCGCGGTAGCGAGAACGGACAGAAGATTGATGCGAAGCGTGTCATTTCCAGCGTGAGCCGTTGCCTGAATCCTTATGAGACGGAAGACTATAAGAGTTTGATGGAGATCGCTGCCAGCGACGATCTTGAGATTATTGTTTCCAATACGACAGAGGCCGGAATCCAGTATGATCCGTCCTGCCAGAAGGACGACTGCCCGCCGAGCAGCTTCCCGGCGAAGCTGACACAGGTTCTCTATCATCGTTATCAGGCCGGCAAGCCTGCGATTCTGATGCTGGCGTGCGAACTGATCGACAACAATGGTAAGGAGCTGCTTAAGTGCGTCAATCAGTACATCGATCAGTGGGGACTGGAAGACGGATTTAAGAAATATGTCAATGAGGAGTGTACCTTCTGTGGTTCTCTGGTTGACCGTATCGTTCCGGGACGCATCCGCGATCCGAAGGAAGTTGCCGAACTGGAAGAGAAGCATGGCTATGAGGACCCGCTGCTGGATGTCGGCGAAGTGTTTGGCGTCTGGGTGATTGAGGGTGATGTGAAGCTGAATGACGTTCTTCCGTTCCGCAAGGCAGGACTGGAGGACAAGGTATTTGTGACTCCGGATATGAGCCCGTACAAGAAGCGTAAGGTTCGTATTCTGAACGGCGCACATACCGGCTTTGTTCTTGGCGCGTACCTGGCCGGTGAGAATATCGTCCGTGACTGCATGAACGATGATACCATTCGTGGCTTTATGAACAAGATGCTTTATGATGAAGTAATTCCGACTCTTCCGCTTGACAAGGATGATCTGATGCAGTTTGCGTCCGCGGTTCAGGATCGGTTCAATAACCCGTTCGTCAATCATGAGCTGATGAGCATTTCTCTGAATTCGACGTCCAAGTGGAAAGCGCGTAATATGCCGTCCTTCCTGGGATATGTTGAGGAGAAGGGAGAACTTCCGGCATGCCTGACCATGTCTCTGGCAGCTTATATTGCATTCTACAGCAATGACATTCAGGAGCTGACCGATGCGGGTCTGGTCTGCAAGCGTCCGGCCGGCAATACTTATACGGTCAGCGATGATCGCTGGGCTCTGGAATTCTATTATGCGCACAAGGATGATTCTGCAGAAGATCTGGTGCACGCGGTTCTCACGAATGAGAAGATGTGGGATCAGGATCTGACTCAGATTGCAGGTCTGGAAGCGAAGGTAACCGAAGATTTGAAGATGATTCGCACGGAAGGAGCAAAGGCTGCCTACGCGAGCTGCCTGTAAGATGATATGAAGACTATTCAGATTTCTGATCTGGACAATGTGGCGGTAGCTTTGCACCCGATTGCAAAGGGAGAAACGATCACAGCGGGAGGACTGACTGTGACGGCGCTTGAGGACATCCCTCAGGGGCATAAGGTTGCCATTCGTCCGATTAAAGACGGTGAAAATGTAATTAAATACGGGTTCCCGATCGGCCATGCGACCGAGGATGCCGAGCCGGGCAGATGGATGCATACGCACAATGTAAAGACAAATCTGGAGGGAGAGATGGAGTATACCTATACTCCGGATCTCCATTTCCCGGAGCCGGTGGAGCCGGAGACTTTCATGGGATTTCGCAGGAAAGACGGGCGCGCCGCAATCCGCAATGAGATCTGGATCATTCCGACGGTCGGCTGTGTGAACGATGTGGCGAAGAAGATGGTGAGAGATAACCAGGATCTGGTGACCGGTACGATCGACGGACTCTATACGTTCACACACCCGTTCGGGTGCAGCCAGACAGGCGCGGATCACGCACAGACCAGGAAGCTGCTTGCGGCTCTGGTTCGCCATCCGAACGCTGCGGCTGTTCTGGTTCTGAGCCTTGGCTGTGAGAACCTGACGCATGAGCAGTTTTTGACGGAACTGGGTGATTATGACGCGGATCGGGTGAAGTTCCTGACCTGTCAGGAATTTGACGATGAATTTGTCGAGGGAAGGAAGCTTCTTGAAGAATGCGCCGCCTACGCGTCGCAGTTTACACGGGAGCCGATGCCGGTGAGCGAACTGGTTGTCGGTATGAAGTGTGGCGGTTCAGACGGACTTTCCGGAATTACGGCCAATCCGACGGTCGGTCGTTTCAGTGATATGATGGCGGCAAGAGGCGGTTCTACGGTTCTTACCGAGGTGCCGGA
This sequence comes from Clostridiales bacterium, assembly GCA_021202925.1. Classification (GTDB taxonomy): domain Bacteria; phylum Bacillota; class Clostridia; order Lachnospirales; family Lachnospiraceae; genus Brotaphodocola. The sequence continues at coordinate 84,110 of JAJQCD010000009.1, read as the reverse complement.
GATGTTTGGCGCCGAAGGCTTCCTGATGAATCGCTGCGCGAGCGAGGAAGTGTTTGACAAAGCCGTTCATATGATCAATGGCTTTAAGAATTATTTTATCAGCCATCATGAGGTCGTCTATGACAATCCAAGTCCGGGCAACCGTCAGGGCGGAATTACAACTCTGGAGGATAAGTCCTGTGGATGCGTCCAGAAGGGCGGACGGGCGCCGATTATGGATGTGATTGGTTATGGCGATCCGGTTGTTACCCGGGGGCTGAATATGCTCTATGGACCCGGCAATGATCTGGTTTCCGCGACTGCGATGACGGCGGCGGGGGCTCATATGATTCTCTTTACGACGGGTCGTGGTACTCCGTTTGGAGCGCCGGCGCCGACTCTGAAACTGGCGACGAATTCGCAGCTGGCTGAGAAGAAGGCGGGATGGATTGATTTCAACGCCGGTCCGATTGCGGACGGCGAGTCCATTGACGATGCGGCAAAGCGGCTTTTAAAGCTTGTCATTGAAGTTGCGGGCGGCAGGCAGACAAAGGCGGAAGAGAAAGGATTCCGGGAGATTTCGATCTTCAAGGATGGAGTTGTGCTGTAATTTTGATTGATACGGCCGCAATCCGGAGTGAGTTGTGTGCGGTCAGCGAAATGTATGGTGAGATCCCAGAAGACAGGATCTCACCTTTTTGTGTCTGGAGCTTAGGGACAGGCTTATGCTTCTGCCGCCGGTCATCCTTCCATCTGTCGTCCGAGGAATCCGGCAGCGGTGGCGGCGAGTCTGATCTCCGCATCTCCGAATTTTGCCCGGGGTTCCTTGCCCAGAATGGCCACGGCGCCGATCGCGTCCCCCTCGCTGATGATTGGCACGACGACCTGGGCGGTGACGCCGTCAATCTCTTCCGTACACAGAGGAATGAACCGTTTGTCGTCTTTTGTGGCCAGAACCGTTTCCCGTTCATTCATAACGGTTTCCAGCTGGCTGCTGATGTTCCGAAGCAGCAGTTCTTTTTTGGGTCCTCCCGCAACAGCGATAACCTGATCGTGGTCGGTGATGCAGACCATCAGTCCCGTGGCCTGCGCCATGGACTCCGCGTACTGTCCGGCGAACGCGGTCAGTTCGACCATGGGCGAATATTTCTTGAGAATGATTTCTCCTTCCCGATCCGTGAAAATTTCGAGTGGCGTACCTTCGCGCAGCCGTAGTGTTTTCCGTATCTCTTTTGGAATGACGACCCGGCCCAGATCATCGATCCTTCTTACAATTCCCGTAGCTTTCATACATAATTCCTCCATATCTGCCGGTTCAAAGTGTTTCTGAATGCTTTCGCATGTAGAAGTAGTATTTGTAAATCCGGGAGAATTATACCCGCAGACAACCGGTATCCTGTCTGATTCAGACAGGAGAAAAGCAGCTTGTGTTCCATTGAAAAAATGGGTATATTTATTAAAGACGGAAGAGAAACGTCCGGGAGGAGATGGTGCGGCGATGGAGATCCGACAGTTAAAATATTTTATTGCGGCAGCGGAGGAACTGAATTTTACGAAAGCGGCGAAGAAGTGCCACATTGTGCAGACGGCGATGACACAGCAGATCGCTAATCTGGAGAGTGAGCTGGATATCCGGCTGTTTGAGCGGAACTACCGGTCACTGAGCCTGACGGCAGCGGGTGAGCATTTCCTGAAGCATGCGAAAACGATCGTGGCGTTTGCAGACTCCTCTGTCGGGGAGATGGCGGATTTTCGGCGTGGTTATCAGGATATTCTGCGCATCGGCTATCATGGGGAGATGTTTAAGCGGGATATCACGGAGATCCTGAAGGAGTTTCGGAAAAAGAGTCCGAACACGAAGATTTACCTGATTCAGGAGACGCAGGATCGACTGCTCGAACGGGTGGAATGTGGGGAGGTCGACCTTGTATTTACGATCTATGCGGAATTCTTCCGGATGCTGGAGTGGATGGAGACGGAGATCGTTGATGAGTCCGGTCTGAAGGTTGTTGTTTCCAGAGATCATCCGCTGGCAAATCGCGGTACGGTCGCCTGGGAGGAACTGAAGGATGAGTATTTCATTGAGTTTGAGGAAAAAGGACTGGAGGAGCATCGTCTGGAAATGCTTCATAATGATATGGTTATCCGCAATTACGGAAAGATTTTCGATCATACGAGCGGTGAGATTCTGATTGAGAGCGGATATGCGGTATCTCTGTGGACGGAACGGATGTGCAGGGAAGAGAATTATCCGCATCTTCGTTTCCTTAATATTGAGGGACTCCGGGCGATGACGCAGGGCTGTGTGATTTACAGAAAAAATTCGCTGAATGTGGCGGGCAGAATGCTGATTGATGAAATTAAGAAATATGAACGGCACAGCCTTCTTTAATCAGAAAAAATGATTCAGACATCAGTTTTTATTATTATTCATTTTGCTGTGGCAATGGTATGATAAATATATGACAAACGGATGCAGAGAGTCAGATGATGATGAGAAGGGAGAAGCTTATGAGAAAATGGATGATGGCCGGCCTGGTCTTTGGGGCAGCCTGTTCGATGGCGGCGTGCGGCGGAAGCGGGAGCACGGAGACGACAGCGGCGCAGACCGAACAGGCAGAGGCAGAGGCAGAGGCGGAAGCGGAGACGGCAGAGAAATCCGAAGGAATTTACACTGCGGGTACCTATACGTCGTCGGCGCAGGGATTCGGCGGTGAAATCACCGTTTCCATGACGTTCAGTGCGACAGAAATCACGGCGGTGGAGATTACCGGAGATCAGGAAACAGAAGGCGTCGGTTCCAATGCGGTGAATGACATGCCGGAGCAGATTCTGGCCGCGCAGTCTGCCGAGGTGGACGGAGTATCCGGAGCGACGATTTCCGGAAAGGCGATTATGACGGCAGCTGCGGATTGTATCCGGCAGGCGAAAGGCGAGGAGAAGTCTCTGGCTGAGGTGAAAATGGAACCGGGCACTTATACTGCTTATGCGGAGAGTTTTCAGGCTGGTGATGGTCTGAATGTGTCTGTTACGGTAAGCGAAACCGAGATTCTGAGTATCGAAGTGGATCAGGAGAATACGTCGGATACGCCAACTGTTCTGCAGGCGGCGGTTGACCTGCTGATTCCGAGAATGCTGGAGTATCAGTCGACCAGTATCGACGCGGTGACGGGTGCAACGGCCAGCAGCAACGCGATCAAACAGGCAACCGAGACGGCTCTTACGGAAGCGCTTGCGGCAGGTGGCAGTGAGGCGGCGGCGCTGGAGAATTTCCATGTTTCCATGGAAAAGGTTGACAAGACGGAAACACTGGAAACGGATATCCTCGTAATCGGCATGGGTGGCTCCGGAACGTCGGCTGCGCTTTCTGCGGCAGAGACCGGCGCGAAGGTGCTGGCGATCGATAAGGCGGGGAAATACGGCGGAACCACATGTCTGACGACGGAGGGACTGTTTGTGAATCCAGAGCGTTTCCAGGCGGAACACAACAACGGAGAAGATTATACCGATGCAGATGTCCTGTACAATGACTGGGTCGCATATGGGGAAGGAGACAGCAAGCCAGAGGTGATCCACCGGATGGTCTACGAGTCCGGCGAGGTGCTGGATTGGCTGACGTATGATCACGGCTATGAGGTTTCCGAGCCGATGACGGGCTTTACCGAGTCGGACGTTTACGTAACGAAATACCAGTGGATGCCGAACGATATCATGTACAATAAGGACGTACTCGGAACCTATTTCGACCGTCTGTGGTCCGATTTTATGGAGCTTGGCGGGACCTATATGCTGGAGACGGAAGGATATGCGCTGATTTACGATGCGGAAACCAACAAGGTTACCGGTGCAAAGGCAAGAAATGTGGTGGATGGAACAGAGTATATCATCAACGCGGATGCGGTGATCGACGCGACAGGCGGCTACGCAGGCAACGCGGAGATGGAGCTGGAGCTTCTGCATAATGAATATTATCCGCTGAACGGCGTGTGGATGCTGTTCGGATCGCATCAGAACGATGGCAAGATGATGCAGGCGGCAATGGACATCGGCGCGGGACTTTACAATGCCAGCGTTCCACCGGAGGTACATAACTCCGGAACGGAGAGCTGGATTTCCACGCAGTTTGAGAAGAATTATATCGAAGGCAAGGTTGGCGCGGAGACGGGCCGTCCGGCATACTGGTCCGCAGGAGACCTGCCGGCCAATATGGGCTGGAGCGCGGATTCTCTGGCTGTCGGCAAAGATGGGAAGCGCTTTACCTCCGAGACGCAGGTTTCCTTCCTTGGCCCCTGGGCATCCGGCCCCAATTACTACAGCATTTACAGTGCGGCTCAGGTAGAGGAGCTGATCAAGAATGGTTTCGATACCGATCGCGATGGCCCATCCTCCAATTTCCTTGGGACAGGTTCACAGATTCCGATGAATACGCCGATCGAGAATGCGTATGAAGTGCTGGAAGCGGCGGAAGAAGCAGGAATCGTGGTAAAGGCGGACACGATTGAGGAACTGGGCGAGAAGCTGGGCATCGATGCGGCGAACCTGGTTGAAACGGTTGAGAATTATAATCATTACTGTGAGACCGGAGTGGATGAGGAGTTCGGAAAGGATGCGTCGCTTCTGGATCCGATCGGCGATGGCCCGTATTATGGTGTGATCATGGCTTCTTACTGCTATGGCACGACCGGCGGCCTGGATATCAACGAACGCTTTGAAGTGCTGCAGGAAAATGGAGAGACACCGATCGAAGGCCTTTATGCAGTAGGAACCGAGTCCATCGGCGTGCTCTTCACCGAGAAGAAAGCGTATGTGACCTATGGCGGCGCCAACAACGGCTGGGCATGGACCTCCGGGTATCTGTGCGGAGAAGAGGCGGCCGCGAAGCTGGGATTTACAAAGGAATAAAGACAGCTGCTCTGCATCAGAACAGACAGAAGGGGGCCGCGGAATCATGGCGAGTGATTCTGCGGCTCCTTTCGATGGATGAAAGCAGCCAGCTGTGCGAAGCGGATGGCCAAAAAGAATTTGACATTCCCGGTAAATTATACTACAATGCGCGATAACGGACCGAACATACCTGGTGAATGCCGGTGGTTCTGACAAAGAAAGAGGGAAGGAAAGACGGTATGTGGATGGAGCAGATGTCCCTGTTTGACGACAGAGAGGTATACCAGCCGCTGGCGAGCCGACTGCGGCCGGAGTCACTGGATGATTTTGTAGGGCAGAAACAGCTGATTGGCGAGGGGAAGATTCTGCGCCAGCTGATTGACCAGGATAAGGTTCCGTCCATGATTTTCTGGGGGCCGCCCGGCGTGGGCAAGACGACGCTTGCGGGCATCATTGCCCGGCGGACGCATGCAGAGTTTATCAATTTCAGCGCCGTGACGAGTGGAATCAAGGAAATCAAGGAAGTCATGGCGCAGGCGGAGAGCCGCAGGCGGTCGGGGCTGCGGACGGTGGTGTTTGTGGACGAGATTCACCGCTTTAACAAGGCGCAGCAGGATGCGTTTCTTCCGTATGTAGAGAAGGGCAGTATCATACTGATCGGGGCGACGACAGAGAATCCTTCGTTTGAGATCAATGCCGCGCTTCTTTCCCGCTGCCGGGTATTTGTGCTGCAGGCGCTCACCGTTGATGATCTGACGGAACTGCTGTGGCGCGCGCTGAAGAGCCGCGAAGGGTTCGGGTATCTGAATGTTGAGATCAGCGACGACATGGTGCGGACGATTGCCGAGTTCGCGAACGGAGATGCACGGACGGCATTGAATGTGTTGGAGATGGCGGTGACGAATGCTGAGATTCGGGCGGACAGGACGGTGGTCACGGAGGAGACGCTGCGTCAGTGTGTCGGGAAGCGGAGCCTGCTCTATGACAAGAAGGGCGAGGAGCACTATAATCTGATCTCCGCGCTGCACAAGTCGATGAGAAACAGCGATCCGGATGCGGCGGTCTACTGGCTGGCGCGGATGCTGGAGGCAGGAGAGGATCCGCTGTATGTGGCACGGCGGATGGTACGCTTTGCCAGCGAGGACGTCGGAATGGCGGACAGCCAGGCGCTTCCACTGGCGATTGCCGCCTACCAGGCGTGTCATTTCCTGGGAATGCCGGAGTGCAACGTGCATCTGACCCATGCGGCCATTTATCTGTCCATGGCGCCGAAAAGCAATTCGGCAGAGGTGGCCTACAATACCGCAAAGGAGGATGCACTGGGGATGCTGGCAGAGCCGGTGCCGCTGCAGATTCGCAATGCGCCGACGAGCCTTATGAAGGATCTTCATTATGGAGACGGTTATATCTATGCTCATGACACGGAGGAAAAGGTTGCCCGGATGCAATGCCTGCCGGACAGTATCAAAGACAGGGAGTATTACCATCCGGGGACACAGGGGGCGGAAGCGGCAGTGAAGGACAGGCTGGAACGGCTCAAAGCATGGAAAAAGGGAAATACTTCAGGAAACGAATGAAATCGGAGATACAAAAGCAGGAGGGGTTGCGATGTTTTTTATTATGGGAGTCAGCCAGGGACGGAAAAAGCTGGATTTTAATCAGACCATGCTCTGCGGCCATTGCGGCCGCTATGGTCATCTGGAAGTATATATGGTGTATTCGTATCTGAGCCTGTTTTTCATCCCGCTGTTTAAGTGGGGAAAGCGCTATTATGTGCGGGCGGCGTGCTGCGATACGACGGTGGAGATTGAAAAAGAGCTTGGCCGCCAGATCGAGCGGGGAGAAGTGACGTCGCTCCCGCCCGATATCATTCCCCAGACATATTCGTATGGGGCGCCACGCAGGCTGCGGTGTCCGTCCTGCGGGTTTGAGACGGAAGAAGATTACCAGTTCTGCCCGAAGTGCGGGCAGAGGCTGTAAGAAAAGCTTACTGGATTGAACCAGGAAGATACGAAAGAGGAAGAAACGATGTTATTTTCGAGACGTGATCTGACGCATTTGCTGGCGCCACTGATCGTGGAGCAGCTGCTGGCTGTGCTTGTGGGCATGGTGGACGTGCTGATGGTGGCGGCTGTCGGTGAGATGGCGGTGTCCGGTGTGGCACTGGTGGATTCGATCAGCATGCTGGTTATTCAGGTTCTGGCTGCTCTGGCGACGGGTGGTGCAGTCGTCTGTTCCCAGTATATTGGGCAGAAGCGGGAGGATCTGGGCTGTGTGGCAGCAGGGCAGCTGGTGATGATTACGGCGGTGTTCTCTCTGGTGATTGCGGGCATTGCTTTATTCGGCGGGCGTCACTTGCTGTGTCTGATTTTCGGAAGCGTGGAGGCGGATGTGATGGATAACGCGGCACGTTATTTCCGGATTACATCCGTTTCGTACCCGTTCCTGGCAATGTATAATTCGTCCGCGGCCCTTTTTCGCTCGATGGGAAATTCGCGGATGTCGATGCTGGTTTCTCTGCAGATGAATCTGCTTAACATTCTGGGAAATGCGCTGTGCGTATTCGGTTTCCATATGGGCGTGGAGGGAGTGGCATATCCGACCCTGTTTTCGAGAATGTATGCGGCGCTGGTGATGATGGTGCTGCTGCAGCGTCCGGTCAATGTACTTCGGATTCCAGGGGTGTCTCATCTGAAGCCCAGAAAGGATATGATCGGCAGTATCCTCTCGATTGCGATTCCCAGCGGAGTGGAGAGCGGCGTGTTTCAGTTCGGAAAAATCATGGTGCAGAGCCTGGTTTCAACCCTGGGGACGGCGTCCATCGCGGCGTTCGCGGTGGCAAGCAATCTGGTAACGTTTCAGTATCTGCCGGGCAACGCGATGGGGCTGGGGCTGATCACGATCGTCGGGCAGTGCGTCGGCGCCGGGGAAAATGAGCAGGCGAAGCGGTATACCTGGAAGATTATCCTGGCGGACTATGCGGCGCTGGTTGTCATTTGTGGCGTGATGGCGCTGGCGCGGGGGCCGATTGTGAGCATCTATCATCTGTCGCCGGAGGCGTCTGCCATGGCGGAGAGTCTGCTGCTGCTTCATTGCTGCATGATGATTGTGTGGCCCTTTGCTTTTCCGCTTCCCAACACGCTGCGGGCTGGGCTGGACGCGAAATTTACCATGCTGGTTTCCGTGTGTTCCATGTGGATTTTCCGGATTGGCGGGGCGTATCTGTTCATTAAGGGCCTGGGAGTCGGACTGATTGGCGTCTGGATGGGAATGTTTGTCGATTGGGTATTCCGGGCAAGTCTGTTTTTGTGGCGCTTCCGGGGATTTTCGCAGCGTGCCCGCCGGGTGTAGAAAGGGGACGGTTTTGCGGGATTTCCGGTTGCGCCAGACCCGTTTCATTGGTACAATACAAGGTGAGGGTTCAGACATACTGAGGATGGGAAAAGAGGAACAGATGATGAAGAGACGGGAATGTGGCGTACTGCTTCCGGTGGCGAGTCTGCCGTCGGAGTACGGGATCGGATCGTTTTCGAAGGAAGCATATGCATTTGTGGATCGCCTGGCGCAGGCGGGACAGCGGTACTGGCAGATTCTGCCGCTGGGGCCGACCGGATATGGAGATTCTCCATATCAGTCGTTCAGCGCGTTTGCCGGGAATCCGTATTTTATTGATCTGGAGCAGCTGATCGAAGAAGGGCTGCTGACAGAAGCGGAGTGCAGAGCAGTGGATTTTGGCTCTGATCCGTCGAATATTGATTATGAGAAAATCTATCGGGGGCGGTTCCCGCTTCTTCGCAAGGCATATGAGCGCTGGAAGAAGGCAGAAACGGCGGATGGCCAGCATGAGAAGCTCCTCGATCAGGCATTATCAGACGAGACGAAGGAATACTGCTTTTACATGGCGGTCAAGGACTCCTTTGGCGGAAAGAGCTGGGCGAAATGGGATACGGATATTCGCATCCGCGAGGAGAAGGCAGTCAGGCGCTATCGCGAGGAGATGAAGGACGATATCCGGTTCTATGAGTTCCTGCAGTTTCAGTTCCAGAAGCAGTGGAAGAAGCTGAAGACATACGCGAATCAGGCCGGAATCCGGATGATTGGCGATATTCCGATCTATGTGGCGTTTGACAGTGCGGACAGCTGGGCGCATCCGGAACTGTTCCAGTTTGACGAGGAAGGCTGTCCGGAAGCGGTAGCCGGTTGTCCACCGGATGCGTTTTCGGTAACCGGCCAGTTGTGGGGGAATCCCCTTTACCGTTGGGATTATCACCGGGAAACCGGTTATGCCTGGTGGATGGCGCGGATGGAATACAGTTTCGGTCTGTACGATGTGGTGCGCATCGATCATTTCCGTGGATTTGACGCGTATTATTCGATCCCGGCTGCGGACGAGACGGCTGAGTTCGGCCACTGGGAGGAGGGACCGGGGTATGGATTCTTCCAGGCGCTGAAGGAACGGTTCGACGATGTGGATATTATCGCCGAGGATCTGGGCTTCCTTACGCCTTCGGTGCGGGAATTGTTAAAGCAGACCGGGTTTCCGGGGATGAAGGTGCTGGAGTTTGCGTTTGATGAGACGGGGGAGAGTGATTACCTGCCGCATCGATATACATCGACAAACTGCGTGGTGTACACGGGTACCCATGATAATATGACGCTGCGGGGCTGGTATGAGGATCTGAGTGAAAAGGCGCGGGCCTTTGCCCTGGATTATATGGGGAATGAAAATACGCCAAAGGACCGGATTCACTGGGATTATATCCGGCTGGCGCTTGCGAGCACTGCGCGGCTGGTGGTGATTCCGGTGCAGGATTATCTGGGACTTGGCAACGAGGCGCGGATCAACGAGCCTTCGACATTGGGAAAGAACTGGCGGTGGCGGATGGGAGCAGATGACCTGACGGAAGAGCTGGTCGAAACATGCCGACATCTGGCAAGGCTTTACGGTCGATGACAGGACAGGGCCAGAGGATGGATATGTCGACCTGCGCGGGCGAAGGCTTCGCCGGAAGAAGGAGCCGCGGATGGTGAGAGGGATGGTGTCGTCCGGGAGGGAAAGGTTATGACGCTGCAGCAGCTTCATTATGTGATCGTTATTTCGGAAAACGGCTCGCTGAATAAAGCGGCGGAGTCGTTGTATGTCGCACAGCCGTCGCTGACCAGTGCAATCAGGGAATTGGAGAAAGAAACGGGCATCACGATTTTTCATCGAAGCGGCAGGGGCGTGACGCTGACCAATGACGGAGTGGAATTTCTCACCTATGCCCGTCAGGTTTACCACCAGTATGAGATGCTACGGGACAAATATGGGCTGGATGGAACGTTGAAGAAGAAGTTTGGCGTATCGACGCAGCATTATTCCTTTGCGGTGAAGTCTTTTGTCGAAATGGTAAAGAAGTTCAATACTTCTGAATATGAATTCGCGATTCGGGAAAGCAAGACCAGAGATGTCATTAACGATGTGAGTACCATGAAGAGCGAGATCGGCATTCTGTATCTGAGTGATTTTAACCGGAAGGTGCTGATGAAGCTGTTTCGTTCGAATGAGATCGAATTCCATCATCTGATCGACTGCAGCGCTTCGGTCTATCTCTGGAAGGGACATCCGCTGGCGTCCCGTTCCGTGATCCGCTTTGAGGAACTGGCCGACTATCCCTGCCTGTCGTTCGAACAGGGAGATAACAGTTCTTTTTACTTTGCGGAGGAGATTCTGAGTACGAATGAATATTCGCGAACGATTAAGGCATGCGACCGTGCAACCATGCTGAATCTGATGATTGGCTTGAATGGCTATACTCTTTGCTCCGGTATTATCTGTGAGGAACTGAATGGTTCCGATTATATCGCGGTGCCACTCATGCGTGAAACAGAGGATACGGTGGACGTGATGGAGATCGGGTATATTACACGCAGAAATGTGACGCTCAGTCGGATGGGTGAGATTTATATTGAAGAGATCAGAAACTATCTGAGCCGTTGCCAATCGGCAGAGTAGGCTGTGTGGAACGAAATTGCCTGGATCGGCAGATGTCATATGTGAACGAAACTGCCCCGGATGTGCGAAATCTGCATCCGGGGCAGTTTTTCTTTTTCATCAGTTTGATTTGACTTCTTTCCAGAGCTCATTGTAAAGTGTGTCGACGTCTTCGCCGAGATATTCGTACACTTCGCTGTTGTCAAGTGAGTCGATGTCCGGGAAGACCGCTTTGTTGTTCTGCAGTTCTTCGTCAAGCAGATCGAAAGCGCCTTTGTTCGGGGTGGGATAGGTGATGTATTCGAAGTTCTGCTTTGCGATTTCCGGGCGGCAGAGGAAATTGATCCAGGCCTCGGCGCCGGCCTTGTTCTGTGCGTTGGCCGGGATGACCCAGGAGTCAATCCAGAGATTCGTCCCTTCTTCCGGAATGACATATTCCAGTTCATAATCGAGGCCAAGATCGGCAACCTCTTCCTGGATGTAGAGCATTTCGCCGGAATAAATGACGCCGACCGCGGCTTCGCCGCCGATCATCTTGTCGCGGACCTGGTCGATGACGTAGGCCTGCACAAGTGGTTTCTGGTCAATCAGATCCTGTTTTGCCTGCTGCAGTTCTGCTTCATCTGCGGAATTCATGGAATAGCCATCCTTCTTCAGCGCGACCATGAAAGCGTCACGGACGCTGTCCTGCATGAGAATCTCATCGGCGAGACGTTCGTCCCAGAGATCGGCCCAGCGGGTCGGCGGTTCGACGCCAAGCTCTTCGATGCGGCTGGTGTTGTAGAGGATACCGACGGTGCCCCAGCAATAAGGGACGGAATACCGGTTGTCCGGGTCAAAGGCCTGGGACATTTCGACATAAGCCGGATCGATCTGGTCGAAGTTTGGCACCTGGTCAAAATCAATTTCCTGAAGCATGTTATTTTCAATCATCTTCTGAATCATGTAATCAGAAGGGCAGACTACATCATAAGTGACGCCGCCCGCCTCGATGACCGGGTACATTTCCTCGTTGGTCTCAAACAGGTCGTAGACAACTTCAATGCCGGTCTCGTCTTCAAACTGGTCGATGACGTCCTCGTCGATGTATTCGCCCCAGTTGTAGACGTAGAGCGTGGAACCGGCGAGGTCTCCCTCGTCAGAGCCGGAATCTGCCGTGGACGTGGCGTTGCCTGCGTCGGTTCCGGAAGAAGCGGAGCCGGAATCCGTCTGGCCGCCACAGGCGGTGAGCACGAGTGCCAGGGACAGGGCAGTCAGGGAATATGCAATGATTTTTTTCATACTGTTTTCCTCCTCATATTTTGAAATAAGCATCAGCTTTGTTTCCTTTTTGGCGCAAAATTGCTGATTAACAGAAGCGCCAGTACGACGACAAAGATCACGGAGGACAGCGCATACATGGACGGTTTGATGCCACGGCGCACCTCACTGTAGATCAACGTGGAGAGGGTATTGATTCCGGCTCCGCGGGTGAAATGAGTGATAATAAAATCATCGAGCGACATGGTGAAGGCCAGCAGGAATCCGGACAGCACACCGGGCAGAATGTCAGGGAACACGACCCGGAAAAAGGCGGATACCGGCCCGGCGCCGAGATCCATGGCAGCCTCGTAGGTGAAACGGCTGGTCTGCTTTAACTTTGGCATGACGCTTAAGATCACATAGGGGATGTTGAAGGTGATGTGGGCGATCAGCACGGTCTGAAACCCAAGGGAGATCCCGAAGGCGATAAAGGCCAGCATCAGGGAAATGCCGGTCACGATATCCGCGTTCAGCATCGGGATATTGGTGACGCCCATGAAGATGGTCTTCGGAAGCGGCTTCATGCTGTTGATGGCAATCGAGGCGGCTGTGCCGATGACCGTGGCAATGAGCGCGGACAAAAAGGCGATCACCAGGGTGTTATACAGTGCGTTTGTGATGTTCCGGCTGGCGAACATTTGCGTGTACCATTCCAGCGTAAACCCGCCCCACTGGTTGCGGGATTTGGAACGGTTGAAGGACAGGACGATCATGGTCACAATCGGAGCATACAGAAAGAGCATGATGATGACCATATAAAAGTTCTGCCAGATTTGCCAGACATTTCTTCGCAGTTTTGTCATCAGAATCCACTCCCTTCTCCATTTTTATCATACCGGGCGACGACCGCCATACTGATGAGAATAAAGATCATCAGCACGAGGGAGAGACCGGCTCCCAGGTGCCAGTTGCTTCCTTTTGTGAATTCCTGCTCGATGACGTTGCCGATCAGCAGGATCTTGCTGCCGCCAAGGAGGCTGGAGATGACGAAGGTGGTCAGAGCCGGCACGAATACCATCGTGATTCCGCTGATGACGCCCGGAATGCTTAAGGGAATCCAGACCCACACCAGCGTCTGCAGGAAGTTGGCTCCCAGATCCCGTGCCGCATTGATGGTGTCGTCGTCGATCTTGCAGAGCACATTGTAAATCGGAAGAACCATGAAGGGCAGGAAATTGTAAACCATGCCCAGGACGATGGCTCCCGGGGTGTTGATCAGGCTCTGCGTCGGCAGATGAAGCGCGGAGAGGAAGGCGTTGATGACGCCGTTTTTCTCCAGCAAAGTCTGCCAGGCCAGGGTGCGGAGCAGAAAATTCATCCACATGGGAAGAATGAAAATAAACACGATAAAACTGTTTTGTCCGATCCCGCGATTGCGCAGAATCATCGCCAGCGGATAAGCGAGAAGCAGGCAGATCACGGTGCTGACGAAAGCGAGCGCGAGGGACAGCCACAGTGCCTTGGCGTGTTCTGCTGTCGTGATGGCAATGACGTTTGCCAGGGTAAAGGCGCCGGTTTTGTCTGTCAGCCCATAATAAAAAATCAGGGCGAGGGGAATGAGGATGAATCCGGTCATCCACAGGGCATAGGGCCAGGAAAGCATCTTTTTACTCATTGACTCCAACGGCCTCCTCGTCTTCGGATTCCGGCTTGTTCATGATCTGGATGTTAAAAGGATCGACATGAATGCCAACCTCCTTTCCTACCGGGCAGAGCGTGGTGCTGTGAACCAGCCATTCGAAGCCGTCCGGTGTGGTGACTTCCATTTCGTAGTGAACGCCCTTGAAGATCAGGTGTGTGCATCGACCGACGAGCGTTCCCTGTTCCGGGGCGACCAGTTCCACGTCTTCCGGCCGGATCACCACGTCAACCGGGCGGTTTTCGCCAAAGCCTTTATCCACACAGGCGAACCGCGCGCCGAAGATTTCCACCAGTTCATCGCGGATCATGAGACCCGGGACAATGTTGCTGTCGCCGATGAAGTCGGCGACAAACGCATTCTCCGGTTCATTGTAGATCTGTTCGGGGCTTCCCATCTGCTGGATGTAGCCCTGGTTCATCACCACAATCGTGTCGGACATGGTCAGCGCTTCTTCCTGATCGTGTGTGACATAGATGAAGGTGATGCCAAGCTCATTTTTCAGGCGAATCAGTTCATACTGCATGTCCTGCCTGAGTTTCAGATCCAGCGCTCCCAGCGGTTCGTCCAGAAGAAGCACCCGAGGTTCGTTCACGATGGCGCGGGCAATCGCGATTCGCTGCTGCTGACCGCCGCTTAAGGAATCGACTGTGCGGTTCTCATAACCCTGCAGACCGACCAGCTTCAGCGCGTATTTAATCTTGTCGTTGATATAGGATTTGGATTTGCCCCGGATCTTTAAGCCAAAGGCAATATTTTCTGCGATGTTCATGTGGGTGAACAGGGCATATTTCTGAAATACGGTGTTGACCTGTCGCTTATTCGGCGGAAGCTTACTGATATCTACGCCCTCGAACATAACCCGGCCGGCATCCGCCGTCTCAAAGCCGCCGATGATGCGCAGGGTGGTCGTCTTGCCGCAGCCGCTCGGGCCGAGCAGGGTGACGAAGGTATTTTCCTTTACCGAAAGGTTCAGATCGTCGAGGACAATGGTTCCGTCAAAGCTTTTTGTAATATGCTCCAAATCAATGAGAGACTGACCCATGACTGGTTCCTCCTGAGGTTTGTGTTTGTCATATGAATGCGTTGTGCCGGTGGGACTAAAAACTTGGCGGGCAGCTGACCCAGATCAGCTGTGCGCCGGACTTGCTGGTCAGATAGTGTCTCTTGTCCGCGGTGAAATAGAAGGATTCTCCTTTTTTGGCGCGATGGACACGGTTACCCAGGTGAATGGAGACGGCGCCGGACAGCACATAGCCAAATTCTTCTCCTTCGTGCGGGTTGTCCGGGTAGGTTTCGCCTCCGGCTTCGAGCGTCAGAAGGATCGGTTCCATCCGGTTCTTCTGTGCGTTGGGGATGATCCAGCGGATGGTGTTCTTATATTCCGGATCATATTTTTCAAAATAATCATTCTTCTCGAATACGATCTGTTCCTCCGGTCCCTCGTTGAAAAAATCGCCGAGGGTGGTGCCCAGACACTGAAGAATGTCGGTCAGTGTGGCAATCGACGGGGAGGTCAGGTTTCGTTCCAGCTGGGAAATAAAACCCTTGGAAAGCTCCGCCCGGTCCGCAAGTTCCTCCTGCGTCAGTCCCTTCAGAACCCTGAGCTCCTTCAGCTTCAGTCCGATGTTCATGATCACGCCTCCATCTGTCCATTTGATAGTAAATCGGCATGCGTCGATGACGCGACGCTCCGCCACGCATGAAAGTCGATGACTCCGCTCTGCGAGCTCTCGTCATCGCCGCCAGTATTCGCAATCCGGGCTATCGCCCTACTTGCTCATACCGGCTTGGTTGCCAAATGTCTGTACGTCCTTGCGTGCAAGCACGCAGTCCGCACAGCCGCTTGGCAACACTTTCATGGTAAACTTTTCGTTTAGTCATACCAAAATAAAAATAAAAATAAAATTAAAGTTTACAAATATTAAACTCCTGCCCGAAATCATTATACTGAAAATTCTGCCGATGTCAATACATTGCCGATAGATTTTTTCAGGAAGTTGTGGTAAGATAAAAACGATGTGCGGCACGGGAATGTGCCGGGAGCATTCTTTTTCAGAAAAGCCGTTTGAGGAGGAATTATTATGGCTCAGGCAAAGTATATGGCATATGTTGGCTCTTATTCTTATAACGGGAAGGCCAAGGGCATCACCATTTTTGACGTTGATGTGGAGAAGGGCGTATTTATTCCGCGCACGGAGGTGGAGGTAGACAACTCCTCCTATGTCATTCCGTCTCACAATAAAAAGACATTATATTCGATCGCGGACGAGGGCATTGTGGCGTTTCGTATTCTGGAGAACGGCAATCTGTCCCGGTTGAATTCCGCGAGGATCAATGGCATGCGGGGATGCCATATTTCGCTGGATAAGACGGATCGTTATATTTTTGTATCCGGTTATCACGACGGCAAGTCCACCATTCTGCGTCTCCGCCGGGACGGCGGCGTCGGCATGATCGTGGATGAGGTGTTTCATAAAGGGCTGGGCAGCGTGGCAGAGCGGAATTTCCGGCCGCATGTGAACTGCACCAGACGGACGCCGGACGGCAAGTATGTACTGGTTGTGGATTCGGGACTGGATCAGGTGAAGATCTATCGGTTTAATGATAAGGAGGAGCATCTGTTTCAGGTGGATACTATTCCCTGCGAACCGGAGTCGAGCCCGAAGTGCTTCCGTTTCAGCGCGGATGGCCGCTTTGCCTACCTTCTTTACCAGCAGAAGAATATGATTGAGGTATACACCTATGCGCCGGGGGACCGCATTCCGGACCTGAACAAGATTCAGGAGATTTCGACGCACGGGAAGAAGAGCAATGCGCTGACAGCGGCGTGTTCCATGCGTTTTTCGTGTGATGAGCAGCAGACGCATATGTTCTGCGGCAACGCGGGCGATGAGACGGTCACGATCTATGACCGGGATCCAGAGAGCGGACTTCTGACGATGAAGGGCAGCCTGCCGATCAGCGGAGAGTATCCGAAGGATATCGCGGTATTCCCGGACAATCAGCACATTGCCTGTCTGAATAACGGTAGCAGTTCGATCACCTTCTTCCATGTCGATTACGAGAAGGGGCTGCTGGTCATGAGCGCGAACGCGATTAAGTGCAACGAACCGAACAGCTGCGCGATTGTTCGGGTACGGTAGACGGCAGGGAAGGGAGACGGGATAGTATGGCGGGATCGGTTTTCGGAACCGCGTTTCAGGTAATGACGTGGGGAGAGTCTCATGGCAGCGGTCTCGGCGTGACCGTCGACGGCTGTCCGGCAGGACTTCCTCTCAGCCAGGAGGATGTACAGCGCTATCTGGATCGGCGTAAGCCTGGCCAGAGCAGTTTTACTACCGCCCGCAGGGAGGGCGACGAGGTGGAGATTCTCTCGGGTATTTTCGAAGGGAAGACCACTGGCACGCCGATTGCGATGATGGTGCGCAATCAGGATCAGCGCTCGCGGGATTACAGCGCAATCCGGGATGTATATCGTCCGGGACATGCAGATTTCGGGTTTGACCGGAAGTATGGGTTTCGTGATTACCGGGGCGGCGGGCGTTCGTCCGGACGGGAGACGATCGCGCGGGTGGCAGCGGGCGCTGTGGCCTGCCGGTTGTTGGAGGAGTATGGGATCACGGTGACTGCTTATACGAAGAGCATCGGCGGATTTGAGGTGGCGCCGGAGCGCTTCGATCTGGCGGAGCGCGATCGCAACAGCCTGTACATGCCGGACGCGGTGGCGGCGGCCGGAGCGCAGGAGTATCTGCGTGAGGTAATGGCAGAGCAGGACTCCGCGGGCGGCGTGGTTGAGTGTGTGGCGAAGGGAGTGCCGGCCGGAATTGGCGAGCCGGTTTTTGACAAGCTGGACGCCTGTCTGGCAAAGGCGATTCTGTCGATTGGCGCGGTGAAAGGATTTGAGATCGGCGACGGTTTTGCCGTAGCCCGGTCGCGGGGTTCGCAGAACAACGACCCGTTCCGGGTGGATGCTTCCGGCCATGTGCTTAAGGAGACGAATCACGCGGGGGGAATTCTGGGAGGCATGAGTGATGGCAGCGATATTATCCTGCGGGCCGCATTTAAACCGACACCGTCGATTGCACAGAAGCAGAGGACGGTGACGACGTCCGGTGAGGAGACAGAGATTGCGATTGCAGGACGCCATGACCCGGTGATTGTGCCGCGCGCGGTGGTTGTCGTTGAGTGTATGACTGCGATTACGATCGCGGATCTGCTTCTGCGGGGAAAGGCAGCCAGGCTGTAAGGGCAGCAGCTGATAGGAATTGAGACGCAGGCCGCGTCTGGCAGAGTTGTCTGTGGTGAAAGGAAGGGAGTACAGAGATGAAAATTGCAATGGGGAATGACCATTCCGCTGTTGATATGAAGAATGCCATTAAGGCTTATGTGGAGCAGAAGGGATACGAGGTCATTGATTTTGGTACGAACACGACAGAAAGCTGTGATTATCCGGTCTATGGTGAAAAGGTGGGCCGTGCGGTCGCCGCAGGTGAGGCCGATTATGGGATTGCCATCTGCGGCACCGGAATCGGCATTGGTATCGCTGCCAGCAAGGTGAAGGGAACCCGCGTCTGTACCTGCAGTGAACCATACAGTGCCCGTCTGTCCCGCCAGCACAACAACACGAACGTGCTGACTTTTGGCGCCCGCGTGATTGGCGAAGAGATGGCGAAGATGATCGTCGACGAGTGGCTGGACAATGAATACCAGGGCGGCCGCCACCAGAGACGCGTGGATCAGGTCATGGAGATCGAGAATCATTGATAATGTTTCTGGTAAAAATCTGCTGACAGATCGTTTTGACACGGGTATTTATATTTTACGGAAAATTTTTATTTTGAGATAAAACAGGAACGGGCGATTGCTGAAAGTATATTTGGCAGTCGTCCGTTTTGCAGTATCACGAATTGTGTTCACTTAAATTCCCGTCGGTTGTGAAAATTACATGGTGTTTTGAAATTACGTTAAAAACATATTTGCAAAATTGAACTAATTTTTGGCTTAATTTTGAATGGACTATTGACAATTAGAATAAAATATGATAGATTATTTTATGAAATCGATTGTGCATACGATTGCACAATCGATTTCAAATCAAAGATCCGAGTGATAAGCGGAAAAGGAGGAAATGATGAGAAACAAGTTAAGGGCGGCAACAATGGCAATGGCAGCAATGGTCTTTTTGACAGCATGTAGTACCGGGGAGGGGAACAACACAACTCAAACTGCGCAGGCAACAGTAGCATCAGAAGCTCAGGCCGCAACGACAGATGCAGATGGAATGTATATTCCTGAAACAACAACGGAAAATCAGGCGGCAGTTCTTGCGGAGATTACATCGGCAGTTGAAAGTACAGAGAAGAATTTTAGTGTTGACAACATTCAGGCCCGAAATCTTGTAGTAATGGACAGAATGGGTGAAGAGCATATCATGGGTCAGACGCAGCTTGCATTTATTTATGCACTGCAGGAGATGTCGGGCGGAAAGATTACGGCGGATTTATATTTGAGCGGTGAAATAGATGTGGATTCCACCAATCTTCCCGAAGCATATTCTGTCATCAGTGTAGGAAGATATCAGTTGGAACTGGCAGAACAGACTGGATACGCGAAGGGAGCAGTATTTGGTCTTCCATATGTATTTCAAAGCAGAGATCATTTCTGGGCGTTTGTGGATAGCGAGACAGGAAAGACTGTCATAGATGAAATTAATAATGGAGGGTTTGCGTGCCATGCTCTGGCCTATATCGAAGAGGGAGCACGCAGTTATTTTACAACAGCGGCTCATCCAGTCGATTCCTATACAGACCTGGCAGGGCTGAAACTGAGAGTGCAGTCCACGGATATTTATAATGACATGGTAAGCGCAATTGGAGCCTCTCCTACCACAATGGCATGGAGTGAGGTATATACCGGCCTTTCCAGCGGTGTTGTGGATGGCGCAGAAAATCCGTATACAGGATATGACAGCTCGATGTTGTATGAGGTGGCGCCGAACATTTATGAAGATGAGCATATCTGGGGAGCAAATCTATTGACTGTTTCATCTTCCATATGGGATTCTTTAAATGAAGATGAAAAAGAAATGTTTGAGACGGCGTCGCAGATTGCCAGTGACTATAACAGGAAGCATATTCAGGAGGTGGAAGCCGTAATTAAGGAGAGTGTCGCAGCAGAGCATGGAGTGACAATTAAGACACCAACCAGTGAAGAAAAACAGAAACTGGTGGAGATGTGCCAGCCCATGTATGAAAAATATGCTGCAGATTATCTTGAATTTATTGATGAAATCAAAGAATTAGCACAGTAAGTTCGGTCTCATGGAAGGATGGAAGCAGATGAAAAAAGCAGAGATGCTGATTGATAAGGTGTTTTGGCTGTCGGAAGCAATCAGTAAAATTCTGGTTTGTATGATTTTTGGCGTCATGTGGGTGGTGGTGTTTGGAAGATATCTGTTTTCCCATACGCCGATCTGGAGCGAGGATTTGATTTTATTTTCCATGTGCTGGCTTGTTATGCTGAGTGGCGCAGAAGCTTTCCGGAGAGATGCGCATCTGCGCATTACCATTTTTCAGAATATGATTCCGGAAAGGCCGAGAGCCTGCCTGAATGTATTTCTGGATATTATTACCGTAGTTTTCTTTGCATGGCTGATTCGATATGGAATTGAGGAAGTGATTATGAATGTCTCAATCATGTATACAGGCTTGAAACTGAGTAAAATGTGGGTATTTTTGAGTTTTCCGGTCAGTTTCGTGTTGAGCATGCTGGCAAAAGTGGATAAGTACATTGTCCGTTACAATAAGAAATGCAGAAACGGCAAGGAGGAAGCTTAGATGAATATGACAATGGCGGTGGTATTGCTGCTCGGTATTTTTGTAATATGTCTGATTGTAGGATTCGAGATTCCTGTATCCGTACTGGCAGCAAGCGTGGCAGCCTTGCTTTATATGGGTATGCCGGTGACAATGGCGATTGCCCGGGCGGGAGCAACGCTTCAGACCTATAATCTTCTCGCGATTCCGTTGTTTATTGTGGCGGGAGAAATCCTGTCAGATGGCAGTCTGTCAGAGCGCATTATCGAATTCGTAGATGCGCTGGTAGGATGGATGCGCGGTGGCATGGCAATAGTAAATATTCTGGCAAGCACTTTTTTCGGAGGTATTTCCGGTTCGCCGCTTGCTGACATTTCCTCTTTGGGAACCGTGTTGATTCCGATGATGAAAAAACAAGGTTATGACGCAGACTTTGCGACGGATGTGACGATTACCAGTGCACAGCAGGGACTTTTAATTCCACCAAGTCATAACATGATTATTTATGCTATGGCAGCGGGCGGATCTGCCAGTATCGCAAAGCTGTTCATGGCCGGGATTGCGCCGGGACTTCTGTTGGCGCTGGTTCTGATGGTGTACTCTTATTACCTGTCAGTCAAGCGCCACTATCCGAAGGGTGATGCCTTCCAGTTGAAAAAAGTGGCAAAAACATTTTTCACCTCTTTTTGGGGGCTGATGACCCTGGCGATCATTATCATAGGCTGCACTACGGGGATTTGCACGGCGACGGAAGCGGCGGCCGTTTCTATTCTGTGGGCATTACTGGTTACAAGGTTTATTTATAAAGATATGACATGGAAACGTTTCTGGGCATTGCTCGGGCGTGCGGTAAAGATAATCGCTGTAGTCATGCTGGCAATGGGTTTTTCAGCGATTTTTGGATGGATGCTTGCATTTTTGAAGGTTCCTCTTATGCTGACCTCTTTGGTAACCGGTTTTACGACGAATCGTTACATGATTCTTCTTCTGATTAACGTGATCCTGATTTTCCTTGGAATGATTATGGACATGGGCTCTCTGCTTGTAATTACGACTCCCATTCTTCTTCCGTTGGCTCAGAGCGTTGGGGTTGATCCGGTACATTTTGGTATTATCATGATTTTCAATCTGGCAATCGGAATGATGACGCCTCCTGTAGGTGGAGCACTTATGATTGGTTCTATCGTATCGGGGATTAAGATGGAGCATCTGGCAAAGTCATTGGTTCCATGGCTCGTGATTATGTTTATCACGTTGATGCTGATTACATACATTCCGGCAATTACCATGACTTTACCGGGACTGGTTGAATAACAGGCACGAATGTTGAGAAGAAGTTGCAGACGAGGAGAAAGACAGCATGAAGAAAGTAGATATTCATCTGCATCTGGTTTTTGACGGACAGAACGACGAAAAGCATGCAGATGGAATACTTATGAAGCGGTATATGGAGCAGCACGAGGTGGAACATGGTGTATTGATGAGCGGTGGAGAGTTTGAAAACTTTATGGCAGACAAGGTCAACAGCAGCAATATCGATTGTTGTGCGCTTGCACAGAAATATCCGGGAACATTCTCCTGGATGTGTAATCTCGACCCTGAATATAAGACGGACACCTTGTTTGAGAGAATGCTGCATTATAAAAATCTTGGAGCAGTGGGAGTAGGAGAGTTCTTTTATAATTACTGGCTTGATCACCCGAGAATACTGGCTGTGCTGGCTGCGGCACAAAAGGCGGAACTTCCGGTTCTGTTTCATATGAGTCCGAAGGAAGGTTTTCATTACGGAATTAGTGATGATGCCGGGCTCCCCAGGCTGGAGCGGGTGCTGAAGCAGTATCCGGACTTGATTTTTATTGGGCATAGTCAGCCGTTCTGGTATGAGATAGGAGGCGGAATGCCGTCGGATTTGGAAAGCAGAAACAGCTATCCGGAGGGGAAAGTGGAACCGGGAGGACGGCTGCCTGAACTTCTGGATAAATATCCGAATCTGTATGCAGATTTGTCTGCAAACAGCGCGGGGAATGCTATTATGCGAGATCCGGAATTTGGATATGAATTCCTTGAAAAATATCAGGATCGCTTAATGTTCGGAACAGATATGATCCACGCAGAAATGTACTTCCCACTGGGTGATTTTCTGGATGATGCGGTGAGGAAAAATCGGCTCTCATTGTCAGCATATCGCAAAATATGCCGGGATAACGCTGTGAAAATTTTAAAACTGAAGATCGAATCGGCCGATGAGCATGGGAAAGAAGATGACTGACATGCTCAGGATATTGTCAGATTGAATCTGCAATTCAAGCTTCCCGCATCAAATGGTGCGGGAGGCTTGAATCAATAAATTTCATGTCTGAGCATTCCGTTCTCCTGGATAGAGTTTAACTTTACAGATGAGGATTTTTGAATGGCTACAGAAAATCAGGGCTTGACGGATATTTCTATCTATGTTATAGTAATGTGGCGAATGGAAGAGCTCAGGTCTTTTTTATGCGCAAAAATTGTCCCGGCAGGGAGAAGACTGGCATGGAAAAACGGCTGAAAAACCAAAAATTAAGTGGAGGTGGAAGTCGTGCGCACAAGGATTACACTGGCATGTACGGAGTGCAAGCAACGTAACTACAACATGACGAAGGATAAGAAAACCCATCCGGATCGCATGGAGACAAAAAAGTATTGTAGATTCTGCAAGAGACATACTTTACACAAGGAAACGAAGTAAGGAGTGTGAGCAATGGCAGAGGCTACAGAAAAGACTGAGAACAAAAACGAGAAGGCTGCGAAACCGAACGTGGTCGTGAGTTTTTGGAAGGGTTTCAAAACTGAGTTCAAGAAAGTCATATGGCCTGACCGGGTGACCGTCGGCAAGCAGACGGCTGTCGTGGTGGCGATTACCCTGGTATTGGGTGTCGTGATTGCGATCCTGGATCTCATCTTCAAGTATGGTTTCAGTTTCATTATTTGATGAATGTGAGGGTGATGTGAGATGGCAGACGCGAAATGGTATGTCGTGCATACCTATTCAGGCTATGAGAACAAGGTAAAGGTCGATCTTGAGAAGACGATCGAGAACCGGAAGCTGCAGGATCAGATCCTGGAGGTCTCTGTCCCGATGCTTGAGGTCTCCGAACTGAAGAACGGGGTAGAGAAGCTGGCGGATCACAAGATGTTTCCCGGCTATGTGCTCATTCATATGGTAATGAATGACGACACCTGGTATGTCGTGCGCAACACCCGCGGCGTGACCGGTTTTGTCGGCCCGGGCTCGAAACCGGTACCCTTGAGCGAGGCAGAGATGGAGAGTCTTGGATTTGCAAGGAAAGAGACGATTTCCAGCTATGAGGTTGGCGATGTCATCGTGGTGACAGGCGGCGCATGGAAGGATACCGTCGGTGCAATCAAGTCGATCAACGAAGCGAAGAAGACCCTGACAATCAGTGTCGAAATGTTCGGCCGTGAGACACCGGTCGAGTTGAACTTCACAGAAGTTCGCAGAAAGTGACGACAGGCTGTGTCCGCAGCGCAGGCGTCACAGGAAATGAAGGAGGCCGGTGCGATACCGGTCCGTGGGAGGGACATCCCCGACAATACCACATTATAGGAGGTCATTATCATGGCAAAGAAAGTAACTGGTTACATCAAATTACAGATTCCGGCAGGCAAGGCGACTCCGGCTCCGCCAGTTGGTCCGGCGCTGGGCCAGCACGGTGTGAACATTGTGCAGTTTACCAAGGAGTTCAACGCGAGAACCGCTGACCAGGGTGATCTGATTATCCCGGTTGTGATCACGGTTTACGCGGACAGAAGCTTCAGCTTCATTACCAAGACTCCGCCGGCAGCTGTTTTGCTGAAGAAAGCATGCAAGATCAAATCCGGTTCCGCAACCCCGAACAAGACGAAGGTGGCTTCGATTTCCAAGGCTGACCTGCAGAAGATCGCTGAGACCAAGATGCCCGATTTGAACGCGGCAAGCCTGGAAGCGGCGATGAGCATGATCGCAGGCACCGCGAGAAGCATGGGCATCACCGTAGAAGAGTAATATACACGTGGGAGGGACATCCCCGACAATACCACTAGGAGGTTATTTATCATGAAACATGGAAAGAGATATGCAGAGGCGGCGAAGGCAGTCGACCGTTCCACTGCTTATGATGTAGCGGAAGCGATCGCGCTGGTCAAGAAGACCGCGGTTGCAAAATTTGATGAGACCATTGAAGTTCACCTGAGAACCGGTTGCGACGGACGTCATGCGGATCAGCAGATCCGTGGCGCAGTTGTTCTGCCGCACGGTACCGGCAAGAAGGTTCGTATCCTTGTGTTCGCAAAAGGCGTGAAGGCGGATGAGGCTCTGGCTGCCGGTGCGGACTATGTGGGTGCGGAAGAGCTGGTTCCGAAGATTCAGCATGAAGGCTGGCTGGATTTCGATGTGGCGGTTGCCACACCGGACATGATGGGCGTCGTCGGACGTCTGGGTCGTATCCTTGGACCGAAGGGCCTGATGCCGAACCCGAAGGCCGGCACAGTCACCCAGGATGTGACCAAGGCGATCAACGATATCAAAGCCGGTAAGGTTGAGTACAGACTTGACAAGACCAATATTATCCACGTGCCAGTGGGCAAAGCTTCTTTCACAGAAGAACAGTTAGCGGACAACTTCCAGGCGCTTATGGATGCAATCAACAAGGCAAGACCGGCCGCTGTAAAGGGTGCGTTTATCAAGAACGCGACTCTGAGCGCGACGATGGGACCGGGCGTCAAGCTGAATGTCCTGAAGATCACGAACTGATCGAAAAACTTGTGATTGACAATCCAGATATAGTATGTTATCATACACAAGTATTGACTGTCGAAGACAGCAGGCGCCGTAAGGCGTAAGGTTATCACCGCCTGCCGAGGAACATACAATCTTATGAAGAGTTTGTAGGGTCTCTCCGTCTGCGGATGGAGAGACCTTTTTTCTGCAGTCTGCAAATTATTACAGGAGGTAGACTTATTCATGGCAAAAGTAGAGTTAAAGCAGCCGATCGTTGATGAGATCTCTGCGCTGCTGGACGGCGCTGCAACTGCAGTGGTCGTTGACTATCGCGGACTTACCGTTGCCCAGGATACCGAGCTGCGCAAGACGCTCAGAGAAGCCGGTGTTTCTTATAAGGTTTATAAGAACACCCTGATCAAGCGTGCTGCCGAGGGAACTGCATTTTCTGCCCTGGCTCCGAATCTTGAGGGACCGACGGCAATCGCTGTTTCCAAAGATGACGCAACCATTCCGGCCAGACTTCTCGCTGAGTTCGCGAAGAAGGCAGACAAGCTGGAGATCAAGGGCGGCGTTGTGGAAGGTACCTATTATGACGCGGCCGGCATGCAGGTGATTGCAACCATTCCGTCCAGAGAAGTTCTTCTGGGTCGTCTGTTTGGCAGCATGCAGTCCCCGATTACGAATCTTGCCCGCGTACTGAACCAGATCGCCGAGAAGCAGGGCGGCGGCGCGGCAGAGCCGGAGGCAGCAGCCGAGGCTTAATGTCCTTATTGCGATTTATTGCGATTCCGGGCGGGGTTGTCCCGTCCCGACAAAATGTATTCAATTTTTAAATGGAGGAAAATGAAATGGCAAAGTTAACTACCGCTGAGTTTATCGAAGCTATCAAGGAACTGTCTGTATTGGAACTGAACGAGCTGGTTAAGGCTTGTGAGGAAGAGTTTGGCGTATCTGCAGCAGCAGGCGTTGTCGTAGCGGCAGCAGGCCCGGCAGCAGAGGCGGCTGAGGAGAAGACCGAGTTTGACGTTGAGCTGACTGAGATCGGCCCGAACAAGGTTAAGGTCATCAAGGCTGTCCGTGAGGCAACTGGTCTTGGCCTGAAGGAAGCGAAGGATGTTGTTGACAACGCTCCGAAGGTCATCAAGGAAGGCGTTTCCAAGGAAGAGGCTGAGGGTCTGAAGACCAAGCTGGAGGCTGAGGGCGCGAAGGTTACCCTGAAGTAAGCGATTGCAACCGGAAGATAAAAAGGCGGGATACCGATTGATGTATCCCGCCTTTTTAAATCGAGTCCCTCTCCGGTTCACGGAGTCTGGCATAGTCGTTTCCCATGACAAACAAAAAAGGTGTCTGAAAAGTATTGTTTTCAGACACCTTTTTTCCGGTTGCCAGCAAATATCTACTTTTAAGCCTGAACGCGAACGTTAACCGCCTGCAGGCCACGATTTCCCTCTGCAGTATCGAAGGTTACCTTCTGGCCATCGTCCAGAGTCTTATAGCCATCAGCGATGATGCCGGAGAAATGTACGAATACTTCCTCACCGGTCTCATCATTCGTGATGAATCCATATCCCTTAGTTGCATTGAACCACTTTACGGTACCCTTGTTCATGGTACTACCTCCTATAAAAGATAAAAATAAATATGTATCTTACTACAGGAGGTTTAAAAAACGGCCTGTAATAAAAAATCACATATTTTTGTAAGTCGTGAATTGGTCTTCATGACTTACAAAAATATGTGAATCAAAAGCTCAAATCAAAATACGCATTTAGTTTAGCACTGATTATTCTTTCTGTCAAGCGGAATCGAGAAAAGTTCCGATATCTTCCAGCAGGAAAAACGTCCTGTCCGTGCGGAGTATCTTGCCAGGGTTTTTGTGATTTGTTATACTGAGACAGGGGGCAGTTTTGACAGGAGGAGAGAGGACGTTTCCTGACGGGCCTGTGTCCGGATAAGCGTTCATGCGCCGCAGTCCCCTGTCGGAATACTGGCCATATGGAGACTGCGGCGCATCGTCTGACTGCTTATTCCCTGTCGCCGGAATCTGGCCCCCGGGATGCAGAGCCGGTCTCCCGGAGATATGCGTTGGCGTCCTTAAAGAAGCTGGCCATGATCAGGATCATGATGATTCCGACGGGAAAGGCGGCGATGATCGATACGCTCTGCAGATTCGCCATGGAGTTCTCTGAGAAGATCAGGGCGAGCGGCAGGAGGATCAGAAATACGGACCAGAACAGTCGCACCCGTTTATCTGGTTCTTCTCCATAATGAAGCTGCCGGTAGGTGTAGGCGGAAGCGACCATGGTGATGGAGTCAAAGGATGTGGCGTAGAAGGTGACCATACACAGGATCAGCAGGATGAGCACCAGACCGGACAAGGGAAGCTGTTCCAGCACACAGATGATGGAGGTATTCAGATCGCCGGTCTCGGCATAATGTGTCAGCACGTCGAGCTTCCCCTGCATCTGGAGAGCGAGTCCGTAATCTCCCATGATGGAGAAGGAGGTAAAAGTGCTCGCGAGACAGTAGAGGTAGCCGCCCAGAATGGTCTGGCGGATGGTGCGCCCCTGGCTGATATAACCGATGAAGAAGGGGACGGCGACGCACCAGACCATCCAGTATGCCCAGTAGAAAATCGTCCAGTTCTGGGGGAATGAGGTGGTGCGGAGCGTGTCTGTCCAGGTGGCCAGATGGATGAAATTCTGTGTCAGGTTGCCGATGGCGGTGATGGTGGTTTCGACGATGAAGCGTGTCTCTCCGCCGAACAGAAACACATAGGCCAGCAGGGCAAAGAACAGATAGGTGCAGGACGCCGCTGCTACCTGTACGCCCTTCATGCCGAAGTAGACGGCGAAGGTGTAGATGGCGCAGATCAGGATCAGAATGACAATTGTCAGCATGGTGGTCTGTTTGAGGCCGGTGACGCGGCTGATTGCGGTTGAGAGCAGGGGCGTCGCCAGGGAAAAGGTCGTAGCGGTTCCGGCTAACAGTGCGAATACGGCGATCAGGTCGATGAGGCGTCCGGCCCAGCCGTCGACGCGTGCGCCCAGAATCGCCCGGCAGGATTCGGAGTATTTCTGTTTGTCGCGCTTGCGGACGTGCAGCATGAAACCAAAGGCCACGGAGAGAACCAGATAGAACGCCCATGGGATCGGTCCCCAGTGAAACAGCGGATATGTGGCGGCCCAGTCCTGCATGGCGCCCATTTCGGCGATGTGCGGATCTGTGGCATAAAGCATCCATTCACAGCAGGAATAAAAGAGAATATCAGCCGCAAGACCGGCAGTGAACATCATGGATCCCCACTGGAAGGTGGAATAGCGGGGCTTTTTCTGGTCCCCCAGCCGGATTGCACCGTATCTGGAATATGCGAGATACAGAGAACAGAGAAAGACCCCCAGGCCGATGATCAGGTAGTAGCTGCCCATCCGGTCGCCGAGGAAGAAGCGGATGGACGCCAGCATCCGGGAAGAGCCTTCCGGATTGGCGACGAACCAGGCGCACAGCGCGAGGATGACCAGAAAAGGAATGACCGTATCAAAGAGGTCGAGCTGATCGAACAGGGAATGTGATCTGTCGTTATGTTTCATGTACGGGCACCTCCGGCCACGGCAACAGCCGTGTTCAAAAATATTGAAATAAATAATTTCCTGAACATCGTATCATGATGTGGGAGAAATTGCAAGAAGAATTTGTTTGCGATTTTATGAAGAGGGTATCCGAACGGGCAGATTTCTGGTATGATGAGACGGCGGGATGAATGACGAGAGCAGGAGTACAGGATATATGGGAGACAGGATGAGAGACCGGCAAAACAGAGGGCGCAGCCGGAGACGCGCGGGACGGAGAGGGAAAAGAGTGCCAGTCCAAGCAGGATTGCTTTTGGCGGCACTGCTTTTGGCTGGAGCGGGAATGGTCTGTATCGGCACACGGTTCGGCAGGCAGGCGGGGGAGGGGATCTTCGCAGAGCGAACGGTTGCTGTGGCGGCAACAAATACGGAAACGGCAGTGGATGATGCGGCGATTACAGAGTCGGATGGAGAAACTGGCGATGCGTTTGCCACAGAGATCATCACAGAGGGAGAGAAGCCGGAGTCAGAGCGGGACGACATTCCCATGCTTGGCGGAGCGACGCTCACCATGCTGGCCTCCCGGACGGAGGGGCAGATGATGTCCTTTCTCCTGGAGACGGCGGCGGGCAGTCTGATTGTTGTGGATGGCGGGCGCTGGGAGGACGGCGATTATCTGATGGAGAACATTCGCGCGCGCGGTGGCCGTGTCAGCGCCTGGTTTCTGACCCACGCGCATACCGATCATGTAGGCGCTCTGCTCAAACTCCTGACGGAGGAATACGAGGGCACGGATACGGGGATTACGATCGACCATATCTATTATAATTTTGCCGATCTGGACTGGTACATGGTGCATGAACTCGGCGATATCGGTACAGCGGGATCGATTCTCAGTTACCTGGATGAGATTCCCGCAGAAAAGCGACAGACAGTCGCAAAGGGCGACGTCATCACCATTGACGATGTGACGGTGACGGTCATGAATGACCGCTATGAGCCGGATGCGGAGCATGTCGGTGAACGGGATGGCAACGATGCTTCCATCGCCTACCGCATGGTCGTGAACGACGTTTCGATCCTGTTTCTGGGGGATCTGCAGAAGTTGGGCGGCGAGTGGCTGCTTGCGGAGACGAACGGCGATCTGAAATCAGATCTGGTGCAGATGGCGCATCACGGACAAAACGGTGTGGAGGAAGACGTCTATCAGGCCATCGCCCCGTCTGTCTGTCTCTGGCCCTGTCCGCAATGGCTCTGGGACAATGAGGGCGGCGCATACCGGACGCCAGAGACGAAGGAATGGATGCAGAAGCTGCAGGTGCAGAAGCATTACTGCACGAAGGACGGGGATCAGACGATCCGCTGAGTGGATGGGCAGGCGAGAGACTTCAGGTATTCCTTCACATTGAGATCGTAAACGGCAGTGCTATCACGCAGGAGTACCCGGCCATCCCAAAGAATGGCCGGGTACTCCTTCATCATAAACTAATTTGAATAATTTTTCTGCTGTTCCCCGGTTTCCCTTGCAAGCTTTGAAAACTTCTTGTCGATGTTTGTACTCGTAAAGAAGAGAAGCACAGCACAGGTGATGATGGGGGTGAACATATATGGAAGCATGTCTGCTGCTTCGACTCCGAGGAAGCCGGTTACAGTCAGCGGGTTGGAGTTCCAGGGAATCAGGAGTCCGCTCAGAAGGCAGCCAACCGACATCGCGCGGGTCAGGTCCCATTTGTTCAGATTGTTTCTTTCGTAAATCGGCGTCATCAGGTTGCCGGTAAATACGAAGGAGAAGTTGCCGGATGCAGAGGTGGCATTGGCAATAAAGCCAAGAATGACCGTACAGATGGTGCCGCTCAGGCGGCCGGTTACCCGCTTCATTAAAGGCTCTACGACTTTGTCGATAATGCCGGCGGTACTCAGGATGCCAAAGAGCCCGAAGGCGAAGATGAACAGAAACGCGGTTCCCTGCATGCTTGTGATACCACCGCGGCTGAAGATCGTGGCAATAAAGGTATTGTCGGACTCCAGCGTATATCCGCTCCACATGCTGAGAATGACACTTTTTAAGCTCTGTCCCTGATACAGCCATGCGACAAGCAGACCGGAGATGCTGCCGCAGAGGATAGAGGGGATAGACGGAATCCGCTTCAGAAGCATGACCAGGACAACAAGCATGGGAAGCAGGGTTACGATACCCAGCTTGTAATTGGCTTCGATTCCGACGATAACCTCATTGATGCTGCTGAGGTCAATGCTGCTGGTATCAATATTCATGCCCCAGATCAGGTAAATGGCTGCGCTGATCAATGCCGCCGGAGCAGTGGTAAATACCTGATAACCGATACTGGTAAAAAGATCGACGCCTACCGATCCTGCCGCACAGTTGGTGCTGTCGGAGAGGGGAGAGATCGCGTCACCAAAGTAAGCACCGCCGATGATGGGAGCCGCGATAACCAGAGGATTCAGCCCCATGGAGAGACCAACACCCATCAGCGCGACGCCGGCAGTGCCGCAGGTTCCGAAGGATGTACCGGTAAACAGTGAAAACACAATACAGATAAAGAAGCTGATTACCAGGAAATACTTCGGGTTGATGGTCATCAGGCCGAGCTTGGTGATCATAGGTACGGTTCCGCAGGCATTCCAGGTTCCGATCAGGGATCCGACGCAGAGAACAATCGTCATCGGAACCAGTGACTTGGCGCAGTAGGCCAGGAGTCCTTGCTGAAGCTCCTTATAAGTATATCCGAGCCGCATACAGAACGGAATGGAAACGATCCAGGAGATCAGGAAAAGCGGCTGTGTTTTTGCGCCCAGAAA
Source organism: Clostridiales bacterium (assembly GCA_021202925.1). Lineage (GTDB taxonomy): Bacteria > Bacillota > Clostridia > Lachnospirales > Lachnospiraceae > Brotaphodocola. The sequence continues at coordinate 52,366 of JAJQCD010000009.1, read as the reverse complement.
TACTGCCGGGATCATGATAACTGCAAAGGCAAGTAACGTGACAAATAATGCGTACCCGAATGTGGGTGTTTTTTTCTCTCGTTCCATAAATAAGTTTCCCCCTTGTTTTTTACAAATAATTTTTATTATCGGACTAATATTGTCTGGGCCGCCATGAACAGGACTGGTATGGTAATCACAGACAGAATCGTACTCAGACATACGGTAATGACGCTTAATTCATAATCGCAGTTATTCTGCTGCGCGAAGATACAGATATTGGCTCCGACCGGCGTGATAGCTGCGAGATAGGAGGTCATGACCGCCTGATAATTGGATACTGGCAGAATCCGGTATATCAGCAGAATGACGGCAGGAATCACAATCAGACGGAACAGGACACAGCTGTAGGCTCTTGTTGCTCCCAGAATTTTACCGATGGACAGCCGGGCCATGTAGGTTCCCATAAGGAGCATCGCAACCGGTGTATTCATACCCGCGATATATCCAAGCGTACTGACCAGAATTTCCGGAACCTGTATCGGCGTCAGAAACAGTACCAGTCCGATGACAATTGCAATCACGACTGGATTGCGGGCAATTGTTTTCAGTGAGATGGCATCCTTGCAGTCGGTGATGACATAGACGCCATAGGTCCACTGAAACAGGTTCAGCAACGCAATGGAAATCGCGACGTAGAAGACGCCTTCCTCGCCAACAACCGCCTGTACCAGAGGAATGCCGATGAATCCGGCATTGCAGAAGGATGCGGCGAAATTCTCGATTGGACGACGTTTCCCATAGACAATCCAGGAAATCAGCATTGCCAGAATGAATCCGGTGAGCGCCAGTCCGGCTGAGACAATCAGTCCGTTGAATCGTTCCTGTGAGAAATCCACGAGGTAGGATTTGACGATTACACACGGAATGACAACCTTCAGAAGAATGCCTCCCAGATCTTTGGTTCCGGAGGGTGAAAGCAGCCCTTTCCTGCATAAGACCAATCCGACTCCTGCTAAAAGCGCCATGATGATAATCTGTTTGATCAGAATAAATACCAGCATCGTTCACCCTCCTTTGTATCCCATGTCAGCATGTTTTATTTCATGTCCAGAATGGCAAGTGTATAGATTTTTGCCCGGTTGAACATGGATTCGACAACGGCATATTCGCGGATGTTATGGTTAAATTCGCCGACTACGCCACAGGAACAGAGAACCGGAATATCGGCTCTGGCGATAGCGCCGGTGTCGGAGGCGCCGCCGAGGATGATCTTTCCAAACGGTTCAAAACCATTGTCTACTGCAGTTTTGTTGACAAATTCGTACAGTCCGAGGATTTTTTCGTTCGGCTCGAATTCGAGGAGCTTTGCAAATTCCAGCGTGTATTCTGTTGTGGTACCCGGCACATAGGAATGATTCATGATCTCGTCGAAAGCATCCTTCACGCGCTGCCCCTCTGCCTGGTTCATGATACGGACATCTACCGCAAATTCGCAGAGATCCGGGATCGAGGTGGTATTCTTTCCACAGTGCATAACGCTGGGGGTGACGGTGGTACCCTTGTCGAGGTCAATGGATTTCAACATCTCATTGATCTTTAAGACCGCTTCCGTGAGTGCGTTGTGACCTTTGGTGAACTCATTTCCCGCGTGTCCGCCTTTTCCATGCACGGTTGCAAAGAAGGTATACTGGGTCTTGCGGCCTACACACAGGCTGTTTGTAATGTGGCCGGTTTCCATGTTGAATGCGCAGAGTGCGCCTTTACTTTCCTCTGTGTAGAGAAGATCAACGTCGGTTCCTACATGGTCGCCTTCTTCTTCTCCTGCAACGACAAATTTGATAGGATTTCTGTCAAAATTCAGCGACTGCAGAGCCTTGGTGATGTAGAGTGCCATCACAAGGCCACCTTTCATATCCAGTACACCGGGACCGAAGGCTTTGCCATCCTCAATATGGAAGGGATTTTCCTTTCCAAAGCTGCCCTTCGGATGAACCGTGTCCAGATGGCCGCCAAAGAGAATCGGTTTGCCTGGGCGATCCTCACCGAGAATACCAAGCAGCACGCTGCAGCGATCCGGTCTTGACTCTACTGTCCAGGTGCGGAAACCGGTCTCCTCCAGTTCATGACGGAACCATGCCTGTGCCTTTTCGACGTTTTCCTTTTCGTCATAGTGACCCTCCAGATTGACAAACTGTTTCCATTTTTCGATGATCTCGTCTCTGTGATCGTCAATAAACCGGCAGACATCCTCATAATATTGATTTTTCATGGTTTGAAATCCTTCTCTTTCTATTTTTGTTTATTGTTTTATCCGTTACCGCTCGGTGTGAGATGGGTATTTGCCGTCCCATACGATGTTACGGTAATTTTCCCTGTTGGTATCTCCTTCGGTGGAGAAGAAGAGAAGACGGGAATTGCTGTCGATTTTCAGTTGCTTTTTAAAATCTTCGTAAGACGGGTTACGCAGCACTTCCATCGCAAATCCAAAGGTGGATGCGCCGCTTTCCCCGGAAATGACTCTGGTGTCGGTTCCCAACGGATTGCCAAGAATTCGCATCCCCTCTGCCGCGATGCAATCCGGAATTGCAGCAAAATTGCTTGCGTATCTTGAAAGCACGTCCCATCCGATTGTGCAGGGAACACCGCATGCGAGACCGGCCATAATCGTATTCATATTGCCTTCGACAATATGAAGGGTTCCGTCATTTGCTTCGGCGGTGCGGTAGATGCAGTCCGCTTTGGTCGGTTCAACGATTGTGATGACAGGCATATCTTCTTTCCCATAGTAATCGGCGAAGAATCCGGTCAGCGCTCCGGACATGGCGCCGACACCGGCCTGGAGAAAAATGTGAGTCGGCTTTACTTCGCCAAGCTGTCGTACCGCTTCATAGGCCATGGTGGTATAACCCTGCATGATCCAGCCTGGAATCGTCTCATATCCATCCCATGCGGTATCCTGAACCAGAACCCAGCCATATTTCTTTTCACATTCCGCGGCATAGGCTACGGTCTGATCGTAGTTGAGCTCCGTGATAGAGGCATCTGCGCCGAGGGCACGGATGTTTTGCAGGCGTTCCTGAGCGCTTCCCTTTGGCATGAAGACGACAGCTTTCTGGCCGAGTATATGTGCGGTCCAGGCGATGCCCCTTCCATGGTTTCCATCGGTAGCGGTGACGAAGGTGAGTTCACCGATCTTCTTTTTACTCTCCTCGCTGGTGATCTTCTCATAGGAAAGTTCACTGATATCGATGCCGAGCTGATTCGCAATGTAGCGTCCGATGCAATAGCTTCCGCCAAGTCCTTTAAACGCATTCAGGCCAAACCGGTAGCTTTCGTCCTTTACGTAGATTCCATCTACGCCAACTTCTTTTGCAAGGGTGGAGAGGTCTGCGAGCGGTGTCTGACTGTAACCGGGAAAGGCTTCGTGATAACGGATTGCCTGCTTGGCTTCCTTAACGCCAAAAGAAACACCAGACGTTTTTTCGTTTGTGTTTCTGTCTTTGTCAGAAAAATGAACCAGTTTCATACTTTCATTCATATCATACCTCGCTCGAATTATTTTACTGCCACTACTTCGATTTCAACCTTTGCATTCTTCGGGAGTTTTCCAACTTCGAAAGCAGCTCTCGCGGGATAGGGCTCCGAAAAATAGGTTCCGTAGACGGCATTCATGGCGCCGAAGTCCTGAATGTCGTCCAGTAATACGGTGGTCTTGACGACATCGTTGAAATCATATCCGGCGGCTTTCAGGATTGCGCCGACATTTTCCAGAGACATTTTTGTCTGATCCGCAATATTGTCGGATGGGAAAACACCGGTCTTTGGGTCGATCGGGAGCTGTCCAGACACATAAAGTGTGGAGCCGCCGCGAATTCCCTGAGAGTAGGGGCCGATTGCTTTGGGAGCATCCTCGGTAAATACGTTTTGATTCATGTGAATCTCCTCCTTTTTGTTGAAATTTGTTACCTGAGCATCCTTCTACAATATACTGCATGCGATATATTGCACTTGATATATCGTATTATAAAGAGCAATGAGAGGATTGTCAAGAGAAATATGAAAAAATTTGTTCCGATCACCTGTACGCGATATATTGCATTTTTGATTTTTGCGAGTTATAATACAGGAGACAGATACAGACAGTTTGACTGTTGTGATCGAATGAGGAAGGACTTAGAAAGGGAGAAAAATTATGCCGATTCCACAGAAACCATTGGAGGAGACCCCAAAGACCGCCAAGGAGCGTGTTTACATAGAACTGAGGAAATGGATCGTAGAGGGAACCTTAAAGCCGGAGGAGAAAATTTCGGATCAGGAAATTTCCCAGTATTTTGAAGTCAGCCGGACGCCGGTGCGGGAAGCGGTGCAGATGCTGGCGGATCAGAAGCTGGTTAATGTTTATCCAGGAAAAGAGACCCGTGTGGCGCCAATTGATCTGGACGGAGCATTTTCAATCTATAAAATTATGGCGGAACTTCATGCACTGGCGGTGGAATTTTCTTATCCGGGGATTACGCCACAGGTGATCGAAAATCTGAAAAAGATTAATGAACGGTTTGCGGGTGCAACGAAAAAGAAGGATGTCCGGAATTCCAGCATTTATGATCAGGAATTTCACCAGACATTTCTTAAACTGGCGGACAACCATTTCCTGACAGAATTTGAGGATACGCTGGAAAATCATATTCGTCGGATCGAGAATCTTTTTTACAGTTGTATTACGGACGATGATTCCAATTCCGTCGAGGAGCATCAACGGATTATTGCTGCGCTCGAAGAGAGCAATCTGGCGTCAGCAAAGGAGTATATGAGAGAAAACTGGCTGAGTACGCTGAATGTGCTGGGGAAATTGAAGTCTTCGGAAATGTGAAACGGGAAAACAGGAAAATACAGAAGAAACGGATAAAGAGGAACCTGGAGCTCCTCTTTATTTTTTTGCGTTCACTTTTCTGTTGACAAAGAGGAAGAATAAGGCTATAATGCAATACATAACATGCGATATATCGCATGAAATATGTTGATAATACAAAGACTGGAATTCTATGTAAGGAGATGGGTTGAATGAGAAGTGATTGTGTAAAGAAAGGGATGCAGCAGGCGCCTCATCGTTCGTTATTTTACGCGCTGGGGCTGACGAAGGAAGAACTGGAGAAGCCGTTAGTTGGTATTGTCAGTTCGCAGAATGAGATTGTGCCGGGACATATGCACCTCAATCAGATCGTGGATGCGGTAAAGACCGGCGTCAGTATGGCGGGCGGAACGCCGATTGTCTTCCCGGCAATCGCAGTCTGTGATGGAATCGCCATGGGACATCAGGGGATGAAGTATTCGCTGGTTACCAGAGAACTGATTGCGGATTCGACGGAAGCGATGGTGATGGCGCATCAGTTTGACGCGCTCGTCATGGTTCCGAATTGTGATAAGAATGTTCCGGGATTGCTGATGGCGGCAGCCCGGCTGAATCTGCCGACGATTTTTGTGAGCGGTGGCCCGATGCTGGCGGGAAAGGTCTACGGGGAGAAACGGAGCTTATCGAGTATCTTTCAGGCGGCAGGCGCTTATGCGGCCGGTAAACTGAACGATCAGGATATGGAAGAATTTGAGCAGAATATCTGTCCGACCTGTGGCTCCTGCGCGGGGATGTATACGGCGAATTCCATGAATTGCCTGACGGAGGCACTGGGAATGGGTCTTCCGGGCAATGGTACGATACCGGCGGTTTACTCCGAGCGCATCCGGCTGGCCAAGCATGCAGGCATGAAGATCATGGAGCTGTACCGTGATCAGGTTTGCGCGAGAGATATCATGACAAAGGATGCGTTCCTCAACGCATTGGCAGTGGATATGGCGATGGGGTGCTCGACCAACAGCATGCTTCATCTGCCGGCGATCGCACATGAGGCACATGTGGATTTCGATCTGGAGCTGATCAATCAGGTGAGCCGTGTCGTACCAAATCTGTGCCACCTGGCTCCGGCGGGATACCATTATATTGAAGAATTGAATGAGGCAGGCGGGATTGCCGCGGTTATGCATGAATTGACGAAAAAGGATCTGATCAGGCTTGACGCCAGGACGGTGACCGGCAGGACGGTCGGAGAAAATATTGCCGGTGCGGTTAATAAAAACCCGGAGGTGATACGTCCGATTGACAACCCATACAGCGCGACCGGAGGTCTTGCGATTCTGAATGGCAACATCGCACCGGATGGCTGCGTGGTCAAGCAGTCGGCGGTAGTGCCGGAGATGCTGGTGCATGAGGGCCCGGCGCGTGTATTTGACTGCGAGGATGAGGCGATCGTGGCGATTAAGGACGGTACGATTGTGCCAGGAGATGTTGTCATCATCCGTTATGAAGGACCGAAGGGCGGACCGGGAATGCGTGAAATGCTGAATCCGACGTCGGCGATTGTTGGCATGGGGCTGGGATCGAGTGTGGCGTTGATTACGGACGGTCGTTTTTCCGGCGCTTCCAGCGGAGCGGCGATCGGGCATGTGTCTCCCGAGGCGGCGGTTGGCGGACCGATTGCACTGGTTGAGGAAGGCGATATCATTTCCATCGATATTCCCAATCATTCGATTCACGTCAAAGTTTCGGATGAAATCCTGGCGGAAAGGAAGAAAAAGTGGCAGCCAAGAGAGCCGAGAATTACGTCCGGTTATCTGGCGAGGTATGCAGATCATGTGACATCAGGAAGTCGTGGAGCGATTCTGCTTCCGTTGAAAGAACAATAAGAGAAAGAAGGGTTGGAAAATGAGTAGTTTTCAAACGGCTTTAAGCGCGGTACTTCCCATGTTTATCATGCTGGCGCTGGGATGTTTCCTGCGGCGAATCAATCTGCTGGATGAGCATTCCCTGAACAAGATGAATAAAATGTGTTTCAGGACATTTCTGGCGATCAATGTCTATTACAACATCTGTAAAGTGGATATTGCCAGCGTCTTTAACGGGGAATTGCTGCTTTATGCGATCATCACCCAGTTTGTGATTCTTGCGATTTCGCTGCTGGTGGCATTTCCGACAGAAAAGACCAAAAAGCGGAGGGGAGCGCTTTCGCACGGAATTTTTCACACGAACTTTGTTATTTTCGGTACACTGATTGGTACGGCGCTGTGTGGGGAAGGAAATATCGGCGCGATTTCGCTGCTGATCGCGATCATCGTGCCAATTCAGAATGTGCTGTCGGTTATTCTGCTGGAGATGTTCCGGGAGGACAGTCAGCTTAACCTCAAAAAAACACTGAGCGGCGTTATTACCAACCCCTATGTGGTCGCGGCGATTTTGGGCTTTGCGACGCAGCTTCTGCATTTCCAGTGGCCGGATGTGCTGTCTGGCGTATTCCGTGACCTTGGACGATGCGGAACTCCGGTGGCGTTGATTGTCATGGGCGGTCTTTTCAATTTCGGAGCAGTGAAGGACAATCTGAAGCCGATTGTTGTCGGCTGTGTGACCCGCCTGCTTATCGTGCCGGCAATCATGATCGCGATTACGATTGCCCTTGGGTTCAGAAACGATGCGTTTATTGCGCTGATGTGCATCTTTATCGCGCCGTGCGCGACAACATCCTTTAACCTGGCCAGCGCGATGGACTCCGATGCAGATCTGGCGGCGCAGCTGGTAGTATTTACCTCTATCTGCTCACTGGGAACGATTTTCCTGTGGATCTTTGCCCTCAGTCAGATGGGAATCTTTTAGTCCCGGACTTCCAGTCCGCTGTGGTAGGAATGGCTTCCGAGCTCGTGGAGCAACCGTGAACGGTCGTAATCCGGTGTGGGTCTGCCATTAGCCATGCCGTTGTTGATGATGCCGTACACATCGCTTAATTTCGCCAGACATTTACGGAACAGTTCCGGGAAGGAGGCGTCGGAAGCCTGGCTGCGATCCCAGGGATTGCACCAGATTTCGTGGTCGAGGTTCAGGACCCTGCGCGGGTTGCTGATGTGGTCGGTGACAAGCTTTTTGGAAGCGATGTGATTACGTCGGAACAGAGATTCCACATAAGCGATCTTATTGCGCTTGGAGTCGTTGGGATCTGCCAGCGTCCGGCAGCCGAAGCGCATGGCGACGATGGAGCGGTGAACCATGGCCGGCGTTACCTGGAAGTTGTTGCGGTAGGTGATCGGGTAGTAGGTCTCATTGATCACGTCGGCCAGGAAGCGGGAGATGAACTGGGTCTCCATGCCGTTGAGACAGATGGTAGCCGCCTGGTTGAATTCGGAAGGCTTCTTGTGTTTGTAATGCATGAGGAGAATGGCGTCAATGTCATTCTCCAGAGCAGCGTGCATGCCGTGAATGCGTCCGGCGGGGTGCTCCGTGTCGTGACCGATCCGGCCATAGACGTATGGATGGCAGATCGAGTCTCCAATATAATGGCAGACATAGCCACAGAAGTAGGACAGGCACTCCTCCCGCTGCTGTTTGGACGGAATGGTGTTCATGTGGCGCAGGTAGGTGTCAAAAAAATCACTGATGTGATGTTCGTGCATGTAGGAACCAACGTTGCGGTAATCCCGGTGGCGCAGAATCGGAATATAGTAAAAGAACATGTCTGGTCCCTGGAGGCCAAGCTGATAAAGCCAGCGGTATTTGGCGATAATGGCCTTGAGGGAATTGGCGGGCATGTCGTTATATGCCTTCATTCCCAGAATGTAATGGGTGGTGAATCCGGGCATAAGTCTCCTCCTTTTGGTGAAATGCGAAATGGGTTCGGGATGAATGCGGCTGTCAGAGATGTGGCAGAGACGGTCTCTGGGTCTGCCCCGGACAGGTTTCATCATAACATATCTGTCCGGAAAATGCGAGACGAAAAGGGAAATATGACGCGGCCGCTGCATAGAATGTAGAAATGTTCTGTGCGGCGGTGTTTTTATGTCAGTCATTCAGGCGCTTCACCGGATGGTCTGGGGTCCGTGGACACTGGTTCTGTTTCTGGGGACGGGAATCTGGTTTACGGTGTGTTCCGGAGGGTTTCAGATCCGGTGCTGGAAATGCTGGCTGGGCGCGACGGTGGGACAGTTCCGGAACCGAAAGGCGGATGAAAAAATGGTCTCGCCGGTGGATGCTTTCCGCAGAAAACGGTATGCAGAACAGACGGCTGGCGGTCGGATGACACAGATTCAGTCCGCCTGTACGGCGCTTGCGGCGACGGTCGGAACCGGCAACATCGTCGGGGTAGCGACGGCCCTGACTGTGGGAGGTCCGGGAGCCGTCTTCTGGATGTGGGTTTCGGCGGCAGTGGGAATGATGACGGCCTATGCGGAAACCTGCCTGGGACTGAAGTACCGCAGACAGACGAAAGAGGGACATTGGCTGTGCGGGCCGATGCTCTATATGGAGCTGGGGCTTCGCAGCCGCACACTGGGCGTTTTCTATGCAGGGCTGGCGGTGCTGGCGTCCATGGGGATGGGCGCTATGGTTCAGGCAAATTCGATCTGTGCGGCGCTCAAGGATATGGCGGCTGTTCCGGCTATGGCCGTTGCTCTGGTTCTGACGGCTCTGGTTGCGATGATTCTGATCGGCGGGACTGACCGGATCGCCCGGGTGACCGAGCGTCTGATGCCGCCTGCGGCCGGTATCTATCTGACGGTTTCGCTACTTGTGATCCTGTCGTGCTGGTCGTCTGTTCCATGCGTGCTGTGGGATATCCTGTCGGACGCGTTTGCGCCGGAATCCGCCGGAGGAGGACTCGTCGGCTTTCTGATGAGCCGGAGCATCCGTTACGGTCTGTCGCGCGGGGTGTTTTCCAATGAAGCCGGGCTGGGGACGCTTGCAATTCTGCATGGGTCGGCAGAGGAGACGACGCCGGAACAGCAGGGCATGTGGGCAATGTTCGAAGTGTTCTTTGATACGATCGTGCTCTGCACGCTGACGGCGTTTGTCATTCTGTGCGTGGAACGGCAGATGGGAATTCCGGCAGGAATCGATGGCGCGCAGCTTGCCGCCTGGTGTTTTGCCGGGCGCTTGGGGCGTCCGGGAGAAATTCTGGTCTCTGCTGCGCTGATTGTTTTTGCGTTTGCGACGATCATTGCCTGGTATTATACCGGATGGCAGGCGGCCTGGTACGTCACACAGCACCTCTTGATCAGCTGTCAGCAGCTGGTGTGGTATTATCGCCTGCTGTATCTGGGTGCCGTATATTTCGGGTGTATCTGTCGTCTGGATCCGGTCTGGCTGCTTGCGGATTTCTGCAATGGCCTGATGGCCTGTCCGAATCTGCTGGCACTCTGGCTTCTATCCCCGAAAGTGGATTGGGTGAACGATGCAGCCCGGAGTACAACGAAGAAGTCTGAGATAGACGGTCCGGCCCGTATGCAGTAGCGGGACAGAAAGAAAGCGCCTCTCCGCAGCTGAGAGACGCTTTCTTAAAATATAAGAGGTAAAAAGGGAGGAGAGCTGATAACCTCGTTATCAGCTCGAGTATTATGAAAAAAATCTTGTAAGCACTTCATAAACAACTTGGCTTGTTGTTTATGGTATTAGTATATTTTGGAATCATGAAGAAATCATGATAGCGGTGTAAATGATTTTTGACAAAATTGTAAACAAAAAATGAATGAACCTTCGCCTCAATGCTTTGATGATTCAGAAAGAACACAAAATGATCACGGAATCGTTCGGGAATTGTAAGTTTTCTTACGGGGAATTCATGGTATGATACTACTGTAGAAACCTGATTACAAGAAATCGAATGTGTTGGAAAAAGGAGTGATCGTGATGTTTAAGAATCTTTTGAAGAGAAAAGCCTGGCTGGCGTGCCTGGCCGCGATGCTGAGCGTGGCGATGGTATTTCCGGCTATGGCTTCGACGACAAGTATTGACAGCGTTTCTCTGAATCTGTCCTATCGGATTAAGGAGGATGATACGGATACAAATGTGCGTGTTACCGCCAATTCCGGTAAGTATGAAGTGGACGAGGTGGAAGTGACGAATGAGCCGAGTGATGGCTGGGACGAGGGCGATAAGCCGAAGATCGAGGTAACGCTGACGACAGACACGGACGATTATAAATTCAGCAGTATGTCTAAGAGCGACGTGACGCTGAACGGCGACGAGGGAACCGTGACATCCGTCAGTAAAAAGAGCAATTCGACCCTGACTGTGAAAATTACACTGGCGGAGATCGAAGGAAAGAATTATGATTTAACAGTATCCGGCCTGAATCTGGGTTCGAATACCGGCGTTGCGAGCTGGAACGGAGCGAGGGACGCACAGAGTTATGAAGTACGCCTTTACCGGGGTAGTAGTTCGGTAACTTCCGTTATGACGACAACGAATACCTATTACAATTTCAGCAGTTATTTTACAAAGAGCGGGACTTATACCTTCAAGGTGAGGGCTATCTACGATTCCTCTCACACGGGAAGCTGGGTGGAGTCGGATGAACTGACGGTGGATTCTGATCAGGCAGCGGCAATCGTAGAGAACGGCGGAGTGTCGTCCGGCAGTTCTTACAATTCCGGTAATCAGCCAGGCAATGTGCCGAATCAGCAGCCAGGAAATCAGCCGGGGAATCAGCCCGGCGGACAGCAGAATGGCGGCAACACCGGCTGGTCGAAGGATGGAAAGGGCTGGACCTATCGCGATACCAATAATAACACGCTGAAAAAACAGTGGAAGTCGATCGGAAATAAGTGGTATTTCTTTGATGACGATGGTTATATGAAGACCGGCTGGTTCCAGAATAATGGAAAATGGTATTACTGCAACAGTGACGGTGAGATGAAGACCGGCTGGATTCAGGATGGCGACAAGTGGTATTACTGTAACGAAAGTGGAGAGATGCTGACGGATACCACGACGCCGGACGGATACCGTGTCGGGCCGGACGGGGCATGGATGAGATGATGGAAAACGTGGCGGATGAAAAATCCGGGAGCATATCAGGGGGCAATCGGGCAATACCGGTTGCCCCCTGATGGATGCCAGATAATGTTAATAAAATGTTCTCGAAACATACCTTGATTAGTGGGATGACTTTGTGGTAAGCTACAGGTACAACAGGTGTAGTGTATTTTGATGTTGATTAGAGAGGATGTGGTTGAAATAGGCAATGATTTGAAGAATACGGTGGAAGCCGCAGAGGATCATTCACAGTACGATACAGCTGCAAAGGTTCTTTTGGCACATAAAAGCATTCTATCGCGCATATTGACCGCCACTGTAGAGGAGTTTAAAAGGATGTCGCCTGAAACAGTTGAAAAGTACATTGAGGGAGACATTCATGTAGGAAGAATCCCTGTTGAACCTGGAATGACAAATTCGGAACAAACGGTAAGTGGAGAACGGATTGTTGGATTAAACACGATACGGCCAGAAATAAGGGAAGGCTATGTAACGTTTGATATTATTTTCTATGTAAGAATGTGTGATGGGCTTTCGCAGATTATTATCAATGTAGAAGCTCAGAAAGATGATCCGTCAGGATACGATATTTTGAATAGAGCGATATTCTATGTAAGCAGGCTTGTTTCTTCTCAAAAAGAGAGGGATTTCACCGGGAAACGGTATAATGATTTGAAAAAGGTTTATTCTATATGGATTTGCATGAACATGGATGAATGTATTTGGAACTATGTGCATCTTACAAATGAGGCTATCATGGCAAATCACGAATGGAAAGGTAAGATTGACTTACTGAATATCGTATTATTGGGGATACCGAATGATCTTCCACAGCAGGGAGAAAAATATGAGTTGCATCGTCTGCTCAGTACCATGTTTTCGGTGGATCTTAGCGTGAATGAGCGTTTGGATATATTAGAGAATGAGTATGGCATAACGGTTGAGCCTGATTTTAGAAAGGAGTTAGATGTTATGTGTAATTTGAGCCAGGGTATTTATGAAAAAGGTATTGAGAAGGGTATTGAGAAGGGCATTGAGAAGGGCATTGAGCAAGGGAAAATGGAAAATGCAAAAGCTATGGCGATTAGCCTGCATGAATCTGGTGTGGCTGAGGATTTAATTGCTAAGGCCGCGAATGTCAGCGTTGAGGTTGTCAGGAAGTGGATCGGATTACAATTGGCATAAAAAAATCAGAAGGTTCTGACAATAAGGAAAGCAGGTATAGGCCCACCAGGTTGCTATCCAACTGTGCAAATCCAATGCAGCAGGATAGTAACTTGGTGGGTTGTTTTTTATGCTTATTTACTTAGTTGCGCTTGCAACTCTTGCAAGATCTCAGCACTCTGGAGATTTTCGATTGAGCATGATCACCTCTATACCAGTGCCGAAAAATCCGGATCATAGATCAGCTTTTCCGGAAGATTCTTTTTTTCCAGAAACATTAGCATATAAACTGGATAATAGATCACTCTGCCGGATGCGCTCACATTTCCATTGTGAAACACACAGGCAGCCGGAATATGGTAATGTTCATTTTTCATAACATTTCCAAGCGCCGCATGCCGACCATAATCCTTCCCTGACTTCACTTCAATCGGAAGGACTTCCCCGCCTTGTTCGATAACGAAGTCAAGCTCTCCCTGCTTTTTACTGTTAAAATAATAGAGGTCGAATCCATGCGCCTTCAGCTCTTGCGCGACCGCATTTTCGTAGACGGCTCCAAAATTGATCTCTGTCTGCCGGTTCAGTATTTTGACCTGAATACCGTCCATATACATGGATGCCAGAAGACCCACATCTGCCAGAAAAAGTTTAAAAAGGTTCGTGGACCGCGAGAGCAAAAGCGGAACCATCGGTTCTTCCACACAAAACACGGGCAAAGCAACTCCGGCATCCGCAAGCCACAGAAAGCTGTGATGATAACGGGAAAATTTAAAGTTCTCATTCAGTCTTTTTAAAATGAATCGTTTATTTTTCGCATTCAGTTCACTCGGAATCAGATCGAATATTTCTTCCAGATAGAGTTTATTTTCCGGGTCATATTTTGCGATATCCTTCTTGTAAAGCGTGATGATCGACTGCTGAACACGCACGACCTCCTGTAAATTTTTTGTTTCCCGATAGACCTCGACTGCCGCCGGCATCCCGCCAACGATCAGGTAAAGCCGAAAAAGCTCCATCATTTTTTCATGGATCAGCGAATCAACTGGTGTTCGCTCATCAAAGGCGGTGTGAAGCGCCCCCAGTACGCGATCAGATACTCCATTCGCCCGAGCGAACTCCTCCAGATCGAGCGGATACATTTCCAGAATATCCATGTAGCCGACCGGTACAGATCGGATATCCTTCCGATCCACACCCAGCAGAGAACCGCTGAGAATATAGCGGTAACTTCCTTCCTCTACCAGAAATTTGATGGCTGTGACAATCTCCTCGCACTCCTGCACCTCGTCCAGAAAAATTAGCGTCTTTCCGGGTATCAGGGGTACGTTCGCAAGTGCAGAAATACGCAACAGCAGCGCCTCTGTATCTGCAGCGTTCTCAAAAAGCTCGCGAGCTTGTACATTTTCAATAAAATTGATCTCCACAAAGGATTCAAAGGCCGCCCTCCCCGCTTTCTCAATGATATAGGTTTTCCCTACTTGTCGTGCTCCGGTCACAAGCAGCGCTTTCTTTTCTTTTTTGGAGAAAAAGTGTTGAAGCTCTTTCTCTATTTTTCTGGAAATCATACAGAACCTCCTGAGGAATACGTTTTCTGATTACAGTATATCCTCAGATGTCCGTTTTTACAATATATTTTTACTCAAATTTGTCCGTTTTTCCATGCTTTATAAGGCTGATTTTGTCCGTTTATTCCGTCGGTACCTGGTCGATCATGCTCCTTCTTCACAACCTTCCTATCTGCGCCTGCAACTCCTGAAAGCTCTCAACAGCACTCTGGAGGTTCTCGATAATATCCACAGCCAATTCGTCCGGAGAAGGCAGGTTGTCCAGGTCGGCAAGGGACTTGTCCTTGATCCAGAAAATATCGAGGCTCGTTTTATCCCGCTCCAGAATTTCCCCTGCGGAAAATCTGCGCCAGCGTCCATCCGGGTTTTCCTCAGACCAGGTTTCATGGCGGTCATGTCGGTTCTGCGGATTGTAGCAGGTAATGAAATCCTGCAAATCCGCGTCGGTCATGGGATGCTGCTTCAATGTAAAATGAACATTGGTGCGCAGATCATAAATCCACACCTCTTTCGTCTGCCTGTCCGGGCTGGCGGGGCGCTTATCGAAGAAAATGACGTTCGCCTTGACGCCTGGCTTATAGAAGATACCCGTAGGTAAACGCAGGATTGTATGAAGGTCTGTTGTTTCCAGCAGCTTTTTCCGCACAATTTCTCCAGCGCCACCTTCAAACAAAACATTGTCCGGCACAACGACAGCAGCACGTCCTGTTGCCTTCAAAATCGTGTTGATGTGCTGCACAAAGTTGAGCTGCTTGTTAGAGGTGGTCGTCCAGAAGTCCTGACGGTTGTAAGTCAGATCCTCCTCTTCTTGTTCGCCCTCCCGTGAATGGGTTTATTTTATGTCGGCTGCTTGCGTTTTAGTGCTACTCTGAAAAGGGAGTGCCGCGGCAGATCCGCAACGCCCCCTTTTCTATGCGCGTTATGCTGTCATTTAGTCGTATCTCTCGTCGATGACGCGTTTGGTCTTCTTCTCGCTTCTCGGAAGCAGGCCGATTTCGACGACCTTGACAATCGGCGTGAAACCGATTTTGCTCTTCACCTTTGCGGCGATGCGCTCCCCGAGGTCTGCAAAATCGATATTGCCGGTCGTCTCGACATAGAGACGCATCGTGTCTTTGCCGTCGAGATGGGAAATACGGATCTGGTATTCGCTGGATACCTCCGGGAAGGTGCGCAGAATCTCTTCGATCTGAGCCGGGAATACATTGACGCCCTTGATCTTCATCATATCGTCCGAGCGGCCGACGATGGTGTCGAGACGTGGATAGGAGCGTCCGCACGGGCATTCGCCTGGCATGATGCGGCTGATGTCGTGTGTGCGGTAACGGATCAGCGGCGCGCCTTCCTTGACCAGTGTCGTGATGACGATTTCGCCTTCTTCGCCGTCCGGTACGGGCTTTAAGGTGGTGGGGTCGATGATTTCAATGTAAATATAATCATCCCAGTAATGCATGCCGGTATCGTATTTACAGTTGACGCCGATGCCGGGGCCATAGATTTCGGTCAGACCGTAGATGTCGTACAGCTCGATGCCGAGGATGGACTGGATCCGCTGCCGCATCTTTGCGCCCCAGCGCTCTGAGCCGATGACGCCCTTTTTCAGGTAAATTTTGTCCTTGAGTCCTCTCTTTTCTACTTCTTCTGCGAGAAGGAGAGCATAGGAGGAGGTCGCGCAGATCACGGTGGATTTCATGTCCTGCATGAACTGAAGCTGTTTGTCGGTGTTGCCGGGACCCATCGGAATGGCCATTGCCCCCAGCTTTTCTACGCCGGCCTGGAAACCGATGCCGGCGGTCCAGAGTCCATAGGCGGGCGTGATCTGAATCCGGTCTTCTTTTGTAATGCCGGCGGTCTCATAGCAACGTGCGAACATGGTTGCCCAGTCAGCGACGTCTTTTGCGGTGTAGGGAATGACGACAGGCGTCCCGGTCGTGCCGGAAGAAGAGTGAATGCGGACGATCTCTTCCTCCGGGACGGTCATCAGGCCGAGCGGGTACGCTTCGCGCAGATCGGCCTTCTCCGAGAATGGGAGAGACTCAAACTCCTCTGCGGTGTGGATTTCCGTAATACCGAGTGCTTTCAGTTTTTTTCCGTAAAAATTATCTGCTTTCCGAAGCGCGGCGATCCGGTCGTTCACCTGCGCAATCTGTGTTTCATTGATCTTCATGGTTTTCATTCTCCTCTGTTTTGATGTAATCGATGGCCCGCATATTCAGTTCGTGGAATCGCGGCGCAATCTTTGCAAGGATCGCAGCCCTGATATCCTCTTTGGTGATTGCCAGAACGCCGCTTTCGACTGCCGCGCCCAGCAGGACGACGTTGAGCACTCTGGAAGAGCTCAGATCTGCGGCTGCCTGGTCGCCGTCCACGACAATGACCCGCCTTGCTTTGGCCTTCAGGAAGTCGACCATCTCCATGCCGGTGTAGTCCACACCGGTGAGCGTCCCTGTTACCGGGCGTACCGGCCGCGTGTTTGTGACGACGATGCCTCCTTTTTTCAGGTAGGGAAGGTTTCGCACGGCTTCCCCTGGTTCAAAGGCGAGCAGAAGGTCTGCCTGTCCCTTCCCAATCAGGGGGGAGTACATGTTTTCTCCCATTCGCAGATGGCTCGTCACGCTGCCGCCGCGCTGCGCCATGCCGATGGTCTCCGCGGTGAGCACGGGGATACCCTTTGCCATCGCGGCAGCTGCCAGGAGTTTGGACGAGAGGACGGTTCCCTGGCCGCCGACTCCGCAAAGCAAAACATTCTTACTCATTCTGAACACCTCCGTTCTCAATGGCGTGAACCGGGCAAACCTGGGCACACAGTCCGCATCCCGTGCAGAGTGACGGATCGATGGCAACGGTTCCGCCATCGAGGACAATGCCGGGGCAGCCGAGTTCGCGGATGCACCGCTTGCAGTTGATGCAGGCATCCGGGTCGATCGCGGCGCAGCCCTTTGGTCTGGTGATAGCGACACAGGGAGAGCGGAAGATGATTGCCTTGACGCCTGGCTGCGCGCTGACGCGTTTCACGGTCTCAATGGCGAGCGGCAGATCAAGTGGGTTTACCGTCTCCACGGTCTCAAGGCCGATGGCGTGAAGAACCTTTTCAATGCTGACCTTTTCTACAATCTCTCCCATCATGGTCTTACCGGTTCCGGGATGCGGCTGGTGTCCGGTCATGGCTGTGGTGGAATTGTCCAGAATCACGGCTGTCATATTGGCCTGATTGTAAAAGGCATTGACGATGCCGGTCATGCCGGACGCGAAGAAGGTGGAGTCGCCGGTGAAGGAGAAGCACAGGGTATCCGGTTCGATGCGGCCGATTCCCTGCGCCAGCGTGATACCGGCTCCCATGCAGAGACAGGTGTCCGTCATATCGAGGGGCATGGCGTTGCCCAGCGTGTAGCAGCCGATGTCGCCACTGTAGAGCGCTTTCTGTCCTTTGGCGGCGCATTTCACCGCATAGAATGCAGCGCGGTGCGGACAGCCGGCACAGAGTACCGGTGGCCGGACCGGCAGAGGCGGCGCGTCGGAGATGTCAATGATGTCCGTCTTTGCGAAGGCGCTGCCGAAAAATTTCTTCAGGGAGGCCGCGACTGACTCGATCGAATTCTCTCCGGAGGAGGCGACATGCCCGGTCAGTTTGCCGCAGATCTTTACGTTCAGATGGTACTTGCCACACACATAGATGAGTGCCCGTTCAATCACCGGATCGAGCTCCTCGATACAGAGCACTTCGTCGAGACCGTTCAGAAATTCGACGGCAAGCTGCTCCGGGAAGGGGAATGGTGTAACGATCTTCAGCAGTCTGGGAGAATTCCCCTGCTCCAGATTCTCCATCGTGTAGTCAAAGCTGATGCCATGGGTCGCGATTCCTTTGCGGCAGCCCGAAAAGGTTCCGCTCGCCGGCAGGAGCACGTTGCGGGCATAGGAGGAAAACTCCTCGCCGATGGCGACATTTCGCTCCTCGATCTTCTTATGGTTGGCAAAGGAAAGCCGCGGGAAGATGACCCAGTTCGGTCCCTTGACAAAGCCCTCCGGGTTGTTGCGGACATAATCTTCCGGGTCTTTCACGTCAATGCTCGCGTAGCCGTGGCAGATTCGTGTCGTTGGCCGGAACAGCACCGGCGTGTGATGCTTCTCTGAGAAAGCAAAGGCTTCCTGTATCATATCGTAGGCTTCCTGCACGCCGGTCGGATCGAAGACCGGCAGCTTGGAATAAGCGGCGAAGGTGCGTGTATCCTGTTCTGTCTGTGAGGAAATCGGCCCGGGGTCGTCCGCCACCATTACGACCATGCCGCCCTTCACACCGATGTAGGCAAGACTCATCAGCGGATCGGAGGCTACGTTGAGGCCGACCTGTTTCATGGTCACCATTGACCTCGCTCCGGCGTATGCCGCTCCGGCTGCCACTTCCATGCCGGCTTTTTCATTTACCGACCACTCCACATAGGTCGCCTCCGTCCGGCGTGCGGAGACCGTCTCCAGCACCTCTGTCGAGGGTGTCCCGGGGTATCCGGCAACGAGATTGACGCCTGCGGCAAGCGCACCGAGGGCGATTGCCTCGTTCCCCATCACAAATTCTCTGTGCATATCCTGTACTTCCTTCCTGTTTGTAACAACAATCCTGTATCTGCAATCGTTCCGCAATCAGATACTTTATTATGACATATTCAAACTGTTTTTTCAATCCGGGTTTGGATAAAATGTAAGCGGATTGCAGACAAAACGGACAGGTGGGGTATGGAAACAGAGAGAAAACCGGGTGTTTTTTGGCCAACAAATTGTAGATTGTCAACAATTTACAATTTACATTCGACGAAAAATGATTTAAAATGAGGAAGACAGGACAGCCATGGAAAATCGTGCAGAGAATATCTGACAATCTGGCTGAAAAATGAAGGAGGAGGACGAAAAGCATGTCAGAAGAAAGGAACTCGAAGGCGGAAAAGATCAAATGGTATGGTCTTGCCTTCATGGCGTTTTCCACTGTGTGGGGGTTCGGCAATGTGGTGAACGGGTATGTCTATTTTAATGGAATTCAGGTTATATTCAGCTGGATTCTGATGTTTGCGCTGTATTTTATTCCGTATGCCCTGATGGTAGGAGAACTTGGCTCTGCGTTTAAGAACAGCGGAAGCGGTGTGAATGCATGGATCTATGAGACAACCGGCCCGAAGCTTGCGTATTATGCGGGCTGGACCTACTGGGCGTGTCACATTACCTATATTGCGAGTAAGGGAAGCGGATTTTTAAAGGCGTTAAGCTGGACGGTATTCCGCAATGCGGAGACGTATGATTCTTTTCCGACGCTGTACATACAGCTGGGGACGCTGGCTGTGTTTCTGATTGGCTGTCTGATTGCCAGCCGGGGGATTAATCCGCTGAAGAAGATTCTTACAGTGGCGGGAACAAGCATGTTCGTGATGTCATTTTTGTATATTCTGATGATGCTCGCCGCACCGGCCGTCAATCCGGACGCCGAATATGTGACAATGGATTTGAGTCTGAAAAACCTGATTCCGAATTTCAATCTCGGATATTTTACCTCGCTTTCGATTCTGGTGTTTGCCGTAGGAGGATGCGAGAAGGTTTCGCCGTATGTCAATAAGATGGAGGAACCGAGCCGGAATTTTCCAAAGGGAATCATTGCCATGGCGGTGATGGTGCTGGGATGCGCCATGCTCGGCAGCATTGCCATGGGGCGGATGTTTGATCCGGCAGTGATCAACGAGAGCCGGGAATCGTTTAACTCTTATGCGGCAAACGGATCCTACTGGGCGTTTCAGAAAATCGGAGAGTACTATCATGTAGGAGATCTGTTCCTGATCGTTTACGCGATCTGCAATATGATCAGCCAGTTTGCCGTTTTGATTCTGAGTATTGACGCTCCGCTTCGCATGCTTCTGGATAACGAGAAGACAAAGGATTTCATTCCTTCGAAACTGCGCCGGAAAAACGAATATGGGGCATACAGCAACGGGATTCTTCTGGTGATGGTTCTGTCGGGCGCAATCATCCTGATCCAGTCATTTGTTCCGGGCGCTGCCGCGGTGCTGCAGCAGCTGACGAAGCTGAATTCCGTGTGTATGCCGCTGCGGTATCTGTGGGTTTTCGTCGCTTATCTGGCGCTCAGAAAGTCGTTGAATCGTTTCCCGGCGGAATATCGTTTTGTCAGGAGTCAGAAGACGGCGAAGTTCTTTGGTGGCTGGTGTTTTCTGATCACCGCGGTCTGCTGTATCATGGGAATGTACAGCAGCGATCTGTTCACTTTCGCCCTGAATGTCATTACGCCGATTGTGCTGACTGCTCTGGGGCTGATCATGCCGAAGCTGGCAGAAAATGAAAGAAAAAAAGTGTCCGGATAATTTACCTCGGGTTACCTTTATGATATAATGAGCGCAAGTGAGCCCGAGGGAGCTTGCTCACTCGCGGCGAACGGCGAATGTCGATCATGAACGAAGTTCATGATATAATATTGGCAGCGATTCGGGTTGCGTGGGAAGACGACGTCCGGAACCGCTGCCAATATCTTCGTAAGGATTCAGATGGCGGAAGATGAGGTGAGATCCCATATGAGGGATGTTTGTCAGGACAGAGGGAAATGATGGGAAAGACTGGATATCGCACACTGCGGGAGAATGTTACGGACGCCATACGCATGAAAATCATCAGTCAGGAGCTGAAGCCGGGTGATCGGATCATCGAGGCGGAGATGGCAAAGGAATTTGAGGCAAGCCGGGGACCGATTCGGGAGGCGTTGCGCCAGCTGGAGAATGAGGGGCTGATCGAGTATACAAGAAATGTGGGATGTTCTGTGAAAACGATCACCATAGAGGACACTTACGAAATCTATCTCATGAAAACCGGTTATGAGACGATGGCGGTAAAACTGTTGGACGGGAAGGTGCCTGCGGAAACGATCGGGCGCATGGAAACGGTCCTGGAACGCATGAAAGGACTCGACGCAGAGCATTATGAAGCGGTATTTTTATGCGACAACGAATTTCACGGAGAACTGGTGCGTATGGTAAACATGCCCCGGCTGTATCATGCCTGGAATCAGCTGAGTTATGGGAATATCCTGACCGGGTACGGTCAGGATCTGGACAGAGGGGTTGTGGCGTCACGTCAGCATCTGCTCCATAAGGAGATCATGGATGCCTGCTATACCGGAGAGACTCATGTCATTTGCAGGGCGATATCGGAACATTATATGAAGACACTTGACTGGCTGATGAAGGAGCAGGGCAGTGAAAATATGTTCTCCTGGGATTTCCTGCTGTGACGTTGAACGCATTGACGTCATTGCCCGGAATGGAAGAAAACCGATCATGGCATAATCGGGAACAGGGAGGGGGACCAGACGGTGAATGAGAAGCAGTTTCGCAACAAGGTGACCTGGTTTTCGTTTGCGTTCAGTCTCCTGGTGATCTGGCAGCATTCGTATAATGCGCAGCTGTTTCTGGGCATGACAGAGGGGATGGAACAGGTATACCGGGCAGAGCACGCGATCGGCGATCTGCTGGGGCAGGTCGCGGTGCCGGGATTTTTCATGATATCCGGATATCTGTTTTATCGGAATTTTGGATCGGGAGAGGAATGGCGGGATACGCTTGCGGGCAAATGGAGACGCCGGATTCGAAGCGTACTCGTTCCTTATATTCTGTGGAATTTTCTGTATTATCTGGGATATGTGGTTGCGAGCCGGCTGCCCTGGGTTCGTGATGTGGTCGGGAAGGGGACGATTCCGTTTACCGTCGAGTCAGCGGTGGATGCAGTGCTTCATTATACTTACAATTATGTCTTCTGGTATCTGTATCAGCTGATTTTGCTGATTTTGCTGGCGCCGCTTCTGTATCCGGTGCTGAAGCGGTGCTGGAGTCGGTGGCTGTTTCTGTTCGTGGCCTGGTGCCTGGTGTTGATGAACGTAAATCTGCCGCTTCTCAATGAGGATGCGCTGGTGTATTACGCGACGGCGGCTGCGGTCGCGCTTGGCGGAGGGGCTGCCCGGGAGAAACGTGGCGGGATACCGGTTGCGGAGCAGGCGGGAAGCCGGGGGAGCGGGATGATCGGAGCGGCGATGCTTCTTCTGGCAGTGCTCACATACTGGTGCGGACTGCGTTTCGCGTATGTGCCAGGTTTTGTGTCGTGCCGCGTGCTGGCCGTGAGTGGGTTATGGCTGGCGGTGCCGGGGGAACGGCTGCCCAGGACGCGGGATTTTATGAGGAACAATTTCTTCCTGTATGCGGTTCATTTTGCGATTGTCCGCCTGATCAATAAGGCCGGCGCCAGGCTGATTCCGGCGACGGGCTGGGAGCCGTTTGCGTTGTATCTGCTGATGCCGTTTCTGGCATTGGCAGTCAGCACATGTCTGGCGCGAATTCTGAAGCGCCGGGTTCCACTCCTCTGGAGGCTTCTGAACGGTGGACGAAATTGAATGGCTGCGGGTGGAAAAATGAAAACGAATATGCTATACTGGAGACCGCAGACCAGGAAAAGCAGAAAAAAGATGAGGATGGAAAAATGAATTTTGATGAAATCAACAGGGAACTGCTGAGTTTCCTGGATGCGAGTCCGACGGCGTTTCATGCGTCGGCAAATATGCAGGACAGACTGGAACGGGCAGGCTACACAAAGCTGTTCGAGGGGGAAAGCTGGCGCCTTCAGGCCGGGCAGGGATATTATGTCACACGCAATGAGTCGGCGCTGATCGCCTTTTTCATTCCGAAGCGTGATTTTGTGGGCTTTCAGGTGATGGCGAGCCACAGCGATTCTCCTGCGTTTCGGGTGAAGACGAACGCGGAAATCGAGGTGGAGAAGCGGTATCTGAAGCTGAATGTGGAGAAGTATGGCGGGATGCTCTGCGCGCCCTGGCTCGACCGGCCGCTTTCGGTGGCGGGGCGGATCGTGCTGCGGACGCCGGAGGGCGTGCGTTCGCAGCTGGTGAATGTAGACCGGGATCTGATGATGATTCCGAATCTGGCGATTCACATGAACCGTCAGGTAAATGACGGGTATGCATACAATGCGCAGAAGGATCTGCTTCCGCTTCTGGGCGAGGGCGGTGCGGAGACGGCGAAGGATGCGCTGAGCCGGCTGATTGCCGGAGAGGCGGGCGTGGCCGCAGAGGATATTCTGGATATGGATCTGTTCCTGTATAACCGGATGAAGGGAACGGTATATGGAATGAACGGAGAGTTTATCGCGGCGCCGCACCTGGACGATCTGCAATGTGCGTTTTCTTCGCTGAATGGTCTTCTTGCCGCGACGCCGAAGGACAGTGTGGCGGTTCACTGTGTCCTGGATAACGAGGAGGTGGGCAGCCAGACGAAGCAGGGTGCGGCTTCGACCTTCCTGCGGGATGTGCTGGAGCGGATCAACGCCGGGCTGGGACGCGACGGGGAAGCATACCGGAAGGCAGTTGCTTCGAGTTTCATGGTGTCGGCGGACAATGCGCACAGCTTTCATCCGAATTATGCAGAGAAGGCAGATCCGACGAACCGTCCGTATATGAATGGCGGGATTGTAATCAAGTACAGCGCGAATCAGAAGTATACGACGGACGCGGTTTCGGGGGCGATTTTCCGGGAAATCTGTACGCGTGCGGGCGTTCCTTACCAGACCTTCCACAACCGCTCGGATATGGAAGGGGGATCGACGTTAGGCAACATTTCCACCCGTCAGGTATCGCTGAACTGCGTGGATATCGGCCTGGCGCAGCTGGCGATGCATTCCTGCTATGAGACAGCCGGAAGCCGGGATACCGGATATCTGATTCAGGCGGCGAGAGAGTTCTTTTCGTCTTCGATTCAGGCGATGGGAGACGGAAATTACCGATTGTATTAAGACGAACAAAAAAGGAGCTTAAACGAGATGGAAAAGATCAGAACCAGATACGCTCCGAGCCCGACCGGCCGGATGCATGTGGGCAATTTGCGGACGGCGCTTTACGCGTATCTGATTGCGAAGCATGAGGGAGGAGATTTTCTCCTGCGAATCGAGGACACCGATCAGGAGCGTTATATGGAAGGGGCGACGGAGATCATTTATCAGACCCTTGCGGATACCGGCCTGATTCACGATGAGGGTCCGGATAAGGATGGCGGCTGCGGCCCGTATGTCCAGAGTGAGCGCCAGAAGGAAGGAATTTACCTGAAATACGCGCAGGAACTGGTGGACAAAGGGGAGGCATACTACTGCTTCTGTACGCAGGAGCGGCTGAATTCTCTGCGCCGGGTGGTGAATGGCGAGGAGATCATGACTTACGACAAGCATTGCCTGGGCCTGTCAAAGGAGGAAGTCGAGGCGAATCTCGCTGCGGGAATGCCGTATGTCATCCGTCAGAACAATCCAACGGAGGGGACGACCACCTTTCAGGATGATATTTACGGTGATATCACGGTGAACAATGATGAACTGGACGATATGGTGCTGATCAAGACGGACGGTTATCCGACTTACAATTTTGCAAACGTGGTGGATGATCATCTGATGGGGATTACGCATGTGGTCCGGGGCAATGAATATCTGTCCTCCGCGCCGAAATACAATCGTCTGTATGAAGCGTTTGGATGGAAGATTCCGGTCTATGTACACTGCCCGCTGATCACCGATGAGAATCACAAAAAGCTGTCCAAGAGAAGCGGACATTCTTCGTTTGAAGATCTGCTGGAGCAGGGATTTGTGGCAGAGGCAGTGGTCAATTTTGTGGCGCTTCTCGGCTGGTCGCCGGCGGAAAACCGGGAAATCTATACGCTGCAGGAGCTGGTGGAGGCATTTGATTATCATAATATCAGCAAATCACCGGCCGTTTTCGATATGACAAAGCTGAAATGGATGAACGGCGAATATCTGAAAGCGATGGATTTTGAAACCTTCTACCGGATGGCGGAACCATACATCCGCAAGGTCATCACGAAAGACCTGGATCTGAGAAAGATTGCGGCGATGGTGAAGACGAGGATTGAGATTTTCCCGGATATCGCGGCTCACATTGATTTCTTTGAGGAACTGCCAGAGTATGACGCAGCGCTTTACACGAATAAGAAGAGCAAAACGAATTCCAAAAAATCGCTGGCGCTGTTGTGCGAGGTACTGCCGATTCTCGAGGCGCAGGAGGATTTCAGCAACGATGCGCTTTACGCGAGACTGCAGGAATATGGTGCGGAGAAAGGGTTTAAGACAGGCTTTGTGATGTGGCCGATCCGCATCGCTGTGTCCGGGAAGGTGATGACTCCGGCGGGAGCGACGGAGATTCTGGAGGTACTGGGCAGGGAAGAGTCAGTCAGCCGCATCCGGCGGGGAATGGAAAAACTGGAGGCGAATCTGGAACAGTAAATCAAAAGGCAGGTTGTTCTGACTTTGTCAGGGAACCTGCCTTTTGTCTGTCATGCGCCATGTTGTTACGAATTCAGATTTTTTCTCTGGCGGCGTATCAGAAGCTATTCTTTTCTGTACAGCGGCAGCTGCACGCAGAAGGTGTTTTTATTTACGCCGTCTGAAAAGGCCTGAATTTCGCCGCCATGTTCTTCGGCAATGGCCTGCGCGATCGGAAGGCCAAGACCGTATCCGGGGGTGGTGGCGCGGGATGGATCGGCACGGTAAAAGCGCAGGAAAACGCGGTCAATTTCTTCTTTTTTAAGCGGCGTTCCTTCGCTGGTGACGGTGAGGAGGAGGGCTCTGGCCTCAGCAGAATGCTTTCGGGGCGGACAACGGGTGAGGTCCGCGCGAATCTCGCTTCCGGAATCGGAATATTTACACGCGTTGTCTAACAGGATGTCGATCAGGCGGCGGAGCCTGGTTTTGTCGCCCATCACCATAAGGCCGTTTTCGATTTCGCCGGTAATGGTCTTGCCCTGTTCGAAAGCGACCGGTTCGAAGGTCAGGGTACTGTTTGTCACCAGGTAGCTGAAGTCCAGCGGTTCGAAGACCGTCTGGGAATGGCCGGAGTCGCTTCTGGCGAGAGTGAGCAGGCTTTCTATGAGTTCTTTCATGCGGTCAGCTTCCGCATGGATGTGTTCGACATAGACGGCGTTTTCCGGCGCCAGAGCCAGGGGCGATGTCTGCAGCAGGTTGACATTGGCCAGGATGACCGTTAACGGCGTTTTGAGTTCGTGAGAGGCATCGGCGACGAACTGCTGCTGCCGGTTCCAGGCATCCTCGACGGGCGCGGTGATCCATCGTGCGAGCAGGATGGAACAGAGGAGAAAGAGGGCGAAGGCGATGATACCGATGATGACAGAATTGGTCATCTGCGCCCGCAGAGAGATTTCTTCGGACAGTGTATCCGCGAAGACATAGCGGGTCACCTGTTGTGGCCCGCGCGGTTCCCACAGGTAGCGGAGGTGCTGGTCGGCGAGAACACCCATCGACGTGCCGGTTTCGTCTGCGAGGGCGACGAGCTGTTCGGCATCCTCCTGCTCGAAGCGATACAGCTGATTCCGGACAACATTCAGACTGCCGTCCTGCATGCGGTCGACAATCATCAGGGCACGTTCGTCTTCGCCTGGCAGGAGGCCGGATGGACTGTTCTGTGGCAGCGCGGGTGTATCAGCCGGAGCATCCGGCACGTTGGCAGGATGCTCCGGTTCATCTAGCCGCTCGCTTTGCCGGCTTGCTTCTCCGGGCACAGGCGGAGCATCGGATCCGGGCAGGGGATCGTCCTCCGGCCTGGCGGATGGCTCCCGGTCAGAGTCAGTATTGTCCTGCCTGGGCTCCTGTGCTTTGCCGGCATCCGACTGGCGGGAATCGTTGACCCGCGCGGCGGTGCGGAGATCCTCGATGCACTGTTGCTCGTAGTTGAATCTGGACGTCAGATACAGGCTCACAAAAATGGCGGCCAGCAGAATGGTGACAATCGTCATCATAATCAGGATAAACTTATGCTGAAGCTTTTGAATCATGATTTTACCTCCAGTTTGTATCCAAGGTTTCGTGTCACACAGATGCGGACATTGGAGGAGAGCAGGTTCAGTTTCTTGCGGAGAAAGGAGAGATAGGCTTCTACACTGTTTGGGCCGGCATCGGAGTCATATCCCCAGACTTTGCTGAGTATGGTATCTTTGGAGAGCAGATGTCCGCTGTTCTGAATCAGCAGTTCCATCAGCTGAAGTTCTCTGGCGCTCAGGGAGACGCTGCGGTCTTTGCAGGCGAGAGAGGAGATGGAGGGAGTCAGCGTCAGGTCACCGAACTGCAGAACGTCGGATACGGAGGCATTGCTGCGCCGCAGGATGGTGCGCAGGCAGGCCAGGAGTTCTTCGTTTTCAAAGGGCTTTGTCAGGTAATAATCCGCACCGGCATTGAGTCCCTGCACCCGGTCGGCGAGCTCGGAACGTGCGGTCAGCAGCAGGACGGGGGTATCGTTTCCGTCGGCTCTCATCTGGCGCAGGACGTCGAAACCGTTCATGCCGGGAAGCATGACGTCCAGAATCATGGCGTCAAAGGTGCCTTCTCCGGCGAGTTTCAGCCCGCCAAGACCGTCTCCGGCGATCGTCGTCGTATAGCCGGAACGCTTTAAAAGCGAAGCCAGCGTCAAAGCCAGCCGTTCTTCGTCTTCAACAATTAATACACGCATGATTCTTCCTCCTTAAATCCTGTGAATCCTGTGCTTCCTGTTGCCACATGGCCATGGAATGTCTCAGTCCGGGTCATGATGTCCTGCCGGATGTCTGGCCTGTTTTGGGCGATTGATCCTCTGGTAGTAGATCAGACACAGCGCGATACCAAATACGGTTGAGGATGGGGCTGCAAGCCCGATCCACATCAGCGAAACGCCGGGGCGGATGCTCATCAGATACGACATGGGAAGACGGATGAGCAGCGATTGGGCAAGTCCCTGCGCCATCACAAAAAACGAGCGGGAATGTCCGTTGAAGTAGCCGTAGAAGCTGAAGAGAATGCTGGTCACAACGGCTTCCGGCGCGAATCCCCGCAGGTATTCCGCCGCCCGGATCACAACGGCTTCGTTGTCGGTAAAAAGACCGGCGATGAGAGTTCCACGGAAGAAAATCAGAAGAAAGACAAATACACCGATGCCTGCTCCGATGCCGATGCCGCATTTCATTGCCTGTTTTGCGCGATCCTCCTTTCCTGCGCCTACGTTCTGCGCCACGAAGGAGGACATCGACTGCATGATGGAGGAGGGAATCAGCATGACGAAGGACTGCACCTTCTGTCCAATTCCATAACCGGAGGATGCTTCCAGGCCGATCCGGTTGATAAACGCGCACAGCGCCAGGAAGGACAGATTGGTCAGAAGCTCCTGAAAAGCCAACGGTGCGCCCAGTATCAGAAATTTCTTTACTTCATGGGAAAAGCCGATGTCCCGGATCGTCATGGTAAACGGAAGCTTCTGGCGACGGATAATGATGAGAGACAGGACGACACTCACCGCCTGAGCCAGGATCGTTGCGATTGCGGCTCCCGCCACATTCATATGCAGTCCTGCCACCAGAATCAGGTCACCGATGATATTGACCACACAGGCAATCGCAACAAAGAGAAGCGGCAGGCGGGAGTTGCCCAGACCCCGGAAAATACTGCTGATCACATTGTAGGCGATCACAAAGACGATCCCTCCGCCGCAAATGCGGATATAAAGAACGGTCAGGTCAAGCGCTTCTGCGGGCGCCTGCATCAGGATGGCGGCCGGTCTCGCAAATACCAGCAGGATGATCGTCATCACAATCGCGGTCGCCAGAAAGAAGCTGATGACGCCGCCAATGACCTTTCCGATCCGTTCCTGCCGGTTTTCGCCGAGGTATCGGCCGATCAGTACGGTTACGCCCATGGCAAGTCCGCTGATGGTGAAGGTAATCATATTGATGATGTTGCTGCCGGTTGAGACGCCTGAGATACCGGCTGTGGTGCCAAATTGTCCGACAATTAGCAGATCAACCGCCCCATACATAGCCTGGAGAATCAGTGCCCCCAGGATCGGCGTCATAAACCAGATCATTTTTATCAGAATGCTTCCTCTGGTAAAGTCCTGTCCGTTGTCCATATATGCCCCCTGCAGTTCTGTTTTCTTTTCTTATGCCGGATTCAGTGTAGCACAGGAAGGGAGCGGATGTAAATAAAATGAAATTTGAATATTTTGTGAATTTCAGTTTTCTTTAAGGTAAGGATGTTACACTGCCTTCATCTAAAGAAAGAGAGGGTGATTCATATGAAAAGACGGACAATTAAAGTGATGCTCTGCGCAGGATTGTGCGCGGCAGCAATTGCAGGTGGCGCGATGTTTGCATATGCGGACACGACGTCGACGGATACGACAGAAGAATCCAGACCGGAGAAGCCGGAGAATGACGGAAGTGTGATGGCGAAGATTACTGCAGTCGGTTCCAGCAGCATTACGGTAGTGACGGCGGATCAGCCGCAGGGCGGCGGTCGCAGAGGCGAAGCTCCAGCCGAGGGCGAGACACCACCGGAATTGCCGGAAGGCGAGACCATGGCAGAGGGTGAGACACCGCCGGAGAAGCCGGAGGGCGAGGCTCCGGCCGAGGGCGAGACACCACCGGAGAAGCCGGAAGGTGAGGCTCCGGCCGAGGGCGAGACACCGCCGGAGAAGCCGGAGGGCGAGACCCCAGCAGAAGGCGAAACGCCGCCGGAGAGACCGGAGGGTGAGACCGGAGAAGCCGGTGAAAGGCACCAGATGGAGATGAATTTCGGAACGGATACGATGACGATTACCATTGATTCTTCTACGACGATTACGAAGAATCGTGGGGAAGAGACGCTGTCGATCTCAGATCTTTCGGTTGACGACGTGATTCGCGTTGTTCTGGATGAAACGACTGCGGTGAGCATTGAAGTAATGGAGTAAAGAACGGCCGGATAGAAGAAAAGAAACAATAACGCCCCGTCGGCGACGGCGGGGCAGATATCGATGTGAGTGAGGACAGTGGTTATGAAAAAGAGAGCATTGGTTTATCTGGCATTGGCAGGCAGCCTGGCGCTGACTGCATGCGGTTCAAAAGAGACTGCGACTGAGACAGGCGCGGAGAGCGTAGAGAATGTAGAGAATACGGAAGAAACGCAGGACGAGGCAGAAAAGACTGAGGAAGAGTCCGGCGAGACGATAAATGGATGGGTGGAATCGGTATCGGACAGCGAACTGGTCGTGGCTGCCATGCAGGGCGGCGGCATGCAGGGTGGCGCCGGTGGGCCGGGAAACGGAAATGGCGGCCCCGGAGGCGAAAGACCGTCCGGAGGCGAAAGACCGTCCGGTGACGAAGACACGGCCGAGGGCGACGGGCAGGCTGATTCAGACAGGAAGAAGGAAAAGCCGGATGGCGGAGACCGATCGGACGGAGAGGAGATGCCGGACGATGGAAATAAGCCGGATGGCGAAAGTAAGGCAGACGATGGAAATAAGCCAGAGAGAAAAAAGGATGGTCAGTCTGATCAGGAAAAGCCGGATGGAGAGAAAGACGGTCAGCCCGACGGGACCGGTCGCCCGGGAGGCGGCGAAGCAGGCCGCAGAGATGGTCGCCCGGGCGAAGGCGGTCAGGGTGAAAATCCGTCAGAGGGAGGTGGCCAGAGTGTAGGTCGTCCGGGCGGTCAGCCTGGCGACGGGAAGCAGCCGGATGAAGAAAGCGACGGAGAACAGCCGGATCATGGAGAGGTTGACGGCAGTCGTCCGGACGGTGGAGACGGCCAGGATGGCGATCATGCATCTGCCATGCCGGAGGCAGAGACGGTAACGGTCAGGCTGACAGCGGATACAGAGGTCGTTGACGGGGAAGGAACTGCGTTGGCCATTTCGGATATTGAAGAGGGCGATTTCGTGACGATCGAACTCGCGTCTGACGGCGAGACAGCCGTGAAGGTGACCGTCGGCGCTATGACGCAGGGCGGCTTTGGCGGTGGCCAGGGCGGCTTTGGAGGCGGCGGTCCGATGGGAGGCGGCAGTCAGTCCGCGCCGGATTCCTATGACGCAGTGATTACCTTTGATGAGGACGCAGAGGCATCCGGGGAGACGTATTCCTCGACCGGAACCGATGAGAATGCGATCCATGTTTCGGCGGGAACCGTTTCTCTGAGTGATTTTACCCTGACGCGGGAATCCACTGACAGCAGCGGTGGCGACAGCTCGAGCTTTTACGGGATTGGAGCCGCGATCCTGGCGAGCGGCGGCACACTGGATATCAGTGGAGCGACGATTGCGACCGATGCGAAGGGCGCAGCAGGTATTTTTGCTTACGCGGACGGCGTGATCCATGTCTCGGATACGACAATTACGACGGAGCAGGGCACATCCGGCGGCATTCATGTGGCGGGTGGCGGTACGCTGAGCGCGGAAAACCTGACGGTAGAGACGAACGGCGGTTCCTCTGCCGCGATCCGAAGCGACCGCGGCGGCGGGACGATGACTGTGGATGGCGGAACCTATGTCACGAACGGAACCGGTTCGTCGGCGGTATATGTGACGGCGGATATCACGGTGCAGAATGCGACCCTGACGGCGAACCAGTCAGAGGCCATCTGCATTGAGGGTCTCAATTCGCTGAAGCTGATAAACTGTGACCTCTCCGGCGACATTCCGGAAAATGAGCAGAATGACTGCGACTGGACGGTTATCCTGTA
Source organism: Clostridiales bacterium (assembly GCA_021202925.1). GTDB lineage: Bacteria > Bacillota > Clostridia > Lachnospirales > Lachnospiraceae > Brotaphodocola. The sequence continues at coordinate 20,239 of JAJQCD010000009.1, read as the reverse complement.
CCAGAGCATGTCGGGTGACTCCGAGGTAGGCAACAGCACCTTTGATATGGAGGGTGGAACCCTGACTTCAAAGAATGGCGGCCTGTTCTATACAACAAATACAGAAAGCACGTTTTACCTGAAACAGGTGGCGATTACGCCCTCGCAGGGAAATGATTTCTTCCTGAAGGTGACCGGCAACGCGAACGGGCGTGGCTGGGGCAGCACCGGGGCCAATGGTGCGGACTGCATCTTTACGGCGGAGGATCAGGAGATGGTCGGCGACGTGATCTGGGACAGCATCAGTACGCTTGATTTTACGATGAGCGGCAGCAGCCGGCTGACCGGCGCCTTCATCCAGGATGAGTCCAACGCTGGTAACGGAGGAAGCGGCTATGCGAATCTGACGCTGGAGACGGGGACGTCCTGGATTGTAACCGGAGACAGCACATTGACCGCCCTGGTGAATGCGGGCACGATTGAGGATGAAAGCGGAAAGGCAGTTTCCATCCTTGGCACGGACGGAACCGTATATGTGGATGGCGACAGTGCATTTACGATTACGGTGGATTCTTATCAGAAGAACGAATAACATAAGCCCCCTGTTCTCGCCTGCCGGTTTGCCGGTGGGCGGGATTTCCCCTTCTTTTATAGCAGAAAGCCCAGCGAAGGCGAAAGCCGGATACTGGGCTTTCTGCGTGTTTTCGTACCGGTTTTCCTGTATGGGATACCGAGTGGGGAAAAGGAGATTCCGCTATTTTGCGTAGTCCTTGAAAAAACGGCAGAAATCCGATAAGATACTGCCATGGAATGAAACATCTGGAGGAGTGGACATGGAAGGATGCGTGCATATTTATTGCGGAGACGGAAAAGGAAAAACCTCGGCTGCCATCGGACTGGCTGTCCGTGCGGCGGGCAGAGGGCGGAAGGTTCTTTTTGTCCGTTTTTTAAAGAACGAAGATTCCGGGGAGGTGGAAGTGCTGCGAAGCATTCCCGGCATCACGGTGCCGGTCTGTGACCGGAGTTTTGGCTTTGTTTTTCGCATGACGCAGGAAGAGAAAAAGGAAGCGGCGGCTTCGATGCAGAAACGTTTTAAGGAGGCCTGTGCGGAAGCGACCCGTGGTTGCTACGATGTGCTGGTTCTGGACGAACTGATGGCGGTCTGTTCCTATGGAATGGTGGAAGAAGGGCAGGTGGTGGCATTTCTGAAAGGCCGCCCGGAAAACATGGAGGTCGTGATGACCGGACGCGGCCCGTCGGAAAGCCTGATCGGTATGGCAGATTATGTCTCCGAGATCCGGGCGGTCCGGCATCCTTATGAAAAGGGAATTGCCGCGAGAGAAGGAATTGAGTATTAGACTTGAAAAGTGCAGTGAAATTCGTTATCATGGTTCCGTAAGGAAAGTGAGGGAACCTGTTCATGGCGTTTCATGAGTCACAGATAAAGGCGATCCGGCATTTTGAAGGACCGATGATGGTTCTGGCCGGCCCGGGATCGGGCAAGACGACGGTCATCACGCACCGGGTCCGGTATCTGATCGAGGAATATGGCGTAGAACCGGGGAGTATTCTGGTGATTACGTTTACAAAGGCAGCGGCGCAGGAGATGAAACTCAGGTTCCAGAGTCTGATGGGCGGCAGCAGGCCACCGGTCAGCTTTGGAACCTTTCACGCTGTCTTTTTCAGCATTTTAAAACACGCATATCGGTATGACGCCTCCAATATTGTCCGGGAGGAACAGCGGATGCGGATTGTCCGTGAACTGATTGACCGGTACCATGTGGAAGTGGAAGACGAGGCGGAATTTACCGGTTCCATTCTGTCGGAAATCAGTATGGTGAAGGGGGAAATGCTGAACCTGGATCATTATTACTCCAAAAACTGTTCAGAAGAGATTTTTAAGAAGCTCTATCAGGGTTACGAGTCGGCCATGTCGCAGAAGGGACTGATTGATTTTGACGATATGCTGGTCATGTGTTATGAATTGTTTACGCAGAGAAAGGACATCCTTGTGGCATGGCAGCAGAAGTATCGTTATATTCTGATTGATGAGTTTCAGGACATCAACCGGGTGCAGTATGAGATTGTAAAGATGCTCGCGAAACCGCAGGACAATCTCTTTATTGTGGGAGATGACGATCAGTCGATTTACCGGTTCCGGGGCGCGAAGCCGGAGATTATGCTGGGGTTCGGCAAGGATTATCCGCAGATGGAACAGGTTCTTCTGGGGGTCAATTACCGTTCCACATCGACGATTGTGGAAGCGGCGGGACGTCTCATCCGCCACAATAAGACCCGGTTTCAAAAAGAGATCCGGGCATCGAGAGGGGCAGGGCGGCCGGTGGCGACCTGTGCGTGGCCGGATGCGCGGGAGGAGACAAAGGGAATCGTGGAGGAGATTCAGGATTATGTGAAAATGGGCTATCACCTGTCGGATATCGCCGTGCTTTACCGGACGAATATGGAGCCGCGGCTTCTGATGGAACGCCTGATGGAATACAATGTGCCGTTTCAGATGCGGGATACTCTGCCGAATCTGTATGAGCACTGGATTACGCAGGATATTCTTGCCTATATCCGTATTGCGCAAAGTGAACTGGCGGCCAGAAGACAGGCGTCGCGGCCCGATGTGCTGCGCATCATCAACCGGCCGAAACGCTATGTCAGCCGGGACGCGCTGGAAGGGAAGGTGATTTCCTGGGACAGTGTGAAAGCCTGGTATCAGGATCGGGACTGGATGGTGGAACGGATTGAACAGCTGGAATACGACCTGCGGATGATCGGAAAGATGGCGCCGACCGCGGCAGTCAATTACATACGAAAAGCAGTCGGCTATGATGAGTATCTGCGGGAGTACGCGGAGTATCGGAGAATGAAGCCGGAGGAACTGTCCGGCCTGGCGGATCAGCTGCAGGAGAGCGGGTCGAATTACAATACGGCGGATGCCTGGTTTGCCCATATGAAGGAGTACGGAGAGGAGCTGAAGGAGCAGGCGGTTCGCCAGAGGGAACGGGGACTCGACTGTGTCTCCCTGATGACGATGCACAGTGCGAAAGGACTGGAGTTCCCGATTGTCTATATTCTTGACGCAAACGAACGGGTGACGCCCCATCACCGGGCAGTACTGGAGTCGGATCTGGAGGAGGAGAGACGGATGTTTTATGTGGCAATGACCCGCGCGAAGGACCGGCTGCATATCTGCTACGCCAGGGAACGATACGGGAAGCCGCAGGAACGGTCACGGTTCATTGACGAGTACCTGTAGTCATCCGGCGGGCATTTGGCCGAACGGTTCACCCGCAGCAATGCATAAAATCCGCTTGCTTTTACCGGGCGGTTCTGGTAGAGTGTGAAGCATGACAGTGCGGGTTGCAAAGCGCGACCGCGAAGAGAGGAGAACGATATGGCGAGAAGACCAAACGAAGAACAGGAACCGGAGGAGATGACAGTAACCCTGGCGCTCGATGACGGCAGCTCGATGGAATGTGTGGTTCTGACTATTTTTGAGGCGGGGGGAAGAGATTATATCGCACTGCTTCCGATGGACAGAGCCGAGAGTGAAGAAGGAGAAGTCTATCTGTATCGCTATGAGGAGGATGCGGATGGCAATCCGAGCCTGGACAATATCGGAGACGATGAGGAATATGAGATTGTCGAGGAAGCCTTCGACGAGCTGCTGGACGACCGCGAATACGATGAACTGGTCGGCGAGGACGAACTGGAATGATCACTGGCAGGGATATGGTGACAGACGGCAGACAGCGGATGACCGAAACAGAACTGCTTTATTTTGAGACGTGGGCGGCCATGAGTGCGAGTGGACGGACGCTCACCATGCTGGGACACAAGCTGGAGGTCTCGACCGCAGCAGTTACGAAGCGAATGAAGGCCATCGTACAGCGGGGGGTATCTGACGGAACGATATGAGATGACGTCTCTGGGGGCGGAATTTTATATGTGGTGCCGGTTATGGGAAAAAGGGATCCATGTCTGGTATCAGACAATGGGAATATCGGAGACGGATGCCCGGAACGTTACGCGGGATCTTCTGGCGAGAGCGCCGGTTCCGGTTCTGGATATGATGATGAATCAGGGAATCATCTGTCTGCTTCGTGGAAACCGCAGAATCAGTTCATCGGAGAGGGATGGCTGTCTGGAATTCCGAAACGTGGAATTTGCTAATATGCTGCCGGAGGGCCGCTATTCGGTTTACGTCACATTTCGTAAGCTGGACGGCAACGAGCCTTCCATGGCAGAAAGTGCGTTTGGTCAGACAAGGATGATGGTGATTGAAGCGGGCAGGAGCGAGCTCCGGCTGCAGAGGCAGATGATTCTTCATCATTCCATGACGGAGGATTACGATGTGCGGGGGCAGATGAAGAGTCTGGAATACGAAGTGGGAACCCGGACGAGGAAACCGAAGATTCAGGACGACATTGTGAGAATTCCGATGAAGGATATGATATGGAAGATTTGGGAGGGGAATGACAGCAGCCTGGTCGGAGAACTGGAAGTGTCGTTTTCCTGTACGGCCGGGGAACAACATATGCCAAGGGCTTCGGCGATGATGTGTGTGAAAATCCAGAGAACGAATGCTGCGTTCTTCTGACAGAAAATCAGACGGGGTTCCGTTTCTTTGCGCTTAAGGCGGAGAAACGGAATCTTTTTGCTGTCGTGTAGCTGGAAAGCTGTGACGATGACATTCGCTGTCGGTTATTGAGAAAAAATGTTTTAACCATGGGTAAAGGATATCTCAGGACGTCAGAAAAACCAGGTTTTAAAAGGGATTCTACTGTTTTGGACGGGGAAGGAAAGACGTATTTTTTAACCATGGGTAAATGACCTTTCTGAAAATTTTTTCTTGACGAATATTTTTGGTAGCGTTAATGTAAACCTGATAGACTGCAAATCAGATGCAAAATGGCAACATGGCACATGGTAAACGAAATGTTAAGTTTACTATATTTTTTGCCCGTGAGTTAGCTATCGCTAACAAAATGATGCTGTTACGGAAAATTAAAAGGAATGGAGGAGGAAGGTAACTTGAGTAACTGGAGTAAATTTCAGAAGAACTGGAAGCAGGGAAAGTATAAAAAGAGGATTCGTCTGGCATGTATGGGCGTGTGCGTGGTCTGTGTGGCGTGTCTGGGAGCGTATTTTATGCGCGGAAAGCAGGAGGAAGACAGCATGGATGCACTGCGGCAGATCCGGCAGGAGGCGGAGACCGCGGAGGAGACCGCCAGTCCGCTGGACGTCTCGTCGCGGGAGATCCTGAATACCTACCGGGATCTGTTTCTGCAGAATCCGGACCTCATCGGCTGGCTGATGATCGACGGGACACAGATTGATTATCCGGTGATGTGGACGCCGGAAGATCCGGAATATTACAGCGATAAGGGATTTGATAAACAGGAAAGTCAGAACGGCCTGCTTTTCCTGGACGGCGCGTCTAATATCAATTCTTATGGAGGCAACCTGATCATCTATGGACACAATATGAAAAACGGCTCCATGTTTGCGGATCTGCTGAAGTACGAGAAGGAGTCTTTCTGGCAGGAAAACAATACGATCCGCTTTGATACCTTATACGAGAGCCGCATCTATCAGATCGCGGCGGTGGCAAAGGGCAGTGACGTCGAGGAGTTCCCCTTTGATTTTGTCTCTCCGGATGAGGAGACGGCCAATCTGGCGATCGGGCGGATGCAGGAGATGGCGCTTTACGATACCGGGGTTGAGATGACTTACGGAGACGATATCCTGACGCTTGCCACCTGTGATTACAGTGAAGACGACGGACGGCTGGTGATCATGGCGAGGAGGATCCGGTAGATGGAGGATGAAAGAAAAAGGATCGGGAAGAAGCTGTCGGCGATAGTTTCTGTACTGGTTACGGCGGCGGTCCTGACATGTATGAACATCGGCACAGCCTGGGCGATGGACGCGGGCGCGTATCTGGTGACGGTAGCGCCGAGTTATAAAGACCCGGAGACGGGTTCTGTGGACGACCCCGGCAATAACGCGGCGATCGGTCAGGGGATGACAGAGCGGATGTGTGGTTCGACCGGGCTTCTGGAGGTAGAAAACTCCGGGGAGATGTATCTGACGGTGCGGTACTATCTGAGCCAGTTTATCCGTGACGTATCATTTGAGGAGCGGATCGGCGGAGATTATGTCTCGCGGAGTTATCAGGCGATGCAGTCCAGGGCGGCGAACGAAGGTTCCAACGATATCGAGGAGAAATACGGCTATACGGATTACCGCATTCCGATCGGCAGTATGGATTCCGTATTCCGCGGCAAAGCGTATATCGAGGCGATGGGACGGAATGTGGTATTTTTCTTTACCGTGTCTGACGCAAGGAGTGGCAGCGGCGATTTTGTTGTAAGCTCAGGGACGGCCGCGCAGACGGAGGTAACAGATGTGAGTCAGGACATGCAGACGGGAACCGGACAGGGAAATATGGCGGCACAGGCGGCAGATCCGCAGACGGGTACACAGATATCATCCGGCACACAATATGTTCTGACAGAGGAAGCGGATGCCGGTGAGGTGACAGACGGGATGGGGGAACAGACGAGTAAGTGGGAAGAACTTGCAAAATCTGTCTCAGAAAATGGGACTGATGTGGCTGATGACTGGATCAACGGAAGCGGCAGCGCAGACGATCCGGTGACCGGGATCCCGGTGAAGCCGACCGTGCAGAGTGAGAATATGGGAAAATACCCGACATCCGGCGCAGAGACGGCGTCCGTGGTCCCGTCAGGCGCTGCGGCTGTTGCGGCTGCATCGGACAGCAAAGAGACAAGTCCGACAGATTACCATCTGGAAACCGCTTATAATCTGTCTGCGGTTTCTATGAAAGAAGCAAGGAAGCTGACCGAACCGATGCTGGAGGCGGCGACGGGGATCGCCGGTATCGCCGGAGATCTGGAGCTGGCTGAGACGCCGGAGACAGGCGGTGAGAAGAGAGAGCTGAACGGAAATAAACTGGTCATGATGGTCCTGCTGGGAGCGGCCGTCCTGCTCTTTGTGTGGTTTGCGGCGGTGGGAGTGCAACCGGGCAGGAGAAGCGGAGAAACAGAACTTGAAGCGGGAAGCCGGAAACAGACAGGGGGCGAAAAGGGTGAGTAGACGGGGAAGAAAAGACAGAAGAGGCCTGCGGCCCGCTGCCATGCTGCTGGCCGGAGTACTCCTGCTGTCCATGACGGGCTGTGTGGATCAGAGCGGCGCGTCGGCTGAGACGGTGCTGGTGGGCGACGCGGATGACCTGCGTATCGTGGCGACGAGCCCTGCGACCACTGAGATCATGGCGCGTCTGGACATCGACCTGGTGGGAGTGCCGGACTCGACGTTATCTACGATCCCCTCCCGTTATGACAGCGCGACGCGTGTGGGCACGGCGATGGGGCCGGATATGGAGATCATTCGTACGCTGAATCCGGACTATGTGATCGGGCCGGCGTCGCTGATGTCGGATATGCAGCCAAAACTGGAGGCGGCGGGGCTGAACGGACTCTTCCTGAATCTGGAAAGTGTGGAAGGAATGTACAAAGGCATCCGCCAGCTGGGCGAACTTTTCGGCCGCCAGACAGAGGCGCAGGAACTGATTGATGAATTTTCCGCGTTTTATTATGAGTACAGTAAGGAAAATTTGGATAAAGGCAGTCCGACAGTGCTGATCCTTATGGGACTTCCCGGCTCCTATGTGGTGGCGACAGGCAGGAGTTATGTCGGCAGTCTGGTGCGGCTGGCGGGCGGAACGAACGTTTATGAAGACGCGGATGCGGATTTCATCACGGCAAATACCGAAGATATGCTCTCGCGCGACCCGGACATCATACTGCGCGCGGCGCACGCGATGCCGGAGGATGTAGTGGCAATGTTTGCCGAGGAGTTTGAGACAAATGACATCTGGAGACATTTCCGCGCGGTGCAGGATGAATGCGTGTATGATCTGCCTTACGATCAGTTTGGGATGAGTGCGAACTTTCAGTTTCCGGCGGCGCTTGAGACTCTGCAGCCGATGTTGTATGGAGAGTGAAAAATCTTCTCGAAAAATCTTCTTACAGAAAATAGAAAAAACAGAAAGGCATCGTATCAGAAGCTGCCGGGAAAATATCGGAACGGTCAGCGTGAGAGAAGGGGAGGAAGCATGAGGACAGAGTTAACAGAGGAGAAAAAGAAGCCGGTAGCGCCGGCTCTCATCGGCGTGGCCGTGCTGCTCCTGATTATGATTGATCTGGCGATCAATACAGGGAGTCTTAAGGTCTCTATGAGTCAGCTGTATGAGGGGCTGTTTGTGGCTTATGATCCGGATGTGGCGACGGTGTGGGATCTGCGCTTTCCGCGTATCATCATCGCGGTGCTGGGCGGCGCGGCGCTGTCGGTGTCCGGCGTATTATTTCAGGCCTGTATGAAGAATCCGATCGCGGATCCCGGCGTTATCGGCGTCAGTTCCGGATCGAGCTTTGCGGCGGTTCTGGTGGCGGGGCTTTTCCCGTCGCTGTATTTCTTTACGCCGATGCTGGCCTTTGCCGGAGGCGTGGCCGCCTGCGGCCTGGTCTATCTGCTGGCGTTTAAGAACGGGCTGAATCCGCTGCGGGTGATTCTGGTGGGCGTTGCGGTGAATGCGATGTTTTCCGGTCTGACGCAGGCGTTCAACTCGATGACCGGTGGAAATCTGACTGGGGTGGCGTCGATCGCGAATGCGAATATTTCACAGAAAACCTGGGACGACGTGTATATCATCTCCGGTTATGTGGCGCTGGGACTGGTGCTGGCGTGGATGATGTGTTACCGGTGCGACCTCCTTTCCCTGAGCGATCAGACCGCGAGGAGTCTGGGAGTGCATGTGACCGGTACACGGATCGGGGTCTCCCTGATCGCGGTGATGCTGGCGGCAATTTCCACAGCAGAACTGGGCGTGGTGTCCTTTATCGGCCTGATCGTGCCGCATGTCGCGCGGCTCCTTGTCGGTTCGAATCACAGAGTGCTGATCCCGTTTTCTGCGCTGGGCGGGGCGTTTCTGTTGCTGCTGGCCGATACGCTGGGGCGGACGATCGCCGCGCCGTATGAGATCTCGGCTTCGATCCTGCTGTCCATCGTGGGCGGACCGATGCTGATTATTCTGATCCGGAGGAGTGATAAGACGTATGGAATATAAAGAAAATGCGGAGTATGTGATGGAGGCGCGGGATCTGACATTTTCCTATGACGGGAAGGTCAATGTCCTGGAGCATCTGGACGTAAAATTTTTAAAGGGAAAGATCACGGTGCTGCTTGGCGCGAACGGCTGCGGCAAGAGTACGTTGTTTAAACTGCTGACAAAAAATCTGTATCCGGACGAAGGCAGAGTTAACCTTTATGGCGAAGATCTGGAGGAATACAGCTTAAAGGAATTCGCGAGAAAGGTCGCGATCGTTCATCAGAATAACATCGCTCCTCCGGACCGGAAGGTGGAGACGCTGGTAGGCTATGGACGGACACCGTATCTGAACGCCTTTCAGACCGCCGGGTCGAAGGAGGACGAGGAGGCCATCCGCTGGGCGATGGAGGTGACTCATGTTGATTCGTACCGCAACCGTCCGGTGTCAGAACTCTCGGGCGGACAGCGTCAGCGCGTCTGGATCGCCATGGCGCTTGCCATGATGACCGATATCCTGTTCCTCGATGAGCCGTGCAACAGTCTGGATATTCGCTATCAGATTGGGATCATGAAGCTTGTCCGACAGCTCAACCGAGAATATGGCATGACGATTATTATGATCCTGCACGACATCAATCAGGCGATGACATACGCAGACGTCCTGATCGGCATGAAGGACGGCAGGATCATTGCGGAAGGCGAACCTCAGGAGATCGTCACTCCGGAGATGATCAGGACTCTATATGGGATCGAACTGCCGGTTACGCAGATCGATGGACGTAAGTATGTTCTTGCGGTATGACACAGCAAAAACACTGAAACCGTATCTGGCGGCGCGGCAGGAAGAGCTGGCAAAGATCACCATCGGCGTTGTCGGAGTCGGCCTGGCGAAGCAGGCGCTCCCGGCATTTTTAAAGATCATCGAAGAGCCGATGGGGCGGAAGGCCGACGCGAGCTGGTTTGTCATGGGCGGCTATCGGGTCGCGGAACTGGACGCGGAGGATCGAAAACTTCTGGAAGAATTCTGGAGCAGAAAAGGGCGGCCGGTTACCGATATGTTGTATTACAGGGAGGACGCTGCCCGAAAGGTGGGGCAGGAAATTCTGGAGAGATTGTGAAAGAAAAAGTTGTAGAAAAACCTTGCATGGCTGTGGTTTGTGGGTTAAGATAGAGATGTAATTCGAACCAAGACAGAGGAGTATCCGAAGTATCTGTCGATATTGAAGTAAACAGTGCGGCAAATGAAAAACGAAATGCAGGTGAGAAGGAAAGAGGAAGTTGCTACGCGGCAGCCCCTCTTTCATTTATTTCCTTGTATATCCGGGTTGAGTTATGGTAAGTTAGAGCTATCATAAATCATGTGTTTTTGCGGTTTGTTTGGAGGTGAGTGTTGTGGAGAAGAAGATGCCAATCGGCATAGAAGACTTTGCGGATATTATCACACAAGGTTTTTATTATGTTGATAAGACCGGTATGATAAAAGAACTCTTAAGTAATTGGGGGAAGGTGAATCTTTTTACACGCCCGCGTCGTTTTGGAAAAAGCATAAATATGAGTATGCTCAAGTGTTTTTTTGAAGTCGGCACAGATAAAAGCCTGTTTGATGGGCTGGCAATTTCAAAGGAAACAGGGCTCTGTGAAGAATATATGGGGCAGTACCCGGTGATCTCCATCACATTGAAAGCGACAGAAGCCGGCAATTTTGAGACAAGCCGTAATCTGATTGCGATGGAGATCCGTGACGAGGCTGAAAGAATGAGCTTCCTGGCGGAGAGTGATAAGTTGACCGTAGGTGAAAGGAAATCCTACGACAGCCTCCTTCAGAGAAATATAGATGACGGGACGCTGTATAGAAGCCTGAAAACATTGTCGGGACTGCTTCGGAAGCATTATGGAAAAAAGGTCGTCATACTGATTGATGAATACGATGTTCCGCTGGCAAAGGCAAGTAAGCAGAATTATTATAAAGAAATGGTGCTGTTGATTCGAAATCTGTTTGAACAGGCATTGAAGACTAACTCTGCTCTGGAATTTGCAGTTTTAACAGGTTGTCTACGGGTGTCCAGAGAGAGCATCTTTACAGGACTTAACAATCCGAAGATGTATACACTTCTTGATGCGAGGTGTGACGAGCAGTTCGGTTTCACCGATGAAGAAGTCCGGGAAATGCTTGCGTACTATGACCTGAGCGAATATTACGACATTACAAAAGAATGGTATGACGGATATAAAATCGGGCGCGCCAATGTATATAATCCCTGGGATGTGATCAACTGGTGTGATCAGCTGCTGACGAACCCCAATAAAGTGCCAAAGAGTTACTGGGCAAACTCAAGTGGAAACGAAGAAGTCCGGAGATTCATACAAAGGATGGGTAACGGTGTCACAAGGACTCAGATGGAGAGACTGATCTCAGGGGAGACTGTCCAGAAAAAGATAGAAGAGCAGCTTACTTATGATACGATGTACGACAGTGTGGAAAACATGTGGAGTCTGCTGTATGCCACCGGTTATCTGACCCAGAGTGAAACGCCATCTGGCAATCTGGTGCGGCTGACAATTCCAAACACGGAAGTCCGCAGTATATTCAGAGATTTTGTCTTAAAGCTGTTTGAAAAGAAAATCGCCGGGGATGGGACGACAGTATCAGACTTTTGCGAAGCTCTGAAAAACGGTGATGCTGCCAAAGTTGAGAGAGCGTTCACAGATCTTATGAAGAATACGATCAGCATCAGAGATACTGCCGTTAAGAAAGAATTTAAAGAAAGCTTTTACCACGGTCTGTTGCTCGGTATTCTGGGATTTAAAGATGGCTGGAGTGTTGATTCGAACAGAGAATCAGGCGATGGTTACTATGATATTGCAATTGAGATAGAAGACGAGTCAATTGGAATCATTATAGAAGTGAAATATGCGGAGAATGAGACATTTGACGCAGCATGCGAGGAAGCAATGAACCAGATTCGGAAGCATGATTACGCATCTATACTCAGGGAAGACGACATGCAGATCATCCTGAAGTATGGGATAGCATGTTATAAGAAAAAGTGTAGGGTCGTAATGGAACAAGAGTTATAATTATGATCGAGGAAGTTGCTTTGCGGCAGCTTCCTCTTCCCTTCTTACAGATGATGTAGAATAAAAAAACTTGTCAGCATATGAAACTTGTTGTAAAATAATAGAAATTCTCAGGATATAAAAGTCGGATACAGAAAAGAAGACTTACGATGATCCTGTTAATTCTGTTAGTCCGATATTTTCTGCGAAAAATTCGTTCTTATCAAATTCTTATCAAAGTACCAGATGATAGTAAACCAAAACACGAAACGATAACAAGCCGAAATACGAAACGATAGCAATTTCCAAAATGTGGAGTAGTAAAGAAAAATTGTCGGCTTGATAAGCAGCTGTGATTATGGTATCCTTTTAACAGAGGATGGGCTGCTTTCCTGCCAAAGAAAGGAAGGAGGTGGACGGTTTCGTGAATACCGATTTGAAAAACCTGCTTGCCGCGTTAGGCGACGAAAGCACCCAGTATGACACAATTGCGAAAAATATTTTGGCCAGAAGTAGTGTGCTCTCTCATATCCTGGCGGCGACTGTGGATGAATTGAAAGGCATTCCGCCAGAGAAAATCGAAGAACTGATAGACGGAAAGGTTTACGTGGGAAACGTAGCGGCGGAGCCGGGACTTACAAACAAGGCGCGGAGGATTCAGGGGAATCGGATTGTCGTCCTGAACACGGTACACTCGGAAGAATTTGAAGGCGCGGCGATCTTTGATATCGTTTTCTATGTAAAGATCGGAGAGGAATGCTCAAAGATCATAATCAATATCGAAGCACAAAAGGATGACCCCGGCGGGTATGATATTCTGAACAGAGCAATTTTTTATGTCAGTCGGCTGATCTCGTCGCAGAAGGAACGGGATTTCCGGGGAGAGAATTATAACGACCTGCGTCGCGTTTATTCGATCTGGATCTGTATGAACATGGATGAATGCATTTGGAATCATGTTCACCTGATCAACGATGCGATTATGGCGAACCATACCTGGAAGGGCAAGCTGGATATGACCAATATCGTCCTTTTGGGTCTGCCAAACAGTCTTCCGGAGCAAGGGGAGAAATACGCGCTGCATCGGATGCTCAGTGCGCTGTTTTCAACCGGACTGTCATCCAGGGAACGAATTGATATTCTGGAAAAGGAGTATTGGATACCGGCAGAGAGTGAATTTGGAGAGGAGTTGAATATGATGTGTAATTTGAGTCAGGGGATTTTAGAACGAGGAATTGAACAGGGAATCATTGAAGGTAAAGTTGAGAATCTGCGCGCTCTGATGGAGACGACCGCATGGTCCGCGGAGCAGGCGCTGGCGGCGCTGAAGGTGCCGGAGGAGGAATATCCGAAGTACCTGTCGATGCTGAAGTAAACATTGCGGTAAATGAAAAAATGAAATACTGGTGAGAATGAAAGAGGAAGTTGCTACGCGGCAGCTTCCCTTTTCGCGTTTCGGTGTTTTGCTATTATTGGAAAATAATGCTTTGTTACAGAAATGTATTAGTTTTGAGGGAAGGTTGTAGAAAAACCTTGCATGACCGTGGTTTCTGGGTTAAGATAAAGATGTAATTCAAAACTACACAGAGGAGGATTATTTGTTGATGGGACAGGAACGCCCTTCAACAAAAGATGAACTTCTGAGCAGTACGCCTTATGACGATGTACATCGCACGATGGAGAATGACTGCAGAAAGTGGTTGATTCCGCTCGTGAGTGAGATTTTTCAGGAGAATCTGGACGAATACAATGACGTCGTATTCACAAAAGAGACTCATTTCATGAACCATGAGGGCGGGCGAGAGGAGAAGCGAATTACGGACGAATCGTTCCGGCTGATTGCCAGGGATGAAAAGACAAAAGAGAAAACCTCAGTCAAAGAGAAGAAGTATCTGTGCGAGTGCCAGACAAATGCGGACAGCAGCATCCTGATCCGGATGTTCGAGTATGCGACGCAGACGGCGCTGGATGAGGGAGTCCTTGAAGATCATATTCTGAAAGTGACAATTCCGCATTGTGCAGTGATCTTTCTGAGACCGCCGGGGACAGATATTGATTCGATGACAATGCGGATCGCAGCGCCGAAAGGAACGCTGGATATCGACGTCCGGGTTGTGCGGGTCGGCGACTACTCTTTGGATGAGATCTTCGGGAAGAAGCTGTATATCTTATTACCGTTTTATCTTTTCTGGTATGAGAAGCAGTTTCCGGAATACAATACGAATGATAAGATGCTTGCGTCATTGAAAGCAGAATATGTAACGATCGGACAGCGCCTGGACGAACTGGTTCAGCAGGGTGTGATGGAAGAATATTTCAAGAAGATCACGCAGGAAATGTCTGTAAAGGTGCTGGTGAATCTCGCGGCGAAGTATGACCGCCTGAAGGAAGAGGTGAGAGACGTTATGGGCGGAAAAGTGATTATGACAGAGGCAACCCGGATTTTGAATCAGGGCAAAGTTGAGGGAAAAGCCGAGAAACTGCTTGAGAATCTGCGTGCGCTGATGGAGACGATGTCGTTGACAGCAGAGCAGGCGCTGGCGGCGTTGAAGGTGCCGGAGGAGGAATATCCAAAGTACCTGTCAATGTTAAAGTAAACATGGCGGCAAATGAAAAACGAAATACAGGTGGGAATGAAAGAGGAAGTTGCTTTGCGGCAGCTTCCCCTTTTTGTTGTTAGGGCATGGCCCTGTTCTCCAAAGCTCCGTTTTTCGTTGTTCCGAAAAACGGAGCTTTGGAGAACAAAAAAACCACCTGCTATGCAGGTAGTTGGGATTTATAGCATACAAAGAATGTAAAATTAAAAAAAGCTTGTCAGCATATGTAATTTATTGTAAGATAATGAAAATCATCAGAATACAGGAAAGAAGACTTACAATGATCCTGTTAATTCTGCCAGTCAGTTTTTTTCTACGAAAGATACGTTCTTATTAAAGCACCAGATAATAGTAAACCAAAACACGAATTGATAACAAGCCGAAACACCAAACGATAGCAATTTCCAAAATGTAAAGTAGTAAAGAAAAATTGCCGGCTTGATAAGCAGTCGTGATTATGGTATCCTTTTAACAGAGGATGGGCTGCTTTCCTGCCAAAGAAAGGAAAGAGGTGGATTGTTTTCGTGAATACCGATTTGAAAAATTTGCTTGCCGCGTTAGGCGACGAAAGCACCCAGTACGACACAATTGCGAAAGATATATTGGCCCGAAGGAGTGTGCTTTCCCATATCCTGGCGGCGACTGTGGATGAATTGAAAGGCATTCCGCCAGAGGAAATCGAAGATCTGATAGACGGAAAGATTTATGTGGGAAACGTACCGGCGGAGCCGGGACTTACAAACAAGGCGCGGAGGATTCAGGGGGATCGGATTGTCGTCCTGAACACGGTACACTCGGAAGAATTTGAAGGCGCGGCGATCTTTGATATCGTTTTCTATGTAAAGATCGGAGAGGAATGCTCAAAGATCATAATCAATATCGAAGCACAAAAGGATGACCCCGGCGGGTATGATATTCTGAACAGAGCAATTTTTTATGTCAGTCGGCTGATCTCGTCGCAGAAGGAACGGGATTTCCGGGGAGAGAATTATAACGACCTGCGTCGCGTTTATTCGATCTGGATCTGTATGAACATGGATGAATGCATTTGGAATCATGTTCACCTGATCAACGATGCGATTATGGCGAACCATACCTGGAAGGGCAAGCTGGATATGACCAATATCGTCCTTTTGGGTCTGCCAAACAGTCTTCCGGAGCAAGGGGAGAAATACGCGCTGCATCGGATGCTCAGTGCGCTGTTTTCAACCGGACTGTCATCCAGGGAACGAATTGATATTCTGGAAAATGAGTATTGGATACCGGCAGAGAGTGAATTTGGAGAGGAGTTGAATACAATGTGTAATTTGAGCCAGGGGATTTTAGAACGAGGGATCGAACGAGGAATCAAGACGGGTGAAAGTCGTGGAGAACTCAGAAAAGCGAAAGAGACTGCTTTCAAACTTTATAAAAAGGGTTGGAATTTGTCTGAGATTGCCGATCTTTTGAATTACAGTGAGGAAGAGGTCAATGACTGGCTTGGCGTTTAAAAGCTTTTTTTATCCTTTCCGTTATGAGAAGCAGTTTCCGGAATACAATACGAATGATAAGATGCTTGCGTCATTGAAAGCAGAATATGTAACGATCGGACAGCGCCTGGATGAACTGGTGCAGCAGGGTGTGATGGAGGAATATTCCAAAAAGATCACGCAGGAAATGTCCGTAAAGGTGCTGGTGAATCTTGCGGTGAAGTACGACCGCCTGAAGGAAGAGGTGAGAGACGTTATGGGCGGAAGGGTAATTATGACAGAGGCAACCCGGATTTTGAATCAGGGAAAAGCTGAAGGAAGAGCTGAGGGAAAAGCTGAGAAACTGCTTGAGAATCTGCGTGCTCTGATGGAGACGATGTCGTGGACGGCGGAACAGGCGCTGGCGGCGCTGAAGGTGCCGGAGGAGGAATATCCGAAGTACCTGTCGATGTTAAAGTAAACATGGCGGCAAATGAAAAACGAAATACAGGTGAGAAGGAAAGAGGAAGTTGCTTTGCGGCAGCTTCCCCTTTTTGTTTTTAGCAGAAAGACCGTTATTGAGAAAAATAGTGTTAACCCAGGGTTGCACCACTTTTTCAGAAGGCAAAAAGTGAGGTTTTATAAGGGTTCTCAGCGTTTTTGGAGGCAAAAAAAGGCCCAAATTTTAACCCAGGGTGAATGGGTTTTCAAAAAATATTTCTTGACGAATGCCTACTGTGACGATATGGTAAAGCTGTCAGGTCACAAAAAGGACACAATTCAACCGGGCCGCAGGGCGGCGGTCAAGCAGGTAATGGTAAACGGAAGCTTCCGTTTGCTATCATTTTTGCCGAACGGTTAGCCGACTCTAACTACCGGCGCGGCCTGCGGGAGAGCCAACGGTCGTAACCGTTGTTCGGGAAGTTCGGAGGACACATAGAAGACCTTGTAGTCAGATTGCCGCCGGGTAGTTTCGCGATCCCGGCATGATAGAAAGGATGTACATTGATAACAAAATAGCTGTTCCGGCATAACGCCGAAGCAAGGCCGGAACAAGATGAAAGAGAATGAACTGTAAGTATTGCGTTTTAAGATGGCGCACGTCAAAAATGAAAAACTGAAAGCAGAGACGTGGAAGAAGGCAGAAAAGGGAAATCAAGGTGCAAATAGAGGAGGGATGCGAATTGGACAGTGAAAACAGCTTCCGGCAGAGCCAAGACAGAGGAAGCGGCGGAAGTAGGTCCTGGCAGAGTCTTGACAGAGGAAGCGGCGGAAGCAGGTCCTGGCAGAGTCTTGACAGAGGAAGCGGCGGAAGCAGACCCTGTCAGAGCAGGGACAGAGGAAGCGTTGAGAACAGCTTCCGGCAGAGCCGGGGCAGAGAAAGCGATGAAAACAGCTTCTGCATGAATCAGAGTAAAGAAAGCAGAAGAAGCAGCGGAAACACAGGCGTTGGCTTCAGCCACGCGCAGCCGAGAGGTCCGCGTGTCTGGCTTCGCGCTGCGGGTGTCGCCGCGTGCGTGGCCGGCGTCTTGTGCCTTGGCGCCTGTTCCGGGAAGAGTGGGCGGAGAGATGACAGCATCGACGAGCTGCGCCAGATCCGCGAGGAAGCGGAGGCTACGGCGGAGACGAACAGCCCGCTGGAGGTCACGCAGCGCAAGGTTCTGAATACCTATGAAAATTTATATTCGCAGAATGAGGATCTGATCGGCTGGCTGATCATCGACGGTACGCAGATCGACGACCCGGTGATGTGGACGCCGGACGATCCGGAGTATTACAGGGACAGGGGATTTGACAGACAGGAGAGCGGAAACGGACTGCTCTATATGGATGGAGAGTCCAATATCAGCGCTTATGGCGGCAACCTGATTATCTATGGTCAGGACGGAGAAAGCGATTCCCCGTTTTCGGATCTGCAGAACTATGAGGAGATGTCCTTCTGGGAGAAGTACGGCACGATCCGCTTCGATACGCTGTATGAGAGCCGGACATATGAGATCGCGGCGGTGGCATGGGCAGACGACGTTGGAAGCGTTCCCTTTGAGTTTATTTCGCCGGATGAAGAGGCTGCAAACCTGGCGATCGGGCGGATGCAGGAGGCGGCGCTCTATGACACCGGCGTCGACCTGTCATACGGAGATGATTTTCTGACGCTGGCTGGCTGGAACGGCAGCGAGGACGGGGAGAGTCTGGTGATCATGGCGCGGAGGATACAGTAAGAAAGAAAATGCTGCCTTGCGCGGCTTTTCCATACCGGACGAAAAGAGCCGGTCAATATGGGAGTCGGTGAGAGTCCGACTCCCGGATCAATCTAACAGGGCAAAGCCCGGAAAGGAGTGTTTTTATGAAAAACACGAAGAACTTAGTAGCAGTAGTATTGGCAGCAGTGATGATGATGGCGATGACCCTCACAGCGTTTGCCTACACCCAGTCGACGTATTTCTATTATTACAAAAATGGGGTACTGACGGCGGCTCCGATGGGACATGACTGCATTGCCAGTTATGACCTGACAGACAAAGGGGATGGGAAATATGAGGTAACACTGTATCTGCAGTCGATGAGTTATACCAGCTCTTATACTGGTGAGACATATGATGGCTATATTTCATCGATTCAGGCGGATGGAAACGATGCCAAAACGGGTTTGAGCGATGGCTCTACTTATGTGTTTGAGACAAGTTCTCAATACACTACTGTTGATTTTACAATTACGATGACGGATGAAGATGGAGAAGTGAGTGAACATACAACGCAAGATGGAGTCCTTTACATCAACCAGATTCCTGAGTCATAACGGGAAAGGGATGGGGTGCTCCTTTTTGGTGTGAGGAGTGCCCTGTCCGCTTACTGAATGATAATTGCGAATTGTTTGCATAAAGGAATGGTGAAAAATGATTGATGCTGTAAAGAAAATAATTAAGTTTTCAGGAATAACCATTTTTTTGCTGGTTTACTTTTTAATATCAGGAAGTACGGTTTTAGCAGAGGAATCAACAACGGATTATGCTTCATCGGATGTAGGAACTGCGTGGCTGATGCATATAGATGGTCTTCGTGAAGATGCACGGTGGAACTCAGACATTTCCAAATATGGTTCGAGTTCTGGTTCAAGATGGAATAATAACACGTGGGCCTTGGTGGAAAAACAAGGAGAAAATAGTTACCTTATTACGATTCAGTATCACACCTATGGCTATCATGAGATGATTCAACTGGCAGGGCCGGAGAGCATCGATGCGATTGAGAATACATATACGAAGCCGGCGCAGGTTCCTTTGGGAACGCTTGATATGCCGGAGTCCTTTCGTAATGAGGAAAATGTGGAGACGGATCTTGCGGATGGATATCTGAGCGAGGAAGTTAACGGGTATTATCGTTCTGCTGATCAGATTCAGATTTACCAGAAGGACAGCGACCAGGAGTTGGGAGTAGGATATCTTTCCTTTGAACTGGAAAACCCGGAGCAATCCTTTTTAATAAATACTTATGTGAGTGATTATTATTCTCAGGGTGGACGAAAGCAAACCAGCCTGATGAACCTGGATGTCGAAAGCGCGATCAGCCTACCGGAAGGTTTCTCATGGGAGGCAGGAAGTTATATAAAGGGATTTTTTTGGAGCAATTATGTAAAAGGAAATTTAAGCTATACGAGCAGAGAAGAAGGGCACTCAGAAGCTCTTTCTATTTTGAATAATCTGTTTAAATCAGAAGTGCAAATAAGTGTGGATGGGTCCGGTGAGATACAGGCTGTATTCACTGTTGTACAGGATGAGGACGATCCGATAACTTCCATTAAATTGGCTGTGTCCAGAGATTACTCATGGGGCGATGTGACTGGCGATATAAACGAAGAGTGGTATGGGACGGAATATACGGAATTGTATGATCAGGAGAGCGGGACGGTAACGCTGGATGTCGATGACCTTGTCTTTGGCTCGTGGATGAGCATATCCACACAGAGCATGGACGAATACAATCAGGCATTGACCGATCAGGGATACAGTGAAACC
>JAJQCD010000011.1 GCA_021202925.1 Clostridiales bacterium | reverse complement strand
ATTTCTCTGTTTTTCACAAAAACCGTGTGAAACAGAAGGGTACTGAATAGTTACATTAAATCAAAAATAAGAATCCCGCAATGCAGGATTCTGTCTTTCTCCACCCGGATAAACCGGAATAATTTTTTACGTAGGATTTCATTAACAATTAACCTAATTCTCCGCCGGATAGCGGAGTTCAACATTGATCTGGCGAAATTTTTCCTTCCATTCTTCGGAAGGCTCCTGATCAGTTATAATCATGTCCAACTGGGAAAAATCCAATAGCTTAACAAATGCTACCTTATTGAATTTTGTATGATCCACCAACAAAATGATTTTCCTGCCACGTTCGATCAAAACCTTCTTTAACTCAGCTTCTTCCTCATTCGCGTCAAATACACCGCCATCTAATTCCAGTGCCGTACAGCTAATCAGTACAATATCCACATAATATTCACTTAACACTTTTCTTACAATGCTTCCCTGCATGGAACAGGTATTCCTGTTGACCGCTCCACCAGTTGAAATAATATTGATCGATGACTGATCCAAATCTCTGACAATCTGCACAGAATTCGTCAGAATCGAGACATCCGACCGCTCCTTCAGGCAGGAAACAGCCTGCATCACTGTCGAACTGGCGTCTGCGCCAATTACTGCATTCGCTGAAATCTCCGGCAATGTCAGCTGTGCAATCCTGTTTTTTGCGTCTTTGTTAATCTCGCGTCGCCGCACATAATGAATATGTTCCGATATCGTCTCTATGTTCAGTACAGCACCTCCGTAAGTCCGATTAACCAATCCTTCCTTCTCTAACTTCTCCAGATCTCTCCGGATTGTTTCTTCTGTAACTGCGTGTATTTTACTCAGTTCTGAAACACTGACCTTTCTGTCCCTCTGCACTGCCTGACGAATCAAATCTAGCCGCTCCTTTTGTGCCATATCTGTCTCCTCCATGTACCTGCCATTCATTACATCTATATTTTAACCACAAAACATGCCACAGAATTTATTATAACGTTCCATTTTGGTTCCTGCAATTATTTTTTTGCTTTTTATTTGAAACACGAGAAAAAATATCTAATTCAAAAATTATATTACAAGAAACCAACGCATAAGAATAATAAAGGAATTGTCACCACACAGGAAATTGTAGATATTGAAACAATCTCTCCCGCATAATCCGCATCCAGTCCAAACTCTCTCGATATCATAACCGCAATTGTTGCGGAGGGAGACGCCGCCGTCAACATCAGCACAATGCTCTCCGTTTCCGGAAGAAAATGACTAACTATCACATAAACCAGAAGCGGCACAAGAAACATCTTTGCGGCCACATACGCCAGAGCATGCTCCAGGTTGCTCACATTCCGCCACTCCATAATACAAAGGCTCGCGCCAAGATAGATCATGCCAAGCGGAGTGCTGACAGATCCGATCTGATCAATGGTATCCGCCACAAGCTGAGGAATTGGAAGGCGAATCGTGTTAACCAAGAAACCTAATAATACAGCAAAGGTTGTCGGATTCAACATGTTCTTCAACCCTGCCAGCCCATTTCGCCCCTGCCCTTGCGTATAAAGAGCAAGTCCGACCGTCCAGATAGCCAAAGCCTCCAGGGAACATCCCAACGGAATATAAATTGTCGCACGCGTTCCCTGATACAGGGAATACAGCAACGGCAATACGACATATGCATAATTGCCGCAAACTGTACATCCCAGATGGACATTCTTCTGTGGATACTCCATTTTCATCAGGCGAACCGTCAAAAATCCGGCCAATATTGCCAACGGATAGATGGCAAGCTGACCCAAAACCATTGTTTTTAACGAAACCAGATCAAAAAGCGTTACTCTCTGTTCCAACAACAGATTGAACGATAAAACCGGAAGAATAATCTTCATCAGAAGACCCGACAGCACCTTCAGACTATCCGGTGTGATTGCCTTTACCCGAAAGGCAATCACACCGGTCAGTAGCAAAAGCAGAAGGTTTGCCAGTTTAGGAACAATAATTGAAAAATATTCCATATCAGAATCCCAACTGCTCCATCTTGTGTTTCACGACCTGCTTTTCATCCTCCAACGGTCTCTGCAAGAGATCCTTATAGATGTAATCGTTTGGTCTTTCCGCCAGTTCCGCCCGAAGTCCTTTATCAAAAGCAACTCGCAAAGCCGTTCCGATGTTTACTTTACATACATGGTAGTGTCTCATTTTTACAAGCTGATCATCCGGAAGTCCCGTGGAGCCGTGAATCACCAGCGGTATCTTAACTGCATTCTGAATCTCTTCCAGCAAATCAAAATGGATATTTGCCGTCTGTGTCCGCATCATATGAGTTGTGCCCACCGAAACAGCCAGACAACCACAGCCGGAAGCCTCCGCAAAATCTGCGGCTTCCTTCGGATCAGAGAGCTGATCCTTGTGTGTGTCCTTACCCAGGTAAGCAACCGATCCAATCTCCGCCTCAACAGACACACCATATTTCTTTGCCCGCTCCACCACTTCTCTGGTAATTCTCACGTTCTCGTCAAAAGGAAGCTGGGATCCGTCAAACATAACGGATGAATAACCGGCATCCAGGGCTTTCCAGATCGCTTCCACATTGCTCGCATGATCCAGATGCATGACAACCGGAACAGAAGCCCTTTTCGCCATTTCGCGGGCCATCATCCCCCAATAATCGTATCCGATAAACTCGGAGACAGAAGGGCTGGCCTGAAGAATAATCGGTGCATTCATCTCTTCTGCCGCCGAAATCAGCGTCGGAATATCCGGAAATACCGCCAGATTAAAAGCCCCGACAGCCGCATCTTTGTTCAGATATTCCGGCAATAACTCATCAAGTGTCACTAACATGTTGTTGGTCCTCTTTTCCTGTATGTATAATTATCTCTCATCCCATCCCGGCATCGGAACCGTCGTCTCAATTGCAGCCGCGTTTGTCGGATAAACCGTTCTATACTCACCATCGATTCTCTGCACAATGAAGGAGTTACCGGAAGTGTTCTGGCCATATTCGTTCATTGTAATCCCGGTCCACGGAATTGGCAGAATCGAGGTATCGACATCCAGGTTCCGAAGTGCTTCACGAATTGCTTCTGGCTCGGTGGAGCCGGCCTGGTTGATTGCAATCGCACCAATCAGAAGATTTGACATATCCTTTACACAACCCTCGCTCAAAACAGTTCCATCAGGTGTGTACTGCTCGTACAGTTCAACCAGCTGCTTGCTTGCATCCGTATCGATATCTGCGGACCAACCTGCAGTCGTGCAGATGTACTCGATATCCTTGCCCATCGTATCCAGGAAATCTGTCTGGACAAAACCGCCACGCTGACCCAGAATCAGCTTCGGCAGATAATTCTGCTCCTTAAATGTCTTCATATACAGAATCGCGTCGGATGAATAGGAAGCCATAAAGATCGCATCCGGATCTGCCGTCTTGATTCTCAGCACCTCAGAAGATACGTTTGTCGCGGAAGAAGAATAAGAAATATCCTCAACCACTTCATAACCATACTGCTCCGCCAGAGTCTGTTCACTGATTCGGATATTGGCACCAAATTCCGTGTCTTCCGACACCAACGCGACCGTCTTGATATCCGCTCCCTGCGACTCGTTCAGATAGTCCAGATATTTGAATGCATCCTCTATGAAATAATCATCATTCGGACAATAACGGAAATACCACTCAAGACCGGTATCCGGATCGGTCAGAGACGGGGAGGAACCTGCGGTCAGAAGCGGAATGCCGTATGTCTCCGTCACAACGGCCACAGCCTTGGTCACCGCACTCGTATACTGGCCAGTCATCAGAACCACGTTTTCCTCCGTGATCAGACGCTTTACCTCAGATGCCGCTGTCGTTGGATCCTGCTTGGAATCCGCAAATACCAGCTCGATCTTCGCTCCGTTCAGATTCGGAAGCCCTGCCGCCTCAGCCAGTGCGCAGGCCAGTTCCGGATGGGCCTCATTGATTACGTCACGAATCATCTCACCGGCTGCCTTGACCTGCAGACCATAGGTCGCATTTGAACCGGACATTGGAGTCAGGAAACCAATCTTAATGGTTTCTACGTTTGCGTCTTCTGTTGCCTCTGAAGCTTCAGCCGCACTTTCTCCGGCAGTCGTCTCCGATGCTGCGGCCGCTGCCGCCGTTGTGCTCGCGGATCCACTGCTACTGCTGCTACCGCCACACGCTGCCAGGCTCATTCCCATCGTCGTTGCAAGAGCCACTGCCAATACTTTTTTCTGCATACATTTTTCCTCCTTCAGGTGTTCTTCATGGTCGTCGAGACAAACCGACAGAACCATGATTGTAAATTATATGAAGACGCCTGCCTCTCTGAATATAGTGTCCAGGCAAAGCGATGCTTCCTTTGCTGCCGCATCCAGATCCATACGCGCATATCGGTCTGTCGTCGGCGACATTGGCTCAACAATGACCGGTCCGTCATATCCCTTCCTGTGAAAAGCCCTGACAATTGCAGTTGAATCAATCACACCGCTCTCATTCGGCATGGCTCTCTCACGGAAAATAAAATCAGACTTCGATTCTCCTGTATATACATCATCCAGATGAAGATTAACAATCCGGTCAATGTTATTCAAAGCCAGATACAAATCGTTGTTTCCCCCTCCTGACGTATGCCAGTGAATACAGTCAAAGACAAAACCAATCTGGTGATCCACACTATCCGCCAGCGCCATGGCACCGGCCAGATTGCAGAGAAACGGAAATCGAAATTCATGATTGATCGTCGGAAGCCCCTGATATTCCAGGCCATACTGAAAACCATTTTCTTTCATAATGTGCCAGATTTTCTTCAGGCGCTCATGATACCAGTCAAAATTTTCCGCGTAATCCCGATTGTCGCTCCCTGGCCAAAGATGGTTATATGCCTTATCGCACCCCGCCGCACGCGCCCGCTCCAGCCATCGTGCCCACTGTTCGATCGCAGCCGAGAACTCCTCATCACTCACCTTGAACATGTCGCAAGGTGCCATCATAAGCCCCCATCTCATGCCCATATCCGCAAGTTTTCTTCCCTGCTCTCTGGCGTTTTCCACGCTGCCAAACGCATGTGCCGGAACCTCAATACCTTCGAACCCATTACGGTAAGCCGCACCAAGCACTTCCTCAAATGAATACGCTGTCATCCCCATGGTTCTCGGGTTCAGATTTTTGTACATAGCCTCTCCCTTTATCACAGATCCAGCGGTCTCTCCATCAGACGGATCACCTCTGTCGGCGGAATATCGACCGGGCCGCCAAGCAGATTCGCCAGGATCAGCTCTTTCCCAAGCTTTTCTGCCGACACAATTCTCTGACAGGCCAGTGCCAGATTCGACGCGATACTCAGCACACCGTGATTCGCCATCAGAACCAGGTTCCGGTTGAGCAGGTACGGTCTTGCCTTTTCAATAATTTCCGTCGATCCGGGCATTCCATAAGGGACACACGGGATATCGTGATAGTGGAACAATAATTCCGGATGACATTTTACATCAATACTTTTATTCGCCACTGCATAACTGGTCAGAATCGGTGCATGGCAGTGAATACAAGCATTCACGCCCTCCTTTACCGTATACGCCCCCGCATGCATCAGCGTCTCGGAAGAAGGCTTTCCGCTACCCCAGATTTTCTGATCCTTCACCGGTTTTGAGAAATCAAACGTTGACAAATCAAATACACAAATGTTGTCGTAGGTCAACGCCTTTTTGCTGGTCCGGCTTGGCGTAATATACATCAGGTCGCCTTCCTTAATTGAAAGATTTCCCTCAAATGTATTTACCAGTTCCTGATCCTGCATTTCTGAACCGACCCGCATAATCTCGTCCATCACTGCTGTATTAATTCTGCTGTCCATGTTTCATTCTCCTTCAAATAATTGTCGTTGTTTCATATATTGCAAACGTTCTTCCCAGAAGGAAGACGGTCTGCTCCTGTAGATCACCGGCCGACAGGAATGTTCTGCCGCCCGATCCAGATCTTCCCGTGACGCGAAGACTTCCGTGGCATACAACTGCATCAGCAGATTCCCACACGCCGACGCCCAGTCACTCTGAGCCGTGACCGGAATCCCTGTTGCATCCGCAAGCATCTGGAGAAGCGTTGTATTACGGACGCCTCCGTTCAGAGCCTCCAGACTCTCATAGCGTTTCCCGGTCAGACTGCCAAGCAATTCCAGATTATACCGGATATACAGTGCATAACTCTCAAACAGGCATCTGGCTACTGCCTTCCATTCCCTCACAGGCTCCTGCCCGGTATCAATACAATAGTTCTCAATTGCAGTCAGAATATTGGATTCCGATACCCGGAACCGATCATCACTGATATTGAGAAACGTACGATTCTCTCCAGCCTCACTCACGGCCTGACATACCATGTCATAATCCAGATCCGGGATCTCTGCACGCCATGCTTCCATGCATCGTTCCAGAATCCAGAATCCCGGAACATCCTTGCAAAGAGAATAGCTTCCGAAAGCTCCCCTCATGTTTTTAAAACCATAACAAAAACTTGCCTCATTCACCACCGGCTCATTTACCCTCGCTCCGAATATAAAAGAAGTCCCCATACTGACAAAGGCTTTGGACTCATTCAGTCCTGGCACTGCCAGAAGTGCCGACTCGGTATCATGCCCCGCCACTGTGATGACCGGCACACCCTGAACCTCATGATTTTGTGAGAAGCTTTCCTGAATCGTTCCCTTTTTCACCCCCGGCTCCAACAGAGACGCAAATACATTTGTCGGAATCCCCAACCGTCTCAGCACCTCGTAGTTCCAGTTTTCCCCATCCTTGTCGAGCAGATAAAGCACCGAGGCAATTGTTCGTTCCGCTCCCCTCTCACCGGTCATGAAATATTCCAGCAAATTAGGAAGTGGAAGGAAATCCGATCCTCGACGGATATTTTCCGAGTCTTCCAGGACATCCTGATACAGATGAAACAGCCCACGTGTCTTAATTGGGATGTTTCCCATCCGCTCATATAACTCCCAATCAGTGAAATGCTCATGCACCCGGTCCATAATACCGTCAATCCTTCTGTCCCGGTAATAATGAGGATTCATGACCAGTTTTCCATTTTGATCCAACATTCCATAACCATTCCCGTAGGTATCAATTCCAACAGAAACACAGGAATACTTTTCCGAAAAACGCTCCAGTCCTTCCCGGATTACCCGTAGCATATAAGCAATGTCCGCATACTCTCCACCCGCTTCCACAAGCGGGGCATTTTTCACTGCATAAATATCCTTTACTTCCAGCTTTTCGTCCTTCCATGCAGCCGCCGCAAGTTTGATTCCCGTAGCACCAATGTCCACAGCCACATAAACCGGATCCTTCATACATCAGCCTCCAAGGTATGCCTTCTGAACATCCTCATTGCTCAGAAGCTCCTCTCCTTTTCCTTCGATGACTACCTCTCCATTCTGAACCACAAAGGCATAATCACACATTTTCAGGGTATCATTCGCGTTCTGCTCAACAATGATGATCGTAATTCCCGACTCAGCAATCATCTTAACAAACGCGAAAATCTCCTGAACCAGTTTCGGCATCAGACCCAGCGACGGTTCATCAAGAATCAACACCTTAGGGGCTGACATCAGTCCTCTCGCGATCGCAACCATCTGCTGTTCGCCGCCAGACAGAGTACCCGCGATCTGTCGCTTTCTCTCTTCTACTCGCGGAAACAGTTCATACACCTTTTCCAACTGTTCCTGAATTTTCGCCTTATCCTTTTCCAGATAAGCGCCCATCAGAAGATTGTCTTCCACCGTCATTCCGGAAAAAAGCATACGTCCCTCCGGAACCATCGAAATCCCCTTCGCTACCAGCTTATGAGACGGCAACCCCGTAATATCCTCGCCCTTATAGACTACCTTTCCCTTCATCGGTTTAATCACACCGGTAATAGCCCGCAGGATGGTAGATTTCCCCACGCCATTGGAACCGAGGATAGCCAGGATCTCACCTTCCCTTACATCAAAATGGATCCCGTGCAACACACGCATTCCATTGTACCCTGCCTCCAGATCAGATACTTCCAGAATTTTGTCTTTTCTATTTGCCATCTTCTTTCGCCCCTCCTCCCAGATATGCGCTGATCACTTCCGGATTGGAGGTAACCTCATCCGGCGTACCGATCGTCAGAAGCTTACCGGATACCAGAACCACCACCCGGCGGGAGACATTCATAACCACATCCATGTTGTGCTCGATTGTCAGAATCGACACCCCGGTCGCATTGATCTTCCGGATCAGTTCTACGGACTCTCTTCTCTCCGTCGCATTCAGACCTGCCATCGTTTCATCCAGGAGCAGAAGCTTTGGATCCGTCGCCATCGCTCTTGCAATCTCCAGACGCTTTTTCTGAGGGACATTCAGCTTTCCGGCCAGTTCATTCTTCATATCTGCAATCCCACACAGTTCCAGAATCTTATCTACATGCTCCAGTGCCTCTTCCATGTTATTTCTCTGGCACAGGGCTCCGATCAGCACGTTTTCGAAGACCTTTAATTCTACCAGTGACTGAGGGATCTGAAATGTTCTCCCAATCCCCAGTTTGCAAATATCATGCGGCTTCATTGTCGTAATATCTTTTCCGTCAAATATAATATTACCTTCTGTCAACGGATGCGCACCACTGATCGAATTGAACAGCGTCGTCTTGCCAGCTCCGTTCGGACCCACAACACCAACAATCTCCCCTTCTTCTACATCAAAAGTTACATTCTCGTTGGCAACCAGGCCGCCAAATCGTTTTGTAGCATTCTTTACTTCCAAAATCTTGCCCATAATCAGCCTCCTATCGCTCAACCTTTACTCTTTGCAACTTCCTTACGCTTCTCAAACCACTTGCTGAAGATGGAAAGAATACCGCCCGGGATAAACAACACAATCAGGATGACCAGTGCGCCGTAAAGAATCAGATCCAGCCCGCCATACTGTCCCAGATACACTCGTGAATATTCAGAAATCGTCGTCAGCACGATCGCACCCAAAATAGGTCCTTCCACGGTTCCCACGCCGCCCATAACCGCAGTCAAAACGATCATCATGGAGATATTCAGGGTCATCAGTGTAGACGGGTCGATGTAAAGCAGGAACTGCGCATACAGGCTACCGCCGATACTCACAATCGCTGCGCTCATCATATAAGCACGAATCTTATATTTTGCCACATCGATTCCGACGCTCTCCGCCGCCATTTCATTCCCCTTGATGGTTCGCAGGTAATAAAAAAACTTTGATTTGTCCAGCGCCTTAATGATGAGAAGGATCGCTACCACAAAAATCAGGAATACATAATAATAGTTCAGCGGATTCTTAAACTGCATATACGCCCATTCATTCACACCCTTTGTAAAGATGTAGATGCCCGTCGCGCCGCCAATCCATGCCCAGTTAATGAAGATGATACGGCCGCACTCCGCAAGTGCCATGGTAGAGATCGCGAACACATGTCCTTTTAGTCTCAGAAGCGGTTTACCCATGACAAACGCGAGACATGCGGAAATCAACGCTCCGATCCAGATGGAAATCCACGGAGAAATCTGCCAGTATTTGCAGGTAACCGCAACCGTATAGGCACCGATTCCATAGAACAGACTGTGCCCATTGGAAACCTGGCCACAGTAACCGCCAATGACATTCCAGCCCATGCCTACGACAGCCCAGACCATAATCAGAGAGAGCAGATTCCAGACAAACTGGATTCTCACCACCTGTGGAAAAATGATCGCCACAATCAGGCAGATGAAAAATCCCAGTAACCATTTTTTATTATCAGCAATCGTTTTTTTCATCTTACTTCCCTCCAAACAGTCCTTTCGGCTTAAACTGCACGATCAGCAGAAACGCAACGCAGATTCCAACATACTTGAACGACGGGCTGAAATATACGCCTGTCAGAGAATCCGCCAGTCCCATGATCAGGCCACCCAGCAACGCGCCGGGAATGCTGCCGAAGCCCCCCATAACGACCGCAATAAATCCAAAAAGCTGGAAATTACTGCCCACACTGGGATAGATGTAATAATAGTAAGTAAGTGCGCATCCGGCCGCTCCCGCTATCGCCGCCGAAAGGCCAAAGGCCATCGCGTATGCTTTTTCCGAATCGATTCCTACCAGGCCAGCCGCCGTCTTGTTCATGGAGGTTGCGCGGATTGCCTTCCCCGCTCTTGTCTTGTTCAGGAACCAGAACATAAACGCTGCCACACACATGGAAATCACAAACGGCACCAGCTTATTCTTCGCCACAATGATCATGCCCAGATCAATACTTCCCTGGATCGCAACATCCTGCACAATCCGGAACTCTCCCCCAAAAAACAGAAGCGCCATATTGACCAGCACCATGCTCAACGCAAAGGTGATCAGTCTCTGTCCAAGAATCGGTCCCTTCAAAGCCCTCGCAATGATCAGCTTATAGATCACATAACCAATACAGAACATGATCGCCATACAGAACGGTAACGCCGCAATCGGGTCGAGCCCCAGATACACGTTCAGATAAAAAGCGGCGAACATGGCAACCATCAGAAATTCACCCTGAGAAAAACTCAGGATACCCATAACGCCCCATACCAATGCGATACCCATTGCTACCAGTGCCAACGCGGATCCGTTAATGATTCCCTCGTACACTGCCTGCAGAAAAATACTCATTAGCAGATTTCCTCCTTTTTGATTTTTGTTTCCGTTTTTATTTATATAAATCTTATCATATTTTAGCCGAAGAATCAAGCTTTTTTGTTGGTTTTAAAAAATTATTTGTTTGTTTTCCAAAATTAAGTTGTTTGTTTCAAAAATATGCTATTTTGACATTTGCACTTTCAAATATTACAAAGGCCTCCCTGCCCCGCCCTTTCCTTTTCCAACACAAAGAGCCATACCGCTCTCCGCAGAATGGCCCTTCATTCTCTGATCCGTTCTCCTGTTTGATTTTCATTGCGGATAATACACAGCCGTACCGCAATCCTTCAGCATCTTCATCCATTCGTCCGACGGACATTTATCCGTGACAACTGCGTCAATCTGGCTGATATTTGCAAGTCTGGAAAAACCAACACAGTCAAATTTTGAATGATCCGCCAGCAAAACTACCCTGCTCCCCTGCTCCAGCATGGCTTGCTTCATCTCAATCTCAAAATCATGAGAATCAAAAATTCCACCGTCAAGAGAGAGGCCTTTGCAGCTCATAAAAACAATTTCCAGATGATATTCCCGCAACAGATGTCTGGCCGCTCCGCCCTGCAATGAATAAGACTGTCTGTTTATATAACCTCCGGTTAACAACAGCCTGAATTTTGACCGCTCCATCTCAAAAATTGCCTTAACCGAATTTGTTACAATCAGAAGATCTTCCCGATCCCGCAACACCTCCAAAAGCTCCTGTGATGTGGAACTGGCATCGCAACCAATGCACGAATTCTTTGGGATCAGTTCTGCCGCAAGCAACCCGATCGTATGTTTTTCTGCGACGTGTGTCTGCTCACGTTTAAGATAATTCACCTGCTCCAGGGAATTCAGATGTACAAGTTCGGCTCCGCCATGTCTCCTGGTAAGAAGCTTTTCCTGTTCCAGTATTTTTAAATCCCTGCGAATCGTCTCCGGAGTAACACCAAGCTTTTCACTCAGGTCTGACACAGTAACCCTTCTGTCGATATGTATCATCTCACGAATCTGTTCCAAGCGTTCCTTTTGAGCCATATGGCACTCCCTGTCCTGTTGTCATTTTACAAATGCAACATATTTTTGGTAACGTTCCTCAACCTGTTCCCGGTTTTTCACACCTTCGGTGGCGCCAACCGTCTCCACGGCGATCGATGCCGTGCAGTTGGCAAGCTCCGCGCAGTACCTTAAGTCCTTCCTTTCCAGGAGTCCGCAGATAAACCCGGAGGCGAAGTTGTCACCAGCTCCCGTCGTATCCACACAGTTCGACGCCGGATACCCCGGAACGATAAAGCAACGATCCTTCGTCTTCACCAGACAGCCTTTTTTGCCAATCTTTAAGAGCAGATGCCCGACTCCCAGACCAATCAGCCGATCCGCAATCTCATAGATGTTTGTAAGGCCGGTCAGCCTACACGCTTCCTCATAATTCGGGAAGAAATAGTCGATATATGGAAGGGATTCCTTGATATCATCCAGCGTCTCGCTCCGCTTCGCACCGACAATATCCGCACAGATCGTCATCCCCTGCTGTTTTGCGTGTTGAAACAAACGCAGCATAAATTTCCCATCCAGCAGCGGATTGTTGAAAATACTTGCGAAACACAGAATTTTTGCTTCGGTTACCACATTTAAATCCACATCGTTCGGATTGAAGGTCCAGATACTGCCGCTCCGGTTGTTGATAAAGGTGCGTTCTCCGTCTTCGCAAATCAGTCCAATGTTGATACCGGTTACCTTATTTTTGTCCCGTTTCAGATAAGTCGTATCGATTCCATTGCGATTACAATGATCCACGATCATGCCGCCGATCATATCGTCGCCGATACAGCTCACAAGTCTCACCCGATGACCCAGGCGGCTGATGATCGTCGCCTCGTTGAGGGCGTCTCCTCCCACTGACCATACCATTTCCTCCGCCGGATAGGAGGCCGTGTCCAACAGCCCCTTCCCAACCGGACGAACCTGGAGATCCATGTGAGCCGCACCAACCAGCACCACATCACAACTGTCAATTTTACCCATCGTTTCTCTCCCTGCCTGCGATTATCGATCCAGTGCTTCCGCCATGTCGCGGATCATCGCCACGTCTTCCGCGCTCAGTTCAATCTCCGTCGCGCGCACGTTCTGGCTGATCTGTTCTGCGTTGATCGCGCCGCTCAGCAGCACAACCTTCTCATCCTGAGCCAGAATCCAGGCCATATTGATGTCTGCGATCGAACACTGGTACTTCTCAGTCAATGGCTTCAGTTCATCCAGGTAATCAAATACCCGCTGCATGTTCTCCGGCTGGAACCACTTCTTCGGAATCTGCGCGCCCACCGGCTGATAATCTCTCGGCAGTGCTCCGGTCAGAAGCCCCATTTCAAGCGGTGAATAGGCCTGCAACGCCACACCGTGTTCCTTACAGATCGGAAGCAGCTCTGCCTCCACGCCACGGTCAAGCACGGAATATTTGGCCTGAACAATATCCAGGCTGCCCCACTTCAGATATTCCTCCACCTGTGCCGGACTCACGTTCGCCGCACCAATCGCGCGGATCTTCCCCCGCGCCTTCAGTTCATTCAGCACATCCATGGTCTCGCTGATTGGGGTGTAATATGGTTCCACCGACTGCCAGTGGGACATATAGACATCGATGTAATCCACATCCAGACGTTCCAGAGACTTGTCGATTTCTTCCAGAATCGACTCTCTGGAGAGGTTCCAGTAAAGCTGTCTGCCGTTCACCTTGTTAAACAGGGAGCCTTCTCTGTCCCAGACTACACCGAATTTCGTAACGATTGCCACTTCTTCCCGCTTCATGCCTTTCAGTGCCTCACCGAGAATCCGCTCGCTGTTTCCGAAGTTATACCCCGGCGCCGTGTCGATCATATTGACGCCCAGCTTCGGCGCCGCCTGAATCGCCGCGATGCTGTCCGCCTTGTCCTTGTCTCCGCCCCAGGCAGAGCCGCCGCCGATCGCCCAGGTTCCGAGCCCCATCCTCGAAACCGGCTTATCCAGTGTACCGATCTTGATTGTTTTCATGACTGACCTCCTTATTCACATCATTAATCAAATGGTTGCTGCAATGCCTTTCCATACATCCCTGCCTACCATCAGTCTGCCTTGCCGTCTGTTCCGAAAAGGATGATCTTCTCGGCCGCCCTCTTCTTCACCGCCGCGCGCACCTCACGCTCCAGCGCCAGGAACGGCTCGTCCGCATGGGCGCGAACCGCATCCATCGCCGCCTGACACAGTTCGGTGTGGATATTGATCTTCGTAATGCCCAGGCTGATTGCCGTGCGGATATCTTCATCGCCAATACCGGAAGCACCGTGAAGAACCAGCGGAACGCTGACCGCGTCTCTCACCTTTTCCACCACTTCAAAGTTCAGCTTCGGCTCCGAAGTATATACGCCATGCTGGTTGCCGATCGCTACCGCCAGGGAATCGCACCCGGTTCTCTCGACATACTCCGCCGCCTGGCTCGGATCCGTATACTGATAATTCGCCAGCGCTTCCTCGTAGATCGTCTCGTTTCCGACATGGCCAAGCTCCGCCTCCACCGGCACGCCAAGCGGATGGAAATAATCGACGACTTCCTTTGTAAGACGGATATTTTCTTCAAACGGGAGCGCGGACGCGTCTCTCATCACCGAGTTCATTCCGTGCTTGTACGCATTCTGCACAATCTCCATGCTGCGACCGTGATCCCAGTGCGTGATCGTCGGCACCGTTGCCTTCTTTGCCATGGATACCATCATCCAGCAGAAATCCTCAAATGAGGTATTCCCCACGAATCCGGTTCCAAATGAAATGATCACCGGCGCCCGCAGCTCTTCCGCCGCGTCCATGACGCCCATCAGCATCTCCGCATTCCATACATTAAAATGTGGAATCGCATAATGCCCTGCCTTTGCTTTTTCTTCCCAGTATCTGATATTGGCTAACATATTGATCTCCTTTTTTGTTTATGTGTTCGGTATCTGCTTACAGATCCTCCATTTTGATCACGCCTTTGATAATCTCCGACTTACGGCTCAGCGACTCCTCAAACGCCCGCTGTACCTCATGATAATCGTAAACATCCGTTACCATGGATTTCACATCAAAACGGCCGGACGAGATCGCATCAATGGTCATCGGATAATTGTTCGCGTAGCGGAATACCGTCTGAATCGTCACTTCCCGGTTGATGCTCAGGAAATTGATCGGCGTGTCCCCGGAAACGGTGCCGACAATCATGATTTTTCCGCCGCGCATGACCAGCTTTGTCGTCTGTGCGGCCGTCGCCTTCGCTCCTGCCGTTTCGAAAACAATGTCTGCACCCCAGTCTCCCAGGATCTCCTTTACACGCGCAACCGTATCCTCGCGGCCGCCGTTGACGGTCTCCATCGCGCCAAGCTTCTTCGCCATATCCAGCCGTTTATCAATCATGTCTACCACCACGATCTCAGAAGCGCCCATCACCCGGCAGGCCTGCAGCGTCATCAGGCCAATGCAGCCCGCGCCGAGAATCACAATCTTCTTGCCCGGCTTCGCGTCCGCTTCCATCGCCGCATGCATGCCTACTGCGGCCGGCTCCACCAGAGCACCCTCCATCGTATCCATGTTATCCGGCAGCTTATAAGTCATCGACTCCGGATGCGTGATGTAATTCGTCAACGCGCCCCTGTAGTTTGGCTGTGTTGCCAGGAAATCCACATCCGGACAGATATTGTAATGGCCGGACAGGCAATACCGGCACTTCCCGCATGACACGCCCGGTTCAATATTTACCCGGTCTCCCACTTTGATCTTTTTCACCTTGGAGCCTACACCCACCACGGTACCGCCGCATTCATGTCCCAGACCAATCTTCTGGTTCGGATCCTTAGGCGGGATAAAGGGACCGAACTCAAAACCGTGAATGTCCGATCCACACATTCCTACATATTCCACCTTCAGCAAAACCTCATCGTCCTTCGGCTCCGGCATGGGTGCATCCTGAATCTCCATCTTCCCCGGTGTCACCAGAATCGCTTCGGTATTCTTCATGTCATTCTGTCCTCTCTTCGTCAGTCGTCATAATCATATGTAAAAATCACCTTGATCGCTTCCTTGTCCGCCATTGCCTGGAAGCCTTCCTGCCAGTGTGACAGTCCCATTCGATGAGTAATCATCGGCTGAACGCGGATCGCGCCGCTCTGAAGCAGGCGGATTGCGTTTCTCCAGGATGTGGAATCGTAAGCCATATGCCCGATGATGCTCTTGTTCCAGGATGTGATATCATTGATCGAGAAATCAAGAGGTTTAAAGCCCATGCCGACCCGGACAACCTCCCCGTTCAGACGAAGCATCTCGATGGCCTGCTTCAGTGCAATGTTCGCTCCGGAACATTCCACCACCAGTCCCAGATTATCCTTGCCGCAGATCTCCTGGCATCTCGCCACGACGTCCTCGGTCGAACCGTTCACGCAGTGTGTCGCACCCAGCTCCTTCGCCACGTCAAAGCGAACCTTCGTATCCTCCTGCAGTCCAACCATAACGATATTGACCGCGCCCATAATCCGTGCAATCTGAACAGAAAACAGTCCCAGCGGACCGGTTCCGAACACAACCACATCCTGCCCCGGCATCAACGAAGACTGCTGTGCCACTGCCTTATAGGCGTTGCAGATCGGGTCGAGGACTGCCGCCTCCTCATATTTCACATTCTCCGGAATCTCCCAGAGCGCATGCTTGTGAATCTTCAGGATCTCACCCGGCACCAGGCAGTATTTCGAGAAACCGCCGCCCCAGGTATTGTTATCCAGACCGAGGTTGATCTTCTGTTCGCAGCAGAGGAAATCTCCCCGTTCACAGGCCGGGCACACGCCACATACATGTGCGGTATTGTCAGAGACGACTCGCTGGCCGACCTTCCAGTCCACCACATTCTCTCCGACTTCCACAATGTCTCCCGCAAATTCGTGACCACGGATGGAATTAAACTCATCCGAACCGTTTTCAACCTGATAATGCTTCATATCGGCGCCACAGATCGCAGCCGCCCGGATGCGGATCACCACATCATCCGGCCCGCATATCGGTCTCGGCACATCGATCATACGATAACCGCCAAATGCTTTTCCGTATCTTGCCAATGCTTTCATGATTCTCCTACCTCCAATTCTGTCTTTTCTGTTTTTATATTACCACACTTTTTTATTGGTTTCAATATTAAATTCTTTGTTTTTAACATTATTTTCTTAACCATTTTATTGGTTCAGACATTTTTGTTTGGTTTTTCGCGTGACTGTAAAAGACTGTCGGCAAGACACAGAACCTGCAAGCAACGCTTTTTCCGTTTGTCAGAACAACAAAGAGAGGCATTCCCGGTTTGATTTCTCTTCCCGGCGTATGCCTCTCTTATTTCAAAAACTACAGGTTCTGCTATTGACCGCTCTTTTCGCATGCCATGGCAAACCAGTTCAACCTTCTTTACTTTAATTAATCAGACCCGGATTGGGCCAGTAACGGAACAGAACTTTGGCGATGATCTTCTCTTTCTTCACGTAGGTATTCTCCCACACTCTGGCGTCCGCCGAATAATTGCGGTTGTCACCCAGCATGAAATAGCACCCCTCCGGAACCTCAAAATGCATCGGTTCGTCCGGAATCATCGGCTCACGAATATAGCTCTCTTCCAGTTCCTCTCCATTCACATAGACGGTTCCATTCACAATATCCACCGTCTCACCCGGCAACCCGATCACGCGCTTCACATAATAGATCGCCTCATTGTCCGGAAAATGAAAAATCACAATATCGCCCCGCTCCGGCTCCGAGAAAAGATAACTCAGGCGCGAACCAATCACCCGGTCGCCTGTCATGATCGTGTTCTCCATGGAACCGCTCGGTACCTCGCTGTTGGCAATGATACAGCTGTTCAAAAACAGCGCAATCGCTGCCGCTGCCACAATAATCTTGATCCACTCCCAGAGTTCTCTCTGCCAGGTCGTCGGCTGCTCTTCCTTCGGAACACGCCGTCGGCTGACCTTTGGCCGTCGACTGACCTTTGGCTTCCTGTCCGCAGTCCCATCTTCGTCGACCGGCGGCTCCGGCGCCTCTCCATCCAGCTCAAGAGAACTTCCTTTCCAGCCTTCCGGCTTCCGGCATTCCGTCTCCGATTCTGATTCCCGTTCCCACGGGACGTCTTCCGTCTCCGGCAGAGTCTTTCGATCTCTTTCCTCACTCATCAAAAAACTACCTCGATCTCTATTTCTGTCCGCTGCGATACCGCGTAAGCAGTTTGTTGATCCGCTTCGTCGGATTCAGCAGCTCGCTCAGGGAATCATCATGATTCAGGTTGTCAATAATCAACGCAATATATTTGCTCATATCTACATTGATATAATACGGCCGGGACAGAAGTTCCGGCGTCTGGTACACCAGGTTTGTCGTGAGAATCCGGTCAATGTACCCGTTCTCATAGTACTCGTCAAAACGGCTCAGCCCATTGGTAAACAGCCCGAACGTCGCGCAGACAAAAACCTTTCTTGCCTTTCTGCGTTTCAGTTCCTTTGCCACATCCTGCATACTTTCACCGGATGAAATCATATCATCAATAATCAGTACATCCTTGCCTTCCACGGAACTGCCCAGGAACTCATGCGCCACAATTGGATTGCGTCCATTCACAATACGGGTATAATCCCGCCGTTTGTAGAACATTCCCATATCCAGCCCCAGCACGTTGGCAAAATAAACCGCCCGGTTCATTCCGCCTTCATCCGGACTGATGACCATCATGTGATCACTGTCAATCTTCAGTTCCGTTTCCTCTTTCAGAAGGTACTTGATGAACTGGTAAATTGGCTGAACCGTCTCAAATCCCTTCAATGGAATCGCGTTCTGCACACGTGGATCATGCGCGTCAAAGGTGATGATATTCTCCACGCCCATCCGGGTCAGCTCCTGAAGCGCCAGTGCGCAGTCAAGAGACTCTCTGGTTGCACGTTTATGCTGACGGCTCTCATAGAGAAACGGCATGATGACATTGATCCGGCGCGCCTTGCCCGCAGCCGCAGCGATGACACGCTTCAGATCCTGAAAATGATCGTCCGGCGACATATGATTGGTCATGCCGCACAGAGAATAGGTCAGGCTGTAATTGCACACATCCACCATCAGATAAAGGTCGTCTCCACGAACGGAGGTTCCAATATTGCCCTTCGCCTCGCCTGTGCCAAACCGTGGCGTTTTGGCCTCAATAATATAGGAATCTCTTTGATATCCTGCAAAAGCGATCGTGGATTTGTGGTCGCTCTCGCGTTCCCGCCTCCATTCGACCAGATACGCATCGACCTTCGCTCCGAGATCGGCGCAGCTCTTAAGTGGAATGAGCCCCAGCGGCCCTACCGGAATGCTCTCAATGGTTTTCTCTTCGTAAATCATTTCATCCTCCACGTGTATCAGATATTCGTATCTGTTTCGTTTCTTTTATATCATCACAGTCCGGTTAAGTCAAGCTAATCACGGAAACTTTTCACCGATGTGCCTTCACGGCCTGCGTTCATTCCGAAGAAAAAGATTCTTCCGAAGGCTGCCTTCACCCGGTCCATCTCCTTCGCAGCCTCTTATCCGCGCCATAAAGCGGAATCATCATGTAATTGCTCATCAGACGCGAAGTCACACGGTCGGAGTATGCGTCCCGGAGAAGATCCACAGAAAGGTTCGTGGAAATGATCGTCCCTTTGCCGCGGTTGATGCGCTCATTAATCACACAGAAGAGCTGAGAGGAAACAAACGTATTATTCATCTCCGTCCCCAGATCATCGATGATCAACATATCACAGTCCAGAATATCCGTCCCGGTTTCCTCTGCCTCGTCCTGTCCATCCCGCCCGAACCTGCTGCGGGAAAGCAGTCCGAATAGTTCATCGGACGGCAGATAAATCACGGACACATACCGGTCCATCAACGCCTTCGCGATACAGTTGGTCAGAAACGACTTTCCCACTCCCGTGCTTCCCGTAAACAGGATATTGCGTCCACTGTCCGGAAACCCACCGGCAAACGCACGCAGACGGCTGACAACCCGTTTCATATACGCCAGTTCCGTCATTCCCAGGCCGGGAAGCTCATCCCGGTCATCATAATATGCAAAAGAAAGCGTGTCAAAGTTCTCCCGTCTGAGAATCTCCTGAATATTGGACTGCGCATACAGAATGCGAATCCGCTCCTGTTCAAAACAATGGCACCGCTTTCCGTCCGCGTATCCGGTGTCCCTGCAATCCGGACATTGATAGTGTAATTCCATATAATCCGCAGGAAACCCGGCCGCCTGCATCAGGGATGCCTTCTCCCGGCGGTTGTCCGCCATCTCATCCCGCAGCTGTCGCCTCGCATCGACATCGCCATCCAGCAAACGTCTGGCACAGGTAGCCGCCAACGTGCCGATCTTCCGATCCAGTTCCTCCACCCGGGGGATACAGGCATACACCTCCTGTTGCCGCTTATCTCTCTCGTGCAGGTTCTTCAGCTGCTGCTGTTCGTATTTTCGCATGACCGCCCCGTACTGAGCGTTCGTCAAAGCCATTGCATCTCCTCCTCCCTGTCTCATTTCACCGGTCACCGCCACACACTGCGCCCGATTCGCACATTCCGCCGCTCTCCTACTGGCCAATCCAGTCTCTCACCTGTTCCATCACCAGAGAATCATAATCGGTATCCCTCTGCTCAAAGTTATGGAACTGGTTTGCTTTCGGTTTCACCACCTTCGGATTCTTCCGCTCCCGAACCCGATGTTTCTCATCCAGCGCAGATATGTCCCGTAAATCCTTCACTCCCGCTTTCTTCCAGCCCTCGAGGATTTTATCCGCATAAGAAAAGCTCGGAGTATGGATCGCTTCCATCGTGCGGTTACAGGCTTCCACCACCAGTTCCTGTGTAAACCCCCATTCATCAAACCACTTGCGGATCATATCGATCTCCACATCTCCCGGCTTGCGATCGGTCAGGCCAAATGCACGCATCACGGCGAACGAGTGCCTGGTAAATCCGGCCATGCAGCTCTTCGCCTCCTCTACCGTCCGCAGGCCTCTCTTATGCCAGCTCATACCGACCGTCTCTATGTAGCGGATACTCGTATGACCATTCTGTACGCAGTATTCAACCAGATACTCCAGGAGTTCCGCTGACATTCCCAGTCCGCCATACAGGTTTTCAAACACTTCCATATCCCGCTGAGTAAATATCTTGTTCAGGTAATGCTGCGCAATATACAAAAGCTGGGAAAAATCATCATCCTCCTGCAGTTTTTTCCGGCTCACGCGTCCGCCCGATGGCCTCGACCCCTCTCCGGCTCCGGACGCCTCCGGATATACAGGCGCTTTTGTCTGCCGTTTTGCAGACGCCTCCTCATCCGCCATCTGCGGTTCCACCGTCTTTGCCGTCCCTTTCTTCAAAGCACCAAGCTTCTGCCAGTAAAGCACCGCCCGCTTTACATCCGTCTCCGTATTGTTCAGTGCATCCGCAATCAGACGAGTCGTCAGGGTTTCCGACTGATGACGTAAAATATAAAGATAAACCTTGATATACTCGCCATTCGCCTCCACCATATAGCGATCAATAAAATCATTTGCAACCAGTGTTGCATTCAGTTCAAATGTACTAGTCAGTTCCATGCATCGACCTTCCCCTGTCTTCTGAAAGTGACCGTCCCGCTTCCTGCGGGCACCGAATCCACCTTTTTCTCTGTTTCTTAGCTTACCACATCTTTCAAAAAAAAGGAATAGGCGGAGTTATCCACAGGTTTGCATGTGGATTATGTGGATAACGTGGATACCTGTTCTCCTAAAACGCCGGTTCGGATGCGAAAAACAGCCAAAACGCCTTATTTCTACAAGGTTTGTCGAATTGTGTGACGTCTTTTTCTATCAACTAAAAAATCCACATAGTCTTCTTAACATAAATAGTGGAAAACTATGTGGATAACGTGGATAACTACTGGCCAAGCAGCCTTTCCCCAACTTTTACAATGTCTCCGGCGCCCATAGTTATCAACAAATCACCGGTGGAACAATTTTCTAAAATAAATGTTTCAATCTCATCAAAGGTCTCAAAGCAGTGCACCGGAGTTCCCAGTCTGTCAATCCGGTCGGCGATATCAAACGAACTGATTCCAAGGTTGTCCGTCTCCCTTGCAGGATAAATTCTGGCCAGAATCACCTCATCCGCCGCAGACAGAGCCTCGGCAAACTCATCCAGGAAAGCCTTCGTTCTGGTATAGGTATGAGGCTGAAAGACACACCACAGTTTCCTGTGCGGGACATGCTTCGCCGTGGCCAGCGTCGCGGCAATTTCCTGTGGATGATGGGCATAATCGTCAATGACGGTCACACCTCCGATCTCGCCCTTCTTCTCAAACCGCCGGTCCGTTCCCGTAAAAGCGGTGAGTCCACGGGAAATCTCCTCTCCGGATATTCCCAGTTCCCTTGCCACCGCAATCGCCGCCAGAGCGTTATATACATTATGCCGCCCCGGAACACAAAGCGTCATTCTGCCCAGCACATTTTCCTGCTCCAATACGGTAAAGGATGGCCGTGCATATGCATCAAATGCAATCTCATCCACACGATAATCGCTCTCCGGTGCATTTCCCACCGTAATAACCCGGCAGTCAAGGCCAGCGGTGATTTCCTTATAATCCCGAATGTCGCTGTTGATCACCAGAACTCCGTCCGCGTTCAGTCTCCCGGCAAACAGGCGGAACGAATGCCGGATATCCTCAATATCCTTAAAAAAGTCCAGATGGTCTGCTTCTATATTCAGAATCACCTCCACATTTGGATAAAACGAGAGAAAGCTGTTCGTATATTCGCAGGCTTCCGCAACAAATACGTCTGACCCGCCGACCCGGATATTTCCACCTATCGAATGCAGCATCCCTCCTACCGTAATTGTCGGATCCGCATTTGCCGCCAGCAGAATCTCCGAAACCATGGAAGTCGTCGTCGTCTTTCCGTGTGTCCCCGCAATCGCGATCGAACACCGGTAATTACGCATCAGCTGTCCCAGAAGCTCCGCCCGGCTCAGCATCGGAATCCCCCTTCGCACACATTCCGCATATTCCGGATTATCGGGATGGACCGCGGCTGTATACACAACCACGTCGATTTCCTTCATAATATTCTCTGCGCGCTGACCATAAGCAACTTTTGCACCGTTTTCTTCCAGACGCCTTGTCAGTTCCGACCTCTGTGTATCCGAACCGCTGATTGAAAATCCCTCCTTCATTAGGATCTCCGCCAGCCCACTCATACTGATTCCGCCGATCCCGATAAAATGAACGAACATCGGTTTTTCAAAATCGATCTGAAACATACCAGTCCCTTTCCTTTTCATATAAATAATCCATATTCCTTTTCTCTACCTTTTTACTTCTTTTTGAAAAGAAAGTCAATATCTTTCCGGGTTTTGTGCGAAAGTGTTCTCAAGGGTTACTTTTGAATTTTTTTATGTTATAATACCCCCTGGAGGACAACCATCATGAAAAAGCGAAATTTTATTTCCACCCTGTGCAAGGGAGTCGCCGGTTTTTTTGTGAGTGTTTTCGGTATTCTTGGCTGGCTTCTTTCCTGCATCCTGCAGCTGCTGGTCTGCATCCTGATTGTCAGTGCCCTGTCCGCGCTCCTGATCTACGCAAAGGTCCGGCCGGATCTGGACTACTGCCGGTCCGTCGCTTACGACAAACTGGCCCAGATGCAGCGTTCCGATTTCAGCATGCTCTCTGACACGGAGATCTACGATGACAGCGACACACTGATCGGTCTGATCAACGCCGGACACTACGAATATGTCCCGATCAGCAAAATCAGCATGAACATTCAAAACGCCTACATCGCCCAGGAGGATCGCCGGTTCAAAAGCCATACAGGCGTTGACTGGATTGCTACGTTTCGTGCCGGTCTGGCCCTGATAAAAAATCGCGGCGAAATCACTCAGGGCGGCAGTACCATCACCCAACAGGTCATCAAAAATACGTATCTCACGCAGGAACAGAGTTTTACCAGAAAGATCGTCGAGATTCTTCTTGCGCCTGAGATCGAAAAAAGTTACTCCAAAGCCGATATTATGGAGTTCTATTGCAATACAAACTTTTACGGGAACCACTGCTATGGCGTCCAGGCTGCCAGCCGCTACTACTTCGGAAAGGATGCCGACGAACTTCTCTCACATGAAGCCGCGGTTCTTGTCGGTCTGAGCAACAGTCCGTCTGCTTATGATCCGGTCAAGCATCCGGATGCGTCACTGGAGAAGCGAAACGAAGTTCTCCACAGCATGCTGGAAGTCGGCTATCTGACGCAGGAGGAATATGATTCCTCCATTTCCCAGCCTCTGAGCATTGTTCAGGAAGAAGGAGAGGGTACGGACGAAAATTATCAGGTCAGCTATGCCATCCACTGTGCCGCACTGATGCTGATGGATCTGGACGGCTTTGAATTCCGGTATACGTTCCCGGACAAAGAAGACTATGACTCCTATACAGAGGATTATCAGCTCCTTTACAATGAAAAGAGCGACGATATCCGCGCAGGCGGCTATCGTATCTACACATCGCTGAATCAGGACATGCAGCAAATGCTGCAGGATCAACTCGACGCTGGTCTTGCTTCCTACACGGAACTGCAGGAAAACGGCAAATATGCCTTGCAGGGCGCAGCCGTCATTGTGGACAATCAGAGTAACTATGTTGTCGCGATTGTCGGCGGCCGGGGCGCGGACGATGTGTACAACCGCGCCTATCTAAGCGCCAGACAGCCCGGCAGTACCATCAAACCGCTCCTCGACTACGGTCCTGCTTTTGATACTGGCGA
Source organism: Clostridiales bacterium (assembly GCA_021202925.1). Classification (GTDB taxonomy): domain Bacteria; phylum Bacillota; class Clostridia; order Lachnospirales; family Lachnospiraceae; genus Brotaphodocola. Next base: position 13,270 of record JAJQCD010000011.1, on the reverse strand, counting down.
ATACTATCCGGCACGCATCGTCGACGATCACAAATGGGAAGACGGTCCCTCCAACAGCGGCGGCGCTTATTACGGCAACGTCACCGTGCGTGAAGCGCTGAACCGAAGCCTGAACACGGTCGCCTGGCAGATTCTGGAAGATATCGGTGTAAATTTCGGCCTGGACTATCTGGGACAAATGCAGTTCCAGAAACTCACCTACATCGACAACGACGTTCCCTCCTTAAGCATTGGCGGCTTTACAAACGGCGTCCGTGTCGTTGATATGGCAAAAGGCTACAGTGCACTGGCTAACTATGGTGTCTATAACGACCGGACCTGTATCCGTCAAATCATACATGAGCAGAATGGCGACCTGACAAAGAATCGCACCGCTTACGCCAGGCAGGTCTATCAGGAGGATTCCGCCTACATGCTGACGGATATTCTCAAAGGAACACTGACCGAAAGCCATGGCACTGGTTACGGTCTCGCGCTCTCAAACGGCATGCCTGCCGCCGGCAAAACCGGCACCACCAACAGCAGCAAGGATACCTGGTTCTGCGGCTACACCCGCTATTACACAACAGCGGTGTGGGTCGGATATGATACGCCCAGAGCAATGCCCGGCGTCTATGGCAGTACATACGCAGGCAAAATCTGGAAAAATGTTATGGAACAGCTTCACACAGATAAAGAAGCCTGGGACTGGGAGCAGCCGGAGACCGTCGTGGAAAAGACGGATGAATCCACCGGTATAACGGATCTCGTCAGCGTCACGGCTGAACTTCGTGCCACGCAAAGCCTGCACGACAAAGAACAGCAGCGTCTGGAAACCAGACTCGTCAACTCCGTCCATGAGTTCGAGAACAAAACCATCGAAACCGTAGAAGATACTTACTGGGTAAAAGAACAGTATACGGATATCATCTCCGGGTTAAATCAAATGGATGAAGGTGCGCTACGCGGCGAGCTGCTCGAGCGAACCGTCACAAAATATGAAGAGTTCTCTGATATCATTGCCGGAATGCAGGATACCATTGCTCTCTACGAAGCACAAAAAGCGAAAGAACAGGCTGCCGCTCAGAAAAAGGCGGAGGAGGATGCCGTCAGACAGCGCGAAAATCTGGAAGTGCAGACACGCAAAAACACCTTTCTCTCTGCGCTTCAGGATGTCGAGGCACTCGAATACCAGTCCCCCGATGCGCAAAACCTGATCGACGATGCCATCAGTAAACTGTCCCTGGTAGAAGAGTACGAAGAAGCACAATCCTACATCACCAGGCTAAACGAAGCGATTGAGCGGATCGCTTCACTCCCAACCGCGGAAGAATGGGAAATGATGGAAGCCGCAAAAGCGGAAGAAGAAGCTGCACAGAAGGAATCGGAGGCCCAGCAAATCGGCCTGGCACAGGAAAACCTGCGCGCCACCCTCCTTCAGGAATCAAAAAAATGGCACACCGGCGTCTCTGTTTCCTCTCCCGATGAAACAGGAAGCAGCCCGGTGATTACCTGGGAAGGAGAGTGATGCAACATGTCAGATCCCCAAAAGCAGATGGTCACTCCGGATACACCACCGGATACCTCGTACGAAAGAATCAGCAAGGAATTGCTGAACGATACCAGCCAGCTGCAAAAAGCTTTTGAAAAAGCTGCCGACGAGGCCACCTCGGGAATCCCCCCGCTGCCCTCCATCCCATCCGATCCCGACACAGATGCCGGTCACAATCCGACAATTGGTTCGGATACCGGGACCTACACTCCCATTCTTCAACGCGTTCCGGATCATCCGGACCTCAGGCAGACAACCGCAACCAACGATTCGGATCCGGAAACAACATCCGGTCAGTCAACATTTGCATCAACCGGCAATCTCCCGGATGATCCGGTCAGTTCCTGGTTCTTCACCCTCATGTGTATGAACATCCCGATAATCGGGTGGATCTATCTGATCTGGCTGGCTTTCAACAAAAAGGTTACGCGTCGCAGGAATTTCGCCCGCGCGTATCTCTTCTATAAGTTGATCTTTCTCGGGATCGCCGTCCTCCTGATTGGCATCCTGGTCTGGATCGGCCTGGATCTGCTTGATCAGCTTCTCGCTTACATGGAAATGTTGTAGAGCCATTCCGATCCATTGATTTTTCCTGCACGATTGGAATCCCTGCGATTCAGGATAGCTTTCTGTGCCTGTCCTGAATCGCTTTTTATTTTTATTGGAAGCGATAGTGCTGATCCGCAATCCATACTTCATCACCCGGATTCAGCCTCACGGTTTCATTGTTTTCCAGCAGCTGCCCCGAAACAACCGTTCCGTTTGTTGAATTCAAATCCTGAATCAGGTAATCATTGCCCTGTCTGTCAATCCGGACATGCAGTCGACTTACCGTACTGTAATTTAAAACAAAATCCGACAGGTTTTCCTGTTTTCCAATTATAAACGGATAATAAGAAAGAATAATATCCGGATTTTCCCCCGACAAAGCCTGCAGCCGTCGAACGCCATCCTTGCGGCTCTTATCCGCATCTGCAAGCAATATCGTATTACATTCCATACCGACATCCGATGCTGGCAAACTCTCCTGTATCGTTTTCCCCGTCTCCTCACCTTCTGAAGCAAACATGCTTTCCCATGGAGCTGCAGGAGCAGCCACCGACAGATCCTGCGATATCCCACGGCACAGCAAATTCCCCCGGGCATCGACCGCCTCCTGTCGGATCTCCCTCTCAACCGCGGTTTCCTCACTCGTTACCCGTTCCTTCGCACCCCTGAAAAAGAGTTTCCGCACGGTTGCACAAAAGCCGGACCAGCTCACCGAAAGCCCCCGCTTTGCCGATCGGGGAACCGGCTTTTCCTTCCTCATGCTTACTTCCGAACCTCTCTGTTCACTTTGCCCGTTTTTCCCTTCATCCGGGAACGTCCACGCAACCGGTTCCCGGACCGGTTCCTCTTCCTCTTTATTCGGCATCCGCTGCTTCTGCACTTCTGTGCCTTCCTTTTGCAGGAAACACAGAATATCCTCCATTCCGTAATTTTCCTTCCGGGTCTCCTGATACAACCCGTAAGCAAGTATTACACTTTCCTTGTCCTCATGATTCACTTTCCCCAGCAAATACTCCAGCAGTTTCCCAAAATCCTTCGGAAACTTTCGCTCCAGGCCGGGCACCAGACACAACCAGATCCGAAACGTATCCGGTTCCACGTAGATATATTCCGGATCCAGCATCACAATGCCCTCTCGCAGCAGATACTGATCCATCTTTTCCAGAATCCCCGCAATCCCAAGAACCAGACTGCGAATTTCGTTGACTCCGGCATCTCTCCCTTCAAGCATCCGGGTAAGCGGCTGACGCGACGTAATCTCATAATAAAATCGCACCTCATGATCCATCTGTCTCAGTTGAAAACGCAGCACACCCTCGATCCGGTTATTCGCCATCATCCTGCATTCATAATTTTTCCATGACAGATCTTCCGGATCCAGGATCAGATAATTGTGTCTCATCTCTCTCCGATAACTAATCCTCATTCCATATCCTCCGCCAGACTCCAAAGCCGCAAAGAATGTTCCGGTCGGAAAACCGATGTTGTAATTTCCATACTCCAGCCACTCCCGGAATCCTGTCGGCTAATCTCCCCTTCCTCCATATTCTCAATCAGGTGCCGATCCCTCTCAACCGTCTCATGAACGCCAAAATACCCGACTGTCTCCGCGCGGAAACTCAATGCCCGGTTCATCAGAAACAGAATGGTAAACAATACTGCCGCCATCACACCGGCCGCCTCTACGGTATAAGAAGCACGAACCTCCTTCTGCATTCTTTTCTCCACACCAATCCCTCCTGTCAAACCACCAATTTGCAGACGAAAGATTCCGCCGCCAGCCACAATCCCGGAATCACCGCAAACGGCAGAAACGGAACGGTTCGCTTCCCGGCATTTTCTCCCGTTTTCAGACGAATCCACGCCATATATCCCATGCAAAAGAATCCACAAAGAAACGTTCCCACACAAAGAACCATCAGATTCTCCCGAATCCCCAGCATCATACCGCTAACCAGGAAAAAATATCCGTCTCCGGCTCCAATCCCGCCTTTGCAAAGAAACCCCAGCCCCAAAAGTCCGAATCCAGGAGACATGGCGACCATATGCCCCACTAAGTCATAAGATTCTCCGAGAGTTACCCAACGCAGAACTGCAAGAAATACCGCCAGGCATGCAAAGCCCTGATACAACCGGATATCCACACGCTTCCTCAGCAGATCCTGCCAGGCTGCCATAAGCAGAAAGCAAACAAACACGCCGTTCCACATCATTCCCTCCCACAATAAGAACACGCACCCAGATACGATACCTCCGACAAACGCACAGCTCTCACATACGCAACGATCGCCGTACAAGCCGCAGTGCTGTGATAACTGGAACCACTTGGCATAATATAAACCGTGCTGCCTGCATCCGCTGCCGCGCCGCAGATTGCACAGGGGCGATATCTTCCACCGCCCGTATTCCGCATCTCATCCACTGCCTCCAGCAAAACCGCTGTCAGACTGTTCGAAAGATAATGACAGCTCCGGCTCAGATGATACCTGGTACTGTTCTTCCCGACATAAACAATTGGATCCTCTTCTTCATTCTCCCCCTCACCGCTTCCTGCCAGCCCTTCTTTTCCAATCCAGGCTCTCCGGCTACACTGAATCGTCCTGGAAAGAGATCCTGCCCCCAACACCGGAAACGGAAAATCAATCTGGTAACGGACAATCAGACGAATCATCCCATCCTCTTCCAGAAATTCGGAATCCAGTACACTGACCGACGAAACCTGACTGGTATCCACATGTTCCAGCACCTTTTCGCGTATATATACCAGGGCCGCCCCGGTACCCAGGAGTTCTCCCAGGCTTCGTTCTTCCTCATCCGCTCCCTGAACCGATGCCTCGTCTCCGTCCTCCAATGCTTCCAGAATATAGGCATATCGGCTCAAATCCTCTCCAACCGTCTCCAGCCCCGCCTGCATCCGGCGTTCCGTCGTCATAATCTTCATAGGAAGCATCAGAATCACGGAAGCAAACACAAACAGCGACAGCACCAGCGCAGTCTCCAGCGTCATACTCCCGGAGGCAGACAGGAATGCCTTCCTGTCATAACGGCTTTCCCATACATTTTTCCTGAAAAATTTCCACAGTCTGTTTCTGTCACGCAGACTGCCATTCCGATACAGCGAGTGGATATAGCCCTGGAGAGGTTTCTTTTTTTGAAGCACCGAATTCGCGTTCGTATCCGTCATACAAAAAGGCATTCCTGTCTACCTCCTTTCCTGCGTGGTGGAGCGTCGCATCAGCGACGCATGTCGATTTACTGTGAATAACTTCTCTCTGCCTGAATCCGCATCGGATAAATATACCCTCCGCCTCCAAGCGCCCGATTGACAAATCCAAGTGAAAAGAATACATGTTTTGCATTGATCTCAGCGCTGACACTGGCACGGCATACCCCATATCTCATTCGAAATCCATCCTGCAACAAGCGCATATTCATCTGCATCAGATCCATCATCCGATATTCCTGCTGTACCGTGTCATCCATAAACAAAAGGATTTTCAGCCAGGAAAGATAAGAAAATCCAGTCTCTCCACCGCCTTCCGGAACGGCTCTCTCCTTCCCGACCATAAGAAGCTCCTCTGTCCCCAGATACCAGTCGCTGTCCGTTTTCAGCAGTGGAACCCTGTTTCCGGCAAGCAGCCCTTTGATGTCTGCGAGAGATTCCGCCAGAGCCCATACCGACATTACAAAAAATGTTGTCACCAGAAGAAGCGGTGTCACACTCGCAAGCCCCGTAATTGTCATAGCAAGGGAGCGCGCCTGTGCCCGTTTCTCCGGGCTGGACAGAATATGAATCAGATTCAACCCCTCCCGCATGGCCAGCAAACGACTCACCGTATTCGCCAGGTTTTCCTGATCCGTGTCCTCACCGTTTATCAGATACTCCACTTCATAAGCCAGAACCGTATCCGACGCACCTTCTTCCGCAACGGCTCTGTCCCCCGTCTCTCCGTTTCTCCCGCCGTCGGACTCCACCGTGTCACGAAAATTCCGGAAGAATCTTCCTCCATACTCATCAATCAGCAATCGATCCGTAAAACCAACCGAACGATTTCCGGCATCTGTCCACGTAGCACTCGGCGCTTGCAAACAATCCACATTCCGTCCGGACACTTCTGCGCCATCTGGCATCACCAGCGACAAAAGCCCTGACTCATACATGGAAGAAATCTGATTCAGCCAGCCTTCCTTCTCTTTATCCGCCACTCCGTGCACAAAGGAAAGTTCATGGATGCTCAGTGTACTGAAATGTCTGCGCACCGGACGCCAGATTGCAGCCAGATCCGGTCCGTCGTCGTCCTCATCATCCTCTTCATACTCATCCACCTCTCTCTGGGCATCCCTTGCTTCCTCAATTACCTCCTGTACCAGTTGGATTTGTTCCCGTGACTGATCCGTCAATGCCTCGATTTCCTGTCTTCGTTCCCCATCCACGTCGACATATGACTCGTATTCTTCCATTTCTTCTTCCAGAAGGCTGTCCACACCCGCGCTGCAATTCATTCGCTCTTCGTCCGCCTTTTCCCGACTTTCTTGCAGCCCAGCCGCCAGCACATCCGCCTTTTCCTGGTAGGCCTCCACCAGACCGGGGATCCGCTCCAGTTCATTGATCAGCCGGTTCGCCACCCGGATAAATCCATCACAGTCATAGGATGATAATTCGGACAGTCCGCTCGCCTGGTATTCCTTTTGCCGGGAAAGGCTCTCACTGATCGCCTCCAGAGCCTCCTCCAGTTCCAGGATCTCCTTCGAATGTCCCCGATACAGAGTCGCTACCTCTGTTACCGATACCGCCTCCGTGCCGCTGTCCCACAGACTCTCCACCGTGTCCGCATCAAAATCCAGATTCCAGATCCCATACGCCATATAATCCAGGATTTCCTTTTCCAGGTACAATCCGTCTCCATCTGTCGCCCGGATCATCTCATCCGTCTCCACCTCAGCGATCTCCATGGGATACCAGTTCTCTACCTGTGTATATTCTTCCAGATATCCCAGGAAATCCGCTGCCATTTCACTCTCTGTCTCATATTCCGCGAACAGCACCCGGTAATCATCCCATAGCGGTCTGTGATACTGGCTGAATACGGAATCCATCGCAGACGACGCAGCCATCTGCAGATACCACCTGGCTCCTGCGGTCCGCGCGGATTCCAGCAATACACAGAAGAACGAGAAGACGCTCATCATCACCAGACTGACAAATATGGTAACCTGCCCGGCGGTGCATCTCCCGCTCCGGCACATATCAGTACACTTCCTCAGACTGGCTGGTGATCTGATCAAAAATATTGCCCAAAAGTGTCGTCAGCTGACTCTTGAAGATAATGACCAGCCCAATCAGGACGACCAGAATCAATACCATCTCGATGACACCCACGCCGTCTTCCTCCATCCAGAAATCATTCAGACTCTTCCACATACAAAATCTCCTTTCTTCAAACCTGTCTCATTCTCATTATCCCATCGCCAGCATTGCGGGAACCATGATCATCACCATCACGATCCCCAGCATCAGAAACAACGGACCAAGCAGCCTGGTCCCGGCCTCCTCTCCCCGGCTTCTTGCCAGATTCTTACGCATTTCAAACGCATCCTCTGCCTCCTGTTCCAGAATTGTCCGAAGATTTTTCGTCCCGGTTTTTCGATTCTGTTCCAGAAGAGTGCACAATTTGCGGTATGGCTGCAGCCCACATCGATGACCGAATTCGCGAATCGCTGTCCCCTCCGGGATGCCGCCCGCCAGCTGCAGCCAGGCTCCCTGCAATTCATCATATGCCGCCCGCTTTTTCATCCTCCCTTCCCGGCATCCGGCTTCATAGTCATTCACCATCCTCTCCCATGCGTTACGCACCGTCATCCCCGCGCCAATCAGAATCATCAGTTTCGATACCAGGTCCGAATAATCCAACAGCAGCTCCTCTTCCCTCGCCCTGGCCTTCTTTCTCTCCTCCGCTCCGTCTCTCGCAAACAGAAGAATCGCGGCGATCACGCCAAGAAGCAGGATCAGAATATTCGACGAATCGGCTGGTTCACTCCAGGACAGCGTTCGTCCGTCATATTCATCAGGAAGCTGCAGATAGGAATCTCCGACACCTTTCTGATCTGCCTCGGCAACCGCTCCCGTAAGCCCCCGCAGACGCGCCTCCCTCTCAGAAAGCTGGCGTGGGATCAGGCGAACCGGTATCTCAAAATCCGCCTGAAACTCTCCTGTTGAGAGACGCGCCTGCAATACCAGAGTTTCTTCCTCCTGCAGATCCGCTGCCACATGCCCGGAGGAATCCAGATAAACCGGTTTTGAAGAATTCCAGCGAATGCGCACACCGGTCTCCTTCCACAAGGACGGCAGATTCAGATCTTCTGTCACCTCCATCAGGGACGGATTCTCACCCCGGATGGTCTCCTCCATCTGATCCATGATCTCATAGAATATTGCTTCCGCCTCTTCTTCGCTGTACGCCATCGGACTGACCTCTACTGTGATCGTCTCCGCATCCTTTTCCAGCCCACTCACGCAAAGTTCATACTCCTGCGCTTTTCCACCGTAACCGGAACGGGCAATCTTCCCTTCCGCAGCCACCGGACTGTCCCTGGCCCCTATTGTCTGGATTGCCAGATATAACGCCATGCTTCCCGCCAGACAGACGAATGGCGCCACCAGCCGTCTCCAGTTTCTTCTCCCTCCATCCATCGCTACACCTCAATATCCAGAATTTTCTTTGCCATCACAAACGATATCAGATAAGCTGCCAGACACCCGGTCATAACGATCCGCCCCAGGCTTGTTCCATACATCTGATCAAAAAAACCCGGCGACGAACCTTCCATATAAAATACCAGCAGAAACGGAATCCCGTTCATGATCTTCTGTTCAAACTTCCTGGAAGCCGTCATCGCACGGATCTCTTCCTTCACCTGCATCTTATCCCGAATCACCTCCGCCGTATGCCGCATAATCGCGCTCAGGTCTCCTCCATTTCGCTTGGCTACCGCAAATACCTCTGCAAAATTCCGGACATCGTCCAGCCCGCTCCGAAGAGCGAAATCCTCCAGCACCTGTTCTGCCGGACGGTTCACACGAATCTGCTGTACCATGGAGGCAAATTCCTTCGTAATCATTCCCTCCTCTCCATACATCATCCCCAGCTCCCGTCCACTGACGGCAAGCGCATTTTCAACAGAATATCCTGCGCTTAACGAAGACGCCAGAACAACCATGCTCTCCTTAAACTGCTCCGACAACTGTCTTCTCCTCTCATCCCGCAGCCGACGGCTCTCATAGAACGGCGTCAGAATGATCAACGGAAGCATCATCAGAAACACCCTCATGCTTCGGTAAAAGGCAAAGGAAAGCAATGCACATACAGCAACACCTTTCCCCAGTCCCAACAGCAGTTCCGGTATGGTCAGCCGATACCGGTCATACCAGATAACCTGCGGTTCGGAGTTTCTCCACCGCGGCAAGCTCTCCCACACGGACGAGACTGCCGCACACCTTCCCTTCCCGGATTTTTCCTCTTTCCTTTCCTTCCCAGGCATCTGTCTCCGGCTCCTCCTCCACAAATCGATACAGCGGATTCAGACGAATCTCGCCATCCACATATCCTCCCACTTCCACGATCTCCAATACGCGCCTGCTCTTATCCCGCATTCTCCCCAGATGCACCATGATATCAAGCGCAGAAGCAATCTGGCTACGCACTGCGGCAAGCGGGATCTCCGCTCCCATCAGCGTCATCGTCTCAAGGCGTGTAAGCATGTCCTTCGGACTGTTCCCGTGCCCCGTCGACAGGCTGCCGGCATGTCCGGTATTCAGCGCCTGCAACATATCCAGACACTCCTTTCCACGCACTTCCCCGACAATGATCCGATCCGGGCGCATCCGCAGAGATGCGCGGATCAAATCGCTGATCCCAATCTCCCCCTCTCCCTCGGCATTGGCTCCTCTCGTCTCCAGACGCACCAGATTCGGCACATGTCGAATCTGCAGTTCTGCCGAATCCTCAATCGTGATCACCCGTTCCGTCTCCGGAATAAACCCGGACATGGCATTCAGAAATGTTGTCTTCCCCGAACCGGTGCCTCCACTGATAAATATGTTATATCCGGATCGGACCAGCCGTTCCAGAAACTCTGCCGCTTCCACACTCAACGAACCAAGCGCGATCAGCTTCTCCGCCGTGATCGGCTCCGGGAACTTCCGGATCGTAAGAACCGGTCCGTCGAGCGCGGCCGGCGGCAGAACGACATGAACCCGCGAACCATCCATGAGCCTGGCGTCCGCAATCGGACTGGACACATTAACCGTCCGGTTGATCCGGCTTACAATCTGCTGAATCATATCCTCCAACTGCTCCTGACTGTCAAATCGATGGTTCCACCTCATCAGACGACCGCCTTTCTCAATGAAAATCCGTTCCGGTCCATTTACCATGATCTCCGTCACTTCCGGATCGTCAATCAATTCCTGCAAAATATCCAGCCGCTGAAATGCATCATACAGACGCTTCCTCAGTTCCAGCCGTTCGGACAGAGGCAGATATCTCTGGCCCGCTTCTCCCGCAATCGCCGCGTCAATGCACCCGGTCAGTTCTTCCTCCGCACTCAGATGGTTCTGAATTTCATCACGAATCTGCATCTTCAGCCGACTCAACGCATCCTTCGTATCCTGATTCATCGGGCACTCCTTCCGCTTCTTCCCGTCAGTTCCCGCACAAAATCCCCCATATCACCCCAGAGAAGCTGCTCAAAATAGTCCCTCCTGGAATCCGGCACCATCTGCCTTGGCAATTTCATGATCTGCACCTTCTCCCACAGTTTCATCCGCCCGGATACCTCCAGATAATGCCGCCACTCCTCCATCTTTGCCTCCGAAACCACATCCTCCTTAACTGGTGAATAGATCACATCGCACAGAGCCAGAATCGCTTCCACATTCCGAAGAAAATGCCCCGGATCCAGGATCACCACATCATACCCGTTCTCTCTTGCCATTCGATCAATCAGTTCTGCGGTCTCCACTCCATCCATCACTGCCAGATCCTCAGCAAAGGACACCGGCGGCACATAATCCAGCCCTCCCAGGCTGTACACCAGACTCCCAAGCCGCATCCTTCCGTACTCACCCTGTCTGTAATAATAAATCAGATCAGAAAAATTCCCCTCATACTCACTGCCCAGCAGCCTGCCAAATCCTGAAAACTCCTCCAGGTTCAGGTACAGTACCCGGCTGTCGCGCGCCAGGACCTGGCCGAGCGTAACAGCAAAACCGGTCTTGCCACACCTGCCGACCGGAGAATATACGCCGACAATCCGGCTCCTCGCTCCAATCAGGGTCAACGGCTCTGCTGTCTCCCGAACCTGATAGCACGCCATCACTTCTCTGAGGACGCCGTCAGACGCCTGATATTTATACACGGTCGGTATCTCTGCCTGCTCCCCCTTTGTCTCAGACAAGCGCACAATCTGTTCCGCCTTCACTTCCTGTAACGCCGCCGCCTCCACTTCATCGCCTGCCAGCAGAAGCTCCACCGGTTCCTCATTCGCAAACTCTTTCAGCCGCTCCAGACTGGTAAACGGGACCGCTGTAAACGGAACGGTCTCCTTCTGGTTTACAAATTCCGCAAACTTGTCCGCATAGAATGGGTCTACATCAAAAACCGCCATAACCCGTCTCATACAATTCCACCTCCTCAAAACCGAACCTGCTCCTGAAATCAGACAAAGTATCTCAGAATCCGGTCAATCACAGTCCCAACAGCAAGACACGCCGCCAAAGGGATCCGTCCATCCCGTTCTCCTTCCCAAAGACCGTCATACTGCTCTGCCTGTCCTGTATACAGCATGCGAACCATATACAGATACAGTCTCCTCAACCGAACGCCAATCCATCCCCTCTCCCGAATCCGGCAAAGGGACCACAGCACAGCAACCATCAGACCTGCAAAAATCGCATACAGCCCTTCCCAGACTCCCAGCCATCCCATCATTACCGCGACGAGCTTGCCGTCTCCCGCTCCCAGAAGCCGAAAAAAATACAGTACATACGCGATCACCAGTGCTGCCGCCGCCGGTGGAAAAAAACTGCAACCCCGAAGCCAGATTCCCACAGCCGTCCCAAGAATCAGCCACCGGTTATAAACCTTCCCGCTTCTAAGGTCAGTCCATCCCGCCCGGATCAGAAACAGGCACAGCAGAATATCCAAACCTGCTTCTTCCGAAATACGTCCCTCCCTTCCTGCAAACATGCATACAAAACAAAAGGTCATCCTGTTCATCATTACAAATAATAAACGCACGTAGAAATATCTGCCGAATCCGGCGTGAAACCCATGTACTGTGAATCAGTCCATCAGGCCCCTGACAGGAATCCTCTGAGGATGGCTGATGCATCCCGAAGATTCAGAAATGAAATCGGACTGCCCATGACCGGGCGTCGAATGTGCTTTTCATTATGCACATTCATACCCAATTTGTCAAGCCCCTTTTTTTAAAATTTGTCGATGCAGGTACCTGTCCGTTCAAACAATTGTCAGATTTGCCGGAAATTTCAGCAAATCTCATTGATTTTCAGTTGACGTGAACAAAGAACGGTGGTAAAATAACATCAGTTTATTTTTTTCAACCAAGGAGGAAGCCTATGGCAAAGGTCAAAGAGCTCGAAGCCCAGTTTCATCACTGCATGCCCTTGTTCATCGCTCTCGGTGATGAAGTCCGGCTCCGCATCATCGAAGTCCTGACCAGCGCCTATCTGGACGGAAGACCAGACGGACTCAACGTCAATGAAATCACAAGCCAGACCAGCCTTTCCCGTCCGGCTATCTCTCACCACCTGAAGATCCTGAAAGATTCCGGACTCGTAGCGGTCAGACAGTCCGGCACATCCAATTTCTATCGGCTCACTCTGCTCGAAACCAACCGTCAGCTGATGGAACTTGGCACACTTGTTGAGAATACCTTTGAAAAGACGTAACAAATGTATGATTTCTCCATTTCCGGCAGATACTTGACGAAAAAGGAGAAATCACACATGAACAAGGGATTCTTTTTCAGCAGCTGTCAGCCGGACGATTCTTTGGAGAAGCGCTCTCTGCGGTTGGAAATTGATCGCATCAGACGCATCATGGAATCGGCTGAAAACCACTTTGAGCAGGAGGTCGATCCAACGCTGATCGACTGTTCGATTTACGA
>JAJQCD010000027.1 GCA_021202925.1 Clostridiales bacterium | reverse complement strand
AGAAGGTAAGGGAAGAAGCGGATGAAATTCAATATGCAGTTTTGAAGGTATGTACGAGGATAAGCGCGAGTGGCTCAGTTGGTGGAGTACGACCTTGCCAAGGTCGGGGTCGCGGGTTCGAGTCCCGTCTCGCGCTCTTGGTGAAAAGCCTTAACAGATGCGGGTTTCCGGATGATCGGGAATCCGTTTTTTGTTTGCATAAAACGACCTGCCGGAAGTTTCTCCCGGCGCGGATTGCTGAGAGGAAATGTATATATGAAAAAAGCTCTGTTTCTTGGTATAGCGGCCTCATTTTTCTTTGCTTTCACATTTATTCTGAATCGAAGTATGAATCTGGCCGGAGGGTACTGGCTGTGGTCCGCCTGCCTGCGTTATCTGTTTACTCTGCCGATTATGGCAATGCTGATTGCCCGTAAGGATGGCATTCGCCTGGTCTGCCGGGAGATCCGTGCGCAGCCGCTGAAATGGATTCTCTGGAGTACGGTAGGATTTGGTCTGTTTTATGCTCCGTTGACCTTTGGCTCCACGTTTGGTGAGTCCTGGCTGGCGGCAGCGACCTGGCAGTTGACGATTGTGGCAGGGGTGATTCTGACGCCGCTTTGGGGGAAACGAATTCCAGGTCGGAATCTGGCGTGGTCCTGCCTGATCCTGGCCGGTGTTTTTCTGCTTCAGACGCCGAATCTGCGGAGAATGGATTGGAGGACAATGGCTTTGACACTGGTGCCGATTCTGGTAGCGGCATTTTCCTACCCGTTGGGAAACCGGAAGGTCATGGAGTTTTGCCCGGATTGGATGGGAACGTTTCATCGCGTATTCGCCATGACATTATGCAGCATTCCGTTCTGGGTGATATTGTCCGCGGGGGCGCTGGTATTTCGGGGATTGCCTTCGTCGGGACAGGTGGTGCAGTCACTGCTGGTGGCAATTTTTTCCGGCGTCGTTGCGACGGTTCTGTTTTTCCGGGCAACGGATCTGGTAAAGCAAAATCAGAGGCAGCTGGCCGTGGTGGAAGCAACTCAGTCCGGAGAAGTGATTTTTACCTTGTTGGGAGGCATGCTGTTTCTGGGGGATACGGCGCCCGGGATGACAGGAGTTGCCGGGATTGTTCTGATTGTTGCCGGGATGGTCGGAAACAGCCTGTCTGTCGCCGGTCGTCGTTCTGCCAATTGATTTCCGCGAACGATTCCTGTTTATGCTACATTCGTTACTGAATTGCAGGGCATGAAGCAAATAACAGCGAAGCGGGATCATGGGTGAATGAGGGAAAAGGAAAGCAGGGAGAAAGAAATTGCAAAATCTCTGCAGGTAGTATATACTACATGGGAAAGAAAATGCATCTCTGCGGGAAACGGAGAGAGGCGATGGAGGACCGGGATGTTTACTTATTGTGTATTTGATCTGGATGGAACCCTGTTGGATACGGTGCATGCACTGTGGGTGTCTGTCAATCTGACGCTGGATCATTTCGGATATTCGCCGAGTGATAAGAGTCTGATCAGGAAGTTTGTCGGCGACGGCTATCGGATGCTGATGAAGCGTGCGCTTTTGTACAGCGGAGATGAGAAGCTGGAACATTATGAGGAAAGCCTGAAGGTCTATATGGATTTCTTTGCGCAGCATTCCATGGATGGAGTGAAACCCTATGAGGGGATTCCGGAGCTTCTGAAGGAGCTGAAACGGAGAGGAATCCGGATCACCGTCTTTTCCAACAAGCCGGATGCACAGGCGGTTTCCAATATCGAAACGGTATTTGGCAAAGGATATTTTGATTTCATTGCCGGAGAGAAGGCCGGAGTACCAAGGAAGCCGGATCCGGCCGGAGTGTTTCGTATCATGGATGAGCTGGGAGAGAGACCCGAACAGGGCATTTATTTTGGAGATACGAACACGGATATGAGAACGGGGCTGGCGGCCGGTCTGACGACGGTCGGGGTTTGCTGGGGCTTTCGTGGCAGGGAAGAGCTGGAATCGTTTCATCCGCAGTATGTAATCGATCGTCCGGCAGAAGTGTTTGAAAAAATCATAACGTAAACAGACAAAGACGTCATGCGGATACCGAATCCGTTTATGGCGTCTTTTCTGGTCTGAAAGGACGGTTTCTGTTTAATTCAATTCTCCGATTCCTGATACGGCGACGTAGATATGGGATATTTTATACCAGGTAGCGAAATCGACCTCGCCGGTCTGTGGCAGACCGAAGACGGACTGAAACTGCCGGACGGATTGAGCGGTTCCTTCTCCATAGACGCCGTCGGCCGCGACGCGCGGAATGGCAGTGTAGACTGTGGAGATGGTATCCAGCTGTTCCTGCATCTGAGCGACTTTCTGCCCGGATGCTCCGATGGAGAGCGTGTAACCGGGCCAGGAGGCAGGAATGCCCGAGATTTCTTCGGCGGTGTTGATATAAATGCTGTCCCCATAATAGTTGCGCAGGATTGCGATTGCGCTGTAGCCCTGTTCACCGAGCGTACAGGAGCCCCACTGGGTCATCCAGCCGCGGTCGAGGCATTGCACCTGTCTTCCGTCGCAATACTGGGTCAGGATAGGCTGACGGACATCTGGCCGTGAAAGATAATTGTCGAAGATTTCATCGACGATGACAGAAATGTTGTCGTAGATATTCCTGCCGTAGATCCATTTCTGGTCGAACGCGGTCGAGGAGGTGATGGTAAAGTCATATCCCCGGTTGCGGTAATGTTCGGTGTAGACACGGTTTAAGGCGAAGCTCATGATGGCAAGAATGTTGGCAGTGATGGTGCTTTGCGGCCAGGTGGCGTAGATCTCACTGGAGGCCACATTTTTGATATAGTCGCGGTATGGAACGTAATAGTCTCTGGCACTGGAATCGGTTGGTGCTCCGTCGTGAACGACGATGGTCTGGGGAACGACAACCCGGCTTAAGACAATATAGCCGCTTTCGTTGACTGGCTGCACCTCATTTTCGACAATTTTAGGCGGATAATAGCCGTAGAGGGTGTGTTCCGGGATCTGGATGAGAGAGGGGATTTCACTGACCGGATCGGTTTCCGGTTCCATGCGGACTGGCTGGATAGCGGTTGTTTCCGCGAGAATTTCAATGCCGTCGATGCGGACCGGCCGGAATCCCGGTGCGCTGACCGTAAGCGAATAGTCCATATACGGTTGCGGATGGTCTCCTGGCGAGAGACTGTATTCTTCCGGAGGCGCACTGAGTGTAATTTCATCGATCTGGCCGGAACGGTTGGTGGAGGTCTGTTCTACGACTGTTTCTGATGTTCCGGTGTGATAGACCGTGACTCTGGCGTCAGGAATGGGGAAATTGTTTTCTGTGTTAACGACGTCAACCTGCAGATATCCTCTGGCAGACAGGGAGGCTGCAGTTGTAGATAGGTGGTTTGTCATGGAAGCCTCGGTTTGTGTGTTCCTTACTAATAGATATGTCATGTCTGGGATAAAAATGCGCCGGAGCGGGTGGGCGGGAAGGAGAAACATGGAAATCGGAGCGGGTGCGGCAAATTTTCAGAATACAACGTTTTGGAGACAGAATAGACTTGCTTGAAAAATCATGTGAAATCATGTATAATTGGTTCAATTTGGGCTAATGGTTCAGAGTATCTGGATGCCGGAAGGAAAGTCTGTGTCAGATCATCCATCTGGCTGTTTCCAGACAGTTGCAGACAACAGAAAAGAAAGGATAGGTACCATGCATATGAAAGCATTTCTCATACTGGAGGATGGGACGGTGTTTGAGGGCAAAAGCATCGGCTCTGCCAGAGAAGTTGTCAGTGAAATTGTATTCAATACCTCGATGACTAGTTACCTGGAAGTCCTGACCGATCCGTCCTATGCGGGACAGGCAGTCGTCATGACGTATCCGTTGATTGGAAATTACGGTGTCTGTTATGAGGATATGGAGTCGGCGAGACCGTGGCCAGACGGTTATATTGTCCGGGAGCTGTCCAGAATTCCAAGCAATTTTCGAAGTGTAGATACGATCCAGAATTTTCTTGAAAAATATGATATTCCCGGCATCTGCGGGATTGACACACGCGCTCTCACCAAATTATTAAGAGAAAAGGGTACGATGAACGGCATGATCACGACAAAGAAGTATGATGATCTTGCTGATCCGATTGCACGCATGAAGGCGTACCGGGTGAAGGGAGTTGTGAAGAAGACTTCCTGCAGAGAGAAATATGTGCTTCCCCCGGCCGGGGTTTCGGATCAGCCGGTCAGGCGGGTAGCGCTTCTGGATCTGGGCGCGAAGCGCAACATTGCCCGTTCACTGGCGGAGCGTGGCTGCGAGGTGACGGTCTATCCGTGCGACACATCGGCGGCGGAGATCCTGGGAAGCTGCCCGGATGGCATTATGCTTTCAAACGGCCCGGGCGATCCGAAGGAGAATGTGGAGATCATCCGTGAAATCCGAAAGCTGTATGAGTCGGATGTGCCTATTTTTGCAATCTGTCTGGGGCATCAGCTGATGGCGCTTGCGACCGGCGCAGATACCTTCAAATTGAAATATGGTCACCGGGGCGGCAATCATCCGGTGAAGGATCATGAGACCGGGCGTGTGTATATATCGTCGCAGAATCACGGTTATGCGGTGGACACAGCGAGTCTGGATCCGAAGGTGGCGGTTCCCGCTTTTTCGAACGTCAACGATGGCACGAACGAGGGATTGCGCTATATCGGAAAGAATATTTTTACCGTGCAGTATCACCCGGAAGCCTGCCCGGGACCGCAAGATTCCGCGTATCTGTTTGACCGCTTTATTCAAATGATGGGAGGAAGGAAGTAATGCCGAAGATTCCGGATATTAAAAAGGTTCTGATGCTG
Organism: Clostridiales bacterium; assembly: GCA_021202925.1. Taxonomy (GTDB): domain Bacteria; phylum Bacillota; class Clostridia; order Lachnospirales; family Lachnospiraceae; genus Brotaphodocola. The sequence continues at coordinate 33,718 of JAJQCD010000027.1, read as the reverse complement.
GGTTCTGGTCCGATCGTCATCGGGCAGGCCGCGGAGTTTGATTACGCGGGCACGCAGGCGTGTCGTGCTCTGAAAGAGGAGGGCATCGAGGTTGTTCTCCTGAATTCGAATCCGGCGACGATTATGACCGATAAGGACATTGCCGACCGGGTCTATATTGAGCCTCTGACTCTGGAGGTCGTGGAACAGTTGATCCGCAAGGAAAAACCGGACAGCGTACTTCCGACGCTGGGCGGGCAGGCCGGTCTGAATCTGGCTATGGAACTGGAGGAGGCCGGTTTCCTGAAGGAGAACCATGTGCGCCTCATTGGTACGACCGCTCTGACCATCAAGAAGGCGGAGGACCGGGAACTGTTCAAAGAGACGATGGAGAAGATCGGTGAGCCGGTGGCGCCATCGGATATTGTGGAGGATGTGGAGTCCGGTCTCCGGGTTGCGGCGCAGATCGGTTACCCGGTGGTTCTTCGTCCGGCCTATACGCTCGGCGGAAGTGGCGGCGGCATCGCGGAGAATCCGGAGCAGTGCCGTCAGATTCTGGAGAATGGTCTTCGCCTCTCTCGTGTGGGACAGGTGCTGGTGGAGCGCTGCATCGCCGGCTGGAAGGAGATCGAGTACGAGGTCATGCGTGACGGGGCGGGCAATGTGATTACCGTCTGTAATATGGAAAACATTGATCCGGTCGGCGTCCATACCGGAGACAGTATTGTTGTTGCGCCTTCTCAGACGTTAGGCGATAAGGAATACCAGATGCTTCGTACCTCCGCGCTGAATATTATTACGGAACTGGGGATTACCGGCGGCTGCAATGTGCAGTATGCGCTGCATCCGACGAGTTTTGAATACTGCGTGATTGAGGTCAACCCGAGAGTCAGCCGTTCATCCGCGCTTGCTTCGAAAGCGACCGGTTACCCGATTGCGAAGGTGGCCGCGAAGATTGCGCTGGGCTACACGCTGGATGAAATCAAAAATGCGGTCACAAAGAAGACCTACGCGAGTTTTGAACCGATGCTTGATTATTGTGTGGTGAAGATGCCGCGGCTTCCGTTTGATAAGTTTATCAGCGCGAAGCGGACGCTGGGGACGCAGATGAAGGCAACCGGCGAGGTCATGAGTATCTGCACGAATTTCGAAGGCGGATTGATGAAGGCGATTCGTTCTCTGGAACAGCATGTGGACTGCCTGCGGTCGTATGATTTTTCCATGCTGGATGAGGGGGCGCTGCTGAAGCAGCTGGCCCTGGTAGATGACCGTCGGATCTGGGTGATTGCCGAGGCACTGCGGCGGGGGATTTCTTATGAGAAGATCAATGAGATCACGAAGATCGACCCCTGGTTCATCGATAAGATTCACATTCTGGTGGATATGGAGAGTCGCCTGGAAAAGGAGCCGCTGACGACAGAGCTTCTGAAGGAAGCAAAGCGGATGGAATTCCCGGACAATGTGATTGCCAGACTGACCGGCATACCGGAGACAGAGATTCGCAGCATGCGTCATGAAAACGGCATCCGGGCGGCATACAAGATGGTGGATACCTGTGCGGCAGAATTTGCGGCCGAGACGCCGTATTACTATTCCTGCTTTGACGGAATCAATGAGGCGGAAGCAAATCATGACCGGAAAAAGGTTCTGGTGCTTGGTTCGGGTCCGATTCGCATCGGGCAGGGAATTGAGTTTGACTTCTGTTCCGTTCACAGTACCTGGGCGTTTTCGGATGAGGGCTATGAGACGATCATTGTCAATAACAATCCGGAGACGGTGAGCACGGATTTTGACATTGCGGATAAGCTGTATTTTGAACCGTTGACGCCGGAGGATGTGGAAAGCATTGTTGACATTGAAAAACCGGATGGGGCGGTCGTCCAGTTTGGCGGCCAGACCGCGATCAAGCTGACCGAGTCGCTGATGAAAATGGGTGTGCCGATTCTGGGTACGGCGGCAGAAGACGTCGATGCGGCGGAGGATCGGGAACGGTTCGATGAGATTCTGGAGAAGTGCCGGATTCCGAGACCGGCCGGCCATACGGTATTTACTGCGGAGGAAGCGAAGAAAGCGGCGAATGAACTGGGGTACCCGGTTCTGGTCCGTCCTTCCTATGTGCTGGGCGGCCAGGGAATGCAGATTTGCATCAATGACCATGATATCGATGAGTTTATCGGAATCATCAATCAGATTGCGCAGGATCATCCGATTCTGGTGGACAAATATGTTGTTGGCAAGGAGATTGAGGTCGACGCAGTCTGCGACGGAGAAGATATTCTGATCCCTGGCATTATGGAGCACATTGAGCAGACAGGCATTCATTCCGGGGACAGCATTTCCGTCTATCCGGCTCCCAGCATTGAACCGGACATTGAGGCGATTCTGGTGGATTATACCGAGAAGCTGGCGCGTGCGCTTCATGTGAAGGGAATGATCAACATCCAGTTTATCGTTGCCGGTAAGGATGTTTATATCATAGAAGTGAATCCGCGTTCCTCGCGGACGGTTCCTTATATCAGCAAGGTGACGGGAATTCCGATTGTTCCACTGGCGACGCAGGTGATCTGCGGACACACACTGAAAGAACTGGGTTACCGGCCGGGGCTTCAGAAAAAAGCGGATTATATTGCGATTAAGATGCCAGTCTTCTCATTTGAAAAGATTCGCGGCGCGGATATCAGCCTAGGGCCGGAGATGAAGTCGACCGGCGAGTGCCTGGGGATTGCGAAGACCTTTAATGAGGCGCTGTACAAGGCGTTTGAAGGCGCGGGCGTTAAGCTGCCGAAGCACAGAAATATGATTATCTCGGTTCGCAGGGAGGAGCAGGAGGATGTGGTGGAGATCGCCCGGCGGTTCCAGAATGTCGGATATAAGATTTTTGCCACCCGGGGTACGGCCCGGACGCTGAATGCGCATGGCGTCAGGGCGCTGACGATCCGGAAGCTGGAACAGGAATCGCCGAATATTCTCGATCTGATTCTGGGGCATGAGATTGACCTGGTAATCGATATTCCGCATCAGGGCGCGGAACACAGCCACGATGGTTTTGTGATCCGGCGTTATGCAATCGAAACCGGCGTCCATGTACTCACGAGTCTGGATACGGCGGGGGCGCTTGCTACCAGCCTGGAAAACCGCGCGAAGGAGCTGACGCTGATTGATATCGCGAAGGTAAAGAATGCATAGAATCAGCGGCTGGAAACAGAAAAAATTATGAAAATATATTGACATTTTTATTGGGATTGGGTAGAATACAAAAGTATGTTTACATTGAACTGTCCGTGTCCAGACTTTGATGCAAACCAGAGAATGTATATATTTATTGAAGATGGAGGTGCCCAGATTGGCAAATATTAAATCCGCTAAGAAGAGAATCTTAGTCAGTGAAACCAAAGCTGCAAGAAACAAGTCCATTCGTTCTAAGGTGAAGACCGCCTGCAAGAAGGTTGATGCCGCCGTTGCTGCCGGTGACAAGACCGCCGCAGAGGCCTCCTTAAGAGCCGCGATCTCCGAGATCGAGAAGGCTTCCAGCAAGGGAGTGTATCACAGCAACACCGCTTCCCGGAAGGTATCCCGCCTTTCCAAAGCAGTGAATACCCTCGCTTAATCATCACAGACTGGAGACATATCATATAGAAGCGTCAGGCGCGATTCCCTACGGTGTACAGGAACCGCGCCTTTTTCATTTAATGTTCCAGCATGTCTTCCACAAAGATCGCGTACCCTCGCGTAGAATCCTGAATAAATACATGTGTCACCGCGCCGATGAGGCGGCCATCCTGAATGATCGGTGAGCCGGACATTCCCTGAATGATGCCGCCGGTCAGCTGCAGCAGTCTGGGGTCGGTGACCTGAATGACCATGCTTTTGTTTTTCTGAATCGGATTGAGTTCCACCTTCTGAATTTCAATTTCATAATCGTCAGGCTGGCCGGAGACATTGCTGCGGATCGTGGCTTTTCCTTTTTTTACGTCCTGGCGGTAACCAATCGGGAGTGCCTGTGTGTGTATGGATTCCAGCATTTGCTGATTGACCGTTCCGAAGATTCCTACTTCTGTATTTTCAGCGATTTCGCCGAGAATGGTGCCCGGTCCGTAATAAATGACTCCCGCCATGACGCCGGGGTTTCCGGCGCTGCCTTTCTCAATTCCCAGAATGTCTGTTTCATAGAGTGTTCCGTCGTCGATTTCCACGATTGTTCCGGTATCCGTGTCACTGATTCCGTGTCCCAGCGCTCCAAAGCTGCCATCTTTTTCGACATAGGTCATTGTTCCGATCCCCTGTGTATCATCCCGCACCCAGGCGCCGATTTTATAAGAGCCGTCACTGGTCTTGACCGGAGTCACTGTGGTTTCACAGGTTTCGCCTTCCCTGCGGATTCGCAGGATGGCATCGGCTCCGTCAAGCTGGTTGAGGTCGGTGATCAGCGCTTCCTTTGAGGTCAAAGGTTTTCCGTTGATTGCTTCAATGTAATCACCGGAGCGCAGTACGCCGAGGGCCGGTTCGCTTTCCCTGCCGCTGGTATCGGTCACACGCCCGGTACCAATCACGAGAATTCCGCTGGCTTTTAAGTAGATGCCGACCGGCGCGCCGCAGGGAATCGCATAGCGGGGCTCGACCACATCGACCTGGATTTCTTTGAATAAAACGGTTCCGAACAGTTTCATCCCCAGCTGGTAGCTTCCCTGTTTTTCTCCATACAGGGACAGCGTCTGGCCGGTGGAGAGGCGGATTTCGTCTGCGGGGATGTCTGAGCCGTTTCCGAGCGATACCTCCTGGCTTTCACATGAGATAGTTACGCCAAACGGCAGCTGCATATGAATTTCCCCGGGTTCTTCGGCTATAATATTCAGGTGATCCGGCACCTGACGTTCGACATAAAACCATATAAATCCCACGGTGAACAGCAGTCCGCACCAGAACGTACGGACGAGCCATGTTCGGAATTGTCTGTGCTGCTTCAATTCGCATCCGTCCTCCTTTTCCTTTTTGCCGGATGGATTGGATCAGCGTATTCGAAGAAAGCTGCTGAATGTCTATCCGGCAAATGTTTCTGATGGTAGTATGCGAGATTTGAGAAAAATCAGTCTGGCATATTGTAGCTGCCTTTCCAGAGAAGAGAGAGTGACGCGCAGATGAATGGAAGGTTCCTGCCCAGAACGAAAGGAGCAGCGGTCGACCATTATTTCGGATGCAGTGACAAAAAAAGGACTGCAAAAATAACATTCTGCAGTCCTTTGAAACGACCCGGATGGGGTTCGAACCCACGACCTCCGCCGTGACAGGGCGGCGCTCTAACCAGCTGAGCCACCAGGCCATACATATAAAATTGAAAAATCGGTGCGGAATGGACCTTCGGGGACTCGAACCCAGGACCGACCGGTTATGAGCCGGTTGCTCTAACCAACTGAGCTAAAGGTCCGCATGTCTGATGCCAAGTGACCCCAACGAGATTTGAACTCGTGTTACCGCCGTGAAAGGGCGATGTCTTAACCGCTTGACCATGGGGCCGGATATGATGTCTGGTCTCCATGAACCGAACTCCCCGAGTAGGACTTGAACCTACGACAGCGCGGTTAACAGCCGCGTGCTCTACCGACTGAGCTATCGAGGAATATCATCGCATCCCAGCGACAACAGATTTATTATATGCCAGAGTATTCGCTTTGTCAACAACTTTTTCACACAAAATCGTCTGAAAACCCGCTGAAAATTTCGATGGACGCTTCACTTATCCAAGAAAGAGGGCCTGCTGGATGCCTTCGGCGACGACATGACTGACGAGTCCGACGATTTCATCAATGTTGGGAGGTGTGACATACAGGGTAGCGAATTCCGGTTCCATGAGTTCGCGGATGAGTTCGTACTGCTCATCGGAATCCATGGCGTTCATGGCGGCCGCGATGGGTGCGGCGCTGCGTTCGAGAGCACGAAGAAAGGCATTTACCGTATCGTGGACAATGGCAACGGCGCCGACTACGGTGGGGACACCGATGGCGAGGACGGGCAGGCCGAGACTTTCCCGGGTCAGTTCATGGCGGTGGTTTCCGACACCGGATCCCGGCCGAATCCCGGTATCGGTCAGCTGGATGGTTGTTCCGAGGCGTGTGATGCTGCGGGCGGCGAGGGCGTCGATGACAATCAGAAGATCCGGCCTGGTTTCCCGTATGACGCCGCGCAGAATCTGAGCCGTTTCCATGCCGGTCTGTGCCATGACGCCGGGGGAGAGGGCACGGAGAGAGGGCAAGGCTGCATGAGGCCGTTTCGGACAATCAGACAATTGACCGCAGGCGGTCGATCCGGCTGCGGTGCCCGCAGAGAGCGGTTTGGTGAGATGGTGGGTCACCTGCAGATTGTCAACGGTTTCCGGCCCCAGACTGTCAGCGGTGACAAGGCGGTTGCCCAGGCCGGTGACGAGGACGCTGGTGAGACGACGGTCTGCAGAAATTTGCCGGGCCAGTTTGCGGATTTGCCGTGCTAGGCTGCGGGCTGCCAGGCTTTGACAGGCGGGGGCGGAGTCCGTAAGCGGCGCCAGTTCCAGTGTGAGATAGGTTCCCTGTGGTTTCCCCAAGGCTTCGGAACCGTGCTCATTGAGAATGCGGACCTCCGACAGTTTGATGCCGGAGTCTGCTTCGCGCCATTCGCGCAGGGATACGCCGGATATTTCGCCGGATGCGTGTTCCTGTTCCTCGACTGCCAGATCAGTTCGTACTTCAAAATCAACCATGCCTGTTTCTCCCTTCCTGTATGGTTACAAATATTTTCACCATTTTTCTGAAAAACATGCTAAAATGGAGCCGGAATGAATCGGAAGACGCGGCCGGTTTTCTTGCCTGGAAACGGTTGCCAGTGGAAATGATCTGTGATATGATAGGAACTTGCAGTACACAGAAATGAAAATAGACAGAAGAGAGGGAATGAGGGATGATTTCATATCTGATTGTATGCCCACTGTTGTTCTTAGCCGGTCTGGTGGATTCGATTGCAGGGGGAGGCGGCCTGATTTCTCTGCCTGCGTATGTCTTTACTGGAATCCCGATGCATCTGGCAATTGGAACCAATAAGCTGTCGTCTACGATGGGAACGACGATTTCGACTGCGCGTTATCTGAAGAACGGTTATATCCGGGGAGGGACCATGATTCGGATTGCGTTGCTGTCAGTTATGGCGTCGCTTGCGGGCTCGACAATCGGTTCGTCGCTGTCAATGAGGATGAGCGAGCAGGTATTGAAGAACCTGATGATTCCGATTTTGTTCGTAACGGCCTTTTATGTGCTGCGCAATAAGAATCTGGGCGACGTGACGGCGAGGAAGCCATTGTCGGATGCCCTGACTACGCTGGTGGCAACTGCGGCGGCGTTTGTAATCGGCACCTATGACGGAATATACGGGCCGGGAACCGGAACATTTCTGATCCTGGTGCTGACAGGCGTGGCACGCCTGGAGATCCGCAAGGCGGCCGCTCTGACCAAGGTGATCAATCTGGCGTCCAATGTGGCCGCTCTGACCAATTTTCTGATCAATGGGAATGTGAATTATCGACTGGGACTGGTGGCCGGCTGTTTCTGTATTGCCGGCAATTATCTGGGAGCCGGTCTGGTCATACACAACGGGCAGCGGTTCGTGCGCCCGCTGGTTATGGTGGTACTTGTGATTCTTTTTATCAAAATCATATCGGGGATGTGATCCCCTTTCAACAGGCAAATGGAGGAGCAGGAAACGATGAAGTGGACAAAATTCACGCTGAAGACGACGACAGCCGCGGTGGATCTGGTCAGCGCGATGCTGGATGAGATCGGAATCGAAGGCATTGAGATCGAGGACAATGTTCCTCTGACGGAAGCAGATACGAAGGGAATGTTTATCGATATTCTGCCGGAACTGCCGCCGGATGACGGCACAGCCCGGGTCAGTTTTTATCTGGATGATCTGAGCGAACTGGAGCGGATCCTGCGCGAGGTCGAGGAAGGGCTGGATGATCTGAGCCGTTTCGTGGATGTCGGTGAGCGGACGATCACGACTTCGGAGACCGAAGATAAGGACTGGATCAACAACTGGAAGCAGTATTTTAAGCCGTTTACGGTGGATCATATCCTGATTAAGCCAACCTGGGAGGAAGTCCCCCCGGAGCACCAGGACAAGCAGTTGATTGAGATTGACCCGGGGACGGCGTTTGGCACGGGCAAGCATGAGACGACGCAGTTATGCATCCGTCAGCTGGAGAAATATGTGAAGCCGGATTCGGCTGTCCTGGATGTGGGAACCGGAAGCGGAATCCTCGGCATTGCGGCGCTTGTGCTTGGCGCACAGCGTGCGTTTGGTACGGATCTGGACGAGAACGCGATTGCAGCGGTCGATGAGAACCGGAAGGCCAATCATATCGCGGCAGAACGTTTCCAGACGATACAGGGAAATATCATCGACGATGAGAGGGTTCAGGATGCGGCCGGATATGAATGCTATGATATTGTTGTGGCGAATATTCTGGCTCCGGTGATCATTCTTCTTCAGGGAGAGATTGCGCGGCACCTGAAACATGGCGGGATTTTTATCACCTCCGGGATTATCTGCACAAAGGAACAGGATGTGCGAAATGCGCTGGAAGCGAATGCAGAACTGGAAGTTCTGGAGACGACGACACAGGGTGAGTGGGTGTCGATCACAGCGCGCAGAAGATAAGGAGTGGACGGATGTATCATTTTTTCGTGGAGCCGGAGTGGATTGCGGACGGCTGCGTGCGGATCACAGGACCCGATGTGAACCATATCCGCAACGTCCTGCGCATGCGGCCGGGCGAGTCGATTGGTGTGCGGGATGGCAGATCGCACAGCTATCTCTGTGAACTGGAAACCATCGGGACGGATGAGATTATGGCGCGGATCTGCGGGGATGAGACGGAATCGACGGAACTTTCTGCGCGGCTGTATCTGTTTCAGGCGCTGCCTAAAAGTGATAAGATGGATCTCATTATTCAGAAAGCGGTCGAGCTGGGTGTGTATCAGATCGTTCCGGTGGCAACGAGACGGTGTGTGGTGAAGCTGGACGGGAAACGGGCGGAAAGCAGGGTGCAGCGCTGGAACGCCATTGCCCGGAGTGCGGCGAAGCAGTCCGGCCGGATGTACGTTCCGGAGGTGACGGAGATCCGGACGCTTGAAGAGGCGATCACGTTAGCCGGGACACTGGATGGCGCGGTGATTCCATACGAACGGGCGACCGGAATAGCGGAGACGCGGGCGGCATTTTCCCGGATTCGTCCAGGCTCGTCAGCGGGGATTTTTATCGGGCCGGAGGGCGGATTTGAAGCAGACGAAGTGCAGGCGGCCATGGCAGCCGGGATCTGTCCGGTGACACTGGGACGCCGGATTCTGCGGACGGAAACAGCCGGGATGACGGTGCTGGCGATTCTGATGTTTCAGCTGGAGGAGTAACAGAATGGAAGCTTATTTTGATAATTCGGCGACAACGAAGGTGTTTGACTGTGTAAAAGAGATTGTGGTCCGGACCATGACGGAAGACTATGGCAACCCTGCTTCGAAGCATCGCAAGGGGATGGAGGCCGAGCAGTATATCCGCCAGGCGCGGTCGCAGATCGCGAAGACCCTGCGTGCACAGGAACGGGAAATTCTGTTCACATCCGGGGGTTCGGAGTCCAACAATATGGCGTTGATCGGGATGGCTCTGGCGAATGAGCGAGCCGGGAAGCATATCATCAGCACGGCAATCGAGCATGCGTCGGTCTACCGGCCGCTGGAATATCTGGAGCGCGCCGGATTTGAGGTGACATTCCTGTCCGTGGATCATGACGGGCATATCGATCTTGCCAAACTGGAGGCGGCGATCCGTCCGGATACCATCCTGGTCTCAACGATGTATGTAAACAATGAGATTGGCGCGGTGGAACCGGTGGAGGAAATTGCCCGCATCGTTCACGCGAAGAATCCAAAGACGATCTATCATGTGGATGCGATTCAGGCGTATGGGAAGTTTGTCATCCGGCCGGAGCGGCAGGGGATCGACCTGCTCTCGGTCAGTGGCCATAAGATTCATGGTCCGAAAGGCACCGGTTTTCTGTATATCCGCAGGGGCGTAAAGATTCGTCCGCTGATCTATGGCGGCGGCCAGCAGTGGGATCTGCGCGCCGGAACGGAGAATGTTCCCGGTGTTGCGGGACTGGGAGAGGCCGCGCGGGAAATGTATACCAACCATGGGGAGAAGGTTCGTCAGCTGACAGAATTAAAGGATTATCTGTCGGACCGGCTTCTGGAACTGGAGGATGTGGCGTTAAACAGCAGGAAAGGTGAAGCCGGTGCGCCGCAGATTGTCAGTGCGAGCTTTGGCGGTGTGCGGGCGGAGGTGCTTCTGCATGCGCTCGAGGAAAAGGGAATCTATGTATCGTCCGGTTCGGCGTGTTCCTCCAATCATCCGGGGGTGAGCGGAACGTTAAAGGGCATCGGTGTAGCGCAACGGTATCTGGATGCGACGATCCGTTTCAGCTTCGGTCTGTTTAACACAAAGGAAGAGATTGACTACTGTATGGATGCGCTGAAGGAGCTGTTGCCGGTGCTGCGCCGGTATCGGCGGTGATCGGGGATTTGTCATTCCATGATTCGTGCAGAGAATGAAGATGGAGGAAACCATGAGATATCAGTCATTTTTGATTAAATATGCGGAAATCGGCACCAAGGGAAAGAACCGTTATCTGTTCGAGGACGCACTGATCCGCCAGATTCGCATTGCGTTAAAACGTGCGGAAGGAGATTTCCTGGTCTCCAAGGAGTCCGGGCGCATTTATGTGCAGGCGGTCAGCGATTATGATTACGATGAGGTCATCGCGGCCTTAAAGAAGGTGTTCGGCATTGCCTGGATCTGTCCGGTGGTTCAGCTGGAACAAAAAGATTTTGAGACGGTGAAGCGGGCGCTGGTGGAGTATGTGGGAGAGGTTTATCCGGATCGCCATTTTACGTTTAAGGTAGAGTGCCGCCGTGCGGACAAGACCTATCCGATTCATTCCGAGGATATGAACCGGGAGCTGGGCGCGGAGATCCTGACGGCCTATCCGGAGACTTCGGTGGATGTGCACAGTCCGGACGTGCGTCTTCATGTGGAAGTGCGCAAGGGTGTCAATATTTTTTCGTTGATGATTCCGGGGCCGGGCGGTATGCCGGTCGGGACAAACGGGAAGGCCATGCTGCTTCTGTCGGGAGGAATCGACAGTCCGGTGGCGGGCTATATGATTGCGAAGCGCGGGGTAAAGATTGACGCGGTGTATTTTCATGCGCCGCCTTATACGAGCGAGCGGGCGAAACAGAAGGTCATTGACCTGGCGAAGATTGTGGCGCGCTATTCCGGGCCGATTCCGCTGCATATCGTGAACTTTACTGACATTCAGTTGTATATTTACGAGAAATGCCCGCATGAGGAGCTGACGATCATTATGCGCCGCTATATGATGAAGATCGCGGAGACGATCGCCGCCAGTAACGATGCGAAAGCGCTGATTACCGGTGAGAGCATCGGCCAGGTCGCGTCGCAGACCGTGCAGTCTCTGGCGACGACCAATGAGGTGTGCACGATGCCGGTTTTCCGGCCTCTGATTGCCTTTGACAAGCAGGAAATTGTTGACATTGCGGAGAAAATCGGCACGTTTGAAACTTCGATTCTGCCTTATGAGGATTGCTGTACCATCTTTGTGGCAAAACATCCGGTGATCCGGCCGAACCGGAACCACATTCGGAAATCAGAGCAGAATCTGCGGGAGAAAATTGACGATATGGTAAGTACCGCCATCGAACAGGCAGAGGTGGTCTGGTGTGAGGCGGAGTAACAAAACAATGGAAGGATCTGCCGTCGGCAGCTTTCTCATTTCGTCTGTCAGGGTAAAAAAACAGGGCAGCGATTCTGTCGCTGCCCTGTCCGGTTCTCCGGTCTGCATTTACTTGATGATGTACGGAGACAGAGTGTCGAGGATCTCCTCGATGCCGGTCTCTGCATGAATATTCAGATCGATCGGTTTGGACAGATCCAGACTGAAAATGCCCATGATGGACTTCGCGTCGATCACATATCTGCCGGATACTAGGTCAAAATCCACATCATATCTGGTCAGATCATTGACGAAGGATTTTACTTTATCGATTGAATTCAAAGAAATGCGTACAGTCTTCATATATAAGCCTCCTTATTCGCTGCCGGTATGGTTGGTGTGCGGCTCAATGGTGTCCATTCTGCCGCTCCATATCCATACTAACCAGATGCGGAAGAAATGTCAATAGGAAGATTGAATAATCAGGATGAAAAAAAGGAGTTTCATATGGCCAGAAAAGCAGCGCTGCACAATTTGGGATGTAAGGTAAACGCCTATGAAACAGAGGCCATGCAGCAGCTTCTGGAGGCGGCCGGGTACGAGATCGTTCCTTTTCAGGAGACAGCGGACGTATATATTATTAACACCTGTTCCGTGACGAATGTGGCGGATAAAAAATCGCGTCAGATGCTGCATCGGGCGAAAAAGCAGAATCCGGCCGCCGTGGTTGTGGCCGCCGGGTGTTATGTACAGACCGCTGCGGAAGAGTTAAAGAAAGACGCGATGGTTGACGTGATCATCGGCAACAATCGCAAGAAGGATCTGACGACGATTCTTGAGCGGTTTTTCTGGGAAAAGCAGACATCCGCTTCCGGGGAAGAAAAGGCGGCGGATGGCGATGGAAAAGAGGCGCCGGAGCCGGTCATCGATATCAACCGGACGAGAGAGTACGAAGAATTGTCGGTCAGCCGGACGGCAGAGCATACCCGTGCGTTCCTGAAGGTACAGGACGGGTGCAATCAATTCTGTACCTATTGCGTGATTCCTTACGCGAGGGGACGGGTGCGCAGCCGCCGCCCAGAAAAGGTAGAGGAAGAAGTGCGACAGTTGGCGGCGGCCGGATACCGGGAAGTGGTTCTGACGGGAATTCACCTGAGTTCTTATGGCACGGATTTCGCGAAGGAAGAGGCGCAAAGTCTGCTGGGGCTGATCCGGCGCATTCACGCGATTGAGGGGATTCGCCGCATCCGGCTGGGATCGCTGGAGCCGCGTATTGTAACGGAGGAATTTGCCCGGGCGCTTGCTTCGATGGAAAAGATCTGCCCGCATTTTCATTTGTCGCTTCAGAGCGGCTGCGATACGGTGCTTGCGAGGATGAACCGTCGTTATACGACGCAGGAATACCGGCAGGGATGCGAATATCTGCGCGCCGCGTTTGCCCATCCGGCGATTACGACGGATGTGATTGTCGGTTTTCCGGGCGAGACGGAGGAAGAATTTGCGGAGACATGCGCGTTCCTGGAAGAGATTGGCTTCTATAAAATGCATATTTTCAAATATTCCCGCCGTGCCGGGACGAAGGCCGCTGTGATGCCGGGGCAGATTGCCGAATCGGTGAAAGCGGCTCGAAGCGAGACGTTGCAGGAGCTGGAAAGCCGGATGTCCCGCGCATTTCGGGAGAGCCGGCTTGGCTGCGAGGACGAAGTGCTGCTGGAGGAGCCGATGGTTCTGAATGGGGAAACCTGGATGGTCGGGCATACGCCGGAATACATCAAGGTTGCCGTTTCGACTGGGGCAGGCGCAAGGAATGCGATGGTGTCCGGCGTCCTTTCCCATATGCTGACGAATGAAATTGTGTGTCTGGAACCGCAAAAATGAAGATACCCCCTTGCCGAAACATGGAAAGTAGTATAGAATAGAAAAGAATAGTTAAAGGACGTGAGGAACATGGGCGAAATTCATAACACACAGTTTTTTCATGCGGTACAGGAGAATAAGATGGACGTCAGCCAGATCTTGGAAGAGGTGTATGTCGCTCTGACTGAGAAGGGTTACAATCCGGTGAATCAGATCGTGGGATATATTATGTCCGGGGATCCAACGTATATTACCAGCCATAAGAGCGCCAGGAGCCTGATTATGAAAGTGGAACGTGATGAGATTCTTGAGGAACTGATGACGGTTTATATTGATGCAAAGCTGAAGGGGTGAGCGCACGTATTTTACTGGCGGAACCGGACCGTTGGGTGGGGCCTGGGTTTCGTGAGAACATTTGGAGTCGAATGGATAGGATAAGAGAGACTGTCGGCCAGACCTGTTTGAAAAGGAAGCTGACAGTCTTTTCAACGGACATAAATCCAAATGGCTGGCTGCGTCTGTCAGCCTGGAAAGGGTTAAGATGAGAATTTTAGGACTGGATTTCGGCTCAAAGACAGTTGGCGTGGCGGTCTGCGATCCGCTGGGATTGACTGCCCAAGGCGTGGAGACGATTACGCGCAAAGAAGAGGGTAAGCTGCGCCGGACACTGGCACGCATTGATGCACTGGTGAACGAATTCGGGGTGGAGACGATTGTATTGGGATATCCGCTCAACATGGATGATTCGGTCGGAGAGCGTGCGAAAAAGACCGAAGAATTTGGCGACAGACTGAGGCAGAGGACCGGTCTGCCCGTGGTTTTATGGGATGAACGTCTGACAACTATAGAAGCGAATGAAATATTAAGAGAAAGCGGAGTTCCCCGTGAGGATCGCAAAAAGGTGATCGACAAGGTTGCGGCAACCATTATTTTGCAGTCCTACCTGAACTCCCGGCAGGAGAGATGAAAACGTGACGCAGGAAGAGAAGATTACTTTGCAGACCGATTCCGGAGAATCGATTGATTTGTATGTGCTGGAAGAGACCCGGATTAATGGAATGAATTATCTGATGGTGACGGATTCGGAGACAGACGACGAAGAAGGAGAGTGCTATATTCTGAAGGATGTGTCGAAACCGGAGGATGGCGACGCACTCTATGAATTTGTGGAGAATGAAGACGAGCTGGATTACCTGGGCCGTATTTTTGCGGAGCTGCTGGAAGATATGGACGTGGAGATCAGAAAATGACAGAAACGATTCGGAATGGGACGACGCCTTCCGGATCATGTTCAGGAACGGATATTCGCATGGAGAAACGGAGTAGATTGAGATGGAGGATTTGGAGTGACAGAGACGAAGACAAGATTGGATGAGATGATTTCAGAGACCCTGGGCAAGCCGGGATACAGAGGCCGTCAGGCAGGCAGAACCGCGGGACGAAGCGCCTCGAAGGAAAGACGGGCGGAGAGCGGACCGGAGAAACAGACCGGATGGAGCCGGGACGCGGAGCGACGGAAGGAAGGCACGGCGAAGATGCCGCCGGCCGCCGTGGCGGCTCCCGCGCCAGGCCAGACGATTCTTTCGGGTGAGGGTGCGCCGAAGGTGAAGATCATTCCCTTAGGCGGACTGGAACAGATTGGCATGAATATGACCGTGCTCGAGTGCGAGGATACGATTGTCGTCATCGATTGCGGATTGGCATTTCCTTCGGGCGATATGCTGGGCATTGACCTGGTGATCCCGGACGTCAGCTATTTGGAAGAAAATATTGATAAAGTGAAGGGATTTGTGATTACGCACGGGCATGAGGATCACATTGGCGGACTGCCTTACATTCTGCAGAAGATCAATGTGCCGGTGTACGGGACGAAACTGACGATCGGTCTGATTGAGAATAAACTGAAAGAACACAACCTGTTGAAGAACACGAAACGGAAGGTTGTTAAACATGGTCAGTGTATCAACCTGGGCTGTTTCCGGGTGGAATTCATCAAAACCAACCACAGCATTGCGGATTCCGCCGCGCTGGCGATCTTTACCCCGGCGGGGGTGATTGTCCACACCGGCGATTTTAAAATAGACTATACGCCGGTATTTGGCGATACGTTTGACCTGCCGCGTTTCGCGGAACTGGGGAAACGGGGCGTTCTTGCCCTTCTTTCCGACAGCACGAACGCGATCCGGCCCGGATTTACGGCGTCGGAGCGGTCGGTGGGGAAGACCTTTGACGCGATCTTTGCGGAGCATCGTGCAAACCGGATTGTCGTGGCGACCTTCGCGTCGAATGTGGACCGTGTCCAACAGGTAATTTTTACCGCCGAGAAATATGGCCGCAAAGCAGTCGTTGAGGGGCGGAGCATGGTCAATGTCATCGGGACGGCCAGCGAACTCGGCTATATCAAGATCCCGGAAGGGACGCTGATCGACATTGACGAACTGAAAAATTATCCGGATGAACAGACGGTTCTGATTACGACAGGAAGCCAGGGCGAGTCGATGGCGGCTCTGTCGCGGATGGCGTCCGGCATGCACCGGAAGGTTTCACTGAAGCCGACGGATGTGGTCGTTCTCAGTTCTCATCCGATTCCGGGCAATGAGAAGGCGGTATCAAAGGTAATCAACGAGCTGTCGATGAAGGGTGTCGAGGTCATCGACCAGGATACGCATGTGTCAGGACATGCCTGCCAGGAGGAAATCAAACTGATTTATTCGTTGCTGCGCCCGAAGTTCGCATTGCCGGTGCATGGAGAATACCGGCATCTGGTGGCGAACCGGAAGATTGCGATGGATATCGGCGTCCCGAAGGAGAATACGCTGATTATGCGCTCCGGCGATGTGGTGGAGCTTACTGAGAATTCCTGCCGGGTCGTCGACCATGTACAGGCAGGCGGCATTCTGGTGGATGGACTCGGCGTCGGTGACGTCGGAAATATTGTCCTGCGTGACCGCCAGAATCTGGCGCAGGACGGGATCATCATTGTGGTCCTGACACTGGAGAAATACAGCAATCAGCTGCTTGCCGGTCCGGACATTGTCTCGCGCGGCTTTGTCTATGTCCGGGAGTCGGAGGATCTGATGGATGAGGCGAAGCATGTGGTAGACGAAGCGGTTCAGGACTGCATTGATCGTCATGTGACGGACTGGGGCAAGATCAAGAACATGATCCGGGACAATCTGAGTGATTTCCTGTGGAAGCGGATGAAGCGCAGCCCGATGATCCTTCCCATTATCATGGAGGTTGACTGAGGCGATTATCCGGAAGCGTATGACACGGTTGGACGGCGGGAGGCGATGAGATGAGCCAGATTACAAAAGATATCAATCGAATAACGAAGACGATCATCGGCATCTCAGGCAAACTGATTCTGTACGCTGTGATTATCCTGCTGTTAGCCGAGGGAATGAGCCGTGGCTATGCGTTCGGGCACGCAGTCTTTTATTCCACCCCGGTGGAGGAAGCTCCGGGGACCGATCGAACCATCCGCATTACGGAGGATGAGAGTGATGCAGAGGTGGCGGGCGATCTGGAGACGAGCGGACTGGTTGACAATGCGCTGACGGTTCGTTTCCTGATCCGGTTTTATGATTATGAGATGCAGCCGGGAACGTACACCCTGAATACGTCCATGACAGCAAGAGAGATGCTGCAGGTCCTGGACGCGGGACCGGAGGAGGCAGCGGATGATTGACGCCAGTCGGGCGGCTGCCTACATTCGTTCTCTGGATCCGGGACACGGGGAGCTGTGTGACCGGATTGAAAAAGAAGCGAGGGCGGCCTGGATACCGGTGATCCGGCCGGAGACGGCTGCATTCCTGCAGACGATGATTACTATTCGTGCGCCTATGCAGATCCTGGAGGTGGGAACGGCGGTTGGTTATTCGGCGATTCTGATGACTCAGGTGATGCCGCAGGGGGCGCACCTGACGACAATTGAAGTGGAACCGGAGCGGATTGCGGTGGCGAAAGAGAATTTCCGTCTGGCCGGCGTCGGAGATCGCGTGCGGCTGCTGGCGGGAGATGCGTCCTCCTGGCTTAAGGAGCTGACGGGACCCTATGATCTGGTGTTCATGGATGCGGCGAAGGGACAGTACCTGCGTTGGCTTGCGCGCATTCTGGATCTGCTTGCACCGGGCGGTGTCCTGATCTCAGACAATGTGCTGATGGACGGCGATATTCTGGAATCGCGTTTTGCCGTTGAACGACGCAACCGCACCATTCATGCGCATATGCGCAAGTACCTGTATACATTGACTCATACGGACGTTCTGCGCACCAGCGTGATTCCGCTGGGGGATGGCGTGGCGTTGAGTGTGAAGACGGACAATCGGAGAAACCATGAGAAAGGTTGAACTTCTGGTCCCGGCCGGCAGCCTGGACACGTTAAAAACAGCCGTAATCTATGGCGCAGACGCCGTCTATATTGGCGGAGAAGCCTTTGGGCTGCGTGCCAAAGCAAAAAATTTTACGGACGAGGAGATGAAGGCGGGGATTGCGTTTGCCCACGCTCATCAGGTTCGCGTCCATGTGACCGCCAATATCCTCGTGCATAATGATGATCTTGCCGAAGTGGAGCGCTACTTTACGGAGCTGGCCGATCTTAGTCCCGACGCTTTGATTATATCCGATCCGGGGGTTTTTGAAATTGCGAGGCGGGTGTTGCCGGAGATGGAGATTCACATCAGTACCCAGGCGAACAATACGAATTATGGGACATACCGGTTCTGGCACCGTCTGGGTGCGAAACGCGTTGTCGCTGCCCGGGAACTTTCTCTGAAAGAGATCCGGGAGATCCGCGAACGCATACCGGAGGACATGGAGATGGAATGCTTTGTGCATGGCGCCATGTGTATTTCGTATTCCGGACGTTGCCTGCTGAGTAATTTTCTGACCGGACGCGACGCCAATCAGGGCTCCTGTACGCATCCGTGCCGCTGGAATTACGCGGTGGTGGAAGAGACCCGGCCGGGTGAGTATATGCCCTTGGTGGAGAATGAGAGGGGAACCTTCCTCTTTAATTCGAAGGATCTGTGCATGATTGAGCATATTCCGGAGCTGATGGAGGCCGGGATTGACAGCTTTAAGATCGAAGGGCGCATGAAGACGGCGCTTTATGTGGCGACGGTGGCGAGAACCTACCGGAAGGCGATTGACGATTACCGGGAAAGCCCGGAGAACTATCGCGCGAATATGGAATGGTATCGTGCCGAAATCGCAAAATGTACGATCCGGGAGTTTACGACCGGCTTTTATTTCGGGAAACCGGGACCGGAGAGCCAGATTTACCGGGACAGCACATACCGGAAGAATTATACGTATCTGGGAACCGTGGAGGAGGTCAGAAGAGACGGATGGATCCGTCTCACGCAGAAGAATAAATTCTCTGTCGGCGAGCAGATGGAAATCATGAAGCCGGATGGCCGCAACCTTACCGTGACGGTACATGGAATCACTGCGGAGGATGGGACGCCTCAGGAAAGCTGTCCTCATGCGTGCCAGACGATCTGGGTGGATCCCGGAGCGGATGCGGACGTTGGGGTGTATGATATTTTGCGTCGAAGCGAAGAACCCGCATAAGCTGCTTTTCTGCATGCAAAGCAGGCGAAATGAAGCCGGGGGATAAATTTCGCACAACTGTTCAGAAAGAGAGAGGAGGCCGCCCGGATGCTGGCATTTCTGATCGCCGCGGGAGCGGCGCTGTGTCTGCTGTATTATCTTGTTATTGTCCTGTATGCGGGGTTCACGACCGCGTTCTCTGCTGTGTGGCTTCTGTTTGCTGTGTTTTTTGGCCTGACGGCGGTGAGTATCCGTGTGTATCAGAGCAATCCGGATCAGTCGCCTCTGTGGCTGCCGGTAGCGATGGTGACGCTCTGCGCGGCGGGAATTCTGATTCAGATGGCTCTGCAGATTCTGATTTTTGGTCAGGTGCCGTCCTACGCGGAGCCGGAACTGGATTATGTGATCGTTCTCGGTGGCCGTGTGAAGCCGGATGGACTCAGCCACACGCTTCAGTGGCGTCTGGATAAGGCAGCGGAATATGCGCGGGAGAATCCGGACACCCGTCTGATTCTGACCGGTGCGCAGGGAGAGGACGAGCCACAGAGCGAGGCGTCCTTCATGCGGGATTATCTGCTGGCAGCCGGTGTGAGCGAGGAGCGGCTGATTCTGGAGGAACAGGCCCGCAATACGGCAGAGAATCTGAAATACAGCAAGGAAATTCTCGACCAGAGGATGGGCGGAGCAGATTCGGATTATGAACGAGTCGGCATTCTGACCAGCAATTTTCACCTGTTTCGCGCGAGACGGATCGCCGCGAAGCTGGGGATGGAGAACGTCCAGGGAATCGCGTCAGGCTCTGACCCGGTGCTGCTGGTGCATTTTTGTGTCAGAGACGGAATTGCCATATTAAAAGACCGGGTATTGGGGAACCTATAGATATGAAACAGAAGGAGTGATTTGGAATGAATCAACAGGACAGGATTGGCTGCCTGGAGGCTTATCGGCTTGTGGAAAAAAGACGGATCCGGGAACTGGAATCCGATGGTTTTGTACTGGAGCACAGGAAGACAAAGGCAAAGATTTTTCTGCTCGCCAACGATGACGACAATAAGGTGTTCTGTATCGGCTTCCGGACGCCGCCGACGAATGACGGCGGACTTCTGCATATTCTGGAACACAGTGTGCTCTGCGGTTCCAGGAAGTTTCCGCTGAAGGATCCGTTCGTGGAGCTGGCGAAGGGATCGTTGAATACCTTCCTGAACGCGATGACGTATCCGGACAAGACGGTTTACCCGATCGCGAGCTGCAATGAGAAGGACTTTCAGAACCTGATGGATGTGTATATGGACGCCGTGCTGCACCCGAATATCTATCAGGAGGAGAAGATTTTCCGCCAGGAGGGCTGGCATTATGAACTGGAATCAGCGGACGCGCCGCTGATTTACAATGGTGTCGTTTACAATGAGATGAAGGGCGCGTATTCGTCGCCGGAGAGTCTGCTGGATGAGGCGACGCAGAAGGCGTTGTTCCCGGATAACTGTTACAGCAGGGATTCGGGCGGGGATCCGGCCTTTATTCCGGAACTGACTTATGAAGAGTTCGTGGAGTTCCACCGCACATATTATCACCCGTCGAACAGCTATATTTATCTGTACGGCGATATGGATATGGCGGAGAAGCTTGACTGGCTGGACCGGGAATATCTGTGCCATTACGAGGAGAAAGCGGTGGATTCCGTGATTCCGCAGCAGAAGCCGTTTGCGGCACCGATTGAGAAGGAGATTCATTATTCGATCAATGAAGGCGAGCCGGAGGAGGGTGCGGCCTATCTGTCGGTCAATACCGTGGTCGGTACGGATCTGGATCCGAAGCTGTATGTCGCGTTTCAGATTCTGGAATACACGCTGCTTGATGCGCCGGGGGCGCCGTTAAAGCAGGCGTTGATCGACGCCGGGATCGGCCGGGATATTCTGGGCGGTTATGAGAACGGAATTCTGCAGCCTTACTTTTCCGTGATTGCCAAGGACGCGGACGTCTCACAGAAGGGTGAGTTTCTTGCGGTGGTGAAGGGAACGCTGCGCAAACTTGCAGACGAGGGGCTTGACCGGAAGAGTCTGCTGGCCGGAATGAATTATTTTGAGTTTAAATACCGGGAGGCCGATTATGGTTCCGCTCCCAAGGGACTGATGTACGGCCTGCAGTGTCTGGACAGCTGGCTGTATGACGGAGATCCGATGATGCATCTGGAATATCAGGAGACGTTCGATTACCTGAAGGGCGCCGTGCGGGAAGGGTATTTTGAGCAGTTAATCAGGGATTATCTGCTGGATAACCCGTTCGAGGCGGTGATCCTTGTCAGCCCGGAGAAGAACCGGACGGCGAAGGAGGAGGAAGCGCTTGCCGGCCGGCTGGCGGCATACAAAGCCTCTCTCTCTGCGGAGGAGATCGAAGACCTGGTGCGAAAGACGCGGGAGCTGAAGGAATATCAGGATACGCCGACCCCGCCGGAGGTATTGGCGAAGCTTCCGCTTCTGACAAGGGAGGATATCGGCCGGGAGGCGGAACACTTCTATTATACAGTAAAGGATGAGGCAGGGATCCGGGTGCTTCATCACAATTTCTTCACGTCCGGAATCGGGTATCTGAAAGTGTTGTTTGATACGAGGGCCGTGCCGCAGGAGGATTTGTGCTATGTGGGCCTGCTGAAATCGGTATTGGGAAGCGTGGACACGGAACAGTACAGCTACGCAGATCTGACCAGCGAAATCCACTTAAGCAGTGGCGGCGTTGATTTTTCCGTCAGTTCGTATCCGAATCTGGCGGAGCCGGAAGCGTTTACCGGCGCCTTCATCGCCAGCGTCCGCGTGCTGTATGAGCGCCTGGATTTTGGATTCGGCATCCTGGAGGAGATCCTGAATCATTCGGTCTTCACGGATGAGAAGCGTCTGGGCGAGGTCATCCGCGAGACCTGTTCCCGTGCGAAGATGAAGCTGGAGAATGCGGGACATTCCACGGCGGTATCGCGGGCAACTTCCTATTTCTCACCGACGGCTTATTTCAATGAGCTGACGGGCGGAACGGCCTATTATCATTTCCTGGAAAAGCTGGCGAAGGAGTATGACGCAAAGAAGGAAACAATTGTCGCAAAGCTGCAGGAGGTCTCCGCGAGACTGTTCACCCGTGATAATATGCTGGTGAATTACACGGCGAATGAGGAGGGGTACGGCAGGCTGCCGGAGACGATTGGTTTGCTGGCGGACCGGCTGCCGGCGGGCGATGCGACCCGTTATCCGTTCCGGCATCCGGTGGAGAATCGGAATGAAGGTTTAAAGACGGCTGCGCAGGTGGATTATGTGGCGCGGTGCGGCAATTTCCGGGATCAGGGATTTGCGTATACCGGCGCTTTGAACATTCTGAAAGTGATCCTGAGCTATGACTACCTGTGGCTGAATCTGCGCGTCAAGGGAGGCGCTTACGGCTGCATGAGTGGCTTCGGACGTTCCGGAGAGGGATATCTGGTCTCCTACCGGGATCCGAATCTGAGAGAAACCAATGAGATTTATGAAGGCGTTCCGGCATACCTGGAAGCCTTCGATCCGGATGAGCGGGATATGACCAAATATGTAATCGGCGCGATCAGTGGCCTGGACACGCCATTGACTCCTTCTGTGAAGGGAAGCCGTGGACTTTCGGCTTATCTGTCCGGCGTGACGGAGGAGATGATGCAGAAAGAGCGGGAAGAAGTGCTGGATGCGACAAAGGAGGATATCCGTGCATTGTCCGGACTGGTGCGGGCGGTTCTGGATACCGGTAGCTTCTGCGTGGTCGGAAACAGTGAGAAGATTGAGACGAACCGGGAGCTGTTCGGTGAAGTCGCAAATCTGACAAGAGGATAGAAAAAGCCGCCCCATCCGGGGCGGTGTACGAGGAAAGGTCGGGAAATATGGCAGGCAGGAAACTGGATATTGATGCTCTGATGGCGGAGCTTGGCGGAAAGAAGGGAGCCGGTGCGCGGGAAAACGATGGCCCGGCCGGCAACACGCTCGCGGGTGAGGCCAAAGGAGCGCCTGCGGTTCCGAAAAAATCGGGTTTTGTTACCCTGATTGGTCGGCCGAATGTCGGCAAGTCAACGCTGATGAATCATCTGATTGGTCAGAAGATCGCAATCACCTCGCGCAAGCCGCAGACGACCCGCAACCGGATCCAGACCGTTTATACGGATGAACGGGGACAGATCATTTTTGTGGACACGCCCGGCATCCATAAGGCGAAGAACCGTCTGGGCGAATATATGGTAAACGTCGCAGAGCATACGCTGAAGGAAGTGGACGTCATTCTCTGGCTCGTGGAACCGACCACGTTTATCGGCGCGGGAGAACGGCATATCGCGGAGGAGCTGGGGAAGCTGAGTCTGCCGGTGATTCTGGTGATCAATAAGATCGATACCTTAAAGGATCCGAAGGAGATTCTGACTTATATTGACGCATACAAGGACGTCTGCAGGTTTGCGGAGATCGTGCCCGTGTCGGCGCTTCGCAGACGGAATACCGACCGGCTGATTGATCAGATTTTTCAGTATCTGCCTTATGGCCCTCAGTTCTATGACGAGGATACGGTGACGGATCAGCCCATGCGGCAGATTGCGGCGGAACTGATTCGGGAGAAGGCGCTGCGTCTGCTCGATGAGGAGATTCCACATGGGATTGCGGTTACCATTGAGCGCATGAGCGAGCGGCCGAACGGGATCATTGATATTGAGGCGACGATCATCTGCGAGAAGGAATCGCACAAGGGGATTGTCATCGGTAAGGGCGGCGAGATGCTTAAGAAAATTGGCTCACAGGCGCGCCGCGAGATCGAGACCATGATGGAGACGAAGGTGAATCTGCAGCTGTGGGTCAAGGTCCGTAAGGAATGGAGAGACAGTGAGGTGCTGCTGAAAAACTACGGATACCATGAGAATGAGAAATAGACGGCTGTGGAAGATGCAGGATATGGATGGATATGTTTCTGTGAGGAGTGGCTGATCATCGGCCTGCAGACATGGGAAAGGTGACGAAACATTGAGGGAAGCGGTAAATCTGATCGGGATGGTGCTGAAAAGCACACCGGTGGGAGAGTATGACAGGCGGCTGGTGATCCTGACCCGCGAACGCGGCAAGATCACGGCGTTTGCCCGCGGCGCAAAGCGTCCGGGTAATCCGCTGATGGCAGCCAGCCGTCCCTTTGTGTTCGGCACCTTTGTTTTGTATGAGGGGAGAGACGCGTACAATCTGCAGCGCACGGAGATCCGCAATTATTTCACAGAGCTTGCGGGCGACGTGGAAGCGGCCTGTTATGGCTCCTATTTTCTGGAGTTTGCCGATTATTACTGCCGTGAGAACATAGACGGAACGGAGATGCTGCTGCTTTTGTATCAGTCCCTGCGCGCGCTTTTGAAACCAGCGCTTCCGAATGCGCTGATTCAGATCGTCTTCGAGCTTCGTGCGATGGCAGCGAACGGGGAATACACGGAGAAACCGCCGAAAACCGTGAGCGCATCGGCGGCTTACGCCTGGGAGTACATCATTTCCACGCCGATGGAATCCCTGTATACGTTTATTCTGAAGGAAGACGTGCAGCGGGAGCTTCGGGAATGTGTGGAGATCAATAAAAAGCGGTTCATCGACCGCTCGTTTCATTCGCTGGAAATTCTGCGGATGCTGTGTGGGTGAACGGTGGCGAGAGGGCAGCCGGAGCAGTCGGATGACGGCAGGAACTCGCATTGCCGGAATCCTTCCGTATATTATGACAGAGAAAAAGCCGCGTGGCCGGTATCAGACGGGCCGCACGGCTTTTTGTCGTCTGGTGACAAAGGACAAATCAGAAGCGGAACTTGTCCTCAAAGTATGCTTTCAGCTCTGCGATCGGCACGCGTACCTGTTCCATGGTGTCGCGGTCGCGGACGGTCACAGCCTGATCCTCCTGGGAATCGAAGTCGTAGGTCACGCAGAACGGGGTTCCGATCTCATCCTGTCTGCGGTAGCGCTTGCCGATGTTGCCACGGTCGTCAAACTCGCAGTTGTAATATTTGCAGAGTTCGGTGTAAATCTTCTCCGCCTCTGTATTCAGCTTCTTGGAAAGCGGCAGGACGCCGATCTTCACCGGAGCGATTGCGGGATGGAAGTGCAGGACGGTGCGGATATCGCCGCCTTCCAGTGTCTCCTCATCATAGGCAGAGCAGAGGAAAGCCAGCGTCACGCGGTCCGCACCCAGGGACGGCTCGATGACATACGGAATATAGCGTTCCTTGCTTTCGTCGTCAAAGTAGGTCAGATCCTGGCCGGACGTCTCCTGATGACGGCTCAGATCATAATTGGTACGGTCGGCGATGCCCCACAGCTCGCCCCAGCCAAACGGGAACAGGAACTCAATGTCGGTCGTCGCCTTGCTGTAGAAGCTCAGCTCTTCCTTCTCGTGGTCACGCGCACGCATCTCGTCTTCTTTCATGCCGAGCGCCTTCAGCCAGTTGATGCAGAACGACTTCCAGTAAGCAAACCAGTCAAGGTCGGTGTCCGGCTTGCAGAAGAATTCCAGCTCCATCTGCTCAAATTCGCG
The DNA here is from genome assembly GCA_021202925.1 of Clostridiales bacterium. Classification (GTDB taxonomy): domain Bacteria; phylum Bacillota; class Clostridia; order Lachnospirales; family Lachnospiraceae; genus Brotaphodocola. The sequence goes on along the minus strand of JAJQCD010000027.1, from coordinate 7,983 downwards.
GGTGCGGAAGGTGAAATTACCCGGTGTGATCTCGTTACGGAAGGATTTGCCGATCTGCGCGATGCCGAACGGAACCTTCTTGCGGGAGGTGCGCTGTACATTTTTAAAGTTGACAAAAATGCCCTGCGCCGTCTCCGGTCTCAGATAGACGGTGTTCTTCGCGTCCTCCGTCACGCCCTGGAAGGTCTTGAACATCAGGTTGAACTGACGGATGTCAGTGAAATCATGCTTACCGCAGCTGGGGCAGCAGATGTTCTTCTCCTCGATGTAGGCCTTCATCTGTTCGTTGGTCCAGCCGTCGATGGAACTCTCAGGAGTGATGCCGTTCTCCGCCATGTAATCTTCAATCAGCTTGTCCGCGCGGAAACGCTCCTTGCAGGCCTTGCAGTCCATCAGCGGATCGGAGAAGCCGCCCAGATGGCCGGAAGCCACCCAGGTTTGCGGGTTCATGAGGATGGCGCAGTCTACACCAACGTTGTAGGGGCTTTCCTGCACGAACTTCTGCCACCAGGCCTTCTTGACGTTGTTCTTCAGCTCGACGCCAAGATTGCCGTAGTCCCAGGTGTTGGCCAGGCCACCGTAGATTTCGGAGCCCGGATACACAAAGCCTCTGCTCTTTGCGAGAGCGATAATCTTTTCCATTGTCTTTTCCATAGTCAGATAACCTCTTTCTTTTCTTCTATATCTATCGATTCAGAAAGCTTTCCAATCGAATCGTTTCATCGGAATACGATGCAGCTGCTTCCTTCCGGGGTCACCGCCGCATGGTCGTGCCGGATCTGTACGCCCTCGGACACATAGGCGATCTTTCCTTCCGTGAAGACGGCAGCGGAGCCTTCCAGAATGACAAGCCGGTATTCGGACCGCTTCTCAATGTCCGATACCGATGTCGACTTCCCGGATGCGGTCTGAAAGGACGTGTGGTCCGGCAGCCCATCGGCGACGGTTGCGACCTGCAGATCGGTCACGGTGTTGGTGTTGTCTCCGGTTTCCTCCGCGAAGGACAGGTAATCGGCAGCGTCCGCATAGGCGAAGGTGAGACTGCCGGTCCGGCCGTCGAGGCTGCAGGAAACCAGGGTCACAGGCAACGTTCCATCGGCAGCGCTGTGCGCTTCGTTGTAGGCGTCAACGGCTTCTTCGACGTACGCTCTTAAGCCATCGGCGTCATAGAGTTCATTGTCCTGATCGGATGTGTAAACCAGGGAACTCTGTACAGAGAGCGAATCGCTGACGTAGATGCTGTTCTCGCTGGCGTCCCAGATGAAGGAGTCTTGTCCGACGCAGCCAGTCAACGCAACGCCTGCGACTGTGGCAAGTATCCCGGCGAATACTGAAATGTTTTTCATAGGATCCTCCCGGCGCGCCGGTTGCGGCGCGTTCCTCTCATGGATTATACATGGTAACGGAAAGATTTTCAATAGTTAAGGAAGGACTTTTGCGCGAGAATTCTTTATCAGGTGCTCATCGCCAGGCGGAATGCTTGCAGGAACTTGAGAATTTCCGGGGAGGCTGCGCGGTATTTGCGGGAGAGATACAGGGTCTGGCTGTCCGGAAGCGGCAGACTGTGAAATGCGGCCTGGTCACAGGGACGGCACCAGGCGTTGTAGATGAACACGCCTTTTCCCTGTTCGACCTGGTCAATGATGGTGTCATAGTTGGGCGCATAGCGGATGCGTGGCGTGAAGCCGTAGCGGAGAATCTGATTCATTAACGTCTGTTCCAGCTGGGAGGTATGTTCGTCCCCCGGGAGCAGAAAGGTTTCGTCGCGAAACTGGCCCAGATCCTTTCTGGGCTCCGGATATCTGGCGGCCGAGTAGAGCAGCACACGGGGAACTTCGACGAGCGGTTCAGAATAGAAGGATTCCGAGACCAGCGAGGAACCAAAGGTCAGAATCAGATCGACGTCACCGGCTCGGAGACATTCGATAAGCCGGGGAAGCGAATAGCAGGCCGTGCGCAGCCGGATCGGGGAATCCGGACTTGCGGCGGCTGTCTCCATCTGCGGCAGGAAATGACGGGGAGCCAGGCCCTGCAGGTAGGCAATGCGGACGGGGAACAGACCGGATGCTTCCTGCTCGCGCAGGCGTTCCTGCACCTGCTCCATCTGGTCACGGCAACGTGTAAAATAATCATAGAAAGCCTGACCGGCGTATGTCAGGTGAATCGACTTGCCCTGTCGGGTGAAAAATTTATGGCCAACCTCCTGTTCGAGCAGGCTGATCTGGCGGCTGATGGCGGGCTGGCTTACATAAAGCTGACGGGCGGCTTTGGTCAGATTCTCATTTGTCACGGCGGCGAGAAAATACTGGATCTGAAGACTGTTCAAAACTGGTTTCCTTCCTTTCATCGAGGATGCTTCTATCATAACAGGGATCTGGAGAATGTTCAAGGATATTATAACGGTTTTGTTATGGAAAAACGCAAAAATTGACGAAATAGATAACATAACAGACATTTTACTAACCATAAAAAAGAAATTATAATAAAAAGGAATATGGATCGGAGCCGTATGGAGCGGCGGCGTTCTAAAATTACCAGGAGTTGAGGAAAGGAAACCTGCGATGAAGAAGAAAGGTTTGGAAGCATTGATTATGGCGGCGCTGGGCGTTGTAGTGATCGGTGTCTCGGGAGTGATTTACAGTACATTTACGACGGTAGCAGCGCCGGAGGGCAGCGAGCAGAGCATGTCGGCGCTGGCCAATGTAGCGGATGGCACATACGAGGCCGCGGAGATGGGATTCGGCGGCGACGTGACGGTACAGGTAAAGGTTGAGAATCATGTGATTACGTCGATCGGGACGGATACGCCTTCGGAGACGCCGGAACTCGGCGGTGCGGCGGCGCCGACTGTGGCACAGAGTATCGTGGACGCACAGAGTCTGAGCGTGGACGGCGTGAGCGGCGCGACGCTGACCAGCAACGCAGTTCTGACGGCAGTCGAGAGTGCACTGGCGGGTGCCGGTGCGGATGTGGACGCATTAAAATAGAAGAAACCCGGTTCCGGCCAGACGCGAAGGTGTCTGGCCGGGAGTAGTCAGTAAAGCGGCCATCGCCGAAGACGGCGTGACCAGGAGGAGCGAAAATGGCAAAGGCATATGCGATGATTGCGGATGGCACAGAGGAAGTGGAGTGTCTGATGGTGGTAGATTTGCTCAAACGGGCAAAGATTGAGACCGTTCTGGTGACACCGGGGTCTTCGAAGCAGGTCGTGACCTCGCACGGGATTCGCATTGAGGCGGATCAGACGGCAGAGGAGACCGACTTTTCCGATGCGGATCTGATCTTTGTACCGGGTGGGATGCCAGGTTCGGAGCATCTCTCTGCATGCGGGCCGCTGATTGCGGGGCTGGAATGTGCGAACCGTGAGGGACGGCGCATCGCCTCGGTTTGCGCGGCTCCGGGGGTGGTGCTTGGACGGCATGGATTCCTCGAAGGGCGGAAGGCGACCTGTTATCCGGGTTTTGAGGAGCAGATGAGGGGCGCGACGGCGACCGGAGAGGGCGTGGTCACAGATGGCAATATTACGACCGCGAAGGGACTCGGTGTGGCAGTTGAGCTTGCACTGGAACTGATTACGTTGCTTCTGGGAGCGGACACCGCTGATTCGGTGGCAAGACAGATCCAGTATCGATAATCGGACATGATTTTATTTCGTGGCGCCGGTTCGTTTTGTGGGACTGGCGTCGCGGGTATTCTGTTTACAGAAAATGAAAGCGCTTACATAGCTTTTATGAATTTACTTGACAAAAAAATATCTAATTTTTAGAAGAAACTTCTTTACTCAATTCCAAAATGTGGTATACTGAACACAGACCGCCGATGACTTTATTCTGCAGTTGTTCTTTTTTTGCGCGTTCATATGTCTTGCGGCGGACAGAAAACCAGTAGAATACATCTACGCACAACTATTTAGGAGGAAAGATTATGGCAACTAAGTGGGTATACTTATTTACCGAAGGAAATGCCGGCATGAGGAACCTGCTCGGAGGGAAGGGCGCAAACCTGGCCGAGATGACAAACCTGGGGCTTCCGGTGCCACAGGGCTTCACGATCACAACGGAAGCATGCACACAGTATTATGAGGATGGCCGTCAGATCAATGATGAGATCATGGGCCAGATTATGGAACACATTGCAAAGATGGAAGAAATCACCGGCAAGAAGTTCGGTGACAAGGAGAATCCGCTTCTTGTATCGGTTCGTTCCGGTGCGAGAGCTTTCATGCCGGGTATGATGGATACCATCCTGAACCTGGGACTGAATGAGGAAGTGGTAGAGGTTCTGGCACGCAAGTCCGGTAACCCGCGCTGGGCATGGGACTGCTATCGCAGATTCATCCAGATGTTCTCCGATGTCGTCATGGAAGTTGGCAAGAAATATTTTGAGCAGCTGATCGACAAGATGAAAGTGGAAAAAGGCGTAACGCAGGACGTTGAGCTGACCGCTGAGGATCTGCATGAGCTGGCGAATCAGTTCAAGGCGGAGTACAAGTCCAAGATCGGCAGCGATTTCCCGACGGATCCGAAGGAGCAGCTGATGGAAGCGATCAAGGCGGTGTTCCGTTCCTGGGACAATCCGAGAGCGAATGTATATCGGCGCGACAACGATATCCCGTATTCCTGGGGAACTGCGGTGAACGTTCAGATGATGGCGTTCGGAAACATGGGCGAGACCTCCGGCACCGGCGTTGCATTTACGCGTGATCCGGCTACCGGTGAGAAGCATCTGATGGGCGAGTTCCTGATGAACGCACAGGGCGAGGATGTCGTCGCAGGCGTTCGTACCCCGCAGAAGATCGACCAGCTGAAGGATGTCATGCCGGAAGTGTACGAGCAGTTTGTCGGCATCTGCAATACGCTGGAAGAGCATTACAGAGATATGCAGGATATGGAGTTCACGATCGAGGATCGTCATCTGTATATGCTGCAGACCCGTAACGGCAAGAGAACGGCGAAGGCTGCTCTGAAGATTGCCTGCGACCTGGTTGACGAGGGCATGATTGATGAGAAGAAGGCGGTCGCGATGATCGATCCGCGTAACCTGGATACCCTGCTGCATCCGCAGTTTGACGCAGCTGCTCTGAAGGCGGCGACTCCGTTGGGGCAGGGACTTGCTGCTTCTCCGGGTGCTGCTGCCGGTCAGATTGTATTCTCCGCTGAAGATGCGAAGGCATGGAACGCGAAGGGTAAGAAGGTTGTTCTGGTTCGTCTGGAGACGTCTCCGGAGGATATCGAGGGCATGAAGTCTGCTCAGGGTATCCTGACGGTTCGTGGCGGTATGACCTCTCATGCAGCTGTGGTTGCCCGTGGTATGGGCGCCTGCTGTGTATCCGGCTGCTCCGCGATTGTGATGGATGAGGAGAACAAGAAGTTCACACTGGGCGGCGTTGAGTTCCATGAGGGCGATGAGCTGTCCATCGACGGTACCACCGGCAAGATCTATCAGGGTATTATCCCGACGGTGGATGCGAGCATTGCAGGTGAGTTTGGCCGCATCATGGCATGGGCGGACAAGTACAGAAAGCTGCAGGTGAGAACGAACGCAGATACGCCGGCTGACGCGAAGAAGGCGAGAGAGCTGGGTGCAGAGGGCATCGGTCTTTGCCGTACCGAGCATATGTTCTTCAATGGCAACCGAATCGACGCATTCCGTGAGATGATCTGCTCCGAGACTGCAGAGGAGAGAGAGGTTGCGCTGAACAAGATTCTTCCGGAGCAGCAGAGTGACTTTGAAGCACTCTACACCGCGATGGAGGGCAACCCGGTTACCATCCGTTTCCTGGATCCGCCGCTGCATGAGTTCGTTCCGACGGAGGAAGAGGACATTCAGAAGCTGGCTGACGCACAGGGCAAGACCGTGGAGCAGATCAAGGCGATCTGTGATTCTCTGCATGAGTTCAACCCGATGATGGGTCATCGTGGATGCCGTCTGATGGTTACCTATCCGGAGATTGCGGTGATGCAGACCAAGGCAGTGATCCGTGCGGCGATCAATGTGAAGAAGGCACATCCGGACTGGGCTCTGGTTCCGGAGATTATGATTCCGCTGGTTGGCGAGCTGAAGGAACTGAAATACGTGAAGAAGACCGTTGTCGAGACGGCGGATGCGGAGATCGCTGCAGCAGGTATCGATCTGAAGTATGAGGTTGGTACGATGATCGAGATCCCGAGAGCGGCTCTGACTGCAGACGAGATCGCGAAGGAGGCAGAGTTCTTCTGCTTCGGTACGAACGATCTGACGCAGATGACCTATGGCTTCTCGCGTGATGATTCCGGAAAGTTCCTGTCGGCTTACTATGATGCGAAGATCATGGAGAATGATCCGTTTGCGAAGCTCGATCAGGTTGGCGTAGGCAAGCTGATGGAGACGGCTGTGAAGCTGGGTAAGTCGACACGTCCGGAACTCCACTGCGGTATCTGCGGTGAGCATGGCGGCGATCCGTCTTCCATCGAGTTCTGTCATAAGATTGGCCTGAACTATGTATCCTGCAGCCCGTTCCGTGTACCGATTGCGAGACTGGCAGCGGCACAGGCAGCGCTGGCTGACTGAGAGGAAAATAATCGATAAAAGAATCCCCCGCGTCGATTTCGGCGCGGGGGATTTTCTGACTACGGAACCTGTCGTATCTTCTAATGGTTGGCCGCCCGGTAGATTTCATAAATGTCGGTTTCGTCCAGTCTTTTGAATGAACCGATGACCCGGCTGCGCTGCCAGGAGCAGCGATACGCGAGATCGCGCAGGACGGAATCTTCCTGAATACCGACATCGTGATTTTCAGCAAAGCCGGTGGGCATGCCGATGGAGGCAAAATAATCCTTTGTTGCCTGGATTCCGGCGAGGGCGAGCGTCTCTGTATCCGTGCCCTCCAGTCTCCATACGTTTTGCGCGTAACGGGCGAAACGGGACGGTTTTTTCTGGTAGACAGCGAGCGCCCAGGAGTCCCAGACCGTGGCCAGGGAGGCGCCGTGAGCCGTATCGAACATGGCGGAAAGCTCATGTCCCAGCTGGTGCACGGCAAAATCAGAAATGCCGCCAAGCCCGGTCAGGCCGTTATGGGAGAGAGAACCGGCCCACATCAGCTCGCTCATGGCTTCGTAATCGTGAGAATCTCTGACCGCGATCCGTCCGTTTGCGATGACCGTGCGAAGGAGGGCTTCTGCGATGGAATCGGTCAGCTCGTTGTCCAGCGGGTTGAAGTAACGGTCCAGCGTGTGCATCATGATGTCCGTAACGCCGCAGGCAATCTGGTAGGTCGGAAGCGAGTAGGTGAGTTCCGGGTTCATGATGGCAAATTTCGGCCGGTTTAAGAAGGTGCTTAAACCGCGCTTCTGCCCGGTCTCCGTGTTGGTCAGTACGGCGGAGTCGCTGGATTCACTGCCGGCTGCGGAGATGGTGAGGACGGCACCGATCGGCAGATCACGGGTCGGAGTCTGCTGTCGGCTCCAGAAGGCCCAGATATCCGTGTCAGGATTCGCGGTGCCGAGCGCGATGGCTTTGGCTGTGTCGATGGCGGAGCCGCCGCCGACGCCAAGGATGAAATCGGCTTCGAATGCGATGGAGCGCCGGACGCCTTCTCTGGCATGCTCCAGGGTCGGATTGGCCTTCGCGCCGCCGAAATGTTCGCAGGTCAGACCGGCCGCGGTCAGGTTTGTGGTAAGGCGTTCCAGGAGTCCGCTGCGCACGACGCTGCCGCCGCCATAGACGAGAAGGACGCGGTGGCCGCCGTAGTTTTGGATGGCCTCGGCGGTCTTTTCTTCCGCTCCGCGGCCAAAGATGATTTCTGTGGGGCTGTGATAAGTAAATTTCTGCATGGTTCGTCTCCTTCGTTTTTATAGACAGCTATGCCAGGTTCAGCTTTGCTTCACTGAGTTTCACAGTAGAATTCGGACCGGCGGTGTTCTGTCTGCCATCTCGAATCCTTTTTATTATAACATTCTTTGCCCGATGAGACAATCTTCTGTTTCCACGCTCAGACAACCAGTT
>JAJQCD010000021.1 GCA_021202925.1 Clostridiales bacterium | reverse complement strand
GTAAGAGCCTGAAACAGGCTCTTATTTTAGTGCTTCAAATCATAACAGAGCATAAGGACAGAACGGATGCAAATGAACGAAACAGAAAAAGTATTATTACAGCTTACGGGCAGGGCTTTATTCAATGCGCCTGCCGATTTTGATCCGGCGACAACAGACTGGTTCACACTTTATCAGGAAACATCCTGCCAGGCTCTCACAACTCTCATTTGGGATATTCTCAAAGACGAGGAACGTACATGCATTCCGGATGAAGTATCGAAACGTTGGGAGCAGAATTCTCTCTTCCATATCATACACAACGAGCAGCTTCTTTACGAACAAAGGCAGGTGATCAATCTTCTGAATGCGGTTGGCATTCCCTGTATGATTCTGAAGGGGAGTTCTTCCGCAGTCTTCTATCCAAATCCGTCTCTGCGGATTATGGGAGATATCGATTTGCTCGTGAAACCGGAGCAACAGAAAGCCGCTGTAGAAATTCTGCAGGCAGACGGTTATGGAGAAGTCCTGGATGAAAATCATCATTGTCACATGAGCATTTCAAAGGGCGGAATAACGGTAGAGATTCATAAAGAACCGAATGGTCTGTTCCTGAACGAAGAATCCGAGTGTGTCAGAAAAATCAGAGCATATTTTAATGACGCGATTGAACGGATGCAGTATGTTGGTGACCTTCCTGTCCTGGCGGATGATCAACCGGCAATTGTCCTTCTGATCCATAAGATGGAACATTTCATGACCAGCGGCCTTGGCCTGCGGCAAATGTGCGACTGGGCGGTGTTTGTAAAGAACAGGCTGGACAGCAAATTGTGGGAGCAATTGCAGCCAAAGCTTGCCGAGTTTGGAATTCTGTATTTTGCCGGTATCATGACAAGAGTCTGTGTTGCTTATCTTGGTTTGCCGGAAGAGTTTGCGCCATGGGCGGTGGAATACGATGCTGAAACGGCCAATAAGGTCATAGAGCAGATTTTAAAAGAAGGCAATTTTGGAATCAAGTCAGATAAATATGCGGAACGGTTGTTTTCCAATCCAGGTGCCGCGAACCGTCTGGCCAGCCTTATCACTGTATTATTCTCCGTCAGCCGGTCGAACTGGCCGGTTTGCAAACAGCATCCGGTATTGCTGCCGGTTGCGCCATTTGTATTGTTTGGGAGATATCTGATGCAACGGAGCAGAGGAGAGCGACCGAAATTGAATCTGATGCAAAAATACAGGCAGGCTGGGATGGATCAAAAACTGTATCAGTCGCTTCGCCCATTTATGAGCAGATCATTGGATGGGAACCAATAAGAGGGATTCACAGGAGAACGTTATGTTTTGTATTGAAATAGCCGGCCTTTTGGTCGAGATTGACAACCGATATGACGAGATAGAGAAGCGCTGCAGGGATTATGTGGTAAAGCCGGATCGGGAACCGGATATCCGGGTAAAGACAACAGATGAGATTCTGGAACCGTTGATTCTGCTTTATCAGGAAGACGAATTGGATCCATATTCAAGTATAGGTAAAATTGAGTTTTCGGCACTTCATGGAACGATATACCCGCAACTACCTGAGTTTGACGCAGCCTGGATGCATGCCTGCGCGGTGGAGGTAGATGGTGTGGGGTATGCGTTCACGGCGCCCAGCGGATACGGAAAAACGACGCAGGCGCAACTCTGGCTCGATTATTTTGGTTCCCGGGCCAGAATTATTAATGGAGATAACCCCATCATTCGTTTTATGAATGGAGGCTGTTATATTTGTGGTACGCCGTTTGGCGGATCAGAAGGATATCAGGTGAATACGCAGATTCCTTTAAGGGGAATCGGTTTTCTGGATCACAGCGAAGTGAATTATATTACCCGTATGGATCCGGCGATGGCATTTTCGCAGATGATGCGAACCAATCAGAATCACCGGATGTTGTCCTGGGAGAACCTGGATTCCATGATGACCATGTGGGAACGAATCGTAGAGCGGATACCGGTCTGGCAGATTCATTGTGATCAATCGTTGCAGGCTGCACGAATTGCTTACGAAGGAATGCAGGAGCAGAAAATTTCTGATTTGATTAGTTCGTGAAGAACAGAGGATTTTGCTACTTGTGACATGAGGCTTCCTATGATAAACTATATGGGTAAATCCATAAAAAGCAAAACCATATGGAACGGGGTGAGCAGGTGTCTGAAAAAAAAAGAATGCCGATAGGCATTGATGATTTTGCAAAAATCCGCACAAATGATTTCTACTATATAGATAAGACCGGAATGATAAAAGAGTTACTGAACAGCTGGGGTGAAGTGAATCTCTTCACACGGCCGCGCCGTTTCGGAAAAAGCATAAACATCAGTATGCTTCAGAGATTCTTTGAGATCGGGACAGACAAAAGTCTTTTCGATGGCCTGGAAATCTCAAAAGAAACGGAATTGTGTGAACAATATATGGGACAGTTCCCGGTGATTTCCATATCGCTGAAGCAGGTGAATGGAGTCTCATACGAAAAAGCGGAGGCCAACATATGGGATGTGATCAAAACGGAGGCCAGACGTTTTTCATTTCTGGCGAACAGCGACAGACTGGATGATGATGATAAAAATTATTTTCATGATATAAAAAATGGGAAAAGCCTGATAGACAGCAGCTTATTTCATCTTTCAAACCTGCTTTACAAACACTATGGGAAAAAAATCATTATCCTGATTGACGAATATGACGCACCGCTTCAGAAAGCCTTTGAAAACGATTATTACAGGCAGATGGTTCTTTTGATCCGCCAGATTTTCGGATATGCGTTAAAATCAAATGAAGCTCTGTATTTTGGCGTCCTGACAGGCTGCATGCGGGTTTCCAAAGAAAGTCTCTTCTCTGATTTAAATAACCCAACGATGTATACATTAGTCGATGAAGTATGTGATGAATGGTTTGGATTTACAGATCAGGAAGTGCAAAGACTTCTGGAGGATTATGATCTGGGCCAGTATTATGAAATCACGAAAGACTGGTATGACGGTTATCGCATCGGAATCACCGACATATACTGTCCATGGGATGTGATCAACTGGTGCCGCCAGCTTTTGGCATCGTCAGACCGGGAACCCAAAAACTACTGGGCAAATATGAGTGAAAACGATACCGTCTATCGTTTTATAGAAATGGGAAGCGACAACACCCGCTATGACCTGGAAGTCCTTTCCGAAGGAAAAACCGTAGATAAACCGCTCTCTTTCGAGCTTACCTATAAAGACATATACAGTGAAATTGACAACCTCTGGAGTGTTTTATTTACCACTGGATACCTGACACAGCGTGGACGGAACCCAGACGGGACATATCGCCTGGCCATCCCTAACCGCGAAATACGCCATGTATTCGGGGAACAAGTACAGAAATGGTTCCTGAGAAAAATAGAGGGCGGCCTGTCGGATCTCTATAAGGCATTCGATGACAGTAAGGCAGAAAAGATTGAAAACTGCATCAATTCCTGTCTGAAAGAATCCATCAGCTTTATGGATGGCGGCAATACCGAAGAACAAAAGGAAGCCAGCTACCATATGCTGTTGATCGGTATGGCGAAGGGACGCCCCGGTTGGTTGGTGAAGTCGAATCGAGAGGCCGGAAAAGGCAGGGCGGACATCATCATTATCAATCGTCTGGAAAACAAAGGTATCATTATCGAAGTGAAACATACCGATGACAGAAAAAAACTTCAGTCTAAAGCAGAAGAAGCCTGCCAACAGATCAGGAACATGGATTACAGTGAATATTTCCTGGGTTTTCAGGTATCCAGAATAGAGGAATATGGAATTGCGTTCAGCGGAAAGAACTGCAGAGTTCTGCGTGAACAGGCGGATGAGTAAGACAGTTACAATCGGCACGAAGAAAAACAGGAGCTGTTTGAGGTTCTTATTTCGTATCATAAAAGTATAGTTGTTATCATAAAGTGACGTTCGTCAAATTAGCGATGAGTCTGGGTAAGAGCCTGAAACAGGCTCTTATTTTCGTGCTGCAAATCTTAACAAAGCATAAGGACGGAAACCGGTCTGGCAGATTCATTGCGATCAATCGCTGCAGGCTGCGCGAATTGCCTGCGAAGGAATGCAGGAGCAGAGAATTCCTGGCAGGATGGAATAACAGATGATCTGGATTATCGCAAAAGACAGGGGCGATGGAAATTCGTCATCTTGGATTTTGTGTATAATAAATATTTTATGGTATCCACACAGTATGGATACTGTATCAGTGAGGAGGTGATAAACATGAAAAAGTATCAGGCGCCCCTGGCACAGGTTCTGAACTTCGATAACGATTATGTGGTAACAGCAAAGGACTGGAATAAACCACAAGGGTGCGCGCATCCGACCGGCAATGGCGAAAGCTATGACTATGGTACGAACAGTACCAGTCTGGACTATTGAGGAGAAGCTTCTCGCAGTGTCTGGAGGGAAGTCTGTCTGAGACTGCCCGATCGCTTTGGGTATCGTTGTGCCTGAAGACCGTGGGGAAGCAGGGCGGTATGTTATCGTTTTGTTTCCCCACATTCTCTTTAAATGTATGAAGGAACAGGAAAGAAAAGAAACGAGTGAAAGGATTTACATGAAAATCAGAAAAGGTTTTATTCTCAGAAAAGTAGCGGGCAAATATGTGGTCGTTGCAGTTGGCCCGGCAAGCAAATCGTTAAATGGAATGATAAAACTGAATGATACAGGCGCATTTTGCTGGGATTACCTGTTGCAGGGAATCTCGAAGGAGGACCTTGTGAATAGATTGGCAGCAGAATATGATGTCACCCGCGAGCAGGCAGCGCAGGATGTAAAGGCTTTTCTGGATACGCTGCGGGAGGCAGGGTGCCTGGATGAAGAAGAATAGCCGATGATGGAGATTGCAGATCATTCAGTCTTTTGATGGGGGAGGACAGCGTGGAACAGACGAAGATACTGGCCGAACTGGAGCGGGAAGGTTTTCTTGTGATTACGACCAGGGGAGTCAGCATGCAGCCGCTTCTGTATACAAATGAATCACAGGTCCTGATCCGGCGTCTGCAGGAACGTCCGCAGAAAAATGACGTCGTGCTGTATACCAGACCGGACGGGGAACTGGTGCTTCACCGGGTGATCCGGGTGGAAGGAGATACCTGTCTGATCCGGGGCGACAATACCTTTGGCCTGGAGCCGGTTTCGCTTTCTGCGGTGAAGGGCGTGATGGAACGGTTATGGAGCAGGAAGTGTGAAATCTCGGTGACCGATCTTCGCTACCGTCTGTATGTCTGGTTCTGGAATTTGATTTATCCGTTCCGATGGCTTAAGGATCGGGCAAAGCAGGGAGTAAAAAGAGTCGGGCGGTGGCTTCTGGGGGAAACGTCCCTGGCCTGGGTCATCCGGAAAGCGAAGGGATCTCTGCGAGGGATTCTTCTGACCGCGTTCTGCGAAGGCATTGTTTCCATGCTTTCGGTCGCGCTGGCATTGGTCATGCGGGGGGCGATTGACTCTGCGGTTGCCGGGAATCCGGATGCGTTCCTGCGCTGGGTAGCGGTCTTTCTTGCCGTGATGGCAGGGACGCTTGGTTTAAACGCTGCTCTTCGGCAATTGTATGAGGCCGTTATGGCTTCCATGGAAAACCGCATCAAAACACAAATCTATGACAGCATTCTGCGCAGCCGCTATAGCGGATTGAAAACCTTTCATACCGGAGAACTGCAGAATCGGCTGACCAGTGATGTACGGATTGTGGCTGGCAATGCCGCAGATCTGATCCCGGATATCGTATCGATGCTGGTACAACTGGTCTGTGCCCTGTTCGTGCTGATGGCTCTGGACTGGCGCTTTGCCAGCATTTTCCTGGTTGGCGGACTGGTGATGCTGGGGGTGACCTTCCTTTTCCGGAGGAAGATGAAGAGCCTGCACAAGGAAGTACAGGAGAAGGACGGAAAACTGCGTTCCTGGATGCAGGAATCTGTGGAGAATCTTTTGCTTGTCAAGAGTTTTCAGGCGGAGCAGATGGCTTCCGACCGGACAAAAGAGTGGGCCGACGAACACAAAAAGGCGCGCATGCGGCGCAGAACCTTTTCCAACGTTTGTAATGTTGGCTTTGGGGCGGTCATGCAGGGGAGCTATCTCTTTGGCCTGGTGTGGTGCTGCGTCGGTATCCTGCAGGGGACGCTGACGTATGGGACACTGACCGCGGTGCTGCAGCTGATCAATCAGATTCGCGGACCGTTTGCCAACATGTCCGGTCTCGTGCCTCAGTATTATAGCATGCTGGCGTCAGCGGAACGGCTGATGGAGATTGAGAGCCTTCCCAGGGATGAACGGCCACAGAAGGCACTTCCGGAATTCCAATCGCTTCATGCGAGAAATCTTACGTTTATTTATGACGATGGAGAAGATGAAGTCATCCGGGCCGCTTCCTTTGATATTCAGAAGGGAGAGCTGGTCGCTCTGACCGGCGTCTCAGGAATCGGAAAAAGTACATTGTTGAAGCTGTTACTTGGAATCTACCGGCCGGTTTCCGGCCGGCTGTACGCAAAAGCGGCATGTTCCGGGATGGAAGAGTCCGAAGCGCCTCAGGCGATTGACATCGATGCCTCCACGCGCGGCTGGTTTTCCTATGTCCCTCAGGGGAATATGCTGATGTCCGAGAGTATCTATGAGGCGGTGGATTTCCTTCATGCGGCGCCTTATACGCAGGCACAGAAGGAACGGGTGAAACAGGCTTGCCGGATTGCATGCGCGGATGCGTTTATCCGGGAACTGCCGAAGGGGTATCAGACCGTACTGGGAGAAAGGGGAGTCGGCCTTTCGGAAGGGCAGCTTCAGCGCCTTGCGATTGCCCGGGCCATTTACCGTAACGCGCCGATTCTGTTGCTGGATGAGGCCACCTCTGCCCTCGATGAGGAGACGGAGCGCCAGCTGTTGCGGAATCTGAAACAGTTGGGGAAGCAGACGGTACTGATTGTGACACACAGACCGGCGGCACTGCAGATCTGTGGGAAACGACTGGTGTTTGAACACGAACGGATCTGCGCGGAGAGCATGGAACCGGGAGAAAGGGAATCGACAGGATGAAGTGGAGAAGTCGGATGTCAGAGCAGGAACAGGATGCCATCAGGAGGACGATTATGAGGTCACATGAGACAACAGAAACAGCGGAAACGATGATCCTTCGGGAAGCAGATGTAACCTGTACGCCGGTCATGGGAGTGATCGAACTGTTACCTCTGTGCAATATGAACTGCCGGATGTGTTATGTCCACATGTCAAAGGAGGAGATGGATGCCCAGGGCAGAATGCTTACCTGCGAGGAATGGCTTTCGATTGTGAAAGAGGCCTGCGAAGAAGGTCTGCTGTTTCTGACGCTTACCGGCGGGGAAGTCCTGCTTTATCCGGAGTTGAAGCGCCTGTATACGGAAATTTCGCAGATGGGAGTGGTTCTGGAGGTAAAAACCAACGGTACTCTGCTTGATGAGGAGTGGGCGGATTTCTTTTCGGAAAATGGCGTCCAGCGAATCTATATCACTCTCTATGGAAAGGATAACGCCACCTATGCTGCACTTTGCGGGAATGCGGACGGGTTTACGCAGGTGATGCGGGCGGCAGGCCTGTTAAAGGAGCGGGGAATTCCTTTTGTCTTTGATTGCAGCCTGACGCCGGATAATATCGATCAGTTACCTGAACTTTATCAAATCGCGGAAGCCTTTGATGTGCCTCTGTCTGTGGCAACCTATATGTTCCCCGGTCTTCGAAGGGGTATTACAAGCCAGGAGCAGTACCGGCTGGCGGCAGAGCAGGCAGCGGAGGCCGAAGTACATGGCTGTCAGCCGGTAACCAGTCCGCAGACAGCCAGAGAGACCCTTGCCAAGCTGAGGAATGCACCAAAACTGAAGGGCAGGACGGGTTTTCCATGTCGTGCCGGCCGAAGTGTGTTCAACATGAACTGGAGAGGGGAATTATTACCCTGTGGCATGTTTTTGGAACCCAGAATCAGTCTCCTGGAACATTCCTTCAGGGAATGCTGGGATTTTATGGTAGATGCCTGTCAGAAAATACCGCAGTGCCAGGCCTGCATCGCGTGTGACTTGCAGAACCTATGCCAGGTTTGTCCCGCTGTATGTATGACAGAAACGGGGAGTACAGCCGGACGCCCGGAGTATATGTGCCGCATGACGGAATACAGGGTAAGGGAACTGAGGAAAATCGCTGCTAAGAAGTGAGGTGAAAGAAATCGGAAACAGCATATTCGATCATTGAACATCATTTGCCTGTTTACACATGGCCTCTTCTTTTTCTCATTATTTTCCTTTCGTTTGGACTGTGTTTTTGGTGGGAAAAGAAGAAAAGTGTGCAAACCGGACAGAAAGAAACAGCCATGCGAGCGGTGCTGCAGTCAATCTTTATTACTTATGGCGCTGCTATTTTCTTTACCACCCTGATCTTTCGCAGGACGGCTGCAGCGCCCAAAGCCGAATGGGCGCCATTCTGGTCGTGGTACGAGGTGATGGTCAATCACAATCGCTCCCTGTTCATGGAAATCGTCCTGAATCTGCTCCTGTTTATACCGGTGGGTTTCTGCCTTTCAATCCTTTATCAAATCAGACCAAAAGCCGCTTTTCTGGTTGGTCTCATCTGGTCGGCTGCGATTGAGACGCTGCAGCTCGTGACCTGCCGTGGGTTATTCGAGTGGGACGACATGCTGCACAATGGACTGGGATGCATGTTTGGAGCGATGGCAGGCAGTGCAGCGTTGCGGTTATGGGAATCGTACAGAAGAGAATATTTTTCGAACAGAAGGAGTCTGTAACCGGCAGATTCCTTTTTCGTTTGCATAAAAATCCTGGAAGGGAGACAGATGATATGTGTGGAATTGTAGGTTTTAATGGAAACAGGCAGGCGGGACCGATTCTTTTGGAGAGTTTGTCGAAGCTGGAATACCGGGGATATGATTCGGCGGGGCTGGCAGTCCGTGATGGGGAATCACTGTTTAAAGTGGTGAAGGCAAAGGGAAGACTGAAGGTTCTGGCGGAGAAAATCAATAACGGATTTGCTCTTGCCGGAGACTGCGGCATCGGGCATACCAGATGGGCGACGCACGGGGAGCCTTCCGAGAACAACGCGCATCCGCATTGCAGCGACGATCAGTCGGTCGTGGTGGTACATAATGGGATTATTGAGAATTATCAGGAACTGCGGGATAAGCTGGTGCGTCGGGGCTACCATTTTTATTCGGATACGGATACCGAAGTGGCGGTGAAGCTGATTGACTACTATTACAAAAAATATCTGCACACGCCGGTGGATGCGATCAACCGCGCCATGGTGAGAATTCGCGGTTCGTATGCGTTTGCCATTCTGTTTCGGGACTGGCCGCAGGAGATTTATGTCGCCAGGAAGGACAGTCCGATGATTCTTGGCGTCAGTGACGGCAATTCGTATGTGGCGTCGGATGTGCCAGCAATCCTCAAATATACCCGGACCGTCTATTATATCGGCAACATGGAAATCGGCCGGGTACGAAAGGGCGAAATCACCTTTTACAACCTGGATGGCGATGAGATACCGAAAGAACCGACAGAGATTCACTGGGATGCGGAGGCAGCGGAAAAGGGCGGCTTTGAGCATTTCATGATGAAGGAGATTCACGAGCAGCCGAAGGCGGTGGCAGACACACTGCATGCGGTGTTGGCGGATGGAAGAATTGATCTGGGTTCTGTCGGACTGACGGATGAGGAGATTCGTGATCTTTCTCAGATTCATATCGTTGCCTGTGGCTCGGCCTATCATGTCGGTGTGGCGGCGCAGTATGTATTCGAGGATTTGGCGCGGATTCCGGTCCGTGTCGATCTGGCGTCGGAATTCCGTTACCGGAATCCGTTGCTGGATTCCAATGCCCTGGTGATTGTGATCAGCCAGTCCGGGGAGACGGCGGACAGCCTGGCGGCGCTGCGTGAAGCGAAGGAAAAGGGAATCCGCACGCTGGCGATTGTCAATGTCATGGGGAGTTCCATCGCACGGGAAGCGGATTATGTGTTCCAGACACTGGCCGGCCCGGAGATTGCCGTGGCGACCACAAAAGCGTACAGCACACAGCTGATTGCCTGCTATGTGCTGGCATTGCAGATGGCCCGTGTGCGTGGGACGGTCGGTGAAGAAGAATATACTGGCTATATTCAGGAACTGGATGCCCTGCCGGATAAGATCCGCAGGATTCTGGAGGATAAGGAGCGGATTCAGTGGTTCGCGGCGAAGCAGGCCAATCAGAAGGATATCTTTTTTATCGGAAGAGGTGTGGACTACGCGGTTTCCATGGAAGGAAGCCTGAAACTTAAGGAAATCAGCTATATTCACAGCGAGGCATATGCGGCCGGGGAGCTGAAGCACGGGACGATCAGTCTGATTGAGGACGGAACCCTGGTGATCGGGACGCTGACCCAGCCGAACCTCTATGAAAAGACAGTCAGCAACATGGTGGAGGTGGAGAGCCGGGGCGCATATCTGATGGCGCTTACCACTTACGGCAATTATGAAATCGAAGATCTGGCAGATTTCGTAGTGTACATTCCGAAAGCAGATCCACATTTTCTGGCAAGTCTGGCCGTGATTCCGCTACAATTGATTGGCTATTATGTCAGCGTGGCGAAGGGGCTGGACGTAGATAAGCCGCGGAACCTGGCGAAGAGTGTGACGGTGGAATAAGGAAACACGAGGGAAACAGTCAGAGGAGTGAAGGGAATGGATGAAACAAAGAGGAAGATTGTCAATGTGATCTGCCTGGTGCTGATTGTGATACTGGCTGTCATCTTCGGTGTGTTAGCGTATTCTTCGCAAAAGGAAGAGATGCGGGAAAGGGAGCGGTTGCAGCAGATTGCGGATCAGGTGCAGCCGAAGGAAGCAGAACTGCGGGATCTGCAGGAAGAACTGGTGGAGATGGAGAAACAGATTTCCTATGAGAGTGATATGGCGAGAATTATGGTTGGCTTTGTGATTTCCCAACAGGACGATATCGATTATATCCGTGAATTGTCTGCAGAATATGGATTTTCACCGGTTCTGGTTCTCAATTGCGCACTGGATGTCGGGGAAGTTGCCGAACGGATTGCTTTGGCAGCAGATACCGGCTGGGAAATCATGCTGACGGCGTCTCCGTTCTCCATGGAGGCGATTGATGTGGCGCGGACCGGGCTTTGGGACGCCGGACTTCAGGATTCCGGCGTGTTTTTGCTTCGTTACGAAGATTTCAGCGCGAACCATACGGAGATGCTGCTCAAAAATGGATTTGTCGGCTATACGCGCTATCATGAGGATATTCCGACGGATGGATGTACGGATGATCCGATGGTTTATTTTGATTATTCTTATATCCAGACAGCCGGGACGACGGTCGGAAGCCGACTGGCCGCGCTTTATGACAGCAAGGCATCTTTGATTCTGGTGCTTGATATGGACGCGGTACACAGACACGCACTTTTGAAAGAGGAGATCGAGGAGCTCCTTGACTGGACGAAAGAGTATACCGATCAGGACGACTGCACCTGGGCGACAATCGGGGAGGTAGTCGCCGGGCTTTTGGAAACCGGAGCGATTGAGACAGAGCGCCGAAATGCGTATGACCAGTATGCGGCGGAGCAGCTGAACCGCGAGGAAGAACTGCGGAAGGGCATCGAAGGGATTTATGAAGGGAATCCGTGAACGACAGGCGGGTTGGAGAAACCGCCTGATATGGGAAAGATCCATACGAGAGGAGAAGCATCCGATTATGAAAAAGAGAAATACCATTGTGGCCGTTTCCGCGGCCTTTCTTTTGTCTGTGGCATTTGCCAGACCTTGCCCGGTCTATGCGGCCGACGGCTGGCAGCAGAATGACATAGGCATCTGGGTGTATTATGAGAATGACAAACCGGTGAAAAAGCAGTGGATTCAGAATGAGGATGGAAGCTGGCGTTACGCGGACGGGAACGGGCAGATGGTGGTCGGCAAATTCCTGACGTTGGACGAGGAAAGATATTATTTTGATGCGAACGGTCTGCTGGTGGAGAATCAGTGGTTTTCGGTCGAATCAACGGTGACGGAGCCGAGTAAGAAGGTCAGCACGACCTGGTATTATGCGGGTGAGCATGGCCGTATCTACCGGGGTGGCTGGCTTACGGTCGGCGATGGGACTTTTTACTTCGGAACGGGTGGTAACGCGACCCGCAGCGGTCTGTTTCATTTAAAAGAAGAGACCGGGGAAGTGGACGAGAACGGTGAAGCCGTGACTATTACGAAAAAATATTACATCGATGAGACATATGGAAGATATACCAATGGCTGGTTTGCCATCTATAAGGTGAACGACGATGGCAGCGTGACGACGAACTGGTATTACGCGGACGCGGAGGGAGCTCTGTATTACGGCGGCTTCCGGGAGATTGACGGGTATATTTACTACTTTGACGCCAATGGTGTCAATTACCGCGAACGCTGGTATACCGATCCGGAGACAAAGGAACGCTATTATCTGGATGCGGAGGGGCATCTGCAGGGAAGCGGCTGGTACACGACTTACACGACGAACGCTACAACCGGCGTGACCACGGAGAACTGGTATTACGGCGACGGACAGGGCAGCGTGGCGAAGGGTGGCTTCATCCAGATGGACGGATATACTTATTATTTCGACGCGAACGGGAGAAGCTACCGTAAACAGTGGTATGTGGATCCGGAGACAAAGGAGCGCTACTATCTGGACGAGGAAGGGCATCTGCAGACCGGATGGTTTGATATCGTGTCGGTGAATGCGACAACCGGCGTCGAGTCGGTGGCGACGTATTATGCCAATGCGGATGGCAGCGTCTGGAAGGGCAACTGTTATCTGGAAGTGGATGGGAAGACTTATTATTTTACTACCAACGGTGCAATATACAAGAAGCGTTGGATGGTGGATGCGGGCAAGGGGCGCAAGTATCTCAATGAGGACGGCGTGCTGATGGAGAACGAGTGGTTCAGCATCAGCGGCACGAGTGCCTCGACCGGTGCAGATTATACCTACTGGTATTACGCGGCAGAGGATGGCCGTGTGTTGCGGGATGGCTGGCATACGGTTGAGGAGAATCAGTATTACTTCAATGCCAGCGGCGTCATGCAGACCGGATGGGTTGACGGGAACCGGTATTACTGCGGGGAGGACGGCGCCAGGGTCTATGGCTGGCAGTTCGTGCCGTTAAAGGAAAGCTGGCTGGTCTCCACCGAGACGGAGCTGATGGAGTACGTTGGCGATTACGGCAGCACGGCCTGGTTCTATTTCTCGCCACTCACAGGGCGCGTCTATTATTCCGAGGAGGATACCTATAAAGAGATCCGGGTCGACGGCGTGACCTACTGTGTGGATGAGCGCGGCATCATCCAGCAGGGCTGGATTCAGATGCGCAGCAAATCACCGACCATCCGCAGCTACAAGTATTATATGGAAGCGGATTACCAGGGACGTTCCAATGCAGTGACAGTGGTGGCAGGAGAGAACATGGTGCTGGCGGATGTTCAGGCTGCTGCAGAACAGGAAGAAGATATCGTGGCAAGTCCGTCGGACGCGACTCCGGCAGCAGAAATCCAGACGACGGGGTGGCATGTCGGGCAGATGGTGAATGGAGGCTGGTTCCAGGTCATTGGCCCGGATGCAGAGTCCACAGGAAATGAGGAATGGTTCTACTTCAAGGATTCCGGCTATCCGGAGTCAGCCGCCCGGAATCAGGAAGAGATCATGACCTTTGACCAGAAACGTTACCTGATGAATGACATGGGCAATGCGCTGACCGGCTTTCGGGAAGTGAACGGCAATATTTATTATTTCGACAGAGATACACTGGCGGCGGTCACCGGACGGGTTCGGCTCGAGGATGCGGATTCTTCGGGCGCCAATGGCCTGTGGCCGTATTATTTCTCGACAAACGGAGTCGGATATACCGGCGTCCATGGCAGTGCCTATTATTACCGGGGTAAGCTGCAGGCTGCGGATAAGATTACAAAATACCAGGCGTTTGATTTACCGGACATCGGAGTGCGCCTGCTGGATTCAAGCGGGAAGATCGTCAAGGGACGTACCGTCCGCGACGGTGACGACAACAAGTGGGTGACGGCTTCTAACGGTGAGATCAAAGAGTACGGGAACCGTTCGGTTTCCGATGTCGTTGAGCCGGTTGCGGAATCGGGAGACTGATGATGCCTAAATAACAAGGTGGAGGAAAGTAACATGTGGCTGTCGGAGCCATGACTTCATGTCATGTCTGGATGAGACATCCTGATTACATTTTTTATTTTTCTTCTTGCTGATATGTGCTATAATTGTATGGTGCTGAAGGTGAGAGAAGTTAAAAATCAGTTGGAAAAGAGGCGCAAATGATATGGCGGAAAAGGTTGCAGGTATGTCGGAACGGGCAGTATCGGAACATGATCTTGAGACTATAAGGGAAGAAGCTTATACCGTGGCCTGCCAGCTTCTGCATGAGGCAAAGCTGGAAGAGGGGGATATTCTGGTGGTTGGCTGTTCTACAAGCGAAGTGGGAGGCAAGCGAATCGGAAGATATTCCAGCCCGGAACTTGGACAGGCGATATGGGAAGGGATCCGTCGGGCGACGGACGAAGCAAGGGTCTGTCTGGCGGCGCAGTGCTGCGAGCATTTGAACAGGGCCTTGATTGTAGAACGAAAGACAGCGAAAACTTATGGACTTGAGGCAGTGTGGGTTGTTCCACAACCAAAGGCAGGAGGTTCGTTTGCAACAGCGGCCTGGAATTCCTTCCGTGAGCCGACAGCGGTGGAACATATTCGTGCACACGCAGGAATTGATATCGGGGATACATTGATCGGAATGCATCTGAAAGACGTTGCAGTGCCAGTTCGGATTGAGCAAAAGTTCATTGGTGAGGCGAGAGTCGTCTGTGCCAGGACAAGACCGAAGCTGATTGGAGGAGAACGGGCTGTTTACAAATAATTCCATACCCTATCATCAATCTGTTTTGTATGATTCCCATACAACGCATTGAATAAAACTCCACCTGATTCATATTCAGCGGAAAGAAGGTATGTGTATATGCGGACAATCATAATAGGAGATATCCATGGTTGTTTCCAGGAATTACAAACGTTGCTGAAGGCTGTAGATTTCGATCAGAAAACAGACCGTCTGATCAGTATCGGAGATCTGATGGATCGGGGAGAACAATCGTATGAGGTTCTGATGTTTTTTATACGAATGAAGCAGGAAATGGGCGACCAGTGCATCATTATCCGCGGCAATCATGAGCAGATGCTTTTGGATGCAACAAATTTTATCGGGATGCGCCTGTGGAGACAAAACGGAGCAGAATATACGATCCGATCGTTTCGGGAACACAGGAAAGATGTGTTTGATTACACGGACTGGATCCATGAAAATACGGTTCTGTATTACACAGGAGACGGGTTCCAATGTGTCCACGCAGGCCTGGATCAGGAGGATCTGGTTGCAAATGATACTGACACACTGATCTGGGATCGGGACGCCGTTACGGGAAACTTCTATACCGGAAGGTTGACGATTGTGGGACATACCCCCTATCAGGAGCCGGTACATCTGAAAGGGAACGGGACATTCGGTATCCTGGAAGAGAAGTGCGCATACAGGCTTCCCAAATCAGGGATCATTTGTATCGACACCGGATGCGTGTTTGGCTATCAGCTGACCGCACTTGTCATCGAAGGGCATTACTGCCACACCGTATCCGTTCCATGGGAGGGAGAAAAGACATGATATATTTTACATCGGATTTACACTTTTTCCACCAGAATATTCTCCGGCATTGCGACCGGCCATTTGCTTCCGTGGACGAAATGAACCAACAGTGAGCATGCAAAATTGGCTGCGGGAACAGTAAAAAGAGTGCTGATGAAACAACGATTTCGAAAAAAGTTACGGTGATTACAGAAGCGGCTAGCGAAGCAGAAACTGTCGCTGAAGAGACGGAAGCAGCACAGGAACTGGCAGATGGTATGATTACGGAAGCAGAACTTCTGGCGCAGGCTGCTGCGATTACAGCCGATAATGCGGAAGATTACGGAAGCTGCAGCGCTGACCTGAACTGGTATTACAAAGACCGGATGCTGGTAATCCGTGGTACCGGTCCGATGGAGGTATATGCGGCGGAAGGACAGGCTCCCTGGTTTTCCTACGCGAAGACAATGTATTATGTGGTCATTGAGGACGGCTGTACAAAAATCAGTAACACGGCTTTCAGCGCCTTTTTGTCGTTGGTTCAGGTGGTGATCCCGGAAAGCGTAACTGAAATCGGTTCTTCCGCATTCCGCTACACCTACAGACTTACTCATATCGATCTGCCAAGCGGGCTTACTGTCATTGAAGGCCTGACATTCCAGAAATCCGGACTTAAGAGCATTGTGATTCCGGAAGGGGTCACACGAATTGGGATCAATGCTTTTCAATATTGCGGCGATCTGGCGGAGGTAAAACTTCCTTCCACCCTTACTACGATTGAGGCAAATGCCTTTGCAGGAACACCGGTAAAGAATAGCATTAAATTGCCTTAGTTCCAAGAGCGATGATGGTTTGCAGAACCATTGATCGAGGCAGAAGCGGACACTGGCAGCATACCGATCTGCACAATTATATAAACTTAGTAGTTTGGGACAGCCCCTGCGCCCGGTACCAGTAATGCTTGTACACGGATGCAAAATGACCGGGATAATTATGCCTCCACGGCTTGATTTTGCCGCAAAAATGGATTACGGATGTACTCTGCATGACCCAGTCCATGGTACAAAGTCCTTCGCTCGTAATTTTGTAGTTTGATTGAATAGTACCTGGCATCGTAATTCCACACCCTGTCATCAATCTGTTTTGTGCGATTTCCATACAACGCATTGAATATGTCCTGATCGGGAAGCACCAATTCGGTCGCATGTATTTCAACATAATCAAAAATATCATCTGGATTGACACAGGCAATCGCCTTTTTCAGATCAATCAGAATTACCCCTGTGTTGAAGTAATCATATTCTGTATCCAGTCTGATGCGGTTGATTCCATTGACGAGTCCCGACCCAAACGTATGAGATGTCGCTGCATAAATTTTACCCTCCAGGTCCAATTCCCAAAGGGCACGAACCGGGTTGATCATCATTGTTTGCAACCATAGAATATAGCATGGTCAGGAACGGTTCAATGTAATTCCGATCAAAAGTCACAAGCAATTGTATCTGGTCTTTCATCAATACTTCTTACCTGCCTCTCTTTCATAAATCCATCCGGTCTCGCTTCTTGGCGCACTTTGATATCCCGGCCGTCAATATTCTACGATATATGCTTAACGTGCGTTGATTCCGTTCACAAAGGCAATATAGCACCCGAAATCTCCGATGCGTTTGCGGTTGATCCGATTGTCTTCTTCATATCCAAGAATATCCCGCCATTCGGCAGTCTTCCCCTGCTGACGCAGATACCGTGCCAGCTGATTGAATTTCACGATCAGAGAATTGTGGCAGGCTGTTCGCGATGCGTCCGTCTCAGCTTTTTCGGCTGTTGACAGCAGCTTCCATCTTGCCCGGATCAGGGCATATCTGGCAGCTGTTTCTGCCAGTTCATCGTACAGTTCCATCGCATCTGGATCATTATTAATATCATCAATCATTCGCTGATGCAAATCTTCCATACCTGCGAAACTGATTGTCTGATCCATTTCAACATAATCGTTATACGTTACCGGTTTCATGTTATCTCTCCTTCATCCTGAGCATTTTGTTTCCACAGGCACCATGCCTGTTTTACCAGGCCGTTCCGGTCTCTTAATATCCTGACTCAACTCCAGTATAGCAGTGTTCACAGAATTTGTCACGCGCCGCGTGATGTTTTTGCGCGTTGCGCAATTTTCCGGATCTGTACCGGAGACGGAGAGGATAAGGTTCATCATGATCAGACCGAACCGGAGGGGTCTACGAAATCGATCTTCTGATTAAAGATTAGAAAGACAGTCCACGGAGGATATTAAAGGAAACGAATTCAGTTAAAACTCTTGACAAAATAGAACTATAATTTTATAGTATATTTAAACCAAATTTCAAATAATAGTTTAAACCGGTTTCTCAAATTTGGTTTAATTGAATTAAGCCGCAAAGAAGGAGTGAGGATATGCCGGCGGCTATCAGTGATGAAAAAAAACAGTTTATTAACCGTCAGGTTTTTGCGATCTATGCCAGATACGGCTTTGACAAAATTTCTATGGACGAGGTTGCAGCAAAAGCTCACATAAGTAAAGCTACCCTGTATAAATATTTCAAAAGCAAAGAAGATATTGTCAGTCACATGGTTCACAATGTTATCTCCAATATGGATTCCATGCAGTTTACCGCCGATAAAGACATTGACGAGGCTTTGAAAAGCATACAGGGCTGTTACTGCAAAGCAATTCTGGTAACGGCTCATTCGGGTTCTGCTTTTATGAATGATTTGCAAAACAAATTTCCAGTTTTGCATGAGGAATACTTAAAAGCAGTGGGAAATGTACAGGAAAGATTTCAAAACTTTTACAATCATGCCTTGAAAGAGGGTTATTGCAGAAATATTTATATTCATCTCATAGCCATACAAATGAGAACTGTGCTTCCGGAGATTGTAAACTCATCTTATCCAACCCGTCATAATATTTCACTTGAAACGGTAATAAAAGAATATTATAGGCTTTTGCTTTGTCAGCTGCTTAACGAAAAATATCTTTATGTTCTCGAACAAGAAAACACCTACGCTTTCAGCAAAGAGTTAGCCGGAAATTTGGAAAATGCTCTCTTTATAGCGGATGTAAAATAGATACAAAAAATACCAGTTTGATTTTGATTCAGGAAGCCGGGCTTAGGAGGAGGTGATCCAATGAAACTAAAGGGTAACACAATACTGATTAACTTGACACAACCCCCCATTTTGAGCCTTCCCGAGGATTATATGCCAGTTAGGGGTCTTGTTGTCGGTCACCCGGCTGTACCCCTTGAAGAAAGGAAAATCAAAGATCGTCTTTCCGTTAAATATTTTGATTGAGCAGGTATAGCGTCCAGGAGGTATGATAATGGATTATAAAGATTTGATCACAAGCGAAAATTTTGGCGTTTACGCGGATATTCCCCGCACGAAGCTGACAGAAGAAGAAAAATCTTCAACGCCGTATGCGAAGTTCTTTGACCTGCCAGTTCCGGTTCCATCAGAAGAGAATATCATGGCATTATTGCCGGGGAAAGCAATCGACCCGTCAGCCGCTATTTTACCGGAGGAAGCTTCCAGGCTGTTTGCACCCGGATATCTGGAATGTGAAAATGGCTACTGTATGCTTCCACAGGGGTTTGGATTTTCCGCGGTAAGGATTGACATGCCGGATGTAAGACCGGAGATGATTAAATTCTGGTTCCCGTGGTATACTTCGAATACCGTCCATTACAAAACGTGGCTTCCGGATATGCATGTGGAAATGTGCCATGAGGAACAGGGGCATTCCGCAATCGAAAACCTTGGATGGGGTGCGAAAAGGGTTGTATTAGGAAGGTCGAAGCCGTTTTCCCCGCAGGATTTTGGTGTGGCAAACCCACTGGAATCCGACCCGGATTTTATGATGCTGCTCGGGGGTTCCAACCCGGTATATGAACCGGGAAGCGACTATTATAAGGAGGAACCGCAGAGTATCAGCGCATCCGTTAACTATTTCCGCCGCAAGGGGAATGGTATGGAACTCCGGATCCGCAGCTGGACCGGAGTCTCATACAGGAATGGGCAGTACACATTAGAAAAGCCGTTGGATCCGGTCCCGCTTGCCGAAAGGGTGCGGTGGAGAGCCTGCCACCATGCATGGGAATGGAGCCGCATGGCGGCATTGCTTCCAGAAATTTACCAGTTTGCAAAAGAAAACAAACTGGTTTGAATTTTTCGAGTGTTTCCACCTGGCATCACCCCATTGGCGTGTTGGGCGGACAGCGCGATGGCTTCTGGAAGAAGCTGACATCCATCCGAAAACAATAGATTTTTCCATTGTTGAGGCAGCTGTAGCCGCCGCAGGCTGCGGTCTTGGGGTAACGTTTTGTTCTGATATTATGGCAAAAAGAGGGAGCTTTACAAAAACCCCGGCTTATTTTTCTGTTGGGAATGAACCAAAAACGATGGAATTCATCCTGGCGCATAGAAAAGACTTCCCGTTGACGAAAGCATATCAGGATTTTATAAGGGTATCCCAAGCCGTGAATACGGCTGTGAGGCCGTCATCGGCGGCCTGGTACGAGAATTCCGGCTGATCTTTTACTGCGAAACCTGCCTGTGGGTTATGCTGATCTAAAATTGGAAGAGATTAAGTTTTGATAATTTCGAAAATTCGGATTACCTCATCAGCATCCAAACATCGTCCACAGGTAGATATACGCCGGAACTACTGCAGCAAGTGTGAACGGAACACCAATGCGTACAAAATCTGTCGTTCTGACCTCATATCCTTCGCGGTGGAGAATACCGATACCCGTAATATTGGCACTGGCACCAATCGGCGTACAGTTTCCACCTAATGTAGCTCCGGAAAGGAGACCGAAATACAGCACTGCGGGATCGATATCCATCGCTACTGCAATTCCGGAAATAACCGGCAACATAGTAGCGACATAGGGAATATTATCGACAAATGCGGAGATCAACCCTGCAAACAGTGCAAGTGCTACTGCTACTGCTACCATCTGGACACTGTGGACGTGTTCTATTACAAGGTCTGCAAGCAGCGCCGACATTCTGCTGTCAATAAAAAGTTGAACCAGTCCCATCATACCAGCGATCATGAGCAGCACATTCCAGTCTATCGCACCAACAGCCTGTGAGACAGGCAGCATGCCGGTCAATACAAACAGCAGCCCGAAACCAAGGGCAATACGAGCCCGGTATTTTTGAAAAACAAGCATCATAACATAAGCAGCAGCAAACAAAACAATGGCAAATAACATAATTTTCCTCCTTCCGATGCATTTTAACGCGTAAGGCAAAAGAAACCCGGGTACGGTGTGTGTCGTATCCGGGTGATTCACTTTCTTATCTCAAACCGGACTCTATGTACGACAGCGCCTCTTTCCCGCAGTCGCATGAGTCTCGCATCGAAGGACAAGCCGGGTCTGTTAACCAGACCGTGCTGACGGCTTTGGCCGGTGCCTGGAAGCACCTGCTACTCTCTCATGAGTTTTGCTTATTTCCAGTATAATATATTGATTTTTTTCTCGTCAATATTACAAAAACACAGTGTTTAAAAAAATTTCTTGTAGTTTACTGACATTGTCTAATATTTTATCCTAATCCCAATCCCCATTTTTCCATAATATCAACGAAAAATTCAGGAGGCAGGCTGGTGACTTTTAAAAAGTCAGACCAGTGTCACATTATGAAAAACACAACAGAATCTACTGAAAAGATTGTCTATTAGGTATCAGATATAGAAAACCTTCTTGGGATGAAGCGAACATCTGTTTATAACTTCATCCGCCACGCATATCAGAACCAGGAACCATTCCGTGTGTTGAAGATCAATGGAATATACCGGATTTCAAAATGCAGCTTTGATGCATGGATCGCCGGGGAACAGTAAGTCACAAAATAAAAGGTATGGAGTATTCCAACATTTTGTGGTAAAATGAACACGCCTGTTGGGAACTCTATTCACAAATGGAGAACTCACAAATATCTGGCATATAACCGGATATTTAAAGAGAAAATTGCTGCAATTGTTGCAGAAATAATACTCAAACGAGACGAAACTCTGCTTGCTTGTTTTGGTGAAATCTTCTATAATGAGTACATGGTAATGTGTTAAATAATCCAGAAGATTGGGTTTGTATCCGGAAATTTGTGTTTCAATGTCAGGGTGTCCGGAATCGTCCGGATTTCACGAGCAAAACAGAATTGTTGTTTTTTTGAAATTCTGCCAGATTTGAACCATAAATTCAGGTCAATAAAAACCTTATTTGGCAAGTTTCAGAAGTTCAAATGACAAATGTGGTTGAATCTGAATTAGCAGCGAAGTAAGCATTGACTTTTGTACAATATTAATAATAACAATAGAGAGATATATGAGAAAACTAGCATTAAGTGATGAAATTCTGCTGTCTATCCAGCAGCCGGCCCGATACCTCGGGAATGAAATGAATGTGGTCAGAAAAGACTTAGACCAGGTGGACATCCGGTTTGCGATGTGTTTCCCGGACGTCTACGAAATCGGCATGTCCCATCTGGGAATGCAGATTCTGTATGCCATGTTTAACAGGCGAGAGGATGTGTACTGTGAGCGGGTGTTCTCCCCGTGGACCGATCTGGACCAAGTGATGCGGGAGAAACACATCCGTCTTTTTGCGTTGGAATCACAGGATCCGATTCGTAGTTTTGATTTTCTGGGATTTACGATTCAGTATGAGATGTGCTATACCAATATTCTGCAGGTGCTCGATTTAAGCGACATTCCCCTCCACGCCGAAGACCGGAAGGAAAACGATCCGATCGTGATCGGCGGCGGTCCCTGCACATACAATCCGGAGCCGCTGGCACCATTTTTTGATCTGTTTTATATCGGAGAGGGCGAGACTCAGTATGACGTCCTGTTTGATTTATATAAGAAGATTCATCTGGACGGAGGAAACCGTTGGAATTTCCTGGAGGCAGCCGCGAAACTGCCCGGGATTTACTGTCCCCTGTTTTATGACGTGACCTATCGCGAAGATGGGACAATCGAACGTTTTTGCCCGAATACTCCGGGAATTCCGGAGACGGTGACCAAGGAACTTCTGGTTGACATGAAGGACGCTCCATATATTGAGAAACCGGTCGTTCCGTTTCTGAAGGTGACACAGGATCGGGTCGTGCTGGAGATTCAGCGCGGATGCATCCGTGGCTGCCGTTTCTGCCAGGCGGGAATGCTGTATCGCCCGCTTCGGGAGAGACCTCTGGAAGAGTTAAAAAAATATGCATACCAGATGCTGAAGAATTCCGGTCACGATGAGATTTCCCTGAGTTCTTTAAGTTCCAGCGATTATACGAAGCTGAAGGAGCTGCTGGATTTTCTGCTGGAGGAATTCCACGGAAAAGGAATCAACGTGTCCCTGCCGTCGCTGCGGATTGACGCGTTTTCCCTTGAAGTGATGAGCCGGGTACAGGATGTAAAGAAGTCCAGCCTGACCTTCGCGCCGGAAGCCGGCAGTCAGCGGCTGCGGGATGTGATCAACAAAGGACTGACGGAAGAGGTGATCCTGCGCGGCGCCGCGGACGCGTTCCAGGGCGGATGGAACCGGGTGAAGCTATACTTTATGCTCGGACTTCCCACGGAAACGGTAGAAGATATGGAAGGCATCGCGGAGCTTTCCGAAAAGATTGCGGAACTTTATTACGATGAGGTTCCGAAAGAGAAGAGAAATGGGCGGGTGCAGATTGTAGCCAGTTCTTCATTTTTTGTACCCAAACCATTTACCCCATTTCAGTGGGCGCGAATGAATACGAAGGATGAGTTCCTGGAGAAGGCGTATCTGGTCAAGGATAAGTTCCGGAAAATGAAGAATTTCAAAAGCCTGAAGTACAATTATCACGAGGCCGATCTGTCCGTGCTGGAAGGCGTACTCGCACGGGGAGACCGGAGAGTGGCGGCTGTGGTGGAGGAAGCGTACCATCAGGGTGCCCTGTTCGACTCCTGGGGAGAATATTTCCATAACGAGATCTGGATGCAGGCATTTGAGACCTGCGGCGTCGATCTGGAATTTTATACGACGAGAGAGAGAAGCCTGGATGAACGGTTCCCCTGGGATTTTATTGACTGCGGCGTTTCAAAGGAATACCTGAAACGGGAATGGATCCAGGCGACGAAGGAGACGGTCACGCCAAATTGTCGCCAGAAATGCTCCGGTTGTGGTGCGCGCCGGTTCGGAGGAGGTGTCTGTTATGAAAATTCGAATTAAGTTTTCCAAAGAAGGAGACATGAAATTCATCGGACACTTGGATATCATGCGCTACTTTCAGAAGGTCATGCGGCTGGCGGATGTGGATATCCGTTACAGCGAGGGCTTTTCTCCGCACCAGATCATGTCCTTCGCCAATCCGCTCGGCGTCGGAATGGAGAGTCGGGGGGAATACGTGGATATTGAGGTGCGCAGTACGGACTCGTCGCAGGAAATGATGCGTCGCATGAATGCGGTCATGGTAGACGGAATGTCCATTCTGAGTTATCGGAGACTTCCGGATCAGGCCGCCAACGCAATGTCTATCGTCGCAGCTGCAGATTATCGGGTTCGTTTCCGCGACGGGTATGAACCGGAAAATTTTGATTCGTTTGTGGAATGGATCCCATCCTTTCTCGATCTGGCTTCCATCTATATGATCAAGCGATCGAAAAAGGGAGAGAAAGAGGTTGACATTCGTCCCCTGATTGAGGATTTGCATCTGGAAGGACATGAGTTTGTCATGAGGCTCGCGACCGGCAGCGCGGCCAACCTGAAGCCGGACATTGTCATGCGCGCCTATATGAAGGAGCAGGGGCTGGTTCTTCCTGATTTTGCCCTGGCCGTGATGCGCACGGAGGTCTACGGAGAAAACAAGACAAAGGAAGGAACGGAAGTGATTCCGTTAGAGGCTTTTGGAGAAGACATTGAATAAAATCATTATTACCCGCTGGAAGGGTCAGCTCCTGACCGTCCTCTTTACCGGAAAACGAGCCGTGGAACTGGGTCTGGAGGCGGATCGTTCCATTCTGGGCAACATTTATATCGGCATTGTAAAGACGATTGTCCGAAATCTGAATTCAGCCTTTGTGGACCTGGGAAACGGCCAGACCGGCTACTACAGTCTGACGGACAATCCGGAATCGCTGCATATGGATGGCAGCAGGAAAGCGGTTCAATGCGGCGATGAAATTATTGTTCAGGTAGAGAAAGAAGCAGTCCGTACCAAGGATCCAGTGCTGACAGCCAATCTGAATTTCGCGGGGCGATATGCGGTGCTGACAGCCGGAAAGCATGCGATCGGATTTTCCGCAAAAATCAGCGATAGAGACTGGAAGGAACAGATGCGGTCGCTGGTCGCGCAGAAGCTGGGGGATCAGGCCGGTGTGATTATCCGCACGAATGCCTGGCAGAAGGATGAGGAACTGTTGCATGAACTGGAGCTTCTGTTACAGACGTATCAGACTGTTCTGGAAAATGCACGTTATCGTACGGCGTTCAGCATGATTTATGAGGCGGAACCGGAGTATATCCGCAGCATCCGCAATTGTCCGCTCGGTTCCCTGGACGGAATTGTCACAGACGTCCGCGAAGTGTATGAAACGCTGACTGCGTTTTCACAGCGCTTTGAACCGGACCTTCTGGAACGAATTGAATGGTATGAGGATACGGGCATCAGCCTGCGAAGCCTGTATTCGCTGGAAACCATACTTAGTCGCGCAATCCAGAAGCAGGTATGGCTGAACAGCGGTGGTTATCTGGTGATTGAACACACGGAAGCGATGACCGTGATCGATGTCAATACCGGAAAATACTCCGGCAAAAAAAATCAGCAGGATACCATTCGCATGATCAATCTGGAAGCAGTGGATGAGATTGCGCGGCAGATTCGTCTGCGAAACATTTCCGGTATCATTCTGATTGATTTGATTGACATGAAGCGCGAAGAGGACAGGGATCTGCTGCTGGAACGTCTCCGTCTGGCTGTCCGGTCGGACCCCGTAAAAACAACGGTTGTCGATATGACGCCTTTGAATCTGGTGGAGATGACGAGAAAGAAAGAAAAAAAGCCGCTTTGGGAACAGATTTCCCATGTGGAGAAGGGATGACACATGAAGATCATTATTGTTGGATGTGGGAAAGTGGGGCACACTCTGGCTGAACAGTTGTACAGCGAGGGGCACGAGGTTACAGTGATCGACCGCGATGGGACAGTTCTGCGCAATGTAACGGACAGTCTCGATGTGATGGGCGTGGAAGGCAACGGCGCAGTCTACGATGTGCAGCAGGAGGCCGGGATCAAAGATACGGATCTTCTGATTGCCACAACCGGTTCGGATGAGCTCAACATGCTCTGCTGCCTGATTGCGAAAAAGGCAGGTAATTGCCATACCATCGCTCGTATTCGCAACCCGGAATATGCTCGTGAGATTCAGTACATCCGTGAAGAATTAAATCTGTCGCTTGCCATCAATCCGGACCAGGCGGCTGCCATGGAAATTTCCCGCCTGCTGAAGTTCCCATCTGCCATCAACATTGATACCTTCAACAAAGGGCGCGTGGAACTGATGAAATTCATCATCCCGGAAGGCTCGGTTTTACATAATACGCAAGTCATGGAGGTGTCTACCCAGCTGCATTGCAATGTCCTGATCTGCGCAGTCGAACGTGGGAATGAGGTCTTTATCCCGGATGGCCGTTTCTGCATGATGGTCGGCGATAAGATTTCCTTTATTGGCGACCCCAAGGATGTTGTCGCATTCTTCCGGCAGATTGGAATTGCCAATACTACAATCAAATCCGCCATGTTTGTAGGGGGAAGTCGGCTGACTTATTATCTGACCAAGCTGCTGGAGCCGACCGGCATCAAGGTTACGATTATCGAACAGGATCTGGATCGCTGCAATGAACTGAGCGAGCTTTTGCCAAAAGCAATGATTATTCATGGAGACGGTTCGGATGAGCAGGTTCTCATGGAGGAAGGCATCACCCGGACAGAAGCCTTTGCGGCGCTTACCGGTTTCGACGAAGAAAATATCATGCTGTCGCTCTATGCATCAAGCCAGACCGATGCCAAGCTGGTCACAAAGATCAACCACATTGCATTTGAGGATGTCGTCGCCAAACTGAACCTGGGCAGCATCATTCATCCCAAGCTGATCACAGCCGACCTGATCACCCAATATGTCCGTGCCATGCAGAATTCCATGGGCAGTAATGTTGAGACTCTTTATAAGATTGTCGCAA
Source organism: Clostridiales bacterium (assembly GCA_021202925.1). GTDB lineage: Bacteria > Bacillota > Clostridia > Lachnospirales > Lachnospiraceae > Brotaphodocola. Next base: position 11,608 of record JAJQCD010000021.1, on the reverse strand, counting down.
ACAAGGCAGAGGCACTGGAATTCCGGGTGGGCAAGGATGCGCCGATGATCGACATTCCGCTTGAAAAGCTGTCCTTCAAGGACAATCTTCTGATTGCCTGCATCACGCGTGGCAGCCGCATCATCACACCGCGTGGTAAAGATACCATTGAACCGGGTGACCGCGTGATTGTTGTTACGACCCATTCCGGGCTGCGCGATCTGAAGGATATACTGAAGTAGTATCGGGACGGATACAGAAAGGGACAGGCATACATGTATGAATTTCGGTATTATAATCTATTTTCTCGGATGCATTCTTGCGATTGAAGGAGCCTTGATGGTTCTGCCGTGTATCATTGCGCTCATTTACCAGGAAACATCCGGTTTCTGGTTCCTTGGTATCGGTTGTCTCTGCGGGGTGCTCGGATGGCTGATGGCTCACAAAAAGCCAAAGAATTCGGTCGTTTATGCGAAAGAAGGGTTTGTTGCGGTTTCTCTTTCGTGGATCGTACTCAGCTTTTTCGGAGCGCTTCCGTTTTGGCTGAGCAGAGAAATTCCCCGGTTTGAAGACGCTCTGTTTGAAGTGATTTCCGGTTTCACGACAACCGGATCGAGCATTCTCTCGGATGTGGAGGCACTGAGCCACACGATGCTGGCATGGCGCAGCTTTACTCACTGGATCGGTGGCATGGGCGTACTCGTATTCCTGCTGGCTATCCTGCCGATGGGCGCCGGGTACAACATTCACATTATGCGGGCAGAGAGCCCGGGGCCGGTTGTCGGTAAGCTGGTTCCTCGCGTGAAAACATCCGCAGCAATCCTTTATCTGATTTATTTCAGCATGACGGTTACTGAAATCATCCTTCTCCTGGCCAGCGGGATGCACTGGTTTGATGCGATCTGTCTCTCCTTTGGCAGCGCAGGCACGGGAGGCTTTGGTATCCTCAATGACAGCTGTGCTTCCTACACGGTTCTGCAGCAGGTCATTATCACCATTTTTATCATTATGTTCGGCGTGAATTTCAACTTCTATTACCTGTTGCTGATCCGCAAGCCGAAGGATGCCTTAAAGAGCGAGGAAGTCCGCGCTTATTTCGGAATTATTCTGGTGAGCGCATTGCTCATTACCTGGAATATCCGGGATTATTTCCCGAGCATCCTGACTGCCTTTCAGCAGACAATGTTCCAGGTTGGTTCCATTATCACGACGACCGGATATTCGACCCTGGACTTTGACCTCTGGCCCAGCTTTTCCAAGTGGATTATGGTATTGCTGATGTTTATCGGCGCCTGTGCCGGCAGTACCGGTGGCGGTCTCAAGGTATCCCGTGTGATGATGGTGGTAAAGACTGGTGCGCGCGAAATTCAGTCGCTGATTCATCCGCGCAGCGTCAAGGTGCTGAAATTTGAGGGCAAACCGATGGATTCCTCTCTGATTCGCTCCCTCGGCATCTATCTGGCCATGTATTTTGTGACCCTGTTTGTCTCTGTCCTGATTATCAGTCTGGAGAATTACGATCTGGAGACGAATTTCACAGCTGTCGTGGCAACCATCAACAACATTGGTCCTGGGCTGTCAAAGGTTGGCGCAAGCTGTAACTTCGGATTTTTCAATCCGCTTTCTAAAGTGGTCATCATGTTCGATATGCTGGCCGGGCGGTTGGAGCTGTTCCCGATGCTTGTTCTGTTCTCGCCGCAGACCTGGACACAGGCCTGGAAAATTCGGAAGTAAATGCTTGACTTTTGAAAACAGGCATGCTATTATATCAAGGTATGCCGCACAGTGAGGCAGGAAAGTTCTGCCATGCAGACGCCACAGCTGGCGAGTAATGATAACAGGAGGTGCCAATATGTACGCAATTATTGCAACAGGTGGTAAGCAGTACAGGGTAGCGGAAGGCGATATCATTAAGATTGAAAAACTTGGTGTGAACGCTGGCGAGACCGTGACGTTTGACCAGGTTCTTGCAGTGAATGACGGAGAACTCGTAATCGGAACTCCGACGGTAGCCGGTGCGACTGTGACCGCAACCGTTGAGAAGGAAGCGAAAGCGAAGAAGGTCATTGTCTACAAGTATAAGAGAAAGACCGGATACCACAAGAAGAACGGTCACAGACAGCTTTACACTCAGGTCAAGATCGATAAGATCAATGCTTAATTATGATTAATGTTACAGTTTTAGTCGGTTCTGAGCAGCAGTACAACGGCATTGAGATGATCGGTCATGCCGGATATGCGGAGAACCCGGTTCCGAATCAGGATCTGGTCTGTTCCGCCGCGTCTGCGCTCATCCTCAATATGGCGAATTCCGTGGAGCATTTCACGGACGATCGGTTTGAAGCGGAAGAAGATGAGAATTCCGGCTTGCTTCGGTTTCGTTTTACAGACGAGACGGTGAGTCCCGAAGGAAGACTTCTTCTGAATTCTCTGGTATTCGGATTATTGGATATCGAGGAGACATATGGGGGCGAACCATATATCAGGATACAATTTAAGGAGGTGTAGACCATGTTCCAGATGAACCTTCAGTTGTTTGCTCATAAGAAGGGCGTCGGTTCCACAAAGAACGGCCGTGATTCCGAGTCCAAGAGACTTGGCGCGAAGAGAGCGGACGGTCAGTTTGTACTGGCAGGCAATATTCTTTATCGTCAGCGCGGCACCAGGATCCATCCGGGTCTGAATGTCGGTCGTGGCGGGGATGATACCCTGTTTGCTACCGCAGATGGAATCGTGAGATTCGAGAGAAAGGGCAGAGACAAGAAGCAGGTTTCTGTTTACCCGAGAGTGGCCAACGAATAAGAGACGACTGACAGGCTCCATACGGATTATGGTATGGGGCCTGTTTTTGAATGGAGGAAACCCCATGTTTGCAGATCATGCAAAAGTGTTTATCAAGTCTGGCCGTGGCGGCGACGGACACGTCAGCTTCCGCAGAGAGCTGTATGTACCTGCCGGCGGTCCGGACGGCGGCGACGGCGGCAAGGGCGGAGACATCATCTTCGAGATTGATCCGGGTCTGAATACGCTGACCGACTTCCGTCACATTCGGAAATATGTGGCGAAGAACGGGGAGGAAGGCGGAAAGCGGCGTTGCCATGGAGCAAGTGCGGATGATCTGGTCATCCGGGTTCCGGAAGGCACCGTTATCAAGGATTTTGAAACCGGCAAGGTGATTGCCGATATGTCCGGAGAAAACCGCCGGGAAGTGATCCTCCGTGGCGGAAAAGGCGGCCTGGGAAATATGCATTTTGCCACATCAACGATGCAGGCTCCCAAATATGCCCAGCCAGGCCAGGAGGGCATGGAGCTGTGGGTGCAGCTTGAACTGAAGGTGATCGCAGACGTGGGACTGGTGGGCTTCCCCAACGTCGGCAAGTCTACCCTGCTTTCCCGCGTTTCCAATGCGCGTCCGAAGATTGCCAATTATCATTTTACGACGCTGGATCCGCATCTTGGCGTCGTCGATCTGGATGGTTCCACTGGTTTTGTCATGGCAGATATTCCGGGACTGATTGAAGGCGCGTCACAGGGCGTTGGCCTCGGACATGATTTCCTGCGCCATATCGAGCGATGCCGTGTTCTGATTCATGTTGTTGACGTGGCAGGGACAGAAGGACGCGATCCGATCGAGGATATCCGCGCCATTCATGCGGAACTGGAAGCGTATAATCCGGAACTTCTCACACGCCCCATGGTAATCGCCGCGAACAAGACAGACGCAATCAGTGCGGACGGCAACGATCCGGTGGAAACGCTGCGAGCCGTATTTGAACCGGAAGGGATCCAGGTGTTCCCGATCTCCGCAGTGACCGGTAAAGGAGTGAAGCCGCTTCTGTACGCAGTCAGCGAACTGCTGCGAACGGCAGACAGAAAGCCGATTACCTTTGAGAAAGAATTTGAGATCGAATATGCTATGGACCGGAATCTTTCCTATACCGTCAGTCGTGATGATGATGGAAGCTTTGTCGTCGAGGGTCCGCGGATCGAGAAAATGCTGGGTTATACGAATCTGGAATCCGAGAAGGGATTCCGCTTCTTCCAGAATTTCCTGAAAGAGAATGGCATTCTGGACGAACTGGAAGCCGCCGGAATTGAAGAAGGCAATACGGTACGCATGTACGGATTGTCGTTTGATTATTACAAATAATGACCCGGTCTGGCAGAAGGATACCGACCGGGAAAAAGGAGATTTATGACAAGCAAACAGAGAGCATATCTCAAGGGTCTTGCGATGACCATGGAACCGATCTTCCAGATTGGTAAATCGAGCGTTACGCCCGAAGTGACCGCCGCGATAGCGGAGGCCTTAGAGGCACGGGAACTGATCAAAATCAGCGTACTCAAGAACTGTCTGGATGACGGACGCTCCATCGCTGAAGTGCTGGCAGAGAGAACCCATTCCGAGGTGGTTCAGGTCATCGGTAAAAAGATTGTATTATATAAACCGGCAAAGGACGAATCGAAGAGAGCGATTGTCCTGCCGGTTTAAAACGACGCTGTCGTATGTATACGGCAACGCCTGAGTTGACAACACATCGCATAGAACAACAGGATGGAGGAATGGGAGATGGCCAGAATCGGAATCATGGGCGGGACATTTGACCCGATTCATGTGGGACATCTGAGTGTGGCCGAGCAAGCACGTTCAGAATATGAGCTGGATGAAATATGGTTTATGCCTTCCGGCACTCCTCCACACAAAAAGGATCACCCTATAACGGACGCGAAGGATCGCTGCGCAATGGTTCAACTGGCAATCGCGCCTTATCCTTCGTTTCGCTTTTCCGATTTTGAAGTCCGACGCCCGGGCAACACCTACACCGCCCAGACGCTGAAGCTGCTCTGTGAAGCGTATCCACAGCATGAGTTCTTTTTCATCATCGGAGAGGACTCCTTTTATGAGTTACAGACCTGGTATCATCCGGAAGAGATCATGAACAGGGTAACGCTCCTTGTCGCCGGGCGTGCTTATCGCAAACCGCACATCAGCCCGGAAAATCAACTGCATTTTCTGAAGGAACGATTTCATGCAGATATTCGCTTCCTTCATTTTGAGGAGATTGATATTTCTTCTCAGGATCTCCGCCGGATGGAGGGAAATGGACGGAACACAATACGGTATATACCGGAAAGCGTTGAGAACTACATCATGGAACACGGACTCTACCGCAACGCAGTACGGACCGGTGCAAACACTTAACTACGGCGTCTGCATTCGCCGTCGGAGGACATTATGATTACAATGAACGAACAGATCATCCTGTTTCGCAGGCAGCTGGAATCAACTCTGGATCCGATGCGTTACGAACATTCTCTCAGCGTTTCTTTTACCTGCGCATCATTGGCCATGCGCTACCAGTATGACCTTTTGAACGCGGAGCTGGCCGGTTTGCTGCATGACTGCGCGAAGCGTTACACGGACAGTCAGCTGATTACCCGCTGCAAGAAGCATGGGTTGCAGCTGACCGATGACGAACTTCGGGCACCGGCTGTGATTCATGCCAGATACGGAGCCTGGATGGCGCAGTATAAGTTTGGCATTGAAGATCCGGAAATTCTGTCAGCAATCCGCTGGCATACGACCGGTAAAGCAAACATGAGCCTGCTGGATAAGATTCTTTATATTGCAGACTATATTGAACCGCGGCGTAACAAAGCATCCAATCTGAATCAGGTTCGCTATCTGGCTTATCAGGATCTGGATCTTACCATGTATGAGATTCTGGCAGGTACTATTCAGTACCTTGGCAAGAAAAAGGGGCATATGGACGTCATGACAAAAGACGCCTACCACTACTATGAAACATTGACAAGACCGATGAGAGAGAAGGAGAACGGATAAATGGATCAGTCGAAAGAAATGGTAAAGCTGGCCGTTGCGGCCCTGGAAGAGAAAAAGGCGGAGGATATCCGCATCATCGATATCCGGCAGGTTTCCGTCCTGGCAGATTATTTTCTGATTGCCAGCGGTTCCAATTCAAAACAGGTGCAGGCCATGACCGACAATGTAGAAGAATCCCTGGTAAAGAGTGGATTTTCCTGTCGGCAGATTGAAGGATATCAGAGCGCCAACTGGGTTCTGATGGATTATGGCGATATTATTGTCCATGTCTTTTGCCGGGAAGATCGCCTGTTCTATGATCTGGAACGAATCTGGAGAGACGGAAAGACCATCGATCCGGAAGAATTCAAAGAGATCTGCGGAGATTGAAGCGGACTGCAGCCAAAACGTCTGATGCAATTTTCCAGATCTTAATCAAATTTTAAATAATATCCACTATCGTTCTGTTTTTATCTGTGATACAATAGAAAGCTGTAAAATTGCAACTGTCCGGAATCCGTTTCCCTGCGCGGTCCCAAACCGCACGGGAAGCTTCCGGCTTTTCTGATGGAATATCCGATGGGAAAGACGGATATTCCATGCAGATTCTGTTTGCATACATTTTTTGATAGAGATATCAGGTGCATATGAATGAGATTATTTTATAAAACAGACAAGGGTTCTTTATCCAGCTGGCTAAAAGGTCATTCGAATCGATGCCGATCGGCTGGTCTGATGTTACTGTGCGGCGGTATGACAGCCGCGATCGCGGAAGCCAGCATTCCGGACGTACAATTGCCGGCTGTAGAAGAGATCAGCGACATCAGTACGGAACCGGAGAATGAAACACCGAAAGAACAGAACATCACCCGACCGGTTCCAATTGCAACAGCGAGTGTTGCGGAAGAAGGCGATTGGATTCCGTCACTCGAAGAATTGAATCTGGCCCATTATTTTCCGGAGGGTTCAGATTCTTCAGTGATATCGGAAAGCTATGCATACGATGTATTCCAGCAGTTGATGCGGGAAGATTCTGACTGGATGAGCAGCATCTATGCGTATTCCGACTGTACACCGGCAGAACTCGCATCGAGGCTGGGATTATCCACGGAACAGGTCATGGGTGGATACAATCCGGATGACAGCAGCCATGATAAAAACGATGCTTCGACCTGGACGATTCATTCCTTTAAGACAATCCGGGTGAGCGCTACGGATGGAGATGGTCATGCCATCACACCGAAATCCAATGTGCTGGACATCCTCTCAATGGCAAATACATATACTTATTTTCAGGGGGCAGATCAATACGAACTTTTTCTTTCTTATGCGCAGGCGCTATGGGAATTGTCGCACTCATACAGCGTCAGCATAAGCGACGTCTATTATTGCTCCGGGTGTGTCGGCGATCAGGCGGAAGAGAATGAACGCGCGGAACTGGAAGCAGAGCTGGCACAGGAAGAGCAGGAATGGTACGGATATGAGGAGGAAGAGGGGCTTTCTGACAATTCGGAGAGCGTATCTTCGATTGTTACAGCAGGCAGTTCAGGAACAAAAGGTTCAGAGTCCGAAGCGGAGAGCGAAGTCGAATACGAAGCGGAGAGCCAGTCGACCATCATTCAGGCAGGCAGTTCTTCGCAAAGTACCGAATCTGCGACGGAAGAAGCTTCTTCCGAAGATATTTCCACCGCAGATCGTTCCATCGAAGATGACAGCGCGGATGCATCAGGAGATTTTGTTTCCCATGCGACAACCAAAGAGACCATAGCTGCTTTTCCATCGGACAACGAGCCCCTGTCGGCTGTCCGGGAGACGGAGGCTGTTCGGGAAACGGAGACTGTCCGGGAGACAGAGAGTATCCGGGAGACGGAGAGTATCCGGGATACAGAGAGTATCCGGGAAACGCAGAGTATCCGGGAAACGAAGGACGTTCGGGAGGCGGAGCCGGTGAGAACAGCCTCACAGGCAAACGCGGATTCTTCCAGATCCGGAACGAACAAAGCTTCTCACTCCAATGCGTCCTATTGTCCTGGACATGTCGATTTGATTGTCCATCTGAAGATCACCGGTCTGGATGAGGAGACAAACAATTTATTCTCTCTGGATACCATAGGCAATGATCTCTCTGGTATCGGAAATGAGGAAGGACAATGGCCGGGATGGATCGATGAAATGAAAACAGCAGCCAGAAATCTTGCCGCACAGGACTGGTATGAAAAATACGGGCTTTCTGTTTCCATCATTTCTCCCGGAAAGCCGTTAACAGAAACGGAGATTGCATCCTACATGGCACTCCTTCCGGATGATATTTCTGATACAAGACGCGAACTGATTCGTTTCGCTTTGAATTCAATCGGCAAGGTTCCATATTACTGGGGTAGAAAACCAGCACATCCGGGGTATGAGGGAAATCATTTCGGAATTCCGGTTTCCCCGGACATCGATGGAAGGATTCTGAAAGGTCTGGACTGTTCTGGCTGGATCAACTGGGTTTACTGGTCTGTGACCGGAGAGCGGCTGCCATATGAAAGCACTGCCGGTCTGGCTTTCACCGGGAGGAAAATCAGCAGAGAAGAACTCCGACCGGGAGATATCATCATTCGAACCGGATCCAATGCACATGTGATTATGTTCCTCGGCTGGGAAGCAAATGGCAATATTCTTTGCATCAATGAGACATCGGGATCGAACAATAACGTGGTCATCTCATCCAGAGAAGCAAACTGGCCCTACTATCGTTGCCTGGTTGACTAAAGAAGGGAAGAGAGGGTAGAACAGCAAATGGATTATGAGGACAGCTACTATGAAGATGAGATCGATCGGATGCGAAAAAGACGCGAACAGAAACGCAGTGGAAGCACGGAACGAGCACGGAGAACAAAAACGCAGGTCTCTCCTTCGCGTTCCGGTTCCGGTCGTGTCAGCTACCGAAATACAGGGAAAGTCAAAAGGAAAAAACGGTTTCCATTCCTTCCCCTTCTGGCGATTTTCGTGATGGCAGCCGGTGGATTTTTTGCCTGGCGACATTTTAGTGGCTCCGGAAGCGGATACTGGACCATAGCAGTTTTCGGTCTTGATTCCAGGGACAATAATCTGGGGAAAGGATCCCTTTCTGATGTAGAAATGCTCTGTACCATTGACCGGAAGACTGGAGAAATCCGTCTGGCGTCCGTATTTCGTGATACTTACTTAAAGATCGATCCGGACGGCACGTATGACAAGGTAAATGAAGCGTATTTTCTGGGCGGTCCGGAACAGGCCATTCACACGCTTCAGGACAATCTGGACTTGCACGTGGATAATTATGCTACGTTCAACTGGAAGGCCGTGGTAGACGCAATTAACATACTCGGAGGAGTCGATATCGAAATCACGGAAAGCGAATTTGCCTATATCAATTCGTTTATTACAGAAACGGTCGAGTCGACCGGTGTCGGCTCGGTTCATCTGACCAGCGCAGGGGCAAATCATCTTGATGGCGTACAGGCAGTTGCCTATGCAAGGCTCCGCCTGATGGATACGGATTTCAATCGTACAGAACGTCAGCGCAAGATTCTTGGACTGGCAATGGAGAAAGCAAAGCAGGCAGATTTTTCTACGCTGACAACACTGGTAAATACCGTATACCCGCAGATTTCAACCAGTATAGAATGGAAGGATATTCTGTCCCTGGCAAAGAATGCCAAAAAATATTACATTGGACAGACTTCCGGCTTTCCTTTTTCCCATCAGGAGATGAAAATCGACGGCAAATCCTGTGTAATTCCGACGACTCTGGAAAGTAATGTGATTCAGCTGCACAGTTTTCTCTATGACGAGACCGACTATTTGCCATCCGACACCGTCATCGATGCAAGCAACCATATCGCTGAAGTGACTGGTCTGGGAGAACCCGGAAAGGATACGGAATCAGGAAAGAACGTTGGCGCAGAAGGCAACACGGGTAGTTCGTCGGCATCTTCTCAAACCAATGCCAATCCGACAACAGCCGCTTCGACAGTGGAAGAGACCACCGCCATTCCAGAGACGGAGACGTCCATTCAGGAGGAAGAGAATGAGTCCCCCGCCACAGATCAGACGATAGAAGCTCTGGAATCGGAGACAACTGCCACAATTTCTGAAACGTCTGTCGCAGAGACAGAAGATGAAAAACATGCTGTCACGCAAGGACAGACCAACGATACACCGGAGAATGGCCCCGGCGCCTTATCCGAGCCAGGAACGACTCAGCAGGCACCGTCCGCAGACGATCCGCATCATGCCCTGGAAGCGCCAGGTGCAGGTGGATCCGCGCCGGAAACGCAGGGAGGCCCTGGCGTTTAAAAGATAGAAAGGTATGAGGTGAGTAATAAATGTTTATCATTTTGTTCGGTCTGGCTCTGATTGTGGCCGGACTGGTCTTTGGTGTCGTGTTCGGAATCATCGGAGCGACCGTGGCAGCGGCAGTCAGCATACTCGGTTTTCTCCTGGGAATCATTCTCTCCGTGATGAAATTTATCACGTTTAAAATGATACCACTGGTCATTGGCCTCTGTGTCATCCTGACACTGATATTTTTTATTATCATATAAATATCCACGTCGGCCTTGTAATTTGCCAGAGTAACGAAAGGGAACTGCCAGTGGCAGTTCCCTTTCGTTACTACAATCATTCGCCGGGATGATCCTTTTCTCTCAGACGTACTGCATTGCGGGCGCTGCGACGCCTGTCATCCTCCAGAGCCGCATAGTGCTTCCTGGTCGTATTGACATCGGAGTGTCCAAGAACATCCGCCACAAGGTAAATATCTCCGGTTTCCCGATATAAACTGGTTCCATATGTACTGCGCAGCTTATGAGGTGTAATCTTCTTAAGTGGAGTAACGATCTTCGCATATTTCTTTACCATATTTTCCACACTGCGCACCTGGATTCGTTTTCGCTGGAGAGAGAGGAAGAGTGCCTGTTCGTGTCCGGGTTCAGCCAGAATGCCAAAGCGCTCATCCAGATAATCCTGCAGCGCATCCTCTACCTCAACACCAAAATAGACGGTAACCTCCTTGCCGCCTTTTCTGTGTATGTGAATCCCCCCATTTCTGAAATCCACATCGTTGATATCCAGGCCGACACATTCTGAAACACGGATTCCCGTTCCGAGCAGGAGAGTCATAATCGCCAGATCACGGATCCGGGTCTTATTGTGAAACGATTTCTGCCGTTCGGTCAGTCGGTCTCCCTGTTCCACCTCATCCAACAGAAGCGCTACTTCATCGACATCCAGGCGGATGATTTCCTTTTCGTGCAGTTTGGGCATCCGTACCAGCTCAGCCGGATTGTTGTGTATGCGTTCATTCCGATAGAAGTAGTTGTAAAAGCTCTTCAGAGAAGATATCTTACGCATGATTCCCCGTTCTTTGTTTACCACCTCCCGGTCATGGCTGTTGAAGCGATATTTCAGATATTCCATATATTCTTCCAGATCAGTGACCGTCAGCTGATCCAGATGTTCCAATGTAATATCCTTTCGATCCAGCTTCGCCAGAACCGGATTCTCTGTCTGTAAATACTGAAAGAAGACAGACAAATCATAGGCATAAGCGATTCTTGTGCGTGAGGACGTGCGTGGCTCAATACCTCGGAAGAAATCCTTACAAAATGGCGGAAGGTCATTGATCAGAACGCGAAGCTTTTTAATATTTTCAATGTCTTTTTGCTGATGATAAGGTAAATTTGCCATAATAAAAACTCCTAAATTGCATATATAAAAAATTAGTAACTGTTCAGTACCCCTCTGTTTCACGCGATTTTTTGTGAAAAACAGAGAAAT
>JAJQCD010000026.1 GCA_021202925.1 Clostridiales bacterium | reverse complement strand
CGAACCCACATATCCAGCTTGGAAGGCTGGTGTTCTACCACTGAACTACACCCGCGTATCGTAGTCAAACACAGTCGGGGTGACAGGATTCGAACCTGCGACTTCCTGGTCCCAAACCAGGCGCTCTAGCCAAACTGAGCCACACCCCGAGGGTCTGTCAATCGACTGCTCACCAGTTCAAACCATCGACTGTCGAACAACACGAATTTTATTATATAATAACGCCCTCCATTTGTCAACTGAATTTTTCAAAACCCGCAAGCAAACGCTCTTTCCATATATTTAAGGTTCTGCACAGACGGTAGAACCGTGCCCTTCATTTGCCGCCAATGTAGTAGGTGTGAATGTTCACGCGCCCCTCCTCATTCATATTCATGATCATATAGGAAGGCAGACGCCCCTCCTGCCGCGGGTAAGAGAGACTGCCCGGATTCAGCACGGTAATCTCCGGACGAATATCCAGGAACGGCCGGTGTGTATGCCCATACATGGCAATGTCGCACCCTCTCTCCAACGCCTCCTGGCGCAGCCCTTCTACCCCCAGCGACACATTATAATAGTGCCCATGAGTCAGAAGGATCCGGTGCGGCCCCACTTCCAGTTCAATCTCCCGCTCCAGTGTGGAGAAGAAATCATTGTTTCCGCAGACAATTTCCAGCTGACAGCCCTCATTCACCCAGCCCGGGATCTCATATTCGGTTCCTTCCACATCCCCCAGATGAATCAGCATATCGAGCGGTGTCTCCTCCTCGATCACCCGGCGCAGGTTATCATCCTTGCGATGCGTATCGCTTACAATCAATATCTTCATCCGATATCCTCCCCCAGTTCCCGCTTCAGAGTCTCCCTCATCGCTTCCAGTGCCTTCCCCCGATGGCTGATCCGGTTCTTCTGCTCCGACGTCAGTTCGGCGGAAGTCATTCCGAATTCCGGCAGATAGAGAATCGGGTCATAACCAAATCCGCCGCATCCGGCCGGTTGCCAGGCGATCTGACCTTCCATGGTCGCCTCCGTGTGCAGAATCCGTCCATCCGGCAGCACAGCCGCGATGTTGCACACGAACCGTGCGGCACGGGCTTCTCCCTTCGCGTCCGCCAGCTGATCGATGATGCTCTGGTTCTTGATCTCATAGGAGGTCGCCTCACCCATGTACCGGGCAGAATAAATTCCGGGCGCACCGCCAATATAATCGACAACCAGGCCGGAATCATCCGCCAGAACAATTCCGCCCGTACACGACCACACGGCACGCGCCTTGATTTCCGCATTCTCCCCGAATGTTTTCCCGTCTTCCATGATTTCCGTCTGCACCCCGATCTCCTTCATGGACACGATCTCGCAATCCAGATCACTCATGATCTCACGGATTTCCCGCATCTTATCCGCATTTCCGGTTGCAAAAACAATCCTGTGTTTCATCCAATTCTTCCTCTCGTCTCCACTGTCCGGCAAAACGTCTTCCCGGCCATCTCATCCTCCGTCAAACCCGATGGTGCCATGTCAGTCTGTCCCTGACGTATACGCCTTCAGGCACAGATTGCACGCCTGATTCGCCTCTGTATTCTCCCACTGATCTCCGTCCGGGCTGATGTAACCCTCCCCGTCGCCAAGATCAATCCGACTCTTCCCGTCGCCGGCGTCATACTCAATCGCGATTGGATGAATCACCCCCGGGGTCGTCAGCCGCATCATCACTCCAAACCGTGTTCCTGCCGCAAGAGACACCGCTTCCTCCAGACGAATCGTATAGTACCCGCTGTACTGCAGATGACCGGATGCCACGGGCAGGCGTCCGGCAAAGCATGCGCCGCTGTCTGCAGACGGATCCTCCGGCACATTCGTCACAACATAAAGCTCATAATCCGTGTCCCGATCCGTTGCATAGAACCCGACGGCTTCCAGACATTCGTCCTGCGCCTCCGTCTCATAGACATTCACCGCCCAGGCAGTCTCATCCCCATAACCAAGCTGACCGATCCAACCGCAGCGGTCACTCTGATAAATCCTGTCATAATTATCCGCATCCTCTACCACGGAATAGAGGATATTGTTCTTTCCCAGATTCTCATCATAGTAAGAAACATAAAAAAAACCATCCTCCCCAAACTGCGTCCCCCAGCTGTTCTCACAGAGGAAGGCCCCGTCCCCGGGAACCTCCACGGGAAAACTTTCTTTCGGGAACGCATCATCCCAGCCCACAATCACCACATCATGGTTCGGGTCCCGATCCTCCGTACAGCAATAGGCTCTGGACTCCCGATTGTAATATTCCGAACTGCTCGCATCGTTTCGCATCGTTGTATACAGGGAACTCTGAACGCCGCCGACGGTATACACTGCCTGCCGGATTGCTTCGCGATCCTTCTCCGGAAGAATCTGAATCTCCTGCACATGCTTCACCGCGCACAATCCTTCCGGTGAAACACCGTCGCCGTAAGGATCCTCCTCTTCGAGAACCGGTCCCTGCCAGGCGAGCAGATACGCCATTGACATGGTGTAATCTCCTCCCTCGTCCTGGCGAAGCGCAAAATACGGGTTCTGCGACATATGGTCTTCGGAAAAATCAAACGCCTCATCCGGCAAAAGAGAGCTCTCCAGCGCCAACAGGGAAGCAAACGCCCAGCATGTGCCCAGATCGCCCTGGTTCTTTACCGGGGAAGTCCGGCCGTCTTCTCTCGCATCGTACCGTTCCGGAAGCCGCACCGAAGCTTCTTCACCATCTGCCGTCTCCATCCCTGGCTGCACATCCGATGATTCGTCATCCTGCGCCGCCCCCATCTGCGGACCAGACGCTTCCGTTTCTATCGGCAACTGCGCAAATGGTTCGCTCCCGACCCCCGGGGTCTCCGTCTCCGCAGTCTCCTGCACCTCTGCATCATTCGTCAGGGAACCAGTCTCATCGAATCTGCCTTCCTCTCTCTTTCCGGCACTTCCACATCCAGCCAGTGCAAACAGCGCCACGCAAACCAGGATAACCGTCCTAGCGTGCCGTATCATCATCCGCTCTCCTCTTCGGCGGCTTCGGCCCCAGGAACTGATAATAATAGGTCTTCATCATGCCATTGTAAATCTTCCGGTTCCGGTCTGCCTTTCTTCCCATATCTGCTTCCACATTCTCATATGATGTAATCACATATGCAGACCAGGTATCCAGCATACGAAACCGCTCGCCAAATTGCCTGTAAAGCACCGGCAGGTCTTTCTTCTCCTCCAGACGTTCCCCATAGGGCGGATTCGTAATCAAGAATCCATATTTCTTCGGATGACTGAGTGCGCTCACCGGTCTCTGCTGAAAATGAATCAGATGCCCGACTCCGGCCAGCTCCGCATTCGCCCTCGCCGAGCGGATCACCTCTCCGTCAATATCATAGCCCTGAATGTCTACCGTCACGGTATCATCCACCTGCTCTCTCGCCTCCTCAAACGCATCGTTCCAGCACTTCTGAGGAATCAGATTCTCCCAGCTCTGCGAGAGGAACGACCGCTTCATCCCCGGAGCGATTCCGGCCGCCATCATCGCCGCCTCAATGCAAAATGTTCCGCTTCCACAAAATGGATCCACCAGAATACGATCCTTATTCCATGGCATCAGCAGGATCAGCGCCGCCGCCAGCGTCTCCTCGATCGGCGCCCGGCTTACCAGCCTGCGATATCCCCGTTTATGCAGGGACTCTCCTGTTGTGTCAAGCGCCACTGTCACCCGATCCCGATACAGGGATACCCGGACCGGATAGCTGGCGCCGCTCTCCGGAAGCACATTCACGTTGCAGGCCTGTCTTATCCGATCCACCATCGCCTTCTTCATGATCGACTGAATATCAGACGGACTGAACAGCTTACTGCGGATCGAATTCGCCTTCTTCACCCAGAACTTCCCATCCGCAGGAATGAACTCCTCCCAGGGAAGAGCCTTCGTTCCCTGAAACAATTCCTCGAACGTCGTCGCCGTAAATTCTCCCACCTTCAGAAGAATCCGCTCCGTTGTCCGCAGGAAAATATTGGCCTGGCAGATCGCCTCCGCATCTCCATAGAAAGTAACCTTTCCGTCTTCCACCGCGGCAATCTCATAACCCAGATCCAGAATTTCTTTTTTCAGCACCGCCTCCAGACCAAAATGGCACGGCGCAATCAATTCATACACTTTTGTTGCCATGAATTTTTCTCCATTCACCCAATAAACTATATTTTATAGCCTGGTTACTTGATTGTCAACCCGATACCACTTCAACAAGTTAAGAAGAATGCCGCAGAAAATTAAAAATCTTCACCATTTCTGCTCAGAAACATCGTTCCGCCGTACACACTGACCGCCTGATATCCGATTCTCGAGAACTGTCTGGCCGCCTGCATGCTGTTTCCGCCATGATAACAGTAAAAAACCAGCAGTCGGTCCCGCGGCAGTGCATCCCGGTAGTTCATCCATGAATTCCCCGGCAGGTTCACGGCGTCCGGGACATGCCCCCGCTCATAATCCTCCGGATTTCTCATGTCAATCACCACCATGGGCCGCCCTTCCTTTTGATACTGATGAAACTCTGCCGCGCTGATCACATTCCACATGATACGGACCGCCTGTCTTACTCTTTGATTTATTATATGTAGAGAAGCCGCCCCTGTCCCAGGGACGGCTTTTCCCGCTTACCGCTGGCTGGAATTCTGGCTGGAATTCTGACCGCTGTTCTGAGCCTTGTTGCGGCTCGTGTTCTGACTGGAATTCTGGCTGGAATTCTGCCCCGAATTCTGTGTGTCATTCTGATAGCTGCCGCTTCCATTGTTACGGCTGGAGTTACGGCTGCTGTTCTGATAGTTGCCTGTGCCATTCTGACTGTTGTTCTTGCAGTCCTTTCCGCCTTCGATGTCGTTATAGCTGTCTTTCATGATTCATACCTCCTGATAGATGGCGGCGTCTCCAGTAAAATGCCACTGTCCTGATCGCCGCGTCAAATTTGATACAGGCATAGTATGAACACTTTCTCATCAATTATACAATCCAATAAAAAAACCTGCAGACAGACAGGCCGGTATATGGTCTGCCGTAACATTCCGAATGTTCATCCGATGCTTCTTGCAATTTTCCCATGAATATCATATAATAAACGAGAAGAAAACTGATTTCCCTTAAAATCATTTTCTTCAGCCTTATTAATTATTTATACTCCCCTCAGAAAGAGCCAGACAGCTCCCCTGTCCGGCTCTTTCCATGTCCATGTTTTCTTCCTGCACATACAAAAAAGGAAAGCACCGATCCCAAGTCGCTTTCCCTTTTCTTTCTTCCTATGTAATTGTCACTCAGCCAAACATACTGATAATCTTGATCGGGTCACGGTAATTCCACTTTGATATCTTGATCCCGGTCTTATAGGTTGAAGCATGAACAATCTGTCCATTGCCTATGTACATCCCCACATGGTTGATCCTGGAGCCCTCTCCGTAAAAAACCAGATCTCCGGGCTGCATCTCACTGGAACTGATCGATCGTCCCTGCGTTGCCTGAGAAACAGACGAACGGTTCATCGAAATCCCCGCTCCGTTCTGCATGACATAACGGACAAATCCGGAACAGTCAACACCACTGTGTGGGTCATTGCCGCCATCACGATATTTACCACCAAGGAACTGAAGCGCGTAGTTGACAACGTTTTGTCTCACATTCGCTGCGCTCACCGCTTCCGTCGCCTCAAACTCAGAAGCCACCGCTTCCGTATGCTCCAATGCCTCGTCTTCTTCCGCAACAGCCTCCGAATCTTCTTTGTCAGCTGTCTCGTCATCCGTTTCGCCAGTCGTCTCCATCTTCGACTCAACTGTCGATTCGACCCGGATCGCTTCCGACCTGCTCTCAGGGGCTTTCACCTGAGCCGTCCTGGTCTCCCCTGCCTGAACCACCGGATCCGTCTCTTCGGTATCCTCCACCACCGTCGTCGTTTCCTCTATCTCAAGTGTCTCGGAAATAAGTACTGCCTTATTGATCTCGCCCGCATATACCGCCATCGGAGCTGTCCACAGCATCGTTCCCACTGTCAACGCTGCCGCTGTCATGTATATCACTGATTTCATCATGCAAACACTCCCATTCCTGTAAACCATCCGGCGTCCTGTTCTAAATGAATCCCTGTCCAGGGCCAAAATGTTACGCAAATGTTAAATTTGTTACATGATTATTATACACACGCCTGTCCGCTTCGTCAACCTTTATTTCTAGAAAGTTCGATTATCCCCCATATCGCTGAATAAACCACATAATAAAACACACGACAATAATAGCCGGAAGAAGCGGAATCAGAAACGCCAGCAATCCGGTCACAATCGTAATCACGACGGTCATAACCAGAATGACGATCACAACAGCAAGAACCTTCCAATACCATTTGCTGAGGTCAAAATAATGAATCTGTCTGCCAAATACATCCTCCGGAGAAGCCCCTGCACCCGATTCTGATTTCTCCCATTCTGTACTGCCTGCTCCGCCCACATAGGAACCAAACGGGCGATACTCCTCATACATCCCATCGCCTGCATCCGGCGTCGTGTCGATGATGGTTCTGGCAATCAGCCGGGGATCGCCCAGTTCCTCCATCACATCCCGCTCATCGCGACCCTTCTGCACCTCGCCGCGGATATAATCATTGTAATAGTTCAGGTTATCCCGAACCACGACAGGTGGAACCTTCCCGGAAAGGGCATTCTGCAGACCCTGCAAAAACTCTCCTCTGTTCATCCGATTCTCCTTTGTCAGTCATTTGAAGCCTGAATCTTCCTCATTTACGTCTGCGGGAACCTTCTTTCAGATCGCCGCGACGATACGCTGCCACCAGTTCTTTCAAATCCTCTATCTTCTCCCGAATCTCTACGCCATCGTCTGTGTCCGCCACCATGACGCGGGATTTCATCTTCTCCACGATCGCCACCCGCGGCGTATTCTCCTGATCCGGATGGAACGGCATATGCTCCGCCAGCGCCAGATGATGCGAATTGTAGATCAAAGTATATCCGGCGATTCCTGTCTTCCCCTGATAGGCCTTGGAAAGCCCGCCGTCAATGACAAACAGTTTGCCGCCCGCCTTCACCGGCGTCTCGCCATCCTTGATCTTAACCGGCACATGTCCGTTGATGATATGAGAACCCTCCGTCGGCAGTCCGAATTCCCGGAAAATCCGGTCGCACACCGCTTCCTGATGACTGAGCTGATAATAAGGATTGAAATGCTCCTTGTGTGTCGCTTTGTCTTCCACAAAATAATTCTCAAAGGTCGCCATCTTGTCCTTGCCGAACACCGGAGATTTGGCACCGGCCCACAGATACCACATGAAATCTCTGGCGTCCTCCTTCTCTGCGACTCCCTCTTCCAGAAAATATGCCTTACGCACCTGCGTACTGATGTAATCCATCAGCGCTTTTCCGGCCAACGGTCTGCCGTTGCACATCATTGTCTCAAAGCTGCCGTCCTCCTTCATCGGGATGCAGCCATGGTACAGCAGATTCCCGTTACAGCACTTATAAACATCGCCATGCGAATACAGGAAGCGAATGTGCTTCTGCAGCAGATCACTGTGCCAGAATGACATCACCAGCGTCTGCAGCAGTTCCTCCTCTTCCTCTGTCAGTTTCAATGGATCGGCCGGATCGATTGTCGGGAACCGGGTATCCAGCATCGGATAGACCTTTCCCTCTATCGTCACCGTCCAGTTCGTATAATCAATCGCTTCCAGCAACAGCCGATGCTCCATCTCATACTCCGGATGGCGATGAATGATCTGATTCTCCACTTTCAGCTGAATCACTGTAATCGCCTTGTGCATCTTCGCCGCCAGCCCCGGATCCACGGCGTCGTAAATATTCTCATCCAGAATCTTCGGCTGGAAACGCTCGCACGGATCATCCCGATACACCCGGGAGGCATACATGGAAAGCGGACGGAGATTGATCCCGTACCCATCCTCCAGGACATCAAAGCTATTGTAGCTGATCGCAATCCGCAGGACATTGCATACACAGGCCGGATTCCCCGTCGCCGCTCCCATCCAGGAAATATCGTGATTCCCCCACTGAATATCCACATCGTGGAAATTTCTGAGTTCCTCCATAATAATATCTGCCCGTGGGCCACGGTCAAAAATATCGCCGATGATATGCAAACTGTCAATAACCAGATTCTGGATCAGTTCACAGAGCGCAATGATAAAATTGTCCGCCACCGGCGTCTCAATGATGGAACGGATAATCTCCTCGAAGTAAACCCGTTTATTCTCCTCATTATAATCCACATGGAGCAGTTCATCCATTACATAATCAAAATCCTTCGGCATCTTCTTGCGAACCTTCGAGCGGGTGTATTTCGAACCAACCGCCTTTCCGATCTCGACCAGGCGGTAAATCGTAATCCGTCTCCAGTCATCCGTGATCTTCCCCTCACGTCTCATCTTTGTCAGATTGCGGTCCGGGTAATAAATCAGGTTCGCCAGCTCAACCTGCTCCTCTTCCGGAATCACATAACCAAAGGTATCCCGGATCTTTACACGAATCACACCGGATGCGCTGCGAAGCAAATGAATAAATGCCTCATACTCGCCATGCAG
This sequence comes from Clostridiales bacterium, assembly GCA_021202925.1. Lineage (GTDB taxonomy): Bacteria > Bacillota > Clostridia > Lachnospirales > Lachnospiraceae > Brotaphodocola. The sequence continues at coordinate 30,920 of JAJQCD010000026.1, read as the reverse complement.
GTCGCTGAAAAAATATTCGGTTCCCTTCGGCAGGCCGCAAATTGCGTTCAGGTTAATCATCTCGCTGCTCGCTGCGCGAACCGTCGGATACTCCCGGGCCAACAGTTTCAAATATGCCAGATCTCTCATTACAATCCTCCCCACCTCTGCAAATATAGTACGACCGGCCATCCGGTCGATTTCTTTTTCTTCATAGTAGCACACTATTTCTGAAATGAAAAGTTCTAAACCAAAGACAATTCGCGTATTCTTAGCAGCAGAGTCCTTTATCCCTTCGCGAGGTTTGCTCAATGAGATGGCTATATCATCAATTCCACGTGCTCTGGCTTACTCTGGCCGCGGCTTTTGTCATTACCGGAGTCTGCCTGCAGGTATATCACCGCATCCTTCCGGTCACCGTTTCGGATACCGAAAACAGCTATATCAAATGGGTAGACTTTAACGTCACCGCAGAAGCGATGAACGATGCGCTTCGTTATGATGTGGACAGCTACGGCCAGACCATCCATCTGAACTGGATTGACCTTCTTGCTTATCTGGGCGCACGATACGGCGGTGATTTCTCCCGCTATCAGAAAGCAAACCTGGACGCTCTCGTTCAAAATCTGCAGCAGGGCACAACCATGAGCGAGCTGACGGCAGATATGAAATATTATTCCTATTATCGGGAAGCCTACGATGCCGTCCTCGGCGGAATGGTCGGGCCGTACGAGATTCAGGAGACGGATGACTCTGAAGCCATCGTCTGGGTCAGCAAATATGGCCTGAAAGCATTCTCCCCGATTGCCCGCTATTTCCCTTACAATGACTACGACGACTTTGGTGCCTCCCGCAGTTACGGATACCAGCGGGAACATCTGGGGCACGACCTGATGGGACAGGTTGGGACTCCCATCATCTGCGTGGAATCCGGCTATGTGGAAGCTCTCGGCTGGAATCAATACGGCGGCTGGCGCATCGGCATCCGCAGCTTCGACCGAAAAAGATACTATTATTACGCCCATCTGCGAAAAAATTACCCCTATCACAAATCGCTGTCGGAAGGATGCACCGTTCAGGCAGGAGATGTGATCGGCTACCTCGGCCGTACCGGCTACAGCCGGACCGAAAACACCAACAACATTGATGAACCGCATCTCCATTTTGGTCTCCAGCTCATTTTCGATGAATCGCAGAAAGACGGAAGCAATGAAATCTGGATCGACTGTTATCAGCTGACCCGCTTCCTGTCGGCACACCGTTCGGAGACGATCCGCGATTCGCAAACCAAAGAGCATAACCGTGCCTGGCAAATGAAAGACCCCGCCATCCCGGCAGGGTCCTGAATAACCATATTGATATCGTCAGTTTCCGGTCTTCGGCGTCCCCTGGCTGTTCAGGATCGTACCATCCGGCGTAATCGTATTGCGAAGCATCTTTCCGGAATTGTCACAGTAATACCGCTCATCGTTCCATTCGATCCAGCCGGTCTGCATATAACCGTTCTCATCGAAGAAATACCATTCACCCTTAATCTCTTCCCAGCCGTTTTGCGTATAGGAACTGTCTCTGTGCTGATACCGCCAGCCGTTCTCATCACTGACCCACTCTCTGGTCATCGGCATTGCGCCTCCCTCTCCCTTCCGCAGAACAGACGCCTGTTCCCTGCTGAGCGTGATGGAATCCGATGAAACCCAGTCTCCCTTGTTCGATGTATTCACACCGTTCACTGGCCGCACCTTCACATAATAGGTACCGGCCTTATTCATCATACTCTGATAATTGTAGCTCAACTCATCCGTGCTCTGCGGAGTGACGCCGATCGCCTGATCATTTCGATATAGTCTGAGTTCATAGGTCGCAGCACCCTGAACCTCATCCCACATCGCGTATCCATTGTCCGTCAGCGTCACCTCCTCAAGATCCGCCACACTCTCCTTTAAGGACGTCAGCTTCACCGTCAGCTTCAGCGTCTGTGAAGAATCCTGCTTACTCGCCTTCACATAAGTCGCGCCATTCAGCTTCACGGAACTGGCATTCGTCAGAGAAAAATAATACCCCGACTCCGCCCGCAGATAGATCACGATCTGGGGAACCATATCTGCTTCCCACTCAAATCCTTCCATATCCAGGTCATAGTAATCAAAATAATATTTCTCACTTCTCGTCTCTACCTCAACCGTCTCCGTGCCAAACCTGGCACCCGGTTTGATATCCGCTTCTACCGATATATTCACCGAGGATATCTTCTTCTTCGTCTCCGCCATTGTCGGTGTGACAAAAAACACTGTCATCGCACATAGTATCATCAGAATCCGCCCGATTCCTCGTCCGCTTCTCATAAGTTCCCTCCATTTCTTTCGAGACAACGACCAAAAAACTGTCTCGCTCACCCTGCCATTCTCACGTCCTGTATTGATATCTTCACTCTATTACATCTGTCTGTTTCTGTCAAGGCAGTTCCAAAATTCTTAAACTTACACACACAAATTGTAAGAATCCATTCGAACAACAATCAAAAAGTCCCGCGAGGAATCTCTTCCCCACGGAACTTTTCTTTTGTCTGTCATAGCATATGGAAGAACCTGCCAATGGCAGATCCTGTCGTTTTCGAAGCTGTTATTTTGCGTAATCTGTCGCACGGGACTCTCGAATGACATTTACCTTGATCTGTCCCGGATACTCCAGCTCATTTTCGATTCGCTTTGAAATCTCGCGTGCCATCAGTACCATATCGTCATCGCTGACCTGTTCCGGTATCACCATAATACGCACCTCACGGCCAGCCTGAATGGCATACGACTTGTCAACACCCTTGAATGAACCGGTAATCTCTTCCAGCTGTTTCAACCGGTTCGTGTATGTTTCCAGAGTCTCACGTCTTGCACCCGGTCTCGCTGCTGATATCGTATCTGCAGCCTGAACCAGACACGCAACCAGGCTCTGCGGCTCAACATCGCCATGATGGGACTCCACCGCATTCACAATAATCGCGGATTCCTTATACTTCCTGCAAAGCTCTGCGCCGAGCTGCACGTGAGATCCCTCCATCTCATGGTCAATGGACTTACCAATATCATGTAATAGTCCGGCACGTTTTGCCATACGGACATCGACTCCTACCTCAGCCGCCAGAAGACCGGCTAACTGAGCAACCTCAATCGAATGCTTCAGTGCATTCTGTCCATAACTTGTTCGGAACTTCATCTTACCAAGAAGCTTTACCAGTTCCGGATGAATCCCGTGAATACCAACTTCCAGGGTGGCTGCCTCGCCATCCTCACGCATATTTGCTTCCACTTCGCGCTGCGCCTTCTCCACCATTTCTTCTATCCTGGCCGGGTGGATACGGCCATCCACAATCAGACGTTCCAGGGCAATCCTCGCCACCTCACGACGGATCGGATCAAACCCGGACAATACGACTGCTTCCGGAGTGTCGTCAATGATAAGCTCTACACCAGTCATCGTCTCCAGAGTACGGATATTCCGTCCTTCCCGTCCGATGATGCGGCCCTTCATCTCATCATTGGGAAGCTGTACCACAGACACGGTCGACTCAGCAACATGATCCGCCGCACATCTCTGAATAGCGGTCACCACATAATCCTTGGCTTTCTTGTCTGCTTCTTCTTTGGCTCTGTTCTCCAGTTCCTTCACCATCTTTGCCGTGTCGTGCTTCACATCCGCTTCTACCGACTGCAGCAAAATCTCTCGCGCCTGCTCCGTTGTCAATCCGGAAATTCGTTCCAGTTCCTGCACTTCCTTCTCGTACAACGCTTCCGTCTCCGCTCGTCGTCTGGCTACTGCTTCCTCATGGGATGCGATTGTCATCTCCCGCTTCTCCAGTGACTCCGCTTTCTTGTCCAGATTCTCTTCCTTGTTCAGTACACGCCGTTCATAGCGCTGAAGCTCCGCTCTTCTGTCCTTGGTTTCCTTATCCAGCTCATTCTTCGTCTTCAACGACTCTTCCTTCGCCTCCAGGAGAGCTTCTCGCTTCTTTGTCTCTGCCGTCTTTAACGCTTCATCTATGATTTCCCTGGCTTTTTCTTCTGCCGTGCCGACCTTGGACTCATAAGTACGAATCCGGTTTTTCACAGCAAGAACCCAGGTAATGGGCGCCACAACACACAGTGTGATTACAACTGCAATGATTGTTGACACAGGAGCACCTCCTTATTTAGTTTTCATTGTACACCAATACAACACTACAATTTTAAACTGTTTTATGCAGTATGTCAAGCATTACCGAAGGTTCCTCAAAGATTCCCGGCAGAATGTCAACAATCATCCGGATGCTTATCCTGTCTCACATGTCCAGATCTTCTCCATCCATCGTGCGGCAAATCGCTTCCGGCGGATACCCGCGGCGCATCAGCGCCGCAACGATTCTCTGGCGATCCTCCCGCGACACGGGCATACCGGGCAGAAAGCCCTTTTTCTCCAGAAAGGCACGAATCTGAGCTCCTTCATCCACCTCCACTTCCTCCATGCAGCAGCTGATAACCGTGCGCGACACGCCACGACGCGCAAGCTCGGCGCAGATCTGGCGCACACTCCGGCTGCGGATATGGCTCTCAATGTAACGATGGGAATACCTCTCATCATCAAGATAGCGGCAGCTTTTCAGCCAGGAGATCGCTTCTTCAATCTCCTCTTCCCCATATTCACGCTCGCACAGCTTCCTTCGAAGCTCTGCTTCCGTGCGGTCTCTGTACTCCAGCAAAAACAGTGCGCACGCACGTACACTCGTACCCGCTGCCTTAGACGGTCTCATCCATCGCTCCGTCCTCTGAGATGGGCGTATCTGCCGCAATGGTCTCTTCCGGCGCGACCACATCCCCCTGCAGGCCATGGATCTCCCGCACCTTCTTCTCTATCTCAGCGAAAGCCGCCGGATGCTCCAGCAGATACTTCTTCGCGTTCTCACGTCCCTGGCCGATCTTCACACCATTGTACGCATACCAGGCGCCACTCTTCTCAACCACATTGTCCTTCGCAGCCAGATCCAGAATGTCGCCCTCACGGGAGATCCCCTGGCCAAACATAATATCAAACTCCGCCTCCTTGAACGGCGGCGCGATCTTATTCTTCACTACCTTCACGCGAACATGGTTGCCGATCACCTCTCCGGCCTGCTTGATCGACTCAATCCTGCGCACATCCAGACGCACCGAAGCGTAGAACTTCAGCGCACGCCCTCCGGTCGTCGTCTCCGGATTGCCGTACATCACGCCAACCTTCTCACGCAGCTGATTGATGAAAATCACCGTACAGTTGGACTTGCTGATCACGCCGGTCAGCTTCCGCAGCGCCTGGGACATCAGTCTCGCCTGAAGGCCCACATGGGCGTCGCCCATATCTCCCTCAATCTCCGCCTTCGGCACCAGAGCCGCTACGGAATCGACAATCACAATGTCAATCGCTCCGGAACGAACCATCGTCTCGGTAATCTCAAGCGCCTGCTCGCCATTGTCCGGCTGGGAAATATAAAGATTGTCAATATCCACGCCGATATTCTTCGCATACACCGGATCCAGCGCATGCTCCGCATCAATAAAACCGGCGATCCCGCCGCGCTTCTGAACCTCCGCGACCATATGCAGCGCTACCGTCGTCTTACCACTGGACTCCGGTCCGTAAATCTCCACGACTCTCCCTCTCGGGACTCCGCCCAGACCCAGAGCCAGATCCAGACTGATCGAACCGGTCGGTATCGTCTCTATATTCATATTCGCGCCGGATGCCCCCAGCCTCATAATCGATCCCTTCCCGTAGGACTTCTCAATCTGTGTAATGGCTGCGTCAAGCGCCTTCTGCCTCTCATCCTTATTCATCAATCTTCCTCCATTCGAACGCATGTTCTTATCTGTTTCCCTAATCATAGTATACTCCTCCCCACTTGTCAACCAGTTTTTCCCTGGAAATGAAAAGCCCTGTGCCGTGATGGGAAGCACAGGGTATCTTTTCATTAGGAATTCGGATTTCAAAAAAGGATTAAGGATTATTTCCTGCATTTATTATGTGTAAAGTATAACATATCGTTTTTGGAAAAGATTGTATATTGTTTAAATAGATTATGAAGAAATTATTAAGATTACTTTTCATCATTCCCGGTATGTCCGCCCGAACACTCACGCCTCTGCACGAATATCATAAGTTAAAACGCAACCATCTCAGGATACCTTTGTGGATCACACCAAACCCCTTATCCATGGAGAGGAAGGCAGCATGCTCACCGGGCGCGGCATTGGAGTCGCCGTCCTCGACACCGGCTGTTTCCCCCATGAAGACATAAATAACCAGATCGCCGTGTTCTGCGATATGATCCGGCACCGCCCGGCCCCCTACGACGACAATGGCCACGGAACGCATGTCTGCGGCATCATCGCGGGAAACGGCGTCTCCTCCGGCGGTCGTTACGCCGGAATCGCCCCCGGCTGCAGTCTGATTCCGGTCAAGGTTCTCGACCGGCGGGGCAACGGCTATACCTCCGATGTTCTTGCCGGGCTGCGTTGGGTGCGCAAACACCAGGAAGAACACAACATCCGGATTGTAAATATTTCCGTCGGCTCCTTCCCCTGCAGAAACATGAGCGAAAACTCTGCTCTGGTGTGCGGCGTCGACGCCGCATGGGACGACGGACTCATCGTCGTCGTCGCCGCCGGGAATATGGGTCCCAAAGATGGCACCATCACCACGCCCGGCATCAGCCGCAAAGTTATCACCGTCGGATGTTTCGATGACGATCAGGAAGTGCGCGTTATGGGGACCCGGATGGTCAACTACTCCGGCCGGGGACCAACCGCGGCCTGTGTCTGCAAGCCGGATCTGGTCGCCCCCGGCACATCCATCGCCAGCTGCGCTCCACGTTCCCACGCCTACGCCACCCGCAGCGGCACCAGCATGGCAACCCCGCTCGTTGCAGGAGCGATCGCCCTGCTTCTTGAAAAAGAACCGTCCCTGACCAACCGTGATGTCAAGCTGCGTCTGCGTGAGACTTCCACCGATCTGGCCCTGCCGCGCAACCGGCAGGGCTGGGGACTTTTAAACCTTAAGAATCTGCTGAATCCGTCAGCCGGTGAATAAACAGCCCGCTCCGCAGCTTCGGTTCAAACCAGGTTGACTTCGGCGGCATCAGGCGCCCCGCATCCGCCACGGCAAACAACTCTCCGATCGAAGTCGGATACATGAGGAAGGCCACCGCCACACGCTGCGGCTCTGCCGTCGTCCCGGCATCCGCAAGCCGCTTCAGTTCTGCCGCGCCACGAATTCCTCCCACGAACCGGATCCGCGCGTCCGCGCGCGGGTTGCGGATGCCCAGCACCGGTTCCAGCAAAAGATCCTGCAGCATCGAAACGTCCAGTCCCTGAACCGGGTCTGCTGACTCAGCCTGCGGTTTCACCCTCAGTTCATACCAGGTTCCCTTCAGGTACATTCCGATGTGGCGTCGCTCTTGTGGCACACAGACCTCATGTCCACAGCAGACAACCGCAAAGCGTTCCTTCACAAGCTGTAAAAATTCTTCCACTGAATACCCGTTCAGATCGCTCACCACACGGTTATACGGCAGAATCATCAGCTGATCGTCCGGGAACAGAACCGAAAGGAAATAATTGAACGGTTCCTCTCCGGTATAACCCGGATGCTCCCCGCGCCGTTTCAACGCCACCTTCACCGCGGATGCCGCGCGATGATGACCATCCGCAATATACACGCGCCCAATCGCCTGAAACGCCTGATAAATCTGTGTAACTACGTCCTCACTGCCCGCTTTCCAGACACGATGGCCGATTCCGTCCTCCGCGACAAAGTCATAAAGAGGCGCCGTCTCCTTTACCGCGTCCACCAGCCGGTTCAGCTTCTCCACCGAGCGATAAGCAAGAAAAATCGGTCCGGTCTGCGCATCCGTCACATCCACATGATGAATCCGGTCCTGTTCTTTTGCCTCGACAGTATTCTCATGCCGCGCCACCACGCCGCTCAGGTAATCGTCCACCGCCGTACATGCCACGATTCCTGTCTGGGATCGTCCATCCATGGTCAGTTCATAGATATAATAACTCTCATCCGTATCCTCTGCCAGAATTCCCTGCTTCTGCCAGTCATCCAGCATTTCCCTTGCCTTTTCATATACCTTCGGGGCATAGGGATCCGTTCCCGGTTCAAACTGTGTCTCCGCCCGGTCAATTCCCAGAAACGAAAGCGGATTCTTCTCCACCTCCGCCCTCGCTTCGTTACGGTCGTATACATCATAAGGAAGCGCCGCCACTGCTGACGCCGCTTCCTGATTGGGCCGAATACACCGAAATGGTCTTACTTCTGCCATATTTAAATAATCCTCACTCTCAACACGCCTTCGATGCCGGACAGCTTCTGCACAATCGCATCTTCCGGCACCCGGTCCATATCCAACAGGGTGTACGCATACTTATCCCGGCTCTTATTTGTCATATCGGAAATATTAATTCCGCTCGCAGCCAGTGCGCCGGTTACCTGACCGATCATGTTGGGAATGTTCAGGTGCATCACTGCCATCCGGCAGGGAGCCTTCTTCGGTCCCATGTCGCAGGCCGGATAATTAACCGAATTGCGGATGTTTCCGTTCTCCAGATAATCCTTCAGCTCGACAACCGCCATCTTCGCGCAGTTGTCTTCCGATTCCTCCGTCGAAGCGCCCAGATGCGGAATCACAATTGCGCCTTTCATTCTGGCGGACTTCGAGTTCGGGAAATCCGTCACATACCGGCGTACCCGCCCGGATGCCAGCGCCTCGATCATATCATCGTCGTTCACCAGCACGTCACGCGCAAAGTTCAGAATGACCGTTCCGTCCTTCATCTTTGCAAACGCGTCCTTATTCAGCATTCCCTTTGTCGAATCCATCGCCGGCACATGAATGGTAATGTAATCACATTCCTCGTAAATGGTCTCCACATTCGCCGTGTGCCTGACGTCGCCGCTCAGCATCCACGCATTGCGGATCGAAATGAAAGGATCGTAGCCATAGACGGTCATGCCCAGGTTCGCCGCCATGTTCGCCACCAGCACACCGATTGCACCCAGACCGATGACGCCCAGCTTTTTGCCCTGGATCTCATGACCGGCAAACGCTTTTTTCGCCTTCTCCGCCGACTTCGCAATTCCCTCGTCTGCCTGATTTTCCTTCACCCACTCGATTCCGCCGACGATATCACGCGCCGACAGAAGCAGTCCGGCAAACACCAGCTCCTTCACGCCATTCGCGTTCGCGCCCGGCGTGTTAAACACAACAATCCCTTCATCCGCGCACTTCTCCAGCGGTATATTGTTCACACCGGCTCCCGCGCGGGCAATCGCCTTCAGAGACGCCGGAAATTCTACCTCGTGCAGCGACGCGCTGCGAACCAGAATTCCGTCCGCCTGGCTGACATCGTCCACCATCGCATACTCATCGGTGAACATGTCTGTCCCGTAATGAGAAATCACATTATAACAGTAAATATTTTTCATGCCTGGTGCGCCTCCTCGAATGCTTTCATAAACTCAACCAGCTTCTGCACGCCCTCGATCGGCATCGCATTATAAATGCTGGCTCTCATACCGCCCACGCTCCGATGGCCCTTCAGGTTCACAAAACCCGCAGCCGTCGCTTCTTTGATAAACTGCGCATCCAGATCCGCATCACCCGTCACAAACGTCACATTCATCAGAGAACGATCTTCCTTCACAACCGGTCCGTGGAACAGTTTGCTTTCATCGAGGAAATCATAAAGGATTTTTGCCTTCTTCTCATTGATCTCCTTCATCGCTTCCAGGCCGCCCTGCTTCTTCAGCCATTTGAAGACCTTGCCGCAGATATAGATGCCGTAGCACGGCGGCGTATTGTACAGGGACTTCGCATCGGCGTGAATCTTGTACTGGCACATGGTCGGCGTGCCGGGAAGCACATCCTCCGTGATCAGATCTTCACGGATAATCACGATCACCACACCCGCCGGGCCGACATTTTTCTGAACGCCTCCGTAGATCAGGCCATATTTCGTCACATCAATCGGCTCAGACAGGAAACAGGAAGACACATCCGCCACCAGCGTCTTGCCCTTCGTGTTGGGCAGCTTCTTATACTTTGTGCCATAGATCGTATTGTTCTCGCAGATGTATACATAATCTGCGTCCTCATCGATCGGCAGATCCGAACAGTCCGGAATATAGCTGAAGGTCTTATCCTCGCTGGATGCAACCGCAACCGCCCGGCCATACTTCTGCGCTTCCTTGAACGCCTTCTTCGCCCACTGCCCGGTAATGATATAATCGGCAACTCCATTTTTCATCAGGTTCTGCGGAATCGCGGAAAACTGCAGATGCGCACCGCCCTGCAGAAACAACACCTTATAATTATCCGGAATCTGCATCAGATCGCGAATGTCCTGCTCCGCATCACCGATGATCTTCTCAAAAGCCTTCGACCGGTGACTCATCTCCATTACGGACATGCCGGTGCCATCATAGTCCAGCATCTCTGCTGCGGCTTCTCTCAGAACCTCCTCCGGCAGTACCGCCGGACCAGCCGAAAAGTTGTATACTCTTCCCATCTCTTTACGCCTCCTGTATTGTATATTTACATGCGCCGTACCGCATTGGGGGATCCCGCCAGACGGCGGGCGGACAGCGCGGCGGGAACTCTTCGCTTCGGCTCCCATCCTCCTGCATCGTTACCGGTTCCTACTTGATCTTCAGATCCAGGTCGTCAAAGGCATCCTGAATCGGTGCTCCCGGCGATACCATGGGGAATACCTTGTCATCGCAGTTGATCAGACAGTCGATCACAACTGGCGCCTGCAGCTCCATTGCTTCCTTCAGCACCCGCTTCAGATCTTCCTTCCCGGTCACCCGATATGCCTTCGCGCCCATCCCTTCTGCAACCTTGCAGTAGTCCGTCGGATCATAGAGTTCTGTCGCCGCATAGCGCTTGCCATAATATAACGTCTGCCACTGACGAACCATGCCAAGCACATGATTATTGATAATCACTTCAATCACCGGAATATTGTATCGGACCGCTGTCGCGATCTCATTCATATTCATACGGAAGCATCCGTCTCCGGCGATATTGAAAACAAGCGTCTCCGGATGTCCCTCGTCGCCACAGGCCATCTTCGCGCCCATCGCGGCTCCCAGGCCATACCCCATGGTTCCCAGTCCGCCGGACGTCAGCAGCGTCCTCGGCCTGCGGAAACGATAATACTGAGCGGTCCACATCTGATGCTGTCCGACCTCCGTACAGATAATCGCATTGCCCTGTGTCAGCTCGTTGATGGTCTCAATCACATAAGGCCCGGTCAGCACACTCTTATCGTAGCGCAGCGGATACATATCTTTCATCCGCTCGACATGTGCAATCCACTCGTCATGATTGATCGGATCCAGACGCGCATTCAGTCTGCGCAGAACCGTCTTTAAATCTCCGACAATGCTCGCATGCGTGCGGACATTTTTGTTGATCTCCGCCACGTCCACATCGATCTGCAGAATCTTCGCCGCCGGAGCAAATTTCGCGATATTGCCGGTCACGCGGTCACTGAAACGGGCTCCTGCCACAATCAGCAGATCGCACTCCGTCACGCCGAAATTCGCCGTTTTCGTTCCATGCATGCCAAGCATACCGGTATAAAGCTCATCCGTCGCGTCAAACGCACCCTTTCCCATCAGGGAATCCGCCACCGGCGCCTGAATCCGATGCGCCAGGGTTCGCAGCTCATCGGAAGCGTTCGATGCCACCGCACCTCCGCCGACAAAAAGGAACGGTTTGCGTGACTGGTGAATCATCTCAATCGCCGTTTCCAGATCCTCCTCGCGAATGGTATCCGTCTGGCGCACGATTGGTTCCGGTTTCTCCGGCGTATAGGTGTATTCGGCAGCCGTCACATCCTTCGTGATATCAATCAGCACCGGCCCCGGGCGGCCAGTCTGGGCAATCGTAAACGCACGCCGGATCACTGACGCCAGCTTCGACACATCCTTCACGATAAAATTGTATTTGGTAACCGGCATCGTAATGCCGGCAATATCTACTTCCTGAAAGCTGTCCCGCCCAAGCAGGCTGACTCCCACATTACAGGTGATCGCCACGATCGGAATGGAGTCCATCATCGCCGTCGCGATTCCGGTGACCAGATTCGTCGCTCCCGGTCCGGATGTGGCAAAGCAGACGCCCACTTTGCCGGTCGCCCTGGCATACCCGTCCGCCGCGTGGGACGCTCCCTGTTCGTGGGATGTCAGAATGTGCGTGATTTCATCCTGATGTTTGTAAAGCGCGTCATAAATGTTCAGGATCGCGCCGCCCGGATACCCGAACACAGTCTTCACGCCCTGCTCCTTCAGGCACTCGATCACGATCTCCGAACCGTTTAATACTCTGGTCTCAGCCATATAACCAAACTCCTTTGTCTGTATCTCGTCCATATTGGATACCCGGAGCGATACCGATCCGATCGCTCCGGGCGTCTCATTAATTCCCTTCCAGGACAGCGCCCTTGTCCGCGCTGGTCACCAGTCTCGCGTAACGCTTCAGATAACCGGTCACTTCCTTCTGCTTCGGTGTCCAGTTCTCACGGCGTCTCGCAAGCTCCTCATCGGAGACCTTCATATTGATCGCATTGGCATTGATATCGATGGAAATGATATCGCCCTCCTGCACCAGTCCGATCGGGCCACCGGCAGCCGCCTCCGGGCAGACATGTCCGATGGCAGCACCACGGGACGCGCCGGAGAAACGGCCATCCGTGATCAACGCAACCGTTGAACCAAGTCCCATACCAACAATCGCGGAAGTCGGATTCAGCATCTCTCTCATACCAGGACCACCCTTCGGACCCTCGTAACGGATCACAACCACATCACCGGCCACAATCCTGCCGCCCTTGATCGCTTCGATTGCCTCTTCCTCGCTGTCGAACACCCGCGCAGGTCCCTCATGGGCCAGCATCTCCGGCGCAACCGCCGAGCGCTTCACCACACAGGAATCAGGCGCCAGATTGCCGCGCAGAACTGCAATTCCGCCGGTCTTAGAATAGGGATCCTCAACGGTCCGGATCACGCTCGTATCCTTATTCACCGCATTTGCAATATTCTCGCCCACCGTCTTGCCGGTCACCGTCATGCAGTCCAGATTCAGCAGTCCAAGCTTACTGATCTCCTTCATCACCGCATAAATGCCTCCGGCCTCGTTCAGATCTTCCATATAAGTCGGGCCCGCCGGCGCCAGATGACACAGATTCGGCGTCTTCGCGCTGATGTCATTCGCGATATCCACATTCAGCTCCACACCGGCCTCGTGTGCAATCGCCGGCAGATGCAGCATACTGTTCGTGCTGCATCCCAGAGCCATATCCATCGTCAGCGCATTGCGGAAGGCCGCTTCCGTCATAATGTCTCTCGGACAGATATTCTTCTTCAGCATATCCATCACCGCCATGCCAGCATGCTTTGCCAGCACAATACGCTCGGAATAAACCGCCGGAATCGTACCGTTCCCCTGCAGGCCCATACCAAGAACCTCGGTCAGACAATTCATGCTGTTCGCCGTATACATACCGGAACAGGAACCACAGGTCGGGCAGGTCTTGCACTCAAATTCCTTCACATCTTCTTCGGTCATCAGACCGGCCGCATAAGAACCGACCGCCTCAAACATGCTCGAAAGGCTTCTCTTCTGTCCTTTCACATGGCCGGCCAGCATCGGACCGCCGCTGACAAACACCGTCGGGATGTTCAGTCTCGCCGCCGCCATCAGAAGACCCGGAACATTCTTATCACAGTTCGGCACCATCACCAGGGCGTCAAACTGATGCGCGATGGCCATGCACTCGGTGGAATCCGCAATCAGATCTCTGGTCACCAGGGAATACTTCATGCCGACATGGCCCATGGCAATCCCATCGCAGACCGCAATCGCCGGGAACACAATCGGCACACCACCAGCAAGCGCGACCCCCTGTTTCACCGCATCCACAATCCTGTCCAGATGCATATGCCCCGGAACGATCTCATTGTACGAACTGACAATGCCGATTAACGGCTTCCCCAGCTCCTCATCCGTCAGACCAAGCGCGCGAAACAGCGAGCGCGCCGGCGCCTGCTGCATACCGGATTTTGCGTTATCACTTCTCATCGTATTCAACTCCTCCTGTTATCATACAATCCTTCCGGATCCGGTTGATTCCTCCGGCCCGGAGAATTCTTTTTCAATTTAACTACTGAATTCTCTCTGCAATCAGGCTGCCCATCTGAACCGTACCGACCTGCGTACATCCATCCGAGAGGATGTCCGTCGTGCGATATCCGTCTGCCAGGACCTGCCGCACGGCCGCCTCAACCGCATCCGCTTCCGCATCCAGATCAAAGGAATACCGCAGCAGCATCGCCGCCGACAGGATCGTCGCGATCGGATTCGCCAGATCCTTCCCGGCGATATCCGGCGCAGAACCGTGGCTTGGCTCATACAGGCCGAACTTCGTCTCATTCAGACTCGCGGATGGCAGCATGCCGATCGAACCGGTGATCATGCTCGCCTCATCCGAGAGAATATCGCCAAACATGTTCTCCGTCAGTATCACATCAAACTGCCCCGGATTCATCACCAGCTGCATGGCGCAATTATCTACCAGCATATGCGAGTACTCTACCTCCGGATAATCCTGCGCGACCTCCTCAACCACCTTTCTCCACAGGCGGGAGGAATCCAGCACATTCGCCTTGTCCACGCTGGTCACCCGCTTTGACCGCTTTTCGGCGATGGCAAATGCCTTCACCGCGATGCGGCGAATCTCATTCTCATTGTAAACCAGTGTGTCCGTCGCCTGTGTCACACCATCTACGACTTCGGTATGGCGCTCTCCAAAATACAGGCCGCCGGTCAGTTCACGCACAATCACCATATCAAATCCGTCGCCGATGATCTCGCTCTTTAACGGACACGCTCCGGCAAGCTCCCGGTACAGATACGCCGGACGCAGATTCGCAAATAAATTAAGACCCTTGCGAATCGCCAGCAGCCCCGCCTCAGGTCTCAAATTCGGCGCCACATCATACCATCTGGAATTTCCCACATTGCCTCCGACCGCTCCCAGCAGAACCGCATCTGCCGCCTTTGCCGTCGCGAGGGCCTCGTCAGTCAGCGGCACTCCATACGCATCGATCGAGCATCCGCCCATCAAAATCTCCGTGTAAGTAAATGTGTGGCCAAATACCTCTCCCACACGGTCAAGCACCTTGCATGCTTCCCTTACAATCTCCGGTCCAATCCCGTCACCCGGAATCGTCACAATCCTGCAATCCATAACGTTTCTCCTCGTCTCTTCCCTCCTGTTTTGCGCGACAAAAGGGTATGCTGCCTTTTATACTAACGCATTTAATTTCTTTTTTCAACTGAAACAACCGAAAATATTTCAGAAAATCCATACAGGATTGGAATTGCGCACATAACCAGAATTCATGCTTTGACAGACAAAAGAGGTGTGACGCCAACAGACATCCCACCTCTTGATAATCCGCATCAAACGGCCGAATAACAGCCCTCTCACTGGCGGCCAATGATCCAGGCTCCATCCCTGCCGACATAGAACCCGTCAATATACTGGCTGACCGCCATCGTATTGTCCTTATTAAAATAATACCATTTGCCGTCAATCTCCTGCCAGCCGACCGCTGCCGTACCGCTGGCATCCAGCCAGTACCAGGCTCTGCCTTCCTGATGCCACTCGCAGACAGCCATACTCCCGTCCTCATTGATCCAGAACAGGGAGTCGCCCTCCTTCAACCACTGATTCGCCGCCAGTTCGCCATCCGGGCTGTAATAATTCCAGGCCTCTGTCTCATCGTTGTAAACCCAGCCCGTCTCCGTCCCGGCAAAGCAGGGGCTCGCGAAACAAACCGTCCACGCGACTGCCAGAGCCGCCATCTTCCACCGGTTCCGCCTCATCCCTGCCACATCCTTTCTGTCCGCCAACCGCAATCAGTTCTGAACCCACTTGCCGTCCGCACCGACGCGATATCCGCCCGGAACCAGCGCGTCAACAGCCATCACGCCACTCTTCGTGAAGTAATAATAATCGCCGTCAATCAGCTTCCAGCCGTTCTTCACTGCCTTCCCGTCCGAATCCATATAACGCCACCGGCCGTCCTCCGTCTGCGTCCACTCATCCGCCGCCATGGCGCCGTCTTCCTTCAGATAATAAGTGTCGTTGTTCAGCGTCAGCAGCTGCCCCTTCACAATGGCGCCGTCGCCATCCACATAATACCAGACCTCGTCTGCATAAATCCAGCAGCTCTTCGCCATCGTACCGTCGCTGCTCACCCAGTACGCCGTGCCCTCTCCCTCGATCCACTGGTTCTTCGCTACCGTACCGTCTTCCAGATAATAATACCAGGAAGAACCAACCTTGTTCCATCCTTCCTCCGCGAAAGCCGCCATCGGCGTCAGGGTAGAAAGCGCCAGAAGAATGGCCGAAGCCGCGATCAGTTTTCTCTTCATCATAATGGAATCCTCTCCTTCGTTACTGAAACGAAAAAGGCAATCAATGCCCTCTCAATCCGTTGTTATTATATGGTCAATTATAACGTTCGCCTCTCGCTTCGTCAACGAAATTTTCCCGTTCGAATCTGACGATTTCCTTTCGGTTTTATGAATCCGCCCGCGAAGCACCATCCGACTTCCACCCAAGATGATCCCGCACACGTTCGAAGGTCTCATTACTCAGGGCGTGTTCAATGGAACAGGCTTCCCGCTCCGCATCAATCTCCCCGATTCCCCAGTGGATCAGGACGTCACGCCAGAACTCATATTGTTCCAGCACACGCTGCGACCGCCGTTTCCCCTCCTCTGTAAGAACCAGCTTCTTCCTGTCAATTGCAACATAGCCCTTCTTCTCCAGCCGGTGTACGGCAACGCTGACGCTTGCTTTTGAATATCCCATATATTCGACGAGATCCTTGTTCCGAACCGTCCCGTTCCTCTGTCCGAGGATATAGATCGCCTTCAGATAATTCTCACCGGATTCTTCCATATCAAAACACCTCTCTCTTTGTCTTCACCCCATGGCTGCAACGGCCACTGACCGCCACAGACAGCATTTCGGCTCACGCCGGATCCGGCCATTTCAGGCTGCCGTCCTCCTGCACCTGTCTGCCGTCCGGCGCGCATCCTTCCGTTATCATACGTCCGTCCTTATCCACATAATAGATATTCTTTCCCCATCTGATATAGGCGTCAGTCTCCAGGAACCCGTATTCATCAAAGAAATACCACTCTCCCTCCGATTCCTGCCAGTTCTGCTGCACATAGCCGCCATCCTGTTCGTGATACCACCACCTGCCGTCCTCACTCTGCATCCAGCCCACGTTATGATAAATGGTCTCAACCGGCGGCCCGTCCCCGTCAAACACCTCTTCGATCTCCAGTCCGAACCGCGCCCGATTCTCTGCGGCCTATTCCGCACTGACCCGGCAACCGGTCGACGTCCGCCAGTCTCCCTTCTCTCCGCTGTCCGAAACCGGTCGAATGGAATAGACATATTCTCCCTCCGTCAGCATGTAAGGCCGGAAATCGTACGCAGTCGCCCCGGTAATCTTTCCTTCGGCCGCACGGCTCGTCCCCCGCTCCAGCCGCAGCTCATACCAGGCCGGAGAACCGCTCACAGAGTCTCCCCACTCGGCGATTCCCACCTCCTCCGATGACCAGCCAGGGTTCTCAATTTCCCACGCAAGACTGTCCAGTTCGTCAAACCTCACATAGAGAATCAGCTTTTTCCGACTGTCCTCCCGCTCGTGCTTGAGATACGTTGCGCCAAGCCCGTCCAGACGGAGTTTTTCCGTGTCAATACTGAAAATATATCCCTCCTCCGCATCAAACGTTATGACATAAGTCAGGCCGGACAGAAGCCCCATGCTACGGCAGGTCAGATTGTAGGAAAGCAGTCCGCTGTTCTTGTATTCCTCTGCAATCAGCGCCTCAATCTCATCCCGGTTCGTCGTGGTCAGCCCATACACACTGTCAAATGTCTCATCCGAATCGTCCACAAGCTCCCCGTCCTCGTCGTCCGACGCCAGGCCGCTTCCCTGGTTACCGCTCGCACTGCCCGGCCCCGCGTCAACATAAACACGGTTTCCAAGATTTCCGATCCGGTTTGGGTCGCTTCCATCACTGACCCCGTCCTCATCATCAAAATCATAATCGCGGGTGACTTCATAATCCTCCAGAATACTGATTTCGTTGATCGTATACTCCCTGCTCTTTGTCTCTCCCTCAATCAGAGGAATCCCGTCCGCATCCAGCCCGGCCACGGTAAATGTCACCTTCACGGCATCAATCGTGTCCGAAGCGAACGCCTGCGTTGAGCCGCCTGCCATCAGACAGACAGAAAGCAACACAAGCACCGCCCGTTTTCTCCCTGTCATTCTCCTGATCTTCATGATCTTCTCCTTCCAGCCTGCATTTCCAGCACGCAGTCCGCGATCTTCATCGTCGAGTCCCTGTGCGAGACAAGCACCACGGTCCGATCTTCCTTCTCCTCCTTTAACGCCTTCAGGATCACGCCCTCATTCAGGCTGTCCAGATTGGACGTCGGCTCGTCCAGCAGCAGAAACGGCGCATCGTGCAGGAATGCGCGCGCAAGGCCGATCCGCTGACGCTCGCCGCCTGAGAGGCTGTCGCCCAGCTCCGCTACCGGCGTATCATACCCCCGCGGCAGCGCTTCAATCGCCTCATGGATCGACGCTTTCCTGGCCGCGGCGATCACCTCCTCCCGGCTCGCGCCGATCTTTCCGATCGCGATATTGGCGGCAATCGAGTCATGAAACAGAACCGTCTCCTGAGTGACATAAGCCTCCATGTCTCTCAGATTTCCGGTATTCACCTCACGCACATCCCGACCGGAAATTTTCACGCATCCCTGCCCGACGTCCCAGAAGCGCATCAGCAGCTTTAGGATCGTAGATTTTCCGGAACCGCTGCGGCCATGGATCCCCACGATCCTTCCCGCCGGGAAACCTATCGTCACCTCATCCAGGACAGCCTCGGAGCCCGGATAGGAAAACGTCACCCCGTGCAATCCGGCTCCGTCAAAAGAAATCTCTGACTCCCCGGCAACCTCCTCCACCTGCGGCGTCTCCTCCAGCACAGACAAGACGCGCTCTCCGCAGGCCAGCGTCTGCGACAGATTGTTGGAAAGATTCGAGAGCGCGGTAACCGGCCCGAACGAGCTCATCATGGCAATGCTCCCAAGTACCACGCCGGAAACATCCATCTGTCCCCGTCCATGAAGAAACAGATTCAAAAACAGCACCCCAAAGGAAAACAGCGAAATACACATCCCCGTAACCGCGCTGGAATCTCCTTCCAGTTTTTTTAAGCGTTCCTGACATCCGGCCAGCTCATCGGACCGGCGATTCAGCTCGTGAAGCCGTCGTTCGCCGCCTCCGTACTGCAGCGTCTCGCGCAATCCCCTCAGACTGTCAAGCACAAAGCTGGTCATCTCGCCAAAGCGGTTGCGGTAAACCATCCCCGCCTCCCGGCCCCTCCTGCCATTTATCAGAGGAAGCGCCCCCCCGACTGTGAGATATCCGGTCAGAGCCAGCGCTCCACAGAGCGGATGAAAGCTGCCGATAAAAAGGATCATGACCAGGCTGGTCAGTACCGCGATCGCAATCGGGGAAATGGTATGTGCATAAAAAACCTCCAGAAGCTCAATATCCGAGGTAAGAACCGAGATCAGATTTCCCCGGTCCTTTCCCTCCAGCTTCGCCGGACAAAGCCTGCGCAGCGCCTCAAAAACCTGATGGCGGATCAGGGCAAGCAGCCGAAAGGCAATATCGTGATTGCACTGCTGCTCGAGGTAATGCAGCACGCCCCGAAGCACGGCGATCACCGCCAGCGCAGAAAAAAGAAGGGAAGTACGATCCGGGAAAAAGGACGGAACCGGCTGCCCCAGCCCCATGAGAAGTCCCGCTCCTGCCAGTACCGTCAGAAAAATGGCGCACAGATATCCGACCGTCCCAAACAGGATCGCCGCCAGCATCACCGGCGCTAGCGGACGTACCAGTCCGATTAACTCTGCCATGATCCGGATTCCCGACCTACGCATAGCGCATCACTCCCCTCTCATCCGTCCGCACCGCAGTCACACTGCCCGGCCTGCCATCTGTCCGCACAATCGGAATTTTTTCATCCTTCTCTGCCTCCGCCTGATCCAGACCATACTCCTCAAGCGCTCTCTGCTCCCGGTAAAGCGCGGCGTACCTGCCGCCTTTTTCAATCAGCTCCGCATGCGTCCCCTCCCCGGCGATCTGCCCCTGATGCAAAACATAGATCCGGTCGGAACCAACGACATTTGCCAGGCGGTGTGAGATGAAAAGAACCGCGTGATCACACGCAAGCTCACGAATTACCTCCATGATCTGATTCTCACTCTTGACGTCGATATTGGACGTCGCCTCGTCAAAGATATAGACCGGCGTGTCGTGCAGCAGCGCCCGCGCGAGCGCCAGCCGCTGGCATTGTCCGCCGGACAGGTTTGATCCGCGCTCGGTAAGCTCCGTTGCCAGCCCCTTCTGCGTCACAAGAAAATCATACAGATTCACCTTTTTTAACGCGGCGATCAGCTCCGCCTCCGACGCTTCCGGCGTCGCAAGCCGCAGATTCTCCTCTACGGTTCCCTTAAAAAGATAACTGTAAGATCCGACCAGGGTGACATGAGAAAGCAGACTCTCCTCCGCGATCCCGCCCAGCTCCATGCCGCCGATCCGCACACTTCCCCGGTATCCGGTGCGACTCCCGGCGGTAACCGCCGCCACCGTACTCTTCCCACAGCCGGATACGCCGACAAGCGAGACCATCCCGCGCTCCGGTATCCGAAGGGAAACGTCCCGCAGCACCATGCGATCCTCCTCATAAGAGAAATCCACATGAGAAAACTCTACCCCAAGCGGCCCGTCCGGCAAAGTTCCGGTTCCCTTCACCTCCTCCGGAATATCAAGGATCGCAAACAGCTGATCCGACGCCGCCATGCCGTTCATGGCGATATGAAAATAAGAGCCGAGCAGCCGCATGGGCAGAAAAAATTCCGCAGAAAGCAGAATCACCGTCGCCGCGCCGCCGATCCCGACGCGTCCGGCAAAAAATTCACCAAGCACGACCATCATCCCGACCGCCGCGCCGCCGTAGGCAACGACATCCATGACAATGATCGAATTGAGCTGCATCATCAGCACCTTCATCGTGATTCTGCGAAATTCCTCCGCCTCCCGATCCATCTCCTGCGCTTTCTGCCCGTCCGCCTGATAGATTTTCAGCGTCGTCAGACCCTGCAGATTTTCCAGAAAGCTGTCCCCAAGCTCCGTATACACATCCCAGTATTTGCCCAGCAGACGCTTCGCGATCCGCTGCACCGCGACAATCGTCAGCGGAATGAGCGGCACGCAAAGGAGCAACACCGCGCCCGCCCGCACACTGATCGGAGCCAGCGCCACAAACAGCGTCACCGGCGCCAGGACGCTGTAAATAAGCTGCGGCAGATATTTTCCGAAATAAACCTCCAGCTGCTCCACGCCCTCGACCGCCACCTGAACCGCCTGCGCCGTGGACACCTTCTCATGATAGGAAGCGCCCAGTCACGTGAGCTTCTGATACAACAGGCTCCGCAGCCTGCTGCGGACGTCCCGTCCCGCGAGAAAGGAAGCCCGCGCCGCCTGCCTGGCGCACACCAGACGCACCGCGACAGCCGCCAGAATCACCACAGCCGAAACGGCCAGCTCCCGATTCATGTGTTCACCAGAGCCAGCCAGCATATCGGCCGCGCAAGCAAGCAACCGGCCCGCCGTCCCCATCATAATGATCGAAGCCATCAGCCCGACCCATTGCCAGAACACATTCCAGGCAATCTGTTTCTTTGCATCAGCCAGCAGACTGACCAGACGCTTCTTGATCATTCTCTCCCTCCTCTGCTATGGTTCGAATCCCAAAGATAAAATAAACATAATGAAATACCAGAACTACTGCCAGGATGATCCGGGCAAACCATGGCGAAAAGATAAACCCGACCGTAACAAGAACGGTCACGACGACAAGCACGCGACTCTTCGCCCGCCGGGTCATCGACCGCGTCGCCACAAAATCCGCCAGATACCTTCGATACAGTCCCGTGGATAAAAACCAGCGGTGAAACCGCTCCGATCCCTTCGCAAATAACACCACCGCCAAAAGCAAAAAAGGCGTCGTCGGCAGGATCGGCAACACGATCCCCACACAGCCGATGCCGACACAGAAAAAGGCCAGCGCCACACAGATTCCATTTAATATTCGTTTCATATTCTCAACTCCTGCTACCGCTTTTTTATGCAAAACTTCCGGGGCTCTGACAGATGTTCCAGACACATTTCACACCTGGAACGCCCGCTACGACCCCGGAGAGGCCGCGGCACGGGGAACCGGTATACCCGGTTCCCCGCAGCCATGTTATCTTCTTTCTCTTCTCTTATCGCCAACGGCTGTCCCGGCAAAAATCAGGACAGACAGAACGGTAAGTCCCATCAGCTCCTTCACCGGCATGCGGTCTCCGGTGTACGGGATCACCCGTCCGGCTACCATCTGCACCACCTTGCCGCTCTCCTGCGCGTCATCGGCGGCTTCCGCGGCGCTGCTTCTGCTGCTGCCGGAGCTGCTCTTCGTCCCGGATGTGTTCCCGGTATTGCGCGTGGAACTTCCGCCCGCGCTGCCGGTACTCACCGGAGCCGCCGCCGTCTGTACGGCATTGCTCTCGATCAGCGTGTAAATACTGAAATGCTCCACGCTGGCCTCGTAGTAGAGCCCGTTGACCGCGCCCTCGATCCGGTCTGACGTGCCGTCGTCGTTGATCCGGTAAAGGACCAGCTTGCTGACGTCATAGTCTACCGGGATCGGAATCTTAAGCGTCACCGCCGCCGTCGGCTGTACCGTACTTTCTCCGGAGCGCAGCTTGATGTCATAGACGACAAGCCGCTCCGCCACGCCCGCGAGCACGCGGGTCGCACGTTCATAATCATCTCCTTCTTCCTTTTTCTCTGCCATCAGCACGACGCCCGGGCCGCCGGTATTGCCCTTCACGCGGATACCGGTCTCTTCATGAACCAGCTCCGTGCTGTAATCGCTGCTCGACGTATAACCGGAATAGGTGTTGCTCTCATCCTCATCGTCGGTGTCGCCCTCCAGATCATCCCAGTCGTCCTCGTCGATCTCGTCTAACGATGTCCAGCTCACCTTCAGCCGCGCCTTGACCGGGTCGTCGCCCATGACGTCGACCTGCGGGTCAACCTTACATTTATAATAGGTAGAGGAATTGTCCGGCAACTCAAACTCATAGATCCACCGGCTGTTCTCCGTCGAGATCAGCTCCGCCTCCTCGTAATCCGTTCCGTCATAAATCCAGAAATCATGAAGATGGGCCGTGATGCCGCTGACCGTCATCTTCTTGGTCAGCAGACGCATGGTCGTCTGGTCGCCGTCGACGTGGACATATGCCTTGGTGACCACGGCGTCATCGCCCATGGACGCCTTATTTAAAGTCGAATGCCACAGTCGCACCTTCACCGTGTAATACGCCTCATCGGTGCTGACCGAGCTCGAGCTGCCTGTGCTGCTGTCCGACGAGGAGTCGCTGACCGCTACCAGGCCGTTGATCGCGGTCTGGATATCCAGCGCGGCTGCTTTCTTCTCCGCCGAGGTCGAGCTCGCGCTCACATAGACCTGGCGCGCGCTTGCCAGCGCCGTCGCCAGCTCCGCCCAGGAATCCTCCGTATAGTCGCTGGAGGAATACCCTGCCGCCACCTGCATCCAGCTGTACAGCAGTTCCTCCGCGGAGGAGGTCGTGCTGCTCTCATCCGAAGTCGTGCTGACCAGATTAAGAATCGCGGTCTGCAGCTCCGCTGCCGCCAGGCTCACCGTATCGGACGTGGCCGACGTATCCTTGTAGACAAAGGTCGCCACGGCCAGTGCCTCTACCAGTGCGCTGTAGCTCTCACTCGTGTAATCGTCGGACGAATACGTCCAGGCCTCCGCGAGGAGATCATAAAGCGTACTCTTATCCACGGCCTTCTCCAGTGCGCTTACCGCTGCTTTCAGCGCGGTTACCTGCGCGTCAACCTCGTCCTGCGTCGCGTCCTGGTTGGCCAGGACTTCCACCGCTTCATACAATGCCTCGACCAGATTGCTCTTGCTGGCGGTTGTGTAATCGTCGGAAACCAGGTAGCTCTTCACCGTACTGATCCAAAGCTCCAGCTCCGAAGTCTTCACGTCTGTCGAGGTGTCCTCTACCAGAGCGCTGATTGCCTTATCCAACGCCTTGATCTGCTTTGCTACCATGCCGGAGGTAATGTCCGTCTCCATCAGCAGCTTATCCGCGTCGATGACCGCCTGCGCCAGATTCTGGTAGGAGTCCTCCGTATAGTCGCTGATGGAATAGCCTTCCGCTTCCTCAATCTTTGCTTCCAGTTCTGCCCGTTCATCGTCTGTCGCCACCGGCACCAGGGCGCTGATCGCCAGATTCAGAGCAGTCGTCCGCTCATCCACCATCGTCTGCGTCGCCCCGCTCAATGTCAGCAGCGTCTTGCCCGCCGTCCTGCTCTTGAGCGCCGCGTAATATGATGCGCTGAGCCAGACAGACGTATCGCTGGTCGCCTCGTCAAAGGCGTCGATGGCGTCGTTCAGATTGTCATAATCCAGGGTCTCCGTAACCGTTTCTTCCTCTTCTTCCGTCACGTCGATACTGCCGTCAATATTGGTCGATGAGCTCTGATACGTCAGGGTATCCCAGTAAATTCTCAGCCGCGCGGGCTGTTCCGCACTGGAACCCATGACCGGCACATTCACCAGCACCGGCGTATTGGTTTGATACAGGGGAATCTCGTGTCCCACGATCTGCGGATATTTTTCACCTGCCGGCGGTCCGTAATCATCCGTCTCGTCCGTATAGACCACGTAAACCGGATCCACCAGCTTATAGGACTCAATCACTCCGTCCGAATCCGTCACCAGATTGGTCATCAGCTGGATGCTCAGAAGATGGCCGTACAAACTGGAATAGGTCATTCCCTGCAGCTCCATGTAAACGGTTGCTTCCCCGTCCTCGATAATAACCGTCGCCGGTTTCACAAAGGCGGGATTGCCCATGGACGTCTTCTCTTCATCGTACTTATACAGCGCATAATTCACCGTATATGTGCCATCGTCCGGGTCGTCATCCTCGCTCGCCACAGATGCCACGCTGACCGCCGCTGCGCTTGTCATCAGGGAAGTTGTTGTGGTCTCGGTCTCTTTCGTCTGCGCATTGCTGCCGCTCGCTAACGAGCTTCCCAGTCGGAACAGGGACAGATAAGAACGGGAACGACTGATTTTTAATTCATCGGTATCCTGTTTGGCATCTTCCTCATCTGCCGTTTCCTCATCCTCGGCTTCTTCGTCTTCAGCTTTTTCCTCAGATTCGTCTTCCTCAGATTCCGCCTCGGTCTCTTCCTCTGCTTCGTCTTCCGTCTCGGTTTCGACTGCCGTCTCCTCTTCGGTTTCCTTCTCCGCTTCTGTCTCATCGGCTGCATCCGTTTCTGCTGCCGCTCCGGTTTCCTCCTCTGCTTCCGTCTTTCCCGAAGCTTCGGTCTCGGCTTCTGTCTCCGTGGAAACAGCCATTTCCTCGAAAACAGTTGCACTCGTCTCCGCGGCACTGCTCGCCGTGGTCTCTTCCTCTTCTTCGTCCTCCTCGTCTTCCAGATCGTCAATCAGCGCAATTTCTGCCTCTTCATCCTCGCTCGCCACGGAGATCGCGTTCTCCTCATAGGTATCCCAGATCAGGGACGCCACGGAAGCCGTGCTCGTACCCGCATCAGATTCCAGATCCGACAGGAGGATGAGCGCCTCGGACTCCCATTCCAGCCACGCGATCTGCGAGCGGATCTGCGCGTCGGTCAGAGAATATGGATTATCCTCGTCCGCCATGGAGAGCGCAGCCACATAAGCCGCCCAGCTGGTTTCCTCGTATCCGCTGTTTGTCTCTCCGATCGTTTCCTTCAGCTCCTCGGCCAGAGCGACCCACTCCGCCAGCGCCTCCGCCGCTTCGTCGTATTCTGCCAGCTGGTCGATCGCCTCCAGAAGCGCCGTGTAGGCTTCCTTGTAGTCGTCGTCCGTCATGGATGAATCCGCGTAAACGTTTTCCGCATTGGCCAGCGCCTCGGCATAGACGCTCCAGGTCTCTTCGGTGTAATCCTCCTCCTCGTAATAGCAGGATTCGATCAGAATCCTGAGCTTATATTTCGCGGTTGATTCTGTCTCCTCGGCTTCCAGACTGTCTATGGCCTCCTGCAGCTGCTGCTCCAGTTCCGCCACCTCATCCGCCGTCAGGTTTTCCGCGTCTTCGATCGCGCTCTTTACCGCCTCCAGCACTTCGCTTAAGTTTGCCAGGCTTTCCTCTGTGTAGGAGCCGCTTAAGTATGCTTCTGCGCTCGTGATCAGGGCTTCCAGCGCCGACGTATCGCCGCGCAGCTTAAGCGCGGTGATCGCGGCAGTCAGATTTTCCTCGGCCTCATCCAGTTCGCTCTGTCCCAGATTGTCCGCGTCCGCCAGGACCTCCTCGGCCGCGGCCAGCGCGTCTGCCAGAATCTCCCAGCTCTCTGCCGTGTAATCCTCCTCTGCCAGTGCCTGTGCCTGCTCGATCCGTGCCTGCAAGGCAGTGGCATCGCCTTTTGCCACCAGTGCGTCAATCGCCGCCTGCAGCAGGGCTGTCTGTTCATCCAGTTCCTCCTGCTCCGGCATCTCCTGCGCCAGCACCGTCTCGGCCGCCGCCAGGGCTTCTGCAAACGCCGCCCAGCTGTCAGCCGTATAGTCGCTCTCCGCCAGCTCCGCAGCGCTCTCCACCAGAGCGGTCAGCTCCGTCGCGTCACCTTTTAACACCGTCACAGTCGCGCTGTCAAAATCCAGATCCAGATATCCGGACTGATAAACTCCATTATACGTCATATGCATCGGAATCCACTCTTCTGTGTAGTCCATCGTATACTGGAATTCCGTGATGTGTCCGTCCTCGTCGGTCTGGGTCGCTTCCGCACTCCATGCATCTGCAGTCGACGTCGTCCCGTCCGGATTGTAATAACATGCGGTCGCCCACTTCGCGCCGGTCGGGTGCTCCTGCATCGTCAGGATGACCGTCATCTGATCGCCATCGACCAGCAGATTCACCGCCTTGGTCACGTTTATCATGACTTTATTATTCGACGACGTATTGGTCTGTTTCCAGTAGGTAAACGGCAGCGAATACTGTCCGTCCGCCAGCTGATCCACCGTCAGCAGGCCGTGAATTGCCGCTTTTAACGCTGTTACCTGCTCCTGGACCTCATCCCCGGTCGCGTCGTCCCGGTTTAAGACTTCGGTCGCCGCCTCGATCGCTTCCGTCAGCACCGTGTACGACGCTTCCCGGTACTTTTCCGCGTCTACATTCTCCGCCGTCTCGATCCATGCCCTCAGCTCCGTCAGATCCACCAAAGCGCTCATCGCCTCAGCTAACCGGCTGCTGAGCCGGCTGATCTCATTTTCCGTAAAGCTCTCCTGTGAAGCCAGCGTTTCCTCGATCCCGGCGATTACCGCCGTCATGTTTGCCCAAGAGTCGGCCGTATAATCCGTCTCTGTAAGCGCCGTCGCCTGTGCCAGGCTCTCCCTCAGCGCCTCAACGGCCTCCTCGGACGCCTCCTCCTCGGTCGCGCTCTCCTCATCCAGGCTTACCTCAAGATAGGAGGCATAATTCCGGTTATCCGTCAGGATATAGATTTCCAGCCGTTCGTCCGTATACTCCACGGTAAAGGTATAGCCGCCGCTTCCCGCCTCCGCGGACTGGTACTCCATCCCATCGTAGTAGAAAAGCTCCGTCACCGTGTCGCCGTCCACTTCCTGCGTATAGAGGGTCACCTGCATCTCGTCGCCGTCCAGCGTAATCTGCGCGGTGTCAAAATATCCCTGCAGCGCCGATACGGTATCCTCGCCCGCGTCATAGACAGTCACCGGAACGATATAGGTTCCATCCTGCAGGAGCCGTTCCTCCAGCGCGTCGATCGCCGCCTGCAGAGTCTCTGCCAGCGCGTCCACATCGTCCTGCGAGAGATTGTCCGCCGATTCGAGCGCGGCCCGGATCTCGCTGATTACCTCCGCCAGATCTTCCAGGGAAGACTTCTGATAAGTCCCGGTCTCCTCCAGATACTGCTCTGCTGCCGCCAGTTGTTCCTCCAGTGTACTGGTATCCCCTCTGGCAATCAGGGCCTCGATCGCCGCCTGCAGCAGGGCGGTCTGTTCATCCAGCTCCTCCTGCTCCGGCATCTCCTTTGCCAGTACCGTCTCAGCTGCCGTCAGGACCTCCGTAAACGCTGCCCAGCTGTCAGCCGTATACGTGCTTTCCTCCAGTTCCGCTGTGCTCTCCACCAGGGCGGTCAGCTCCGTCGCGTCGCCCTTTAACACCGTTACGGTCGCTGTGTCAAAATCCATGTCCAGATATCCGGACTGATAAACATTGTTATAGGTCATGTGCATCGGAATCCACTCTTCCGTGTAGTCCATCGTATACTGGAATTCCGTGATGTGACCTTCCTCATCGGTCTGCGTCGCCTCCGCGCTCCACGCGTCCGCCGTCGACGTCGTCCCGTCCGGGTTGTAATAACACGCGGTCGCCCACTTCGCGCCGGTCGGATGCTCCTGCATCGTCAGGATAACCGTCATCTGGTCGCCGTCGACTATCACATCGACCTCCTCGGTCACGTTTACCATGACTTTATTGTTCGACGACGTATTCGTCTGCTTCCAGTAGGTAAACGGCAACGAATACTGTCCGTCCGCCAGATGATCCACCGCCAGCAGCCCGCGGATCGCCGCTTTTAATGCCGTCACCTGTTCGAGAACCTCATCCCCGGTCGCGTCCTCCTGGTTTAAGACCCCGGTTGCCGTTTCGATCGCTTCTGTTAACGCCGCATAAGACGCTTTCCGGTAATTCTCTTCGTCCAGCGCCTCCGCTGTCTCAATCCACGTCCGCAAATCCGTCAGATCCACCAGAGCACTGACTGCCGCCTCCAGCTTCGCGCTCTGCGCCGTGATCAGCGACAGCGTATAGCTTCCCGTGTTCGCCTCGAGGACGACTTCCACCTCTTCGACCGCCTGCATCAGCGCTTCCCAGGAACTCGCCGTGTAATCGGACGAATCCCATGTCCGGATCTCCTCGATCCGGCTCTCCAGCGCCTGCACACTCTCGTCCGACGCCATCTCCTTCTCCGCATTCGCAAGATCAAGCCACAGATCCGCATAGGTCTCATAGGTATACTTCTCAGTCACAAAGTAAATCCCGATCCGCTCCTCTGTATATGCCAGATTCAGAAGGAAGCTCTCCACGCTCCCATCCTCCGCGAGCGTCGGTTCGGCCTCCTCGTATTCCCCGGAAGCCTCATCCAGATAATAAAGCCCGGTCACCGTATCGCCGTTTACCTCCTGCATGCTGACAACGATCTCCATCTCGCTCCCCGAGACAGTCACCCCGGCGGTCTCGCCAAAGTAATCCTTGCGCCCGGATTCCGTATCCAGATCCGAATTGTACACCGTGAGAGGCACCGTATAGACCCCGTCCGTCAGCGTCTGTTCGCTGTCGCTCCCGCCGCCGGCGTCCTCCAGAGCCTGCTGCAGCGCCGCGACCGCCGCCAGGAGCTCCTCCTCCGTGAGCTCCTCCTCATAAGCGGCCTTCGCCGTCTCCAGCGCCGCCTCCAGGGCGTCCTTTACATCGCCGTCCTCCAGCGTCGCGAGATACTACTCCGTCTCTGTGATCAATGCCAACAGCACAGACTTGTCATATCCCGCCAGCGGGTTGACTCCGTCCTCTATCTCCTCCAGCGTTCCCTTGATCAGCCGCAGGCGGGCGTAGGCCAGCGCGCTCCCGTCTCCCGGAGTCCCGCTGAAGCTGTCCATGATCGGTATGATAAAGCTCACCTGATAGCTCCCGTCGCTAAGCGCTTCCTGGAGCGGCATCGACAACCGCCGCGGATACTGCAGATGATAGGTCTCCTCCCAGTCAGTATAAACCGTGGTCTCATCCTCTGTGCCTTCATCCCAGACGTGGTAGCTCAGATACTCCGCCTCCTCGCGGGTTGAATTATCCGAACCATCGTAATAATGGACCGCAGACATATATCCGTCTGATCCCGCCACATAGACCGGCTGCATCTCGACATAGAGCCGGTAATCGCTCCCCTTGCTCAGCACCTCCAGATAACCGGTGTTGTCCGCAAAGGCCGCGTTGCTCATGGAATATGTATACGCCACCGAAGCATGCGACGTCGTCACCTGCACCTGATACAGGCCCTCCTCCAGTTCGGCAAGCTCGCTCTCCTGCAGCACCTCGCCCCGGTCATAGAACACATAGTCCGCGTTGATATAATTGACGTCCGGCGTCGCCGTGATCGTCCGTGAATCCTCGTCCAGTGTGCCGATCTTGCTCCACTCTCCGGTAATCCTCTGATCATTCTTCCTTGTGACAGACAGGGTCTCCACAGACAGCCCCTCCGGCACCGGCAGCGTGACCGTCACCGGGTAAAGCGGGACGACGTTCTCGCCGTCCTTTGTCAGCGACAGCCGCCAGATCTCGTAGCTGTCCCCGCCTTTGGAAAAACCGGCAATGTTTTTGATGGTCGCTGCCTCGATCGTCGTCTCATCCTCACTGATCCTCTCCCAGACAAACTCACTGTCCTCATCCATACTCGCCGTGGAAGACGTCAGGGTGGCGCCATTGCTTTCCAGTGTAAACTCCTGATCTTCCTCGGCAACCTCATCCTGCAGTCTCAGACAACCCAACAGGATCTTTCTCAGATAATAGGTTTCACTGTATCCCTGATCGGTCAATGCCTGATTGTATTCGTCCATGCTCTGT
>JAJQCD010000019.1:125991-160742 GCA_021202925.1 Clostridiales bacterium | reverse complement strand
CCTTCTTCCTGCGGGAGACGACAAATACTGTTCCGGCCGCCGCGATCAGGCAGGCGCCGCCGATCAGGTACATACGGGTACCGGCACCACCGGTGCTCGGGATTGGGGCGTTGGCGAACACAACCAGAACAATATTTTCTTCGTCGGCCTTGTCGCTGTCAACGACTACTGTCACCGGTGTGCCGCTCTTGACAAATCCTTCCGGAGCCTCGGTTTCTACCAGATAGTAGGTGCCTACGTCCAGACCTTCTATGGTTATGTAACCGTTTGCATCGGAAGTATATGTATTCACTGCATTTTCGCCAGCTTCTGCATCTGCATAAGTCTTATACAATGCAAATTTCGCGCCTTCCAGTCTCGCGCTTGCGTCAGCCGAAGTGGCGTCGGAAGCGGAGGCCTTGCTCTGGTCATATTTTACGATCTGGATGGCGTAGGTGTCGACTTCGACCTTGTCTTCTTCGGATTTCGTGCCGTTATAGGTAACCCATGCCTTGTTGGGATAGGATCCGTGCGTTGCATCTTCATCCAGGGTGGCGGTGTAGGTCACGGTGACCGTGGCGGTACCGAAGTAAGTCTCGTCGATGATTTCATCCGTATACAGCTTCAGCAGCTCGATGGACACCTCGAAGGTGCAGTCATCGGAAAGGCCGCTGGTCGTTGCGGTATAATACTTGGAATCCAGCGTTTCACCGTTGATGGCCACGGTGATGGAACCCTCATTCAGAGTCAGATGGCTGTCCATCACATCGTGGAAGATCAGGTAGTAGGTATCGGTGGTGGTCGTTTCGTTACCGGTCGTTTCGTCTGTTTCTGTAGTGGAATTCACCGTGCCGACGACCTGTCCGTCATTCCCGGTAAGCGTGTAGGTAATGTGATCCTTCAGGGTATCCGGAATAGCGGAGGTCAGCTGGAAGTTTACGGTGTCGCCTGCAGCCACATCGTCCTGATTGGCGGAACCTTTGTCCGTGAGGATGGTCTTGTCAATGTCCGGCTCGCTGATCTTGCCTGCCAGCTGCAGGATGAAGGTATCGTCCTCATAGCCGCCCCAGATGGCGAACTTGCCTGCAGAGAAGGGGCCGGTGCTGTCCATATCAACAACGCCGTCCACATAGCCGTCGTTGAAGATGGTGATGGAGGTCACGTCCTCGCCCCAATCGTCGGTCACGGCCAGGGTGAAGTTCTTAAAGTAGATCATCGGGTCAAGGGCGCCTTCAGCCTTATAAATCGCATCGGCGGACTCGCTGTCCCACTGGCAGGTGACGAGGACCTCGCCGGTACTGGCATCAATCGAAATGGGTGTTTCACTGGTGCTCTCATCCACGAGATCGAACATATCGCTCTCCAAATAAGCCTCAGAGAAATCGGAATTTGCCAGGTCGATATAGTTGGTGTCAAAGAAAAAGTGCAGGTAAATGCGGGTATCGTTAGTGATGCTCGTTTCATAAGCCTGAAGAACATCCCAGGAGAGGAACGTGAACAGGTCGCTGCCCAGGTTCTCCATACTCATGGTCGGGGTGTATGTAACCGTAATGTTCTCGGTGGAGGAGACATTGTAGGTGTCCCAGGTTCCTTCTTCTGTGTTCTCATACGAGCTGGCGGCCAGAAGCGTGCCGTCCTGATAGACCAGGCGGTTGTCGCGTAACTCGTAAATGAAGTTCGTCGTCGCTGCAGCGGTAAACTGGTAGGCGATGGAGACCCCTGTGGAGTCCTCCGGTACATTAATGATGGTGGAAACCAGATCATACTCCGGCCATGTGTAGCCATTGTATGTAACAGTTTCCCCTGTCTCCTCATAGACGTTCACCAGGTCGGACCAGGTGGTACCGCCGTCGGTGCTGTACTTGTAGCCCTGATAGATCCAGACAACACCGGAGCCGGTGCCATTGCTATGGGTCATGAAGAAAGCGGAGCGGCCATCGAAAAGCTGTATCATTCCATTTGTTGTCTTAAAATCATAGCCATCGCCCCAGTTCACTACGGTTAAGGTTTCGCCGGCTTCAGCCTTTGATGCGGTTTTGCTCGAAATATAACCCGCAACATATCCGCTGCCAGTGTTACCATCGTTGTAGTCCTCATCCCACTGGCTCTCCATGCGGGAATAGGAAGTGGGACCCTCAGTGGCGTTTTCACAGTTGTAGGTTACGTCAACACCATCCTCAGGCTCATACCAGGTAAAGTAATACCTCAATCCTGTTGCATCACTCCACTAATCTTCCGTCAGCGTGAACGTTCCGTCGCTGTTTGCCGACACATACTCATAATCTCCAGAAGACAATGTGACTCGCAATTCACTGCATATCCAACCGCCCGAACCATCTGCAATATATGCGCAGTTATTTTTTGTTCCGTCTGTTGAAGTCGGCTGTGGAACAGCAATGCTCCCATCATCGGCTATCGTGCATGTCACGGACGTTTCGATGGTCAAATAATCTGCTGCAAATGACCTCCAGACGTTTGCGCTACCATACCCATGATAATTGTCATCACTATCCCTGGTATTAGCAGTCGCAGTGATACTAACTGTCACGGTTTCCCCATCGCTATTGGCCTCAAAGGCAAAAGCCGCTGACGGGAACAGGGAAATTACCATAATGAAGGACAGCAAAAACGCCAATGCCTTTTTCTTCATGAAAAATCTCCTTTCAAAAGACAGTATCCGTGATAACCTTCCGATACTGCCGGATATCCTGATTAGCGGAACGCTTTGCGTGGTATCATGGGAGCGTTCCCGAAGATGTGGGAAACCGGACGTTTTGCTTCTCCTTCCGCTCAGAAAGGAAAAGTCTGTACCACAATTTCCACATCCTCTACAGGAGATGATAAGTTTCTTGTCTTATAAAAATATCTCTTCGACGGTCCCGGTCAAGGTCCTCTCGGAACCGTGACGCCTGATGGAACGAAACGCTTCTGCTTTTTCATACGTTCTCCCCGCTTTTCCTTTCTTTGCATCCAATCGGTTGTCGCGTAAAATCGCGAACACCGGAAACCACGGTGGTATCCGCTAAATGATAATAAGACACGCCGCCAGTTTATTTGTCAGTTTATCATAAATCGGGGGGGTCAAGAAAAATCGCATGTATTAGAAAAGCTGTCTATGATACTTGACATGGGTGAATGATTTTGCTAGAATTATCAGCAAATACGAATAAATTGGATTTTTTGAGTTCCAATATTCGGACTTTACGCGAGGAGGGTTGACGTATGAGAAGAGTGCGGGATGTTACGCCGGAAGGTTGGATCATCAAAGCCCTGCTTGCGCGCAGACATATGACATTAAAGGAACTCGGCGCAAAGATTGGCAAATCGAACGCAACAATCTGTGATATTATTTCCGGAAAAAATCAGAGCAGAGAAACGTTGGAATTAATCCTTAATGAACTGCAGGATGGAGATCCGGCATTTGAAATGACGGAGTACGAGAAATGGTTTGTTGCTCAAATGGGGAATAATAAGAAACTATCCGATATGCCTGAAACAGACGATGAGGCTGTTTCATAAGCTATCTGGAAAGGTTCCTGGTGGCCGCACATGCGGAACCTGGAAAGAAAAGAGAGTTTATAAATGGATTCACGAGAAGGAGGTACATGCGATTGGGGAACAGAGATTAACCGTTTGCAGGCAATCAGAATTGACAGGGAAGGGGAGAAAAGGAAGATGTCTGAGAATAAGGTCAGAGGGCGAAGCCGGAAGAAAAAAGTGACAATGGCTTCGCGGATTTATGCTGAGATGATGAAGGCAAAACGTTTGATCTCAGCAGCTGTTTGTATCAGCATGCTCGGAAGCAGTGTAGTGAACCCGGCGATGCTGACTTATGCGGATTCGGAAGAGGAAGTTCAGGAATTCGAACTGGAAAGTGAAGCGCTCAGAGAGGCGGTTACGGAAGCCATTGCCGACGGTTCGCTGATCAGTGCAGAGGATCTTGGCTTTTCCGGCGCAGAGGAAGATACTTATGCGGAGTTGTTTGATGCGGATGGTTTGTTATATGAAGTAAAACCGGAGATTGAAGATACCAGGGATGCGGATGGGAATCTCGATCTGCGGATATTTGTGCGTCTGGATGTGGTGGATTTGCTGGATGAGGGCGAGACCCTGGACAGCTACGAGATCACCGGAGATGAGGACGTGTTCTTCATGCTCGTGAACAACACAGACATCGAGCAGAATGCCATCGTGATTGTCGATGGCAGAGAGACGGATGTGATTACGGTTGCACCGCAGAGCGCGGTTGACGGCGCTCTGGATGATGAGGAAGCTTCGATTGAAGGCGGCGGTGCAGCGGATGTCTCTGATCAGGAAGCAGAGGAAGAACTCGTGGATGATGTGTCGGCTGATGCGGATGAATCCGAGGATGTGTATACGGAAACAGAGAATGGCGAGGAGTCGGACTCAGATGAGATCGTCATTGATGTGACAGATTCCGTAAGTGATATGGATGACGAGCAGAAAACTGCGGACAGCGATTCTGACAGGATGGCTGAAGGAAATACGGAAACAGAAGATACGCAGGATTTTGATGATGCGGATGAGAATCCAGATACCACAGGCGATGTGGATGGGGATGACGATTCGGATACTACCGAAGTCGCCGATAGCGACAGTCAGTCGGATGACGAAGATAAAACCGAGAATGATAGCGATCCGGCAGACGACGTGTCGGATGACAGCAAGGATTCTGATTCGGATAAGGACACTGACAGCGGTTCCGATGATTCGTCTGATGCGTCTGATCGTTCCGACGATTCAGAGAAGGACAGCAATGATAAATCCAATGACAAATCCGATGATAAAGACGATGATTCGGATAAAGAGAACGTGGATGCCAGAAGCGCTTCGATTTCTGTCCATTCATATAATCTTGTGACGCTGGCTGCCTCTCCGACTGATGCCGAGGAAACGGAAGAAGTACTGAGCGTGTCAGAAGACAACAATCAGCTGGACGGCGAGCTGTATGACGCAGTCGCCATGGAAGACGGCGCGGCAGTGGTATTCGTCACGACGACGGGTGAACTGGGACTGGAAGGCGTGATCTCCTCCGGGGATGATACCGTCTATACAGTAGAGACGGAAACTGCAGTGATTACCGCCGTGGTACCGGATGGAGCCTTTGAGGAAGAAGTCTATCTGTATGCGGAAGAAATCACAGAAAGCTCAGAGACCTGGCAGCAGGTAACGGAAATCTGGGAAGGAAAAGCCGCACAGGAAGGCGTATCCGCAGCGGATTCCGCATTCGTAGCCTATGATATCTGTTTTAAGAACGCGGCGGATGAAGAAGTCGAGCCGGAAGCAGGAGCAAACATTTCGATCAGTATCCGTTTTATAGATGGATCGGTTCTGACGGGCTATGATGAGACCGCGGACAACCTGTCCCTCTTACATATCAGCGACGACGGCGAAGTGGAAGAGGTCGAAGCCATTACGACGGCAGACGACGCGGACGGCGTGGATACCATCGAGTACGAGGTAAGCAGTTTCTCGCTGATGTTAATGGGAATTATGTCAGTCGCGGCTGAGGCTGAAATTGTCGCACAGATTGGGGAGACAACTTACGAGACGGTCACGTCGGCTCTGGAGGCAGTGACTGACAGTACGGAAACGACCATCACTATGCTAGCTGATTCTACAGAAGATATTACGGTCGATTCTTCTCAGGTGATCATTCTGGATTTAAATGGGTGTACCCTGACCGGTACGGGCAGTGGGAGTGTGATCACGAATAGTGGGACGCTGACTTTAATGGACGGCAGTGAAGGCGGAACCGGTACTGTTACTGGCGGATCTGCAGCGAGGGGCGGTGGTGTGTACAGTACTGGAAGTTTAAAACTTGCCAGCGGTACTATCACAGGGAATACGGCAACAAGCACCGGTGGCGGTGTATATAGCACGGGTGAATTTACGTTTACCGGCGGTACAATTACGGAAAATACGGCAACAAGCAGTGGCGGCGGTGTATATGCAAGCGGCACCAAAACAATAACCGGTGGTTCTGTTACAAACAATACATCCGGTAATCAGGGCGGCGGCTTATATATAAGCGGTGAAATCACAATCATGGGGACGGGAAATAATCCTGTCGTGATATCCGGGAATACAGCAACAAATGGCGGTGGTGGCGCTTATATTAGCAGTCCTTCTGCTGCGGTTTCGTTGACCTACCTTACTGTCAGTGATAATATGGTGACGGGAACACCGGTAAGTGCTCAATATTACTATTATGCTGCGGGGCTTACTATTATTGGCGACAGAACAACGGCGGGAAATAAAGTAACTTTGGATTATGTCACAATTAGTAATAATGAGTCTGAAACAGCAACGACAGGCGGTCTAGGCGTTTACGCATCCTGGTTTACAGCAACCAATTGCGAAATTACTGGAAATACGAGTGCTTCGGGAGTCGGTGGTGTTCATACATACACTTCTAACCCGAGTCTTAAAGATGCACAAAAAATATACAGCTATAACTTTGATTTCTGTGTTATCAGTAATAATGAAGGAGGAACTGTAGGAGGGTTATTCGTTGAAAGATATTCAACGGCCACTGCATATTATGCGAATGCGGTTCTAACGGATACGGTCATTACAGGCAATACTGGTGTCACTGCAGGAGGCGCATCCGGAGCGTTAAATATGACCAGCGGTGCGCTGTATGGTAATGCTTCAACAGACGGCAACGCGGCGAATGACTGGTTGGTGACGAAAGCTGTAGTGACGGCTGCGTCTTTTAATGTGTCAGTACTTTCGGCTTCTTCCATGAGTGATGGCTCAACATCTTTTGACGGTTATATGTGGAGAGATTTTGTTAACGTATTGAATTTAGACAGTGTATTAAACAGCTCGACTCTTTCCAGTAAAAATGCAGATACTTTCTACTTTACAGCCGGAACCATACGTTATGTGGCAGAGGTTACTATTGATGGAGTAACAACACAGT
Organism: Clostridiales bacterium; assembly: GCA_021202925.1. Lineage (GTDB taxonomy): Bacteria > Bacillota > Clostridia > Lachnospirales > Lachnospiraceae > Brotaphodocola. The sequence continues at coordinate 153,814 of JAJQCD010000019.1, read as the reverse complement.
ATGAAGCCATTACTGATGCCATTGAAGCAGTAATAAATTCAGAAGAAGCTGATCTGGTAATCAAGCTGATTGCCGGTGAATCAGACAACAGCGGATATACAATCGTAGAGGATGTGACGATTCCGGAAGATGCCTCCATTATCATTGATTTGAATGGACATACGATCAGCAGCAAATCCGCTAATTACGCGGTAACGCTCTCATCCGGCAGTTCCTTGACGCTGAATGGTGACGGGACAGTGGAAAGTATTGATCATCAGGGTCAATCTCTGAGTATTCTGGGAGATACTCAGGTTGATACGATTCGACTTGCAGATGGAAACAGCATTGAGGCTTCGGCTTCGTTTGAACCGGAGGGACTGACAATCGTACTGGCCAGCACAGTACTTGCGACGCTGCAAAATCCTGAAAATGCAACAAGTGTTATACTGGTAATTCCTGCTTCCGGGGAGACTCTTTCGGATACGCTTGCAGGGTCGATTACGATATCCGGAGCAAGTTCCTCTCTCGTATATGTGGAAAATGATAATAGTAATGTCGTTGCTAAAACAATAAACATCAGTGGCATTTTTGTAGATGGGGTAAATGGCAGCAATGAGACAGGCGATGGAAGCTATGCAAACCCAGTAAAAACTTTTTCGAAAGCGAAAGAATTGCTGGCGGAAGCGCTTGAGGCTGGAAAAGATGTGGACGGCATTTATGTGATCAATACGATCACAGTGAATGATACCGAGGAATGGTCTTTAGATGATCTGACTGATGAGGCCGGTGAAGTGGCTCTGATGCGCTTCCCGACATTTACCGGGGTTTTGGCAGTAATCGGTGATAGCGGCAATCTGACCTTGTCTGATATTACCATTGATGGACAGAATATTACTGTAAAATCTTCATTGATTCAGGTATATGGTGAAAATGCGGAGCTGACAATCAAAGACGGCACCGTGATCCAGAATAATGTCAACGCCGTCAGTGGACAGATAAGCGAAACGGAGGCGGCTGTTACCGTGGTCAATGGAACGCTGACCATGAACGGCGGAACCGTTACCGGAAACGCGGGCAACTGGGGCGGCGGTATTGCTCTGGTGGCGAACGATGACAGCAAAGAGGCTGTTATGTACTTCAACGGCGGTACCATTTCTTATAACACCGCTGATATTGGTGGAGGTGTCTTCCTCTACGGCAATGCAACGCTGTACATGAATGGCGGCTATATTGATTCTAATACAGCATACAGCCGCGGTGGAGGACTTGCTGTCTGGTCCGGTGCGGATGCCTATATTTATGGCGGGTATATCACGAATAACCAGCAGGTGACGGATTCAGCAGCAAATGAGACATCCTATGGCGGCGGCGGTATTTATGTAAATGACAGCTCCGGTAGCTTTGGATATGGTACGCTGTATCTCTACAATGTGAAGATCACTGACAACAGTCATGTCCAGAGTCAGTCTACGTCGAATGATTATTATGATGGTACGATTGCGGCTTGTAATACAAGCAGCATAGAGATTTATGTGACAGATGGTGCGGTGATCTATGATAACCATGCATGGCAGTATAGAGATATCACTTTATATTCCGATAGTTATCAGGAAAATTTCACATTAACTCCTGTAATGCTGGGCGGAGGTGCGTATAACTGGGTAGATCGTAGCGGCAATGTAGTTGATGTAACGAATCTGTCGCAGTATCGTGGTGGGCAGACCGGACTTGCTTTCCGGTCGACGGCAACCGAAATCACGGGACTGGATCGTGTGACGACCTATATCACAGGAAACAGTGCCATTCGTACTGGCGCAGCCATTGCCATCAACGGAAACCTGGTCATTGGACGGGATGATGGAATGGTTACACTCAACATTGAGAAAGTCTGGGGTAACGCGTTTGATGAGAGTAGCATACCTGAATCCATCGAGGTAGAACTGTATGCCACAGACAGCAAGGGCGTGACGGCTGACCTTGGCACTTTGACGCTCACCGCGGAGAATGACTGGACGGTGACTGTTACCGATTTGCCCAAATATGACTCCTATTATGACTCTGATACGCAGACCAGCGGTACATATACATATACAATAGGGGAAGTATCAGACGAATACTTTAGTGTTGTCACCTACGAGGAGGTAGATGATGAGGATAACGATATCCTTACCGCCACATATGAGATTACCGTAACGAACTTACCGAAGGCAGAATTAGAACTTCAGAAGGTTGTGGAAGGGAAAACGACCGCGAGTGACTTCGAGTTTACAATTACATTACTCTGTGATGACGAGCCCTACAGCGGGATTGTGGCGGCAACGGTAAGTGATGCAGAAGCAAATAAAAGCAGTGGCTCTGTTGAGTTTACAGACGGAACCGCAACCGTGACCTTAAATGCAGGCGAAATGCTTACCCTTGCCCTTGGCGCTGGTATGACTTATACTGTGAAGGAGACAGATTCTCAGGGAGCGTCAAAGGTACAGGTAAATGACACGGAAGGTAACAGTACAGGCGGAACCCTGACAACAGATGGGACGTCTATTGTGGTAACAAACACTTACACGGGAGATGAGCCAACTGTGGGAACCGGTGACCTGACAGTGTCCAAGATCGTGACGGGAACCGGTGCGGATACAACAAAGGCATTTACGTTTACCGTGACCCTGGATGACACAGACATTAACGGCACGTACGGAAATATGACATTTGTGAATGGTGTTGCGTTCTTCACATTGGCACATGGCCAGAGCAAAACAGCAGAAGACCTTCCTGAAAATGTTGGTTATGTGGTGACGGAAGAGGCAGCAAATGATTATACGTCGTCTTCAGAAAATGAAACGGGTACAATTGAAAGTGACGTAGTCAAAAATGTGGTCTTTACCAACACCTATACGTCGGATGACGGGGAAGAGCCGGAGACCGGAACCGGTACGCTGACGGTGAGCAAGACGGTGACCGGAAGCGGAAGTAAAACGAAGGAGTTCACCTTCACCGTGACATTGAGCGACACAAGTATCAACGGCACTTATGGAGACATGACCTTTGTGAATGGCGTAGCGACCTTTACCCTGACGCATGGTGAGAGCAAGACAGCAGAAGGACTTCCGGAGGGAATTACCTACACAGTAACAGAGTCAAGTACCAGCGGATACAGGACGACTTCCGAAGGCGCAACAGGTACCATTGAGAGCGGCGGTGTCGCAACAGTAGCCTTTACAAACAAGAAAACGAGTTCAGGCGGTGGCGGCGGTGGAAGCAGTTCCGGCAGCTCGACAAGCGGAACGACAGCAGGTTCGACGTCCGGACCGGGCGTATCGTCCGGCGATGCAGGAACGTCAGACCCGGGTGATCCGGGCACCCCGGCTTCTCCTTCCAGCGCGGATCCGCTGACAGGACTTCCGAAGACCGGAGACAACACATCGAGCACAGCAACGTTCACGTTCCTCTTTGGAATGGTCGCAGTGGCGTATGTGATCCTTTCCGATAAGAAGAAGGAAAAAGTAAATAAAAACTGACGAATAATGAACAGGCACGTGGAGTTTATATGAGACTCCGCGTGCCTGTTCATTACGCAAACGAGTCCTCCATGGCCTGGAAGATTGTCCCGTGTAACGCTACGATCGCGTCAAAGGAAATCGTTGTCCCGTCTGTGAGGCTGATGGTTCTCTGGAATGTGTCCAGTTTTTTCACGACGCCGGATACTGTGTCACAGACGCCGCCGTCTTTCTTCTGATCGGGATGAAAGCGGGTGATTTCCACGGTGGGTGATTCACTCAGATGGGCCTGGAGCAGCGTGAGCTTTTCCGAAAGAATCTGTTTCTCGTCTTCGTCCAGTTCGGGCCGCCGGTCGGTCAGCCGCGCCGTCTCTTTTACGGCATCGCCGTAGCCGGTGAGGGCGGCGAAGGGCGAAAACTGCGCCGCCCGGTCGGACATGGACATATGCGCCCGCTTTTCGGAAACGAAATGCGGCAGATGGATGATATCCTGATATTCTTCGATACTTCTGTTGACCATACGGGTCTCCTCTATTTTTTATGGCCACCGATCTGGGCATTGCGCTCTCTGCCGGTGGCTCCTTCCTCCAGGTTCATCCCTTTCAGAATTGCGTTCTTCCCAAATTTCTTCTGAATTTCCAGGACTGCCTTCTGGCGGCGTTTCTCCTTTTCCAATGTTACCTGCTCCGCTTTTCGCTGCTTTTCCAGGGCGGCGTAGTCGGTGAACAGGTCGAGCTGTTCCGGCTCCGGCGGCTGGATGTTGTCTTCGCGGACGACATGGTTGGCAACCACATACATCCGGCGCACCAGCAGGTTGCGGTCAACGATGCGGTCAAACAATTCCATGGCAGCTTTCGTGATCAGCATCGTGGATGCCGTCTGCCGTCCCAGAGAGAGGGAACCATGCGCCTGTTTGGGAACTTTTCTGCCATAGTGATCGGTGGTAATCTCACCATGATAGGTCTTGCGCCGCTGCGGGTCGGTCAGGTTTTCGATGTCATAGCCGATGGTCAGTACAATCTGGTTGGCAACCAGTCCCTTCTCCACCAGATCCAGAGAAAGCGCGTCGGCCATTTCCCGGACAACCAGCCTGGCCTTGTCAGATTCATACGGATGCTGTAGGACCTGACCGGAGCTGATGCTGTTGTTCTGCGGCTGGTAGGCCTTGATATCGGAGATGCGGCACGGTTCCCAGCCCCAGGCGTGGTCGATTAGCAGTTCCGCGTTGATTCCGAATTCCTGATATAAGCGATTTTCGCAGGAGCGGTTGAGGCTGTATCTGGCGATATCGCCCATGGTGTAAAGCCCCAGCTTTTCCAGACGTCTGGCATAGCCGCGTCCCACCCGCCAGAAATCGGTGATCGGCTGATGCGCCCACAGCGTTTGCCGGTAACTCATCTCGTCCAGCTGTGCGATGCGCACGCCGTCTCTGTCGGCGGGAATGTGTTTCGCCACAATGTCCATGGCAACCTTGCAGAGATAGAGGTTGTTGCCAATGCCGGCGGTAGCTGTGATCCCGGTCTCTTTCTGAACCTCCCGTATCATCTTCATGGCCAGATCGCGGGGCGAGAGACGGTAGATGTGCAGATAATCCGTCACATCCATGAACACCTCATCGATGCTGTAGACATGGATATCCTCGGGAGCGACAAAGCGGAGATAAATCTGATAAATTTCCGTGCTGCGTTTCATGTAGTGGGCCATCTGTGGCATGGCCACGATATAATCCAGAGACAATGCGGGATTCGTGTTCAGCTCCCGGATATCACAGGAGGAACCGGTGAAGGTCTTTTGCGGCGCACAGCGCTGCCGCTCCCGGTTGACCTCGGCGACCCGCTGCACGACTTCGAACAGCCTCGCGCGTCCGGAAATGCCACAGGATTTCAGAGAAGGCGACACTGCGAGGCAGATGGTCTTCTCTGTGCGGCTTTTGTCCGCCACGACCAGGTTGGTAGTCAATGGGTCAAGTCCACGTTCCACGCATTCTACCGAAGCGTAGAACGATTTCAGATCGATGGCGATATAAGAACGGTCTGGCAAGCGATTCACCTCCACAAAGCTTTCTGCAGATAGTATAACACAAATGAAAGCAACGTGGAACGATTTCCGGTTTATCAATCCGAAGACAGAAAACAGGGTTGAGAAAAGGGTGGAAAACGAATATAATATAGGAAGCAGAAAGATGGAAGATCATATGAGGGAAGGTGAGCGCGTGGAGCAGAGGAAAATGCCGATTGGCATCGATGATTTCAGAGAGATCATCACTGAGAATTTTTATTATATTGACAAGACCGGGATGATCAAAGAGCTACTGAATAATTGGGGCGAGGTAAATTTGTTTACCCGACCGCGTCGGTTTGGCAAGAGCATGAACATGAGCATGCTCCGACGATTCTTTGAGATCGGAACGGACAGGAGCCTGTTTGACGGGCTGGCTATTTCAAAGGAAGAGGAGCTTTGTGATGAATACCTGGGTAAGTATCCGGTTATTTCGCTTACCTTAAAGCAGGTTACAGGACGTAATCTGGAGGAAGCGAAGGCCAATCTGTGGGAGCAGGTGATGATGGCAGCCGATCCGTACGATTTCCTGACAGAGAGCGACCGGCTGGGCGACAGGGGAAGGGAGAACCTGCGCAATCTCTGTGTGGGAACCGGGAATCTGCATGCAAGCCTGAAACAATTATCGGATATCCTTTGCAGACATTATGGCAAAAAGGTCATCATTCTGATCGACGAATATGATGCTCCGCTTCAGAAGGCATATGAAAAAGGATATTATGACGATATGGTCGGACTGCTCCGTCAGTTTTTCGGTTATGCCTTGAATTCAAACGACTCCCTGTACTTTGCCGTCCTGACCGGCTGTATGCGCATATCCAAAGAAAGCCTGTTCTCCGACCTGAATAATCCCAGGCTTTTTACCATGGTTGATGATGTGTGTGACGAGTGGTTCGGTTTCACTGACCAGGAGGTGCGAACGCTTCTGGAGGATTATGGTCTGGGCCAGTATTATGGGACGACGAAAGACTGGTATGACGGATATCGCATTGGGATAACCGACGTCTATTGTCCATGGGATGTGATCAACTGGTGCAATCAGCTTCTGTCGACGTCGGACAAGACTCCGGAAAACTACTGGACCAATTCCGGTGAGAACAGCATTATCAATCGCTTCGCCTGGATGTCGGAGGAAGTGGATCGTTTTGAACTGGAAGTTCTGTCAGAAGGCGGCTGCGTGGACAAGAAACTGAATTTTGAACTGACATACCGGGATATCGAGAGGAATATTGACAACCTCTGGAGCCTGCTTTTCACTGCCGGTTATCTGACCCAGCGTGGCCGCAACGAAGATGGAACGTATCGACTCGCGATTCCAAACCGGGAGATTCATAAAGTCTTTGCTGAACAGATTGAAAAATGGTTTATGGAGAAGATGGAAGGCGGTCTGCGGGAGCTTTACGGGGCATTTGGTGACGGCGACGCCGGAAAGATAGAGGACTGTCTCAATGCCTGTCTGCGAGAATCCATCAGTTTCATGGATGGCGGCAACACAGAGGAACAGAAGGAATCCGCTTACCATATGTTGCTTGTCGGCATGCTGAAAGGCTATCGCGGCTGGGTGGTAAAGTCAAACCGGGAAGCGGGAAAGGGTCGCGCGGATATCATCCTCATCAATCGTCTGAACAGAGCGGGAATTGTTATTGAGGTCAAACACACCGGGGACTACAGGCAACTGAAGGGCAGGGCCGAAGCGGCCTTAAGGCAGATCAAAGAGATGGATTACCATGCGTATTTCCTCGGGTTTCGAATTGACCGGATTGCTGAATTCGGGATCGCGTTCAGTGGAAAAGAATGCTGTGTGTCAGGCGGTTAAGTAGAAAAAGATGGCGCATTGGTGGCAGAATTCTGCAATGCGCTGAAGGCCGGAGATGCCTCTGAGGTAGAGCGGCTGTTTCTGCAATTCATGTCCAAGACCATCAGCACCCGGGATACGGCAGTGAGAAAAGAATTTAAAGAGAATTTCCCCTCTGCGAAAGCGATCTCTAAGGGCCTGAAAAAACCAGACCCAAGAGCCTGCTTTTATCATGGAATATTGCTGGGGATACTGGGCTTTAAAAGCGACTGGGCGGTCGACTCGAACCGGGAATCTGGCGAGGGCTATTATGACATCGCAATTGAAATTGAGGATGAAGCAATTGGAATTATTATAGAAGTAAAATATGCGGAAAACGAAGACTTTGACGCAGCCTGTCAGGAAGCAATGCAGCAAATTGAAGAGCATGATTATACGGCGGAATTGAAGAAAGACGATATGCAGACGATTCTGAAATATGGGATCGCGTGCTGCAGAAAGAAATGCAGGGTTGTTGTGGAAAAGGAAAACGGGTGAAAAGAAGGGGGCAATCGGTCGGAACCGGTTGCCCTTGTTTACATATGCATTGTATAAGCTGATTTCTGCCTTTCCCAAATTGTGAGCACATATCAGAAAACGGTTTGAAGAAGAACTGAAGGAACGTGAGAAGAGCAAGGAAACATAAGAAAAGCCACATAATATGTATTATGTGGCTTTAATGAATTCGATGGCTCCATTTTACATCAATACTATTAAAAAAGCAAGAAAAATCCGGATGAATTAGATTAAAATTACGAAAAATTTTTAACCGGACTGTTCAAGTTGCCCTGAACAGTCCGGTTTCTTATGTTACGAACAGAGAAAAAATACTGTGTTTATCGGGTTTTCTGAGCATTTACCACATAATACATATTATGTGGTTCTGATAAAGGAAATCGGATCATCATGCCTATGGAAATGGTGGATTTCCACGGATTATTATTGCCCAAAATCTAATGAATTCGGAATTTGCAAAAATCTAATAAATTCGGATTTTGGCAACACCTGGACGAGGAAAGGAGGAAAATGCTTGAAACGAGTACGGAAAGTCACTCCGGAGGGAATGCTCATTAAGATGCTGATGGCGCAGAACAATTGGACGGTAAGAGAGCTTGGCAGGCGAGTTGGTAAGGCGGATGCCACGATCTGTGATGTGATTTCAGGAAAAAACAGAAGCAAAAAGACATTAAACATGATCCTGAATGTTCTGAAGGAGGATGGAACGATAGATATGTCTGAGTATCGGCTTCTGTTTGAGTCGTTTCTCAATGAAACAGACACGAGTGAACATGCGGAGGACAGCGGTGACGTGATCATGCCGTCCGATGGACATGAGATGAATGACCAGGAAGGGGACAGCCTTGTTGCTGTTGGCTGAGTATGGCCAGCAAGCAACCGGGTGATCATATAAATGATGGGGGAACCCCGGAAATCCGTTTGCGTAATATCCTTGTGGCTGAATGTTCAGTACCTGGATGGTTCAAAAGGATTTCATAGAGATTGCGGAACAAGGAGGTAAGCAATGAAGCAAAGGAAGGAAAGTAAGAAGAAGGGGGGAGTTTAAATGGATGGACTAAAACGTTCGATCAAACAGAATATCGAACAAAAAGTATCGTCATTCCGGCATGAGTTGCGCGAGAAGGGACGAAGGTTCTGTTCCATGCTGCTTTGTGTGAGCATGATAACAACCAACCTTTCCACCGGTGCAATCAGCGCGTATGCCCAGACGGATTCGGACGGCACCAATCTCTATCTGTATGAGATGGAGAGCGAAGCGCTGTATGAAGCGCTTCAGACGGCAATATCCGAAGGCAATACACTGGATAAAGACCTTGAGTTTTATGGGGAATGGGCAGAAGACTATGAGGAACTTCTGGAAGCAGACGGCACATTATATGAGCTGGAACTGGAAATTCTGAATGAAGACAAAGAGCGGGACAGGAAACTTGGCCTGCGCGTTTTTGCGCGTGTAGAAGGCGACATCGACCTGGACGAGGCATACGAACTCGAGGGAACGGAGGAGTTCGTCTTTTTGCTGGCGAATGATACGGACGAAGACCAGGCAGCGGCAATCATTGTCGATGAGAAGGTTTCAGAAGTCATCACCGTTGTACCTGGGGCTTCGATTCCGGTAGATATAAATACGGAAAAAGAAGCGGAAGCGGCTGAAAGTTCGGTGGAAGCGCCGACAGAAGGCGTGACCGGACCTGCGGGCGGTGGAAGCGGCGGCAGTGGCGGCGCAGGCGGTTCTGCAGGCGGCAGCACGTCCGGTAAGAAGGAAGGCGTGGAGCAGGCAGAATATGTCAGTGACAGCGCTGCGGACGAATCCGGCGAAGAGTCTGAGGAAGCGGATAGCAACAGCGGATCTGCGGATGCGGACAGTCAGGAATCCGGGGAAGCAGCTGACGGTGAATCTGGCAGCACGGGCGAAGATGCATCTGCTGACAGCAATTCGCAAACGGACGGCACGACTGGCGAGACGGGCAGCGAAGCGGGCTCAGATGCCAGCGGCGATAATACCGGTAATAAAGAAAACGCCGGAGAGAGCAGCAGTGGAAGTGAAACCGACACCGACGAGAGCGAGAGCAGCGAAGGTGGAAGTTCTGAGAGCGGAAGCACGGATAGTGGAAGTTCTGAGAGCGGAAGCACGGATAGTGGAAGTTCCGAGAGTGGAAGTTCTGAAAGCGGAAGCAGCGACAGCGGCAGTTCCGACAGTGGAAACGAATCCAGTGGAAGCAGCTCTGAAAACGGCAGCAGCTCCGATAATGGAAACAGCTCCAGTGGCGGAAGTGCTGATAGTGGCAGTAGTTCCGGTGGCGGAAGTTCCAGCAGCAGTGAAAGCAGCTCCAGCAGCGGAAGTTCCAGTAGCAGCGGAAGCAGCTCCAGCGGCGGCAGCAGCGACAGTGGAAGCAGCTCCGGCGGCAGCTCGGATAGCGGAAGCAGTGACAGTGGCAGCTCGGATAGCGGCAGCAGCGACTCAGGCAGCAGCGAAAGCAAAACCATGTCTTCGATTTCCCGGCATGAGGTTCCGCTGGTAGCGGCAGGCAAGGCGACTGCATCCAACGCATCGGCGATTGAAAAGTTCCTGAGGAAGGCATCTGTATCGGATGCGTCTCCGTCGGATGCGAGCTACATACTGGATGGAACGGTCTATGACGCAGTCCGGCTGAAGGATGCAGGTGCGGTGGCGTTCGTCACGACAGCCGGCGACCTGGGTCTGGATAACGATGCCCTGGAGGATCTGGAATATCACTTTGAGGCGAGCGACGGCGGCATCCACGCGGAGGTGGAGCTGGAAGACGGGCTTGACCCGGATACCATTTTTGTTATTAAACGTAAGAATGCGAACGCCGACATCTCCCTGGAGATGATGCAGGAATACCTGGAGGAAAATCAGGGCATCCCGGCGGAAGGCAGGAGCTACCTCATACTGGATATGTACTTTACGGATCAGGACGGAAATGAGATCACTGTGGACAGTGAGGCGGATATCCGTCTGTCCTTTGACAACCCGTTGCGGATTGTCGGCGATGACATCCAGGCGATGCACATTTCGCACATTACCCGCGAGGTGGAAGACGTCATGGAAGAGACTGTCATGAATCACGACGGCGCGGTTGAGGAACTGGTGCTTCACGCGACCGGATTCAGCGTGTATGGAGTTACTTATTATAATGACTACAAAGGAACGACTCTGGCAGACTACGCGGACAAGCTGATGGAGAACTATGGCCTGAAGCTTACCATTACCCAGAGCCCCACGGGAGACAGTACGGTTAAGGCAGGCGATGCCGTGACCTGGTATGTGACGATCACGATTCCGACTGCCGAGAACTACAGCGGATTCAGCGCTTACAACAAGACATTGTGGGCCTCCTATGATGATCTGAAGGTGACCCTTGCTGCGCCGGAAGGCATCACGATCGACAGCGTGGCTGCCGCCGGATATGGCTACGACATTGCCAGTGATGGCAGCAGCGTCGATGTGGATCTGGGCGACATCGCAGCCAATTCCCAGACGGTTTCCTTTACGGTGACGGCTTTTGTGGACGCCGATCCGGCTCCGGCCACGGGTACGACTTATACCCTCACCGAGGATGATATCACGTATTTCACCGATATCACCGTACTGGATCGGGATAACAGTAACGCGGAAGTGGCGACTTACGAGTTGACTGGTACGACCACGACCGATTTGAGCAATTTCACACTGACCAGCACCACAGAGGATAAATGGGAGCTGACCAAGACGCAAGAGAGCTGTGCGGTAAATGCCGACGGCGATCTTGAGGTGACATATACCATCGAGCTGTTGATGAATGAGTATGCGCAGTTGAGCCAGTACGCCGCCAACGGGCGTGTGAACTTTGATTCTTTCAGCATCGTGGATACCCCCACCCTTACGGATGAAGCTGGAACAGAGCACATCCCCACCTCGATCACAGTGGTCAACAATATCACGAGTCAAAAAACTGAGGGGACAACGTCCGTAACCATCACGGATTACGCGACAGCCGGGGATCGCGGTTTACAGACGACCTCTGCGGCAGGCAGGGCACTGGACAGCAATGTGCCGGTCCTGACCACTTATACTGTGACGGTGGTCTATGAAGATGCCACTCAGTTTGCTTCTCAGTTCTATGATGTGGAGAACTATACGGTAGACAATACCGCCACGCTGGCCTACACGCTGGACTATGCAGAAGATACGACGCCTGTAACGGGTTCCGATACCAAGGCGGTGACAGATGACTATTCCTATGCGGCAGACCCGGCGAAGATTGACCTGGAAAAATACATCAACTCCATCTATGGCGGCGGCAATTATGTGACCGGCACCGAACTGGATGAGGAATACACCGGCACCGCGACCTTTACGATTCTGGACGAGGATGGAAAGGCGGCGGAAGTGTACGCGAAGATCGACGGTGAATATGTTGCCGTCAGCAACGTGATTACCATCACCCGGGATTCGAACGGCGCGGCATTGTATGTGACGCGGGCAGAAAGTACGAGTGCTTCTGCGACGTTGTCAGCTATGCTCACTTCGATTTTAAACGTGTTCTTAGGCAGCAGTAACAGTGATTCTGAAGCTTACAGCGGTTTGCTCTATGTGAACGCCGGGAGTTACAGCATTGCAGAGACGGACAACACCATTGCCAATACCTCCTTTACGGAGTTTACCGCCGACAGCGGCACGACTCTGACGCCAGAGGATGATGGCGAAACCTACAGCTTTACCCTGACAGAGGGGCAGGAGGCGACGATCAACGCCTACAATACTGAGGAACGGGGCAGCATCTCCTTTGAAAAGAGCGTGACGGATTTTAGTGGCAACTCCACTTCAGGAAACCTTGCGGGAGCTGTATTTGCGTTGTATTTGGATGAGGCCTGCACAATACCGGTGACGGACAGCACTGGCGAAGCGATTACGGCGGAATCGGACAGCAATGGCACTGTGCTCTTTGAAAAACTTGCCGTTGGCACCTACTACATTAAGGAGACGGAGGCTCTTGACGGCTGCCTGCTGGATACCGAAGTCTATACGGCGGAAGTGACAGCCAATACGACGGCCGACACCTTCACGGACGGCAGCGGCACCGTTTATAACAAAAAGAATGCCGCCACACTGACCTTTGAAAAATATCTGCTCTCGACGAATTCTGCTGGCGACGTGATTCAGGTGGCCGTGGACGAGACGAGAATTGAAGAGGACTTTACGGCTGGCGTGTTTGTGCTGGAACAGAGCAGCGATGGTGTGAACTGGACCCCGATGGACAAAACCATCACCCTGCAGCGGGAAACCGACGATAGCGGAACCATTTCCGCCGCAGAGCTGGAGGCACTGCCGATCTATACAGACAGCACCATGGAGACGGCCTATCAGTACCGGATCGTCGAGTATTTGCCGGATGGTTACAAACTGGTGACGATGTTTGCCGGAGACAACGGAAAAGATATTGACGCCAGCGTAGACGGAACAACCGTGACGACCGATTCCTTCACGCTGGAGGAGGGCGACACCGCGATTTCCCTGACGAACCAGACTGCCGGTGAAGTCAGCGTGCACAAGGATTATGTGCTGGCCGACACGGACGGCGCAAAGACAAGATGGGCAGATGAAGATACCGCTGTTACCGTCTATCTGCTGAAGCAGAGCGACAGTGGCTATGAAATTGTTGATCGCTCCGACACTGAAGAGGACGGCGACGCCACCATTAGCGGCGTGGATATTCTGAGCAGCAGCAACAGTACCACCGCCCAGCAGTATTACTGGGCAGAGGCTACCGGTAACTCCACATACAGTTCCTATGCCCTGGAGAGCGGCAGCACCATCACGGTAAGCGGCATTGAGATGTATCTGCTCGGCACCGTGACCTACGCCACCGCCTACGAATCCATCAAATCCAAGACAACGCTGACCAACATTCTGCCTTATGTGCGGGTAAATCTTTCGAAGGAGAATCTCAGCAACGGCAAATTTGTCTCCGGAGCGGGGTACACCGTTTATCAGGTGGCTGACGACGGCAGCGAGAGCTTGTATGAGTCTGGTGATTATGCGAAGAACACCAGCGGCACCGTGGAAAATGGCGGCTCGTCTCTGGTGCTGGAAGCCGGCCATGTGTACCACATTTATGAGACGACGGTTCCGACGCATTTTTCTGGCCTGAAGGACGCGGAAGGGAATGATATTGACTATATCACCATCGACCTGACAGAGGCGATTCCGACGACGCAGAGCAACGACGGTGTTCTGCAGGGGACATATGCGGCAGAGGGGATCCTTTACGATGAGCCGTATCCCACCCTGAAGCTGACCAAGAATAAGGTCACTGTCAGCGATACCACGGTCAGCACCAGCAGCTATAATGCGACCTTTACGATCTATTATTCTGCAACAGCTGACGGCACTTATAGCCTTTATGATTATGAGAATGCGGATGGCACCTACATTGCCAATTCCACAGTGTATCTGAAGCCGGACTACTACTATGCCTTTGTAGAAACGGTAGAAGATGATTATCTTGCGCCGGAGGACTATCCGGGTACGAGTGCAGCAGTAGACGGGGCGACTCTGACGAAAATCACTCTTTCCGACGGCTCCACGGCCTATGCCTATGTCACAGACAATGTGATTACAGCAAGCAGCGAGACGTATTCCATTGCCACGGTCACCAACTACTCCAACCTGAGCAGTGTAACGGTGACCAAGTACGCTTATGACACCAGCGAGGGCGACAGCGCAACGCTGGCTGGCTCGGTCATCGGCATCTATTAGGATGAGGATTGCACAGACCCTGTAAAAGACAGCAATGGAGATGCAGTAACGGCGACGACAGGTGCGGATGGCACGATCACTTTCTCTGGCCTGGACGTGTATGACGGGGCAGGAAATATCATCGACTACTACATCAAAGAAATCGATGCGCCGGAAGGCTATTTTGAAAGCGATACGGTGCTTAAGGTCCAGCTGAGCGTCGGTGAAGTGACCGGGGTGGATGTGGAAGGTGAGGATCTCTACATCTACGACGAGCCGGAGCTGACGGTGAGCGTTCCCGTGGTGTGGATCGACTACGATCTGGATGCCACGACCATGCCGGAATATGATTTGGAAGGCGCGACGGTGTACCTGTACAAGGCCGTGTATGCCGACGATGGTTCGATCGACCATTACGAATATGTGGAGGCCCAGACGTCTGTTTACAACTATATTGACGGCGCTTACGCTACCTTCGCCGGTCTGAAGCACGACCAGGACTATGTCTTCGTGCTTGGTATGTCCGGTGTGACCGACGAGGATGCGGAGAATTACCCGCTGTATGCCTCTACGGATTACTCTGACGATTATGCAGGCGAAAGCGCACCCGCCATACTGAGTGCGGTGGAGCTGGAAAGTTACCAGTATATTTCCTACAACAACACCGACATTACGGCGCGGACGGATAAGGAAGACACTTCCCTGAAGAACTATCTGCTCCACTTGGAGATCGACATCCTGAAATACTGCGTGACGCAGGACCATGGCACGGCGAAGCTAATCACTGTCACGATAGATGGTGTGGAGAAGACGGCCTGGTACGTCAACAGTGCGATGTTCTATCTCTACCGCCAGAAGCTGACCGATGAGCAGCTTACCGCACTGGCCAACGGCGAAGAGGTCGAACTGACCTATGACGCCACCGACCTGGAACGGGTCAGCGCGGATACGACCAGCAACGGTGGTAAGGCGGCCCTGGAAGACATTTATGACGACACCTACGTCTATTGGCTGATCGAGGCCACCACCGGCACCGGTCATAGCTGGGCAACTGGCACGAGTTATTACCGTGTTCTTCTCTATCCGGAGGTGCTGGCAGAGAACAACGGCAGCTTTAGCGCGACCAATGCTACGGAAGTTCAGTCCTTCGACCCCACCGAGATCAGCAAGTTCGAGGTGGAGAACACCTGCGGCAGCGGATCCCATCAGTACATGATCTCTACGATTTTCATGAATAAATGGGCCGGTGATTATGACGTGTACGGTGAGGACACCGAAGATTATTTCCCGCTGGGCGGCGTCACGTTTGAGTATTACCTCGGTGACATTTCTCAGTCGTTTGTCCTCGACGGCGCGGAAGCTCAGACGACGAAGGACGGCATCGCCATTCCGTACGGTGAGGAAGCGGACGAATATGGTAACACCCAGGCGGATAACGACGCCGGACAAGTGAGCACCCGCTTCAAGTTTGCGGAAATTCTGAACCAGTGGTATGTGGCCGTGGCCCAGGATGCCGGGCTGAATGTCGCCTATATTACGGACATTACGGGCAGCGAAAGCAACCTGACAGCCCTTGCGAATTACGGAGGATGGAGCGACTGGGAGGGAATGCTCTTTGTGGCCGCGTCTGCCGACGCCGCCGACATAAGTGATCTGACCGACCTGGCAGAGAATGACGGCGAAGCAGCCATGCGCATCCTCTATGCCTTCGCGGACGCCTACCCGACCTGCACGATCACATCGGTCGAAAATGGCAACAGCGCTTATGTGAGCAACATGGAGAACATTCTCTGTGAGTTCGGCCTGGACAGCGACCTGAAGGACACATCCTACCTGTATTCGTATTACGGCTATTACTCCTACTATGCTCACATTGCAATCAAGGAGACCAGCAACGGCAACTATGCGGAGCTGACCGATACGTATGACCTGTATCTGCAGTTCAGGCCCACCGGCGGCAATGGTCTTGCCAACATCAAGTATTTCTATCTGGATGAGGTGGATCGTGAGGATTACTATTACGATTCCGATCCTGGCGATGTGGATACGATGGCTTTGGATGCTGCTCTGGACAGCACCGTTCGCAAACAGATTGTCAATATGCCAACGCTGAGCTACAGCCTGACGGTCACCAAGTATGGCTATACGATGACCTCCGGTACGTTGGGAAAAACAGATGATGATCTGGACAGTTATTTCGGCAGCGGCAGTACAAGCCTTGTGCCGTTGGAAAGCACCTTCTCCCTCCAGCGTTACGACAGCAAGGCGGACGAGTGGAAGTACTACAGCGCAACAGCGAAAACGTATGTAGACTCTGCCAGCGACGCCCGGTTCACAACAGACAGCAGCGATGGCCAGTATGAGACAACGCTGCCTCTGGGCTACTACCGTCTGATTGAGGACAGCGTCGATGACAATTACGAGGTTATCCTGGATGGCACGAACGTGACTGCGGAGGACAGCACTTCTGTCGCGGCCGTGCGTTACTTCTGGATCACCGGTGACAACAATGGCGAGAATACCGTCAACATTTACGACCCGACGTCGGCTGACCTTTCTATTGAGAAGTACAGTCTGAGCGGGACGTCGATTACCAGTGGCGTGACCTTTACCCTGACCAATGTCGAGGACAGTTCAGACACCTATACCGGTACTTATGTTAACGGCGTTTGTAAGATCAGCAACCTGCCTGCCGGCACCTATGAAGTGACCGAGACAGTGGCCAACAGCAACGTCACAGACGACTACTTCCAGTCCTTCACCATTACCATCGGCTACGGCCGCAGCGCGGTAAAGGGTATCGCGGAGTACGGCGATAACGTAACCGAGTACGACACCTATGTGACCGGTTTGACGACAGACATTGAGGGTCAGGTGGCGTGTGACGTGGAAGGCCGCAAGGACTCCATTTCGGGCAGCGTGACGAGCAGCGGCGCTACGGCGACCCTGACCGTCCACAACCCAAGCACCGGTTCGCTGACTATCACCAAGCAGGACAGCAGCACCGGAAATACAGTGACCAGCGGCACCATGACCTTCAAGCTGTACTACACGCCGTTCACCTCGAACGACCTGAACAGCGAGGATGTCTATGTGGTGGTCAGCAATGACGATGATGCGCCGACCTTCAACGCCAGCACCTGGACACTGGTAGATACGTATATCACCACCTCAGGCGTAAAGACGGTCAGCGGCCTGACTCCCGGCTGGTACGCCATCGTGGAGACGGAGGAGCCCAGCGGCTATGAGCTGAACAGTGAGGTCCAGGTTGTGGCGGTGAAAGCTGACATGACCGCAGACCACACGAAGGAAAACAACGGCAACGTGGCTGTTACCGTGACAGACACCAAGAAGGTGGGACTGGACGTGACCAAGACCTTCAACCTGGAGGACTTCAGCACAGACCTGACCGATGAGGCAAACGATTACAGTGTCACCTACGGGCTGTATGTGTACGACACGACCAGCCAGACCTACGTTTCCGCCTATGACCTGGGCCTGACCACCACAAGCGGCAATGTGACCGTCTATGTTACGAACAACACCAGCGGTTCTGTTACGACCGGCACCGAAAGCTGGGCGAACCTGATCCAGATGGAGGCGCAGCTGGTGGACGGCGTCTATACCGTTACGAAAGACGGCGTGGCCTATGCGCTGGACGGCTGCTATTACATTAAGGAAGAGGCCGTTACCAACACCGGTACCAACGAGGACATCACAGAATCCTGGTGGACTTCCAGTGCGACGATGACGAGTGAGAGCAGCAGCGGCATGGATGTTGTACTGGCGGAAGATGAAGAAGAGGATGACTACTACAAGGTCAGCGGCTTCACGGGCAATGCCACCGGCACCGTAGCGTTTACCAACGACCTGGCCTATGCGACCGTAACCATCCTGAAAACGAACACAAACAGTAACTATTTGTCAGGCGCAGAGTTCACGGTTTACAGTGATGAGAACTGTACCAATGAGGTGGAAAAAGGCACAACGGGAGAGTACGGCACCTGTACTATTACCGTTCTGTTAAGCTCTACGGAGGCAACGACCTTCTACATCCGTGAGACAAAGGCTCCGGACGGCTACACTCTTTATGAGGAAACCATCACGGTCACGTTGACTTCGGGTCAGAAGATATCCTATGTGGATTCTGATTATAAGAATCTCCTGACCGTTATTGATAACAACGGTGTGTATGTCAGGCTGACCAAGTACAACAACATTCATGACTACGAGGAGGCAGAAACGCTTTCCGGCGTGACCTTCACCCTGCTTCGCAGCACGGATGACGGTGCTACCTGGACTGTCCAGCGGACTTATACCACGGACAGCGACGGCGGGATCAACTTCGATACCCTGAAGAACTCCGAAGACACCTGGTATATGCTGGCAGAAACCGGCTATAACACGACCCTTTATGATGGGCTGGAGTCCATGTGGTATACCCTCGCGGACGAAGCGGGAGAGATTACAATGACTGAGACCGAAATAAAGGAGCCGGAAACCGTGACGGTGAACGGTTTTGATTACACCGGTTACCCATTCACCTTGGAGGGCATCAAAGCGGGCAGCACGTATCAGCTGTACGCCTATAACCAGCCACGGCCTGCAGTGACCTTCGTCAAGGAAGGCTACGGCACCGACACCACTGTACCCACGGCTACCCTGGAGATCTATCAGGTTGACGCGGGAGCCTACAGCGAGGGCGACACCCTGACCAGCGATGAAGTGAGCGACGCCAAGGACGCCGGCACCTACGTGACCACGGTGACCACAAAGGCAGTGAGCGGGGAAGAGTATTCCTCCGTGACTTATAACCTCTCGGCGGGCACCTACCTGGTGGTGGAAACCTTGACCAGCGGCGGAAGCTACATTATCAATAAGGAAGACTCGAATGAGGTCTGGTATCAGATCATCAAAGTAGCAGATGACGGTACCACGGAGATGACCGCAGCTTCCTTCGTCAACGTGACAGAGGACTATGGCCTGACCATCGAAAAGTCGGGGACGGAAGAACTCGACAGCGATCTTCTGACAAACGAAGACGGTCAGGATCTCGCATACACTCTGAACGTAGATGTGACGGCCAGCGGCCCCATCAACAGCCTGACTGTGGAAGACACCGGCCTGCTGGTGACAAAGGTTTACGATGGCGTGGGTAGCAACGCCACGGAAATAGAGATTTCTGAGACGGAGGCGGCAGATTACCTGGAGGATGAGTACACCATTACCTCGGTAAAGATTCCTGCTGACGCGACCTATACCTTTGACAGCCTGGTGTTTAACACCGGGGACAAGGATACCTTCGCGCCAGACATTACGGCGAAAGTAACCTTCACCTATGCGAACGGCACAACGGAGGAGCAGACAGCAGTCCTGGCAAAAGTGAGCGGAGACTACTGGACTGTTACGCCATATAACAGCAACCTGAAAGTGGTCAGTTTCACCGTGACCTGGTATGATGAGACGCTTAAGACCTACACCGGCTATGAACTGGGCAGCAGCTTTAAGATGAGTGGCAGCGGCAGCGAGATCAAGGTCGCCATGCACATTGACCAGCAGAACGGCGGAACAGAAGCTTACTACGCGGTGGCGGAAATCAGGAACACCGCCAGCGTCACCTATCAGTACAGCGATTGGAACGAAAACGGTATCGCGACAGATGCCTCTGAGACGGATACGGCTACGCAGCTGACCGAGGTTCCCAACGTGACTGCGCCTGTGCTGAACATCACGAAATCCGTGGTGAACGACACAACGGGCAGTGATACGACTGCCATCATTGGAAATACGTTGCTGTATACCATTACGGTGACCAACAGCTCGGACAGCCTGGCACTGGATAGTCCCATCCTGCTGGATCTGCTGCCTCAGGGCCTAGTGGCCGTCAGCGCGGAGGATGAAAATTCCTTCTACGGCAACGTGACGATCACCGGCAGCACCAACGACAGCAGTACCCTCGCCATTGAAAATGTGTATCACACGAACTCGGATGGGTACACCCTGCTTGAGATTGTGACGTCCGGCAGCCTGGCGGCGAATGAGATCGTCACCATGATGCTGGAGGCGACGGTGGATGCCACGGTGCTGAACTATCTGGACTCTGGAAGCGGCCTGACTAACACCGTCTGGGTGACCAGTACCACGGATGGCACGGTTTACCATGACAACACGGCCGGTTCCGTATTCATGGGCGACTCAAACTCCTGGGCCGGAAATTATGCCGAAAGTACCTCGACAGGACAGACCCTGGCTGAACTGTTGACCGATTTGGGTCTGACCGGTTACGGCTATATCTCAAATAACACAGAAATCACCTACCAGGCTACCTCGGCGGTGAATATCCTGAAAGAGGTGCAGGGCGACCAGGACGATACGAGCGACTGGTATCACGGTGACGAGGGAGGTACGGTGACGACCAACACGTCCGAGGAAAAGGATGATGACGGCTACGCCAACTTCCGCCTGACCGTGACCAACATGAACGAGAATCAGGACCTTGTGAACATCGTGCTGATGGATATCGTTCCGAAGGAGGACGGCACCAGCTTCAACAGCAACCTGACAAAGGATTGGAGCCTGAACTTCAACGGCATCACGTCGGTTACCATTGGCAATACGGAAATCGACGAGGGCCAGTATACGCTCTGGTATTATACGGGCGATATGACGGCCAGCAGCGAGCCTGACACCATGCTGAGCACATTTGACGACAAGAGCGGCGACTGGGTGCGGGCGGACAGCTATACGGGCGAAAAGAGTGCAATCACTGCCTTCGCCGTGGTCTTTGACAGTGCGGTAAAGCTGGGTTATAACGAGAAACTGCAACTGATTTACAAGGCAGATGTTCCGCAGATGTCTGAGGATGAGGCTGCCAGCAAGGCTCATCTGGCGACCTACAATGACTTCCGGCTGATCTATCAGACGCAGATCAAAGACGTGACACAGGAGGATGTGTATACCCTCGACAGCAACTACGTGTACGTGCTGCTGGAGGCAAAGCCTGTGGGCGTCGGCGGCATGGCCTGGATCGACGCGAACGGAGACGGCATGCAGGACAGCGAGGACGTAAACCCGGATACCTATAATGCGTCTACGGACAGCGGCACAGGGGCGGATACAGCCACGACCTACAACAACAGAACAGTCAACTATGCGGATTACAGCGTTGTAAACAGCCTGCTGAACAGCATGACCATGCAGCTGCTGATCTACAATGGTTCGACCGTCTCGTCGGTGAAGACCGACAGCAGCCTGAGCGGTAATTCCTGGCGGTTCCTGTTCGAGGATCTCACAACGGCGAACATCAGCAGCGCCTACAACGATTCGACCGCTTATAACGACGACGGTATCAACTGGAAGGCCCTGGCCGGTTCGACCAACGCCACATGGTATCAGCTGATGGCGACAGTCAATGGCAATGGCATCAAGTACAGCCTGACCGGTGCCACAACAGATGTGGAGTCCTACGATCCGGAGAATATGTACAACGATACGATTGAGGGGGTGTTAAACGACAGCAACTTCAAAACAAGCGATGGAGACAGCGGAAGGTCAACCATTACGACGGGATCCACGAGCGCTTATTCGGAGAAGTTCTTCCTGTACAGCGGAGATGAGTGGAACCTTGCCGAGGATATTGGCCTGGTGATTTACAGAGATCTGACGATCACCAAGAAAGATACCGAAGGCGACACCCCGAAGTCCAAATCTGTCTTTGCCGTATATGGACCGTATGCGGCAGACGATGAAATCGAACTGAGCGCTGATAAGCTGGTTGACAGCTATACGCTGGGTGTAGAGGACGACAGCGAAACGTCGCATACATTTAAAAACCTGCTGTACTTCCAGCGATACGTCATCGTAGAGACCAGTGCGGACGATAGCTATGATCTGTCTGCCGCGAAGGCCTCGGGTTCGAACATTGAGGCGATTGCGGATGGAATTACGCTTAATGGGAAGAAGTATTCCGCCGCATGGATTCTGAACATTCCGGGAGCAAGCAGCACCACGGATCCGGCAGCCGATAATACGCTGACGACCGATAACGTGACTGTGACGAACGGTCTGGTCACCAAGAATCTGACCTTTGAAAAGGTGGAAAGCAACGAAAAGGATGAGTATGCCAATGGACAGCCAGTGTCTGGTGTGACCTTTACTCTGAAGCAGACAGAAGGAAGCGGGTGGTCAACCTGGTTGACCAATTTGCGAACAAAGTATGATGCGAATGAGCTTGATGATATCGCGACCGGCATTACTTATGTGAGTAGTGTTAACAATGTGTTTACATTTAAGACTGATTTCACTGGTGATGTAAAAGCGGTAACCCTTTTGAATCTCCCGTTTGGCATCTATACGCTGACAGAGACCGGGTGGCCGGCTGGATACAATAAGGATGGTCTGACGATAACGTCCTGGACTGTAGAAGTTAATGCGGACGGGGCAAAGATTTACACGGACTATGGGACGGATAACCAGAAAGAAGTATCAGCTGGTGAAAGTGGGCTTTACGAATTCACCAATGTCTACACGGCGGAGGGCAAGCTGACTCTGTCCGTAAAGAAGACCGAGAAGTACCATGGCGCGTCCATTGCTGACGAATACCGCAATTACACCTTTGAACTTCTTGAGGCAAGCTGCGAGGAAGGGATTTATGTCGAAGGAGATGCTGCGGCGGATCCAATAACCGTGAACCTGATTGCTACAGACAGCGACAGCTTTGCTGCGATTGACTACACCAGTGAGGGGACCCATTATTACATCATAAAGGAAGAAGCTGGCAGTGCCACAGGAATCACTTACGATTCCACGCAGTATTGGATCAAGGTAAGGGTATCCGACAGCAATCATAATGGCAAGCTGACCGTTACCGTAGAGGAAGTACTGGAAGCTACTCCTGATGGAAATGGTGGCTATACAGTCGAAGTGGTTGACCTGGGTGATGATGCCACAACATTTATGGCAGAATTCACGAATGAGTATAAGGCAGATGGCTCACAGAAACTGGCCGTAACCAAAAATGTACATTATGGAAGCAAGAGCGGAGCTCTCTACCGGAATATTGGAGAAGACCTGAAGTTCACCTTTGATTTGCTGCAGGAGACCGATACAGGTACGAGTAGAATTGAGACGGTAACCATTTCAGGAAGTGAGTTAAATGAGAACGGAGGTACGTTCACCAGTTCCTTTGATGACTTGAAGTACACGGCTGAGGATATCGGTCAGACCTATACGTATATCGTTAAGGAGACGACGACAACCACAGGCGGATTCGAACTGGATACGACAGAATATGAAATAACAATTGCTGTCAAAGACAGTGGAAACGCAGATGGCTCGCTGACCTGCGTGGTGACGGTAAACGGGGAAGAGTTGACGTCAGGTGATGACATTGAAGTCACATTTGACAATGTCTACTCCGCCCAGGGCAAGACCGAACTGTCCGTCAGCAAGCAACTGGATAACCGGCATTCAGTAATCGCGGCAAACCTCTTTGCGGCAGAGCTGCAGGAAGGCACGGTGACGGATGGCATATTCACTGCCAGTGCATCGGATGCGTTGAAAGCAAGCTTCAGCAATGCTGTGGCAGGAAGCAACGCGAATGCAACGTTTGAACTGAAGTACACGGAGCCTGGCGACTACTGGTACAGGCTGACTGAGTGGATGCCGGATGGAACAACAGACAACAATGACGGAACGTATACCTACGACGCGACAACATATTATGTCTACGTTAAGGTGACGGACAATCAGAATGGCACATTGAAGGCAGAAGTTGTGGAAATCCATAAGGGAAGCCCGACGGGAACGACAGAAACCGGAACAGTGACCTTTGAGAACACCACAACGACGACCTACAGGGTGAAGAAGATCTGGAAAGGTGATGATGATGTCAGCGGAGTGACCAGGCCGGTAAGTATTCGTGTGCAGCTTATGAGAACGATATCTGACACGTCAAACAGTGAATATCCGTATACGGATATCACCGATTGGGAGAAGGTTGATACTCAGACGCTGAACGCAGGCAATGGCTGGTCTTATGACTGGAGCGGCAGCAGCCTTGAAAAGTATGATGCGAAAGGAAATCTGTATACCTACTACGCATTTGAGGCAGATGCAGATGGAAACGCGCTTACGGCATTTGATGGGGCACGCGGAAACACCAGCTATACGGTAACCACCGCAACAGAGAGCAACGCTCAGACAATCACCAACACCCTGGATATCGGAGCACTGAGTATTACCAAGACAGTGGAAGGTCTGGAAACCTCGAAAGAGGCGTATCCGATTACAGTAGTTCTGAAGCTGGATGGACAGCCACTGGCGGGCACTTATTCGTATGAAATCAGCTTGCCGGACGGTCCGGAGGACAATGGCGTCGGTACATTTGGCGACACACCGGGCAGATATGAAAGAATTACCGTAACCGAAGCAGGGACGCTGACGCTGAACCTGTACCAGGATGAAACCCTGAGAATTTCAGGACTTCCGCTGGGAACTACTTATGAAGTGACAGAGAAGCTGGGAGACAATCAGCAGTATTACATCGCTTCTTACAGCGACGCGGTTGGAGAAGTGACAGAAACAAACGCAAGCGGAACGGTCTCGGCAGAGAATGCGGATGCTGCAGTAACCATTAACAACATTTACAATCCGGAAGGATCCCTGACGCTGTCGGTAGTGAAGCATGAAAACTATCACAATTCGACCAATCCGGAGCCAAGGGTTTACAGCTTCAGGCTTTACGAACTTGCAACGGCATCGGATGCGTACATGGAAGTGGCGACGGGATCTGACGCGACGGAGATCTGGAAGTGGGCGGACAGCAGCAACATGCTAGATGAGGCGCTGATCGAGATTACCGGAGATGTAGCGACTGCAAGCAATAGCTTTGGAGTAATTGATTACAGAGGCTACACAGCACAGGGATATTATTACTACCTGGTAGAAGAAGGAATCCCGAGTCCTACCTACCGGACCTTTGATACGACAAAGTACGTCATTGAGGTACTGGTGACGGACGGCGATAACGATCACGGCGAGGGCGAAGGTGTTCTGGGAGCGACAGTAACCAGAGTCTGGGAGCTGACCTATGACACAGACGGCGTGACGCTGACTGCTCTGACATTGAAGGAGGATGAGGATCTGACGACAAGCTTCTTCACCAACCGCTATGACGCGGATGGAGAGCTGACGCTGTGGGCGGATAAAAAGATTATGTATGGCGACGAGCTGTACAGCCTGGATAACCGCGGCGAGGATATCGAGTTCATCTTCGATCTGTACGACAGTGAGGGCGAGATCCTAGACACGCAGACGCGTACGCTTGCGGATCTGGCGACGACCGGAGAAGCGAGAGTACCTTTCAAAGCATTGACCTATGACCAGGAGGACATTGGTAAGACTTACATCTACACCGTGATGGAGCGTGCAGTAAACGCAATCGGCTATCTGGAAAACACGCAGAAGTTCACCGTTGAAGTGTATGTCAGCGATGATGGCAAGAATCATCTGACGTTTGATGTGAGCTACGATGAGAGCGATCGGAGAGATGAGACGGAGACTGGCGAAACTGGGGCGGAAGAAGCCAATGCGGTTGACTCGATTGTATTTGTCAACACCTACTTCCCGAAGGGCGACGCAAAGCTGATCATCAGCAAGACGCTTGAAGGAGCCGAGCTCCCGGCAGACCTGTTTGCGGCAAGCATCCGTCCGATCGAGATCGATGAAACAACCGGAGAAATCATTTACGGTGATGAGACAACGATTGAGACGAAAACATTTGATGCAGATGGCGAGACATTTTTCACCATGGACTACGACGCAGAAGGAGACTACTGGTACGAAGTACGTGAGGTAATCCCGTGGGCGGATATCCCGGCAACGGCGTCCAACGCGGATGACGGAACGTACACCTACGATGAATCTGTGTACTACGTAAAGATCACGGTAACGGATCAGCACGACGGCACACTGGCGGCAACATCGGTAACAGTCACCGAGACGAGCCCGACGGGCGCATCGGTTGAGGTAGAAACCGTAGAGAACGGAAAGACCTTTAGAAGCATTACATTTGAGAACAAGTACACAGGCAGTAAGGTCGATGTACCGGTAACCAAAGTCTGGAAGGATTATGAGAACCGATATAAGACCAGACCGGAAAGCATTACCGTCACTCTGTACCGCGATGGTGAAAAGACTGACCAGACGCTGGAGCTGAACGACGGAAATGACTGGACGGATGTCTTCACAGACCTTGACGAATACAATTACGGCGACAAGATTGTATATACGGTTGAGGAGAGCAGCATCGAAGGATACGCCGGTGTGATCACCGGAGACACCGCGGAAGGCTATGAGATTACCAACACATGGACAAAAGAGGCGCCTGGTATCCAGATTGTGAAGACGGCAAGTACTAAGGAAGACGGGACGGCTTACAAGCGCGGCGAGGTAATCACTTACACGATCGTAGTTACGAACACCGGAAACGTGGTTCTGACGGATGTGGTGGTGACCGATGAGCTGACCGGCAATTCAGGCGACAATGCCTGGACGGTCGACAGCCTGGAACCGGGTGAGTCTGTAACCTTCACGGCGACCTACACGGTAGTCAGCGCGGATGTAACGGCGAAGAACGTACATAACGAAGCGTCTGTAACCGCGAAGGATCCGGAGGGCAAAGACGTAGAAGACGATGATTCGACCGATACGCCGACAAGAAGCTCCAGCGGAAGCGGCGGCGGTGGATCAGGCTCCAGCGGTTCCGGAAGCAGTTCCAGTACAAGCAGTACAAGCAGCGGCGGTCCGGGAGTTGGTTCCGGATTAGCGGAAGATGAAATGATCAGTCTGCTTCCGATCGACTACGGCGAATTGGCCAAGACCGGGGAAGGCAGAGAGACTGAGGCATGGATGTTCACATCCCTGCTCTCCGGATTGATGCTGATTCTGACGGCATGGCTGAAACGTAAGAAAGAAGAGGATGAGTAAGAAGCAGAAGATGCGGACGACTCAGAATTGAAGGTAAGCAGCAAATGAAATCCGGCGCAGGTCATCGCGCCGGATGGATGGAACAGTAAGGCAGGCGCGGGCACCCCAACCAGCCCCCCCCATGTTTTTAAAGGGGATTCATGGGCCAACCCCCGAAACAAGAGGAAGCAACCCGTGAAAAAAAAAATAAATAAAATTAATATTGAGATT
>JAJQCD010000019.1:0-125981 GCA_021202925.1 Clostridiales bacterium | reverse complement strand
ATAACTCCGGCCCCAGTCATGGGCGTTTTTTGTTTTAAATATTTTCCCTGGGGCGGCCTCCTATTGCGCCCCGCGCCTTGTATTGAAGGGGGATGCTGTGCGCAGACCCGGAAACAGGAGGAAGAAACCGGTGAAAAAAAGAGTCCTGAATATTCTGATGGTGATATTCGCGGTAATATTTGTGGTAAGCGGCGGGTTCCTGATAAGAAACCTGACGGAATACCGCAGGCAGGAGACAGCCTTTGAGGAACTGAGCAGTCTTTTCCCGGAGACGGAGACGCTTACGGCAATTATCCAGGCCGCACAGGAATCTCAGACAGAGAATCCGACGGAAACCGGGGAAAGCGAAGCGGATGTTCCGCTCAAAGACCGGATCTCCCCGGAGGAGTGGAAGGCCTGGTGGGAGGCAGAAGCCGAAGGCCGCTTTCCGGTCTATCAGAGCCTTGCCGGACAGAATCCGGATATGGTCGGTTGGGTGAGGATTGAAGGAACCGGCATGGACTATCCGGTCTGCCAGACGCCGGATGATCCGGAATATTATCTCCACAGGAATATGAACCATGAAAACAGCAGCTACGGGACGCCCTTTTTGGATGCCAACTGCACGTTGGAAGATCCGCGGAGCAGTCTTCTGATCTACGGTCATCACATGCGAAACGGACAGATGTTTGCCGGTCTCCAGAATTATACGTCGGTGTCCTATTACGAGCAGCACCCCTATATCCAGTTTGACACGCTTACTGAAGCAGGAAGCTATGAGATTGTCATGGCGCTTCGGCTGGACGCCGGTGGCACACAGGTACCATGGCAACAGCTTCTGTTTCCGGCAGACGAAAGTGAATTCCAGGCAGCCTGGGCGATTGCGGAACAGAAGAAATTCTATGAAACCGGCGTGGAGGTAAATGCAGACGATGAACTGCTGGCGCTTGTAACCTGCGAGTATACACAGGCGAACGGGAGACTGATGGTGATTGCGAAGAGGATAAGGTAGGCAGGAAATGCAGGGAAAATGAAAATTATTCAGACAGGCAGATGCTTTCGATGGAAGAGTCCTGTATTTCAGTAACAGTCTCGACAGAACCGGAATTCTCTGCTTGCGTGGCATGGTATTTTCCATTATAATCGAATCATCGAACGAAATCACAGAAAAGAGAGACAATAGAGGACACAGGAATGCGGGTGCGCAGGATTGAGACGGAAATGCAGCGTTTGGACGATTCCATGAGAGGGTGAGTAAGGTGGAGAAAAGGAAGATGCCGATTGGCGTAGAGGATTTTACTGAGATTCTTACACAGGGATTTTATTATATTGATAAGACTGGTATGATCAGGGAACTGCTGGAGAACTGGGGTAAGGTGAATCTCTTTACGCGGCCGCGACGCTTTGGAAAAAGCATCAATATGAGCATGCTCAAATGTTTTTTTGAGATTGGAACGGATCCGCACCTGTTTGACGGCCTGGAAATTTCGAGGCATAAAGAGCTGTGTGAAGCATATCTGGGACAGTATCCGGTGATCTCCCTGTCCTTGAAGCAGGTAAACGGATTCACCTTTGAGGAAGCGCAGACACAGCTGTGGAGCGTGATAACGGAAGCTGCGGAACAGCTTGATTATCTGCAGGACAGCGGGATACTCAACGCAAGGGATCGGCGAAAGCTTTATGATTTAAGCGAGGGGAAAGGCAATCAGCAGGAGGGGTTAAGGCTGATGTCGCGCCTGTTATGGAAGCATTACGGCAGGAAGGTCATTATCCTGATTGACGAGTATGACGCGCCCCTGCAGAAAGCATATGAAAATGGCTATTACGATGAGATGGTCAGACTGATCCGGCAGCTGTTCGGGTACGCATTAAAGACGAATGAGTCTTTGTATTTCAGCGTGCTGACCGGCTGCATGCGCGTCTCGAAGGAAAGTATTTTCTCAGATTTGAATAATCCCAAGCTCTATACGCTGTTGGACGACCGGTGCGACGAATGGTTTGGTTTTACCGACGGGGAGGTGCGGCAATTGCTGGATTCTCTCGGACTCGGGGAGTATTATGAAACGGTCAGAGACTGGTATGACGGGTATCAGGTGGGGCAGAGTGGAATCTATTGTCCCTGGGATGTGATCAATTATTGTGACCAGCTCCTGAGCGATTCTGACAAGACCCCAAAGAATTACTGGGCGAATGTGAGTGAGAACGCAATTGTGTATCAGTTTGTGGAGATGGCGGATGAGACGACACGTTCGGATCTGGAAGTCCTATCGGAAGGGCGTTTCGTGGACAGGGAGATTTCTTCCGAGCTGACCTATCAGGATATGGGAAATAATATTGACAATCTGTGGAGCGTGCTGTTTACGACGGGATATCTGACGCAGCATGGACGGAACGAAGACGGAACCTACCGGCTTGCGATTCCCAACAGAGAGGTGAGAAGCATTTTTGATCAGCAGTTGAAAAAGTGGTTCCTGACGAAAGTAGAGGGTGGCCTGAAAGAATTGTATCAGGCGATCGACAGTGGTGTGGCGGAGACAATCGAAGAACGGATCAATGCCTGCCTGGTGGAATCGGTCAGTTTTATGGACGGAGGCAATACGGAGGTTCAGAAAGAGTCCTTTTATCATGGCCTGCTTCTGGGGATGATGAAAGGGCGGCGCGGGTGGATTGTGAAATCAAACCGGGAAGCAGGAAATGGCCGGGCGGATATCATTTTAATTGATCGTTTCCAAAACGCGGGAATCATCATGGAAGTGAAGGTTGCGGGACGATCCGCCGCTCTGGAGGAGAAGGCGCAGGAAGGGCTGCGGCAGATGGAAGACCGCAGATATGATGAGTATTTCCTGGGGTATGATATCGCCAGGATTTCGAAGTATGGGATTGCGTTCTGGCAGCGGAAATGCAGGGTGGCAAAGGCATGACAGAGAGGAGGCCATAGCTCATGGGAGTCTATCTAAATCCCGGCAACCGAGGATTTCAGACCATTTTGAATGGAACCTATGTGGATAAGACAGGACTAATTGATTATGTGAACCAGACGATCAATACGCCTCAGAAGCTGACAAGCTTCAGCCGTCCCCGGCGTTTTGGAAAGTCCTTCGCCGCGAAGATGCTTTGCGCCTATTACGATAAGAGCTGTGACTCCCGCTCGCTTTTTGAAGGGCTGGAAATCTCGAAAAAAGATTCGTTTGACAAATACCGGAACAAATACGACGTGATTTATCTGGACATCACCTGGTTTATTTCCCGCTCAAAGAATAAGGGGGAAAATGTCGTTCTCGATATCCAGACGGCCGTGATCCGCGAGCTTAGGAAATCCTTTGTGGACTGCATCGATGAGAAGGAGACCTTCCTTCCGGACGCTCTGTTGGCTGTCAGCCATACGACGGGAAATCAGTTTATTATCATCATCGATGAGTGGGACGCGCTTTTTCGCGAAGCAAAAGAGGATGAGGAATTGCAAAAGGAGTATGTGCAGCTTCTGCGAGGACTATTCAAAGGTGGAACTGCAACGGATGAAACAATCGCCGCTGCCTATATGACGGGCATTCTCCCGATAAAAAAATATGGAACGGAGTCGGCATTGACTGATTTTCAGGAATTTACGATGGTAGATCCGTTAAATATGTCTGAATATATCGGCTTTACGGAACAGGAAGTCTTGCAGTTATGCGGACAATATCAGGTTCCTTTTGATGATATCAGGCAATGGTATGACGGATATCAATTTGAGAATTTAGAATCTGTTTACAATCCGAATTCCGTTATAAAGGCAGTAAGATATAAGAAGGTCAGAAATTACTGGACACAGACGGAAACATATGAATCGCTCAAGAACTATATCAGCATGAACTTCGACGGATTGAGGGATTCGGTTCTTTCCATGTTGGCTGGGAAATCTGTTAAAGTTGCAATCAGCACATTTCAAAATGATATAACATCGTTTAAGAATAAGGATGATGTGCTGACATTGCTGATTCATCTTGGATACCTGGGATATCATGCTAAGGAGCAGAAAGCTTTCATTCCAAATCAGGAGGTGTCAGATGCTTTCGCGGATGCGGTTAAGGGCGATGAATGGAAAGATGTAGGTGATTTGCTTCAGGAATCAGAGAATCTGCTTGAAGCAACGATCCGCTGTGACGGCGAGGCAGTTGCAGAAGCACTGGAAAAGGTTCATGATTTGAACTCATCGGTTCTGCGGTATAACAACGAAGCTGCACTGAGTAGTGCGATTATGATTGCATATTACACGGCAAGGAGAATTTACAAAATTGTTCCGGAATTTCCGCAGGGGAAAGGCTTCGCGGATCTGGCCTTTCTTCCGCGCAGGGGATCAGACAAGCCGGTTATGATTGTGGAACTGAAATACGATAAAGACGCAGATTCCGCGATCCGCCAGATACACGAGAATCGTTACGACGGTGATCTGAAAAAATATTTTGGTAATTTACTTCTGGTCGGAATTAATTACGACAAAGATGCAAAGGGGATAAATGCGAAGAGGCACAGCTGCGTGATCGAAAAAATATAAAAGGATCCTACAAACATATCAGATGTAAAGCAAAGAGTTTGCAGATAGCCCAACAAAAAGAAGCTGCCATTGACAGCTTCTTTTTGTTGGGCTATTGACTGAAACAGTCAGCAGGGGATGAGGGGCTCGAACCCCCATCTACGGTTTTGGAGACCGCTGCTCTACCATTGAACTAATCCCCTGTGTGTGTCGTTGTTCCAACACGACTGTTATCATAGCATATATTTTTTTAGTTGTCAACAAAATTCGAATAATTTCCCGTCGCGTATACATGAGAGAAAATTGCGTAAAATAAAAACGGGCGAAACCTGTGAAGAACAGGAGCCATGCACGACAGATGCCGTGCAGCAATCGCAAACCGACAGTAATGCGAAAGGAGAATCGATTATGAAAAAAATGAGAATCTGTCTGCTGATTCTGGGGGCGATCCTGCTGATGGGGACGTTGGCGGCCTGCGGCAGCCGTAAAAATTCCGGGAACGGCGCTACCGAGAGCACGGCTGCGACGCAGACGGAGACGACGGCGGGCGGAAGCGGTGGAACGTCCGGTGGGACGGGTGGAACATCCGGTGATGGTTCCGAAACGGGCATGACCGGATCGGGCGCATCGGAGGATGCTTCGGGCGCCGTTGGCGGAAGTTCCGGTGCCGGAACAGGCAGTGAGGAGTCCGGGAGCGGCGAGACAAGTTCGGGAGAATCTGCCGCGGTTGAGACGACGACCGGGACGGGCAGTCTTCTTGACGACATCGACGATGCGGTTGACGATATGGAGTAATCCGGAATTCGTGAGAGAAAATCGAAGAGAGGGTGAAATACGGTCGCAAATGGGATCCGCGGCGGTGTTTCGCCCTTTTCTCTGCCGTCGCATACGCAAGAGGCTGCCGGTGGCGGTGGCTGTCGTTTTGCAGGAAAAAGGGCGGAACGATTTCCCGTTCATTCCTGTTTGACATTTATCGGCAATCATGGTACATTGATGATATATTGGCAGAAGAAAATCTGAAGAAATACGGGAACGAGACAAAATGGAGAAAGATTACCGTTACATCGAGCGATTGATAAGAGAACATGGGGAAGAGCTGATCGCGTTTGGGAGGAGATTATTTGCTTGTCCTGAACCGGGGTTTAAGGAAGTGAAATCAAATGAGATTCTTACTTCCTTTTTTTTGAAAAATGGGATTGCGTGCCGGAATGATCTGTCGCTGACCGGTATCCGTGCGGATATCGGCAGTGGCGCCGGTTATCATATTGCCCTGGTGGCGGATATGGACGCGCTTCTGGTAAAGGAAGGCGAGAAAAGCTATCCCATTCATTCCTGCGGCCACAGCATTCAGACCGCGGTGATGGCTTATGTGCTGAAGCTGCTAAAGGAAAGCGGTATCGTGGAGCGCCTGGGCGGGACGGTCAGCTTCATTGCGACGCCGGCGGAGGAGTTTATTGACCTTGACTTTCGTGAGGAGCTGGTCCGGCAGGGACGAATCGTCAGCTGTTCCGGCAAGCAGGACATGATTGCCCACGGCGTTTTTGACGATATTGACTGCGTACTCTCGATGCATATCAACGGGGATACAGATACCCTGTTTGATGTGGGTTCGACCCTGACCGGTTTCATGGTGAAGAAGGCGGTATTCCAGGGACGGGCGGCACATTCCGGGGCGGCGCCGCACCTGGGACGCAATGCGTTGCACGGCGCGAGTCTCTTCCTGGATGCGCTGGCTTATCTGAAGGATCGCTTCCCGGTGGAAGCGGGGGTGCAGATTCATCCGGTTTTAAGCTCCTGCAGCGGGAGCATGAATGTGATTCCGGACGAGGCTGTGCTGGAGAGCTATGTGCGGGCGAATACGTTAGAGGATCTGATGGAGGCCGGCGAACAGTTTGACCGCTGTGCGATTCACTGTGCGCAGGCGCTGGGGCTGGAGTGCCGGATTGAGAACCGCACCGGTTACATGCCACTCAGGCAGTCGGACGGGCTGAACCGGCTGATTGCTCAGCACATGCTTGAGATCGGCGGCGAAGAGAAGCTGGTTCGCAATGTGGTATCCGGCGCTTCAGGGGATATCGGCGATCTGGCCTATCTGCTGCCAACGGTACAGTTCGGCTTTTCCGGGATGCGCGGGCGGTTCCACAGCGGAGAGTTTGAGATCATAGACGAAGAGAACGCCTATCTGCATACGGCGCAGATCGTAATGAAGACTGTCTGTGATCTGCTTTCCCACGAGGAGTTGCAGGTGCGAAATGTGGACTACGCAGAGCGCAAGGCATTTTATCTGAAAAACTGGCTTCGCCAATCATTATAATTATTCAGGAGGTATTTTTATGTCAAATCAAAGCATTCCGACTCCACACATCGGGGCACAGCAGGGCGAGATCGCCGAGACGATTCTGCTTCCGGGCGATCCGCTTCGGGCGCAGTACATCGCCGAGAATTTTCTGGAGGACGCGAAACAGTTCAACGCCACGCGAAACATGTTGGGCTTTACGGGGACGTATCATGGAAAGCCGGTGTCGGTCATGGGCACGGGAATGGGCTGCCCGTCGATCGGTATCTATTCCTATGAACTGATTCATTTTTATGGCTGCAAAAATCTGATTCGCATTGGAACCGCGGGAGCCATCCGGCCGGAGGTGAAGATTCGCGATCTGGTGATCGGCATGGGCGCCTGTACGACGTCGAATTATGTGAAGCAGTTCCGCCTGCCCGGGGATTACTCCTGCATCTGCAGCTACGAGCTGCTGACGAAGGCGGTGAAGGCGGCCGAAGCGAAGGGACTTACCTATCATGTGGGCAATATTCTGAGTTCAGATATGTTCTACAACCCACAGCTGCCGCCGGTCGGCACGGGCTGGGATCAGATGGGCGTGCTTGCAGTGGAGATGGAGGCGGCGGCGCTGTACAGCAACGCGGCTTACGGCGGAGCCAATGCACTCTGCATCCTGACGATTTCTGATTCGGCAATCACCGGGGAGGCGACGACCGCTGAGGAACGGCAGACCACCTTTACGAACATGATGGAGGTAGCCTTGGAACTGGCGTAGCCGGGTGACAGGAAGGAAGCTACGGAAGGAACCTGCGGCGGCGGCTGTTTTGCAGCCGCCGTGTTTGCTGATGGGCTGAGAAAAGGAGGAGTAAAATTGGTCAGGATAGAACCGAAGAATAAACGGAGACTCTTACAGGCGGCGCTGGGAGAGGTGGAAGCGGATCTGGCGCTGATCAACTGCAGGCTGGTCAATGTATTTACCGGTGAGATCTATCCGGCGGTCGTCTATGTGACGGAGGGGTTCATTGCCCATGTGGAGACGGAGGAACTGGAGGGTCCGTATGCGGCGAAGGAGATTTACGATGGGCAGGGGAAGTATCTGATTCCCGGTCTGATCGATTCGCACATGCATATTGAGAGTTCGATGATGACACCGCGCAATTTTGCCAGGGTGGCGTTGCCGCACGGTACGACGACGATCGTCCACGATCCGCACGAGCTGGCGAATGTCTATGGCGTGGAAGGCGTGCGCTATATGCACGACATTGCGGAGGGGCTACCCATGCGCCAGCTGGTGGATATTCCAAGCTGTGTCCCAGCCGTGCCGGGGTGTGAGAATGCGGGAGCGGCGTTTTTCGCGGATGAGATCCGTGAGCTTGCCGGGCTTAAGCGGGTGGTGGGTCTGGCAGAGGTGATGGATTTTTATGGCGTGATCCATGGAGACCCGCGGATGGTGGAGATCATCCGCGCGGCCGAGGACTGCGGCCTGTATCTGCAGGGACATGCGCCGGCGCTGCGTGGAAGACAGCTTTCCGCCTATCTCTGCGGCGGCCCCTCCACCTGCCATGAGACTACGGCTGCGGATGAGGCGCTGGGGAAGCTGCGGGCCGGTATGTATGTGGATGCCAGAGAAAGCTCCATCAGCAGGAATGTGGCGGCAGTCTGGGAGGGAGTGCGCAATAGCCATTTCTTTGACACGCTGACTTTGTGCAGCGATGACAGAG
The DNA here is from genome assembly GCA_021202925.1 of Clostridiales bacterium. GTDB lineage: Bacteria > Bacillota > Clostridia > Lachnospirales > Lachnospiraceae > Brotaphodocola. The sequence continues at coordinate 117,490 of JAJQCD010000019.1, read as the reverse complement.
AGAGCGATGACCTGCTGCATGAGGGACATTTGAATGCGGTCGTTCGCAAAGCGGTATCCTGCGGAATGGATCCGGTGCAGGCAGTCAAATGTGCGACCATCCACACGGCGCGGGAGATCGGGGTTGCTCATATCGGAGCGGTTGCGCCGGGATACAGCGCGGATATGGTGCTGACAGAGGATTTGCGCAGTCTGTGGGCGGACGCGGTCTTCTATGAAGGGCGGCTGGTCGCGAAATGTGGCCGTCTGGTCGTGGAGATTCCGGAACGGCATGCAAAGCTGGAGGAGAGAAATTCCGTGCGGGTGCCGGAGCTTTCGGAGGAGGATTTTGTCCTGCGCGCGCCGGAGGGAAAGACGCGGGTGAAGGTCCGTGTGATGGAATACATCAGCAAAGACGGCAGCCGCACGAGATGTATTGAGGAAGAACTTCCAGTGGAGGATGGCAGGATCTGCCTGGGCGAAGAAATGGCCTTTGTATCGGTCGTGAACCGCTATGGACGGGGGACCAGATCGGTGGGCATTGTGAAGAACTTCGGCCTCCGGGATGGCGCTATTGCCTCAACGGTTTCTCACGATTCGCATAATCTGACGATCGTCTATTTCCATCCGCAGGATGCGCTCGCGGCGGCGCGTGAGCTGGCAGAGAAGGGTGGCGGCATGACGGCCGTGAAAGATGGAAAGGTTCTCTATACGCTGCGTCTCGAAGTGGGCGGTCTGATGACATGTCTGCAGGCGGAGGAACTGGCGCAGGTAGCGGCGCAGATGAAGGAGACCGAGCGGTCGCTCGGCCTGACGGTGCCTTCCAATCCGCTTCTGCGCATCGTCAGTCTGGCGCTTCCGGTGATTCCGGAGGTAAAAATGTCCGATCTGGGGCTGGTGTCTGTGGCAGAACAGAAGATACTGCCGGTGTTTGTGGAGGAGTAAGCAGACAGCATTTTCCTGCTCGGCCTCCGGCCGTACGGGAAGCATCGGAGAATCGGGAATTTTTCATTGCAAAACCATTGGGTCTGTATTATAATGTTTTCGGCTGAACGGGGAGTTACGGATATCGATTGTCTATCAATACGGATTTAAGAAAGGACGGAAGGACGCCATGGAAAAGAAAGAACTGCTGTACGAGGGCAAGGCGAAGAAGGTGTACACGACGGAGGATCCGCAGGTGCTGATCGTTTCCTATAAGGATGATGCGACCGCATTTGACGGAATGAAGAAGGGAACCATCGTGGGTAAGGGCGCGATCAACAATCGCATGACCAATCACATTTTCCGCCTCCTGGAGAAGAAGGGTGTGCCGACGCATCTGATTGAGGAACTGAATGATCGGGAGACTGCCGTGAAGAAGGTGGAGATCGTTCCGCTCGAAGTCATTATCCGCAATTATTCCGCGGGCAGCTTCGCAAAGAAGATGGGCATGGAGGAAGGAATCCATCTGTCCCGTCCGACTCTGGAATTCAGCTATAAGAATGATGATTTGCACGATCCGTTTATCAACCGCTATTATGCGCTGGCATTAAATCTGGCGACGGAGGCGGAGATCGATGCGATTACAAAGTATGCGTTTATCGTGAACGAGGTGATGAGCGAATATTTTGCGAGCCTGGGCATTGATCTGATTGATTTTAAGATTGAATTTGGCCGCCTGGCAGACGGGACGATCATTCTCGCGGATGAGGTTTCTCCGGACACCTGCCGTCTGTGGGATAAGGATACTCATGAGAAGCTGGATAAGGATCGCTTCCGCAGAGATCTGGGCAATGTAGAGGACGCCTATCAGGAGGTCTTCCGTCGTCTGGGAATTCAGTAAACACGCGCTTGAAGAAGGGATACAGTCATTTGATGAAGAGTGAGAGAGAAGCGCTGCGTCAGGACGGGATCCATGAGGAGTGCGGCGTTTTTGGAATGTATGATTTCGACGGCAACGATGTGGCGTCGGAGATTTATTATGGATTGTTTGCGTTGCAGCATCGTGGGCAGGAGAGCTGTGGCATTGCGGTGAGCGACACGGAGGGACCGAAGGGCAAGGTTTCCACTTATAAGGGCATGGGCCTGTGCAATGAGGTCTTCACGCCGGAGACACTGGAAAATCTGCACGGCAATATCGGCGTCGGTCATGTCCGTTATTCGACGGCGGGCAGCAGCACACGGGAGAATGCGCAGCCGCTGGTGTTGAATTATATCAAGGGTACGCTGGCGCTTGCCCACAACGGCAACCTGGTCAATGCTCCGGAATTGCGCAAGGAACTGGAGTATGACGGCGCGATCTTTCAGACCACAATTGATTCGGAAGTCATCGCTTATCACATCGCGCGCGCCCGCGTAAAGACGCCGAATGTCGAGTCAGCGGTGGCGGTGGCCATGAAGAAGCTGAAAGGGGCCTATTCGCTGGTTATCATGAGTCCGCGGAAGATGATCGGGGCGAGGGATCCATATGGATTCCGTCCGCTCTGCATCGGGAAGAAGGACAATGCCTGGATTCTGGCGTCGGAGAGCTGTGCGCTTTCGACAATCGACGCGGAATTTGTCCGGGATGTGGAACCGGGGGAGATCGTGACGATCACGAAACGCGGCCTGGAATCCAACCGGGAGATGTGCCTGCCGAAGGAGCGTCAGGCGCGATGCATTTTTGAATACATTTATTTTGCGAGGGCAGATTCCATCTTTGACGGCGTGAGCGTCTATCATTCCCGGATTTATGCGGGGCGTTGTCTGGCGAAGGACGCGCCCGTGGAGGCGGATCTGGTCGTCGGTGTGCCGGAGTCGGGCAATGCGGCGGCCCTGGGTTACTCGATGGAGTCCGGGATTCCCTATGGGACCGCTTTTGTGAAGAATTCGTATGTGGGCCGTACCTTTATCAAGCCCAAGCAGAGCAGTCGCATTTCAGCGGTAAAGGTGAAGCTGAATGTGCTGAAGGAAGCAGTGGATGGCAAGCGTGTCGTCATGATCGACGATTCGATTGTGCGCGGGACGACCAGTCATCTGATTGTGAAAATGCTGCGGGATGCAGGGGCGAGGGAAGTGCATGTGCGAATCAGTGCGCCGCCATTCCTTCATCCGTGTTATTTCGGGACAGATATTCCCTCAGAGGATCAGCTGCTTGCGCACGGGCGGACCATAGAAGAGATCCGGCAGATCATCGGAGCGGATACCCTGGCTTATCTGGATATGGGGCGTCTGTCCGGGATGGCGGGCGGCCTGCCGATCTGTACGGCCTGTTTCAGCGGCGATTATCCGATCGCACCGCCAGATGAAGACATCCGCGGCGAGTTTGACCGCTGACCGGTTTCCCTGTTTTGATGGAGAGAATGAAGGAGTCATAGAATGAACGACAGATATGTAAGTCCGCTTTCCGAGCGGTATGCCAGCCGGGAGATGCAGTATATTTTCTCACCGGACAAGAAATTCCGGACCTGGAGGAAGCTGTGGATTGCGCTGGCGGAGACGGAGAAGGAACTGGGGCTTCCGATCACGCAGGAGCAGATCGACGAGCTGAAGGAGCACGCGGAGGATATCAATTATGAGGTGGCGAAGGAGCGCGAGAAGCTGGTTCGCCACGACGTTATGTCTCATGTGTACGCGTATGGCGTACAGTGTCCGAAGGCGAAGGGGATCATTCATCTGGGAGCGACGTCCTGCTACGTCGGCGACAATACCGATCTGATCCTGATGCGGGAGGCGCTGCGCCTGGTGCGGACGAAGCTGGTGAACGTGATTGCGGAGCTGGCAAAGTTCGCGGAAGCATACCGGAATCAGCCGACTCTTGCCTTTACGCATTTTCAGCCGGCGCAGCCGACGACCGTAGGCAAGCGTGCCACCCTGTGGCTGCATGATCTGTATCTGGATCTGCAGGATCTGGAATATGTGCTGGATTCGATGAAGCTGCTCGGCTCAAAGGGAACGACGGGGACCCAGGCGAGTTTCCTGGAACTCTTTGAGGGCGATCACGAGAAATGCCGGAAGGCAGATCAGATGATTGCGGAGAAGATGGGATTCGCAGACTGCTATCCGGTCTCCGGACAGACCTATTCGCGCAAGATTGACACGCGTGTGATGAATGTGCTGGCGGGAATCGTGCAGAGTGCGCATAAGTTTTCCAATGATGTCCGCCTGCTTCAGCATCTGAAGGAGGTGGAGGAACCGTTTGAGAAGAATCAGATCGGTTCTTCGGCGATGGCTTACAAGCGGAATCCGATGCGGAGTGAGCGGATCGCTTCGCTGTCGAATTATGTGATGAGTGACGTGGTCAATCCGATGCTGGTGGCCTCGACCCAGTGGTTTGAGCGCACACTGGATGATTCGGCGAACAAGCGCCTGAGTATTCCGGAGGGCTTCCTGGCGGTGGATGGAATCCTGGATCTTTACCTGAATGTGGTCGATGGCCTGGTGGTGTATCCAAAGGTGATTGAGAAGCATTTTATGGCAGAACTGCCGTTCATGGCGACAGAGAATATCATGATGGATGCCGTGAAGGCCGGGGGAGACCGGCAGGAACTGCATGAACGGATCCGGCAGCTTTCGATGGAGGCGGGGCGCAATGTCAAGGAGAAGGGCATGGATAACAACCTTCTGGATCTGATTGCCGCGGATCCGGCGTTTGGACTGACAGCAGAAGAATTGCAGTCGTGCATGGAACCGTCAAAATATGTGGGGCGTGCGCCGCAGCAGGTCGAGGAGTTCCTGGATGAGGTGATCCGGCCGTTACTCGATGAGAACCGTGAGATTCTTGGAAGAAAGGCAGAGATTACGGTATAATTTCGATTTCTGTTGAATTTCCGTGTGCAATCCGGTATACTGTAACTGTTTCGGCGGTACACGTTGATGCGTTAATATGACAAAGGAGACGATGGGGATGTCAAAAATAGATGCGGTGATAGGGTGTTTTTACGGCGATGAGGGCAAGGGCAAGGTGATCGATTATCTGGCTGCGGACGCGGATATTGCGGTGCGGGCGACCGGCGGAGACAATGCCGGCCACACGATCCGGGTCGGTGATGTGAAATATGCCATGCATCTGATCCCGTCCGGCATTCTGTCCGGCCACACGGTCGGCGTCATCGGCAATGGCGTGGTCCTGAATCCACGGGTTCTTCTTCAGGAAATCGACAATCTGAAGGACCACGGCTATGACGTGGATCGCTATCTGAAGATCAGTGAAAAGGCACAGATCATTCTTCCGTATCACAGCATGCTGGATCTGGCACTGGAGAAGGCGAGAAAGTCGTCAAAGATCGGCACGACAGGCAAGGGAATCGGGCCTGCTTACTGCGACAAATATGAACGCTGCGGTCTGCGTGCGGAGGATCTGTATGAGGATTCGTTTACGGAGAAGCTGACGGAACTGGTGCAGTCCAAACGGGAGCTGCTGAAGTTCTACGATCCGGAGAACGCAGCGAAGTATGACGAGGATCTGAATCCGGAGAAGGTGTATGAAGAATACAGTGGGTACGCCAGGCAGCTGGAGCCGTATATCTGCGATACGGTGACTTATCTGCACCGGGCGCTGGAGGAGGATCAGCGGGTCATTGTGGAAGGCGCGCAGGCGACGCTTCTGGATATTGATTTTGGCTCCTATCCTTATGTCACTTCGTCGAATCCGACGATCGGCGGTATGCTGACCGGAACCGGCCTAAGCGCTTCCGACATCGGCAATGTCTATGGTGTGATCAAGGCGTATTCGAGCCGTGTGGGCGAGGGTCCGTTCGTGACAGAGCTTCTGGACGAGACGGGCGACCGGATTCGTGAGCTGGGGCATGAGTACGGCACGACGACGGGGCGGCCGCGACGCTGCGGCTGGCTGGATCTGGTGACGCTGCGATATGCGAAGCGGCTGAATGGCCTGACCGGCCTTTCCGTAAATCATCTGGACACGGTGGGGAAATTTGACCGCATTCAGGTCTGCGTTGCTTATGACGTGGACGGAACCGTGACGGAAGACTTTACGACGAATTTGAAAACACTTGGCCGTGCGAAGCCGGTCTATCGTGAGTTCGCGGGGAATTTTGGCGACATTTCCGGTTGCACGACATTTGAGGAGCTGCCGGAGAACGCGCGGGCTTATATCTCGTTTATTGAGGAATACATTGGCGTTCCGGTGAAATTTATCGGAACCGGAGCGGACAGGGAAGCGATGATTATCCGCTGATGGAATCGAATGAAAAATAACCGATTATAGAGGGAGACTATAACCGGTTATTTTTTTACTATGAAAGTCCCGGACGGCGGCGGTATGAACTGCGTGCTTGCACGCGAGGACATACCGACATCGGACGGGCTAGGGAGTATGAGCAAGTAGCGCAATAGTGCGGATTGCGAATACTCTCGGCGATTGCGGGAGCGCGTAAGCGCGAAGCAATCGACTTTCCTGCGTGTTTATCGGACGCCGAGGTGCCGCAGGAGCTGTCGCAGATATGCCTGAAAACATGCCGGGTCAGCCAGACAGACATCGGAAAGTGCGGCGTAGGAAAGCTTATCTTTTAGCTGCTCGCGCAGAGCCGGTTCCCAGATGGATTCGAACTGAGGAACAAAACAGCCGCTTATCTTTGTGTAGCAGGTTTTTGCCGTGGCTCTGGTGCGGGCAGATTTGGGGAGCGATTCCGCGACGCTTTTGTGGACGGCGGTATCTTCGGCGATCAGATAACAGTAGTTTTTGTAATCCGGATAGAATCGCTTCAATGTGCCGTCGTACAGTTCGACGGCGAAGGTCAGCCGGTTGCCCGTTGCTTCACATAAGACCGGCGGAGTGGCTGCCGTGAAGGGGACAGGAATTGTGGCTTCGCCCTCGCAGACCAGCTCCAGAATGTGACGGATAGTTCCGGCGCTGTCCGTTCCTTCGAGAATCTGCTGTCGGATCAGGGTCAGGGGATGTTCCAGAAGATCGGAATAATTCAGGATCGGGAGAATGGAAGGCATTCCCTTCAGATCGTCTTCGTTATGCAGAATCAGCAGATCATAGAGAGAATCCGCATGACTGACAAGATAATTCTGGTAGACCTCAATCAGCTGGCCGCCGTTGTACTGATCGGTTCTTGTTACGCCGAGAAACGCTTCGATGGATTTCTGCCTGAGACTTTCCAGTCCGAGGAGCTTTTTGTAGGGCTTGATCCGTTTGTAAATATCCACGCTTGTTACGGCGGAAAAATCAAAGGGAAGATGAAGGTGGGCGCAGCGCTTGAGCAGGTAGGGAATATCAAAGCCGTCGCCGTTAAAGTGGAGCAGGATTTTGTAATGCTTCAGGAAGGCAAAAAAGCTGTGCAGCAGTTCCGCCTCCGAATCGGCCGTGTCGGCGAACCATTGAATCAGGTCCCAGCCTTCTCCATTCCAGTAAGTACAGCCAATCAGATATACATGCGTGTAATCGGCGGAAAGGCCGGTTGTTTCTATGTCAAAAAAGAGAAGCTCCTCCAGACGGCCGATGCGTTCCAGCGGGTAGGTGTCCGGGAGAGTGAGATGTTTCGTTCTGGTTATCATAAGTAAGCTCCTGTGAGAGTGTATCGTGTCCGTATCCTTACGCAATCCGATTATAAGAGTTCCGTCATAAAATGTCAAACCACAAACAGGTGTTTGCGGAGTTGGTTGCAAACATTGAACGGATATGATATACTTTTACCAGTTGTCCGGCGGGGTGCCGGAGTACAGGAGGATGAAACGCATTGTTTTCATATATAAAGGGTGAGCTTGCGGAGGTTTTTGAAGGCGGCGTTGTGGTGGAGGCCGGGCAGATCGGCTGGAATATCAGTGTGCCGGTGTCGGTGTTAGACCGGCTGCCGCGGATTGGCAGTGAGGTGAAGATATTCACCTCCTTTCAGGTGAGGGAAGACGCAATGACGCTGTACGGATTTCTCTCGCGGCAGGATCAGCGGATGTTCGAAGAGCTGCTCGGCGTGAGCGGGATTGGGCCGAAGGCAGCACTGGGCATTCTCTCGTCGCTCACTCCGGATGACCTGCGGCTGGCGATCCTCTCGGAAGACGCGCGGGCGATTGCGAAGGCGCCGGGCGTGGGGCCGAAGACCGCGAAGCGGATTATTCTCGATCTGAAAGACCGGGTGAAGGCAGAGGATGTGCTTCCGGCCATGGTGGCCGGAGCTGGTGGCGCGGGCGCGCAGGCAGCGGGTTCGCTTGCCGACGGGGCTGCCCGTGAAGCGGCGGAGGCGCTGGTCGCACTCGGCTACTCCGCTTCTGAGGCGATGAAGGCAGTAAGACAGGTGGAACGGGCGGATGAGATGACGGCGGAGGCGGTATTGAAGGCGTCGCTGAAGTATCTGGCATTTTAAGAGTGTGATAACAGACAGGCAGATGGTGGAAAGATGGAACGAAGAATCATAACGACGGAAGTGACGGATGAGGACAGGAAGACGGAACCGAGTCTGCGGCCACAGTACCTGGGCGAATACATTGGTCAGGAGAAGATCAAGCAGAACCTGAAGGTGTACATTGACGCGGCAAAGGCGCGCGGCGAATCCCTGGACCATGTGCTGTTCTATGGGCCGCCGGGGCTGGGCAAGACGACGCTCTCCGGAATCATCGCGAATGAGATGGGCGTTCATCTGAAGGTGACTTCCGGCCCGGCGATTGAGAAGCCGGGGGAGATCGCCGCGATTCTGAACAGTCTTCAGGAGGGGGACGTCCTGTTTGTCGACGAGATCCATCGCCTCAACCATCAGGTGGAGGAGGTCCTTTATCCGGCGATGGAGGATTTTGCGATTGACATCATGCTGGGGAAGGAAGCGTCTGCGCGGTCGATCCGCCTGGAGCTGCCGCGGTTTACCCTGGTCGGCGCGACGACGCGCGCGGGGCTTCTGACCGCCCCGCTGCGGGATCGGTTTGGCGTCGTACAGCGGCTGGAATTCTACACACCGGCCGAGCTGCAGGTGATTGTGGAGCGGTCGGCGACGGTGCTTGGCGTGGAGATCGAGCCGGAGGGCGCGATGGAGATCGCGCGGCGTTCGCGGGGAACACCGCGTCTGGCGAACCGTCTGCTGAGACGGGTGCGTGATTTCGCACAGGTGAAGTATGATGGGGTGATTACGCGCCGGGTGGCGGATTTTGCACTGGACATTCTGGATGTGGACAAGATGGGGCTGGACAACAACGACCGCAGCATCCTTCTGCTGATGATTGAGAAATTTGGCGGCGGGCCGGTTGGCCTGGAGACGCTGGCGGCAGCGATGGGAGAGGACGCCGGTACCCTGGAGGATGTGTATGAGCCGTATCTTCTGATGAACGGATTCATCAACCGGACACCCAGAGGCCGCGTTGCGACTGACATGGCATACCGGCACCTGGGCATTGCAAGGTAAAAAGTGTGTTGTTGTTTTCCGGGCGGTATGTTATACTTGGCGATGAATGCCTGTCAGAGGTTCCCGGATCAGGAGACGGACGACGGGCGATAAGAAGCAGGAGTCGATGGAGAATGAGTAAGAATTATACGGAAGTTCTGATAGATGGCGTCGTGTATACGTTGGGCGGCGCGGAAGAGGAAGAGTACCTGCGCCGGGTTGCGGCTTATCTGAATGATAAGATTACCGCCATTCGCAGACAGGATGGCTTCCGGAAGATGAGTTCCGATGACCGGCAGCTGATGATTCAGCTGAATATCGCGGATGATTATTTTAAAGAACAGGCGAGGGCGAATGCGCTGGCCGCGCAGAAATCGGATCTGGAGAAGGACACATACAGTCTGAAGCATGAGCTGGTGACGACGCAGCTTCGCCTGGAGAGTGTACAGCGGGAACTTGACTTTGAAAAGAAGAAGGTGGCCGACCTGGAGAAATCGGCGGAGAGCCTGAAGGAGATGGCGCAGATACAGAAGGCGCTGATCGCAGCGGGTGAGTCGGCGGGGGATTTCCAGACGGCGGCGGGGACTGGATCCACGCGGCAGCGGAGGAAATCATCGCGGAAGAATGGCGGAGGCGTCCAGACGGGCAGAGCCGCAGCGGTTCCTGCGGACGATGGAATGGCAGCGGGAGAGGATGCCGGACTTCTGGCGGCGGAGCGCACGTCGTCAGCCGATGAGAAGCAGTAAGCATGCAGACGGGAGAGCGGAGATTTGAGAGCACAGGTTGAGGTCCTGGCGCCTGCCGGATCAATGGAGAGTATGAAGGCGGCGATTCATGCCGGAGCGGATGCGGTCTATATGGGAGGAAGCCGCTTTGGGGCAAGGGCCTATGCGGAGAATCCTGAAGAGGATCGTTTCCTGGAAGCGATCGATTACGCACATCTGCATGGGCGTCGGCTGTATATGACAGTCAATACGCTGGTGAAGGAATCGGAGATCGGACAGATGGTTGATTTTCTGCTCCCTTATTACGAGCGGGGGCTGGATGCGGTGATCGTGCAGGATATGGGCGTTCTCTCTCTGATCCGGAAGGAGTTTCCGGATTTGCCGGTACACGCCAGCACACAGATGACGGTGACGAACTGGCGGAGCGCGGCGTTTTTGCGGGAGCAGGGTGTGAAGCGGGTGGTGACGGCACGCGAGCTGTCGCTCGATGAGATTGCCGCGATTCGCGAACATACGGATATGGAGATCGAGAGCTTTGTTCACGGGGCTCTCTGTTATTGTTATTCGGGACAGTGCCTGATGTCCAGCCTGATCGGCGGGCGCAGCGGGAACCGGGGGCGATGTGCGCAGCCGTGCCGCCTGCCTTTTGAGGTGACTGCAGACCGGCACGGGAGAAGAGCGAATGCGAAGGCAGGCAGGCGTGAGAAGCCGGAGCCTTATCTTCTGAGCATGAAGGATTTGTGCACCCTGGATATCCTGCCGGAGATCATCGAGGCGGGCGTGTATTCGCTGAAGATTGAAGGACGGATGAAGAGTCCGCGGTACACGGCCGGGGTGGTCAGCGTCTACCGGAAATATGTGGATCTCTATCGGAAGCGGGGCCGGGCCGGATATCGGGTGGATGCGGCGGATCGGAAGCTGCTTCTGGATCTGTTTGACCGGGGCGGCCAGACAGACGGATATTATCAGCGGCACAATGGCCGCGATATGGTGGTGCGCAAGGAGAAACCGGCGTTTCGGGAGACGAATCCGGCACTTTTGGAGCGGCTGGATCGCGAATATGTGAATGTGAAGCAGCAGGAGCCGGTCTGCGGCCGTGTGACGGTAGCTGAGGGAGAGCCTTTGTGCCTGGAACTTTCCGCTGCTGCGCCGCAGCGGTGCCCGGAAGCAGCGCAGGGTGATACCGCAGAGCAGCCGGTGGCATCCGTTTCCGTGCGGGTGACGGGGGAACCGGTGTTGACCGCACAGAATCAGCCGCTGACGGAGGAGAAGCTGGTCCGCCAGATGAAAAAGACGGGGAATTCGCCGTTTTTCCTGAAAGACCTGGAAGCGGAGATCCGGGGCAACTGTTTTGTGCCGGTGCAGGCATTGAATGAGCTTCGCCGGAGGGGCCTGGACGCGCTGCAGGAGGAGATTCTGCGTCCGTATCGCCGGACGCCCTATGGCCCGCATGCGGGGTGCCGGACCAGAGCGCTTAGCGGGGCATCTGCAGCCGACATCATGGAAGACGGCATATCTGTGCCGCATCGGTCTGCCGGGATGGCTGACCGGTCGCAGAGGCTGCATGTTTCCCTGGAGGAAGCAAACGGCCTGCAGGCTGCGCTGGAGGCGCCGGAAGTGGACGAGGTGTATCTGGACAGCAATGGATTTGGCGCGGAAATCTGGGCGGACGCAGTGCGGCAATGCCACAGGGCAGGGAAAGACTGTGCGCTCATTCTTCCGAATGTGTTCCGTGTGGAAGCGGAAGATTATCTGAGCGGACATATGCAGGAGCTTCATGCGGCGTGTTTTGATGAGTTTGTGGTGCGTTCCCTGGAAGAAATCCTTTTTCTCCGGGAGCAGGGGATTGCCATGGACCGGGTCGTGCCGGATGCGAACCTGTATGCGATGAACCATCTGGCCGCGGAGTGGTTTGCCCGCCTGGGAGTGGCCAGACTGACGCTGCCTCTGGAGGAGAATGAGCGAGAACTTGAGGAGCTTGTGGCGTCCGCATGCGCAAAGAACGTGTCTATGGAGGATGTGTCCTGTCCCGCAGCGCCGGGCGGGTGGGAGATGCTGGTATATGGATATCTTCCGGCAATGGTGTCTGCGCAGTGCGTCATGCGGACAACAGAGGGCTGCACGCGGAAGCCGGCGCTGCTTTTCCTGAAAGACCGAACCGGCAAGGAGCTGCCAGTGAAGAACCATTGCCGGTTTTGTTACAATGTGATTTACAATCCGACTCCGTTGTCCCTGCTGGGAATGGAACAGTCGGTGCGGCGGATTGGACCGTCGGTGATCCGGCTTTCCTTCACGGTGGAGACTCCGGAGCAGATTCGCGCCGTCATCGCGGCTTACGTGCAGCATTTCCGGTATGGAGACGAAGATCCGGCGCCGTATCGCGAGTATACCCGTGGACATATGAAGCGTGGCGTGGAATGAAGAGATCCGTGCAATCCGGACAGGCGGACGGGTGCGATTCTTCTGATGTGCCGGGACGCAGAGTGGAGTGAAGTATGGTTAATGTGATCATTGAGATTTCCAGGTACCTGATGATCCTTCTGATTGCGGTGTACACCTGGCTCGGTTTTCGCTGGTTTCGCTGTCAGGAGGAATGGCAGCAGAACCGGACTTGTCTGCGGCAGAATGCCGCGATGCTGATTCTTCACTTCCTGGCGTATGTCATCTTGTATCTGAAATCCGAAGACGAGCGGATGGTATTGTTTTACATCGCCCAGGTGGTGTTCTTTCTGGTGTATATCGGGCTTTATCGTCTCTTTTACCCGTATGTTTCACGCATTCTGGTCAATCATGTGTGCATGCTCCTTACCGTGGGCTTCATCATCCTGCCGCGTCTGTCCTTTGACAAGGCGGTGCGGCAGTTTGTTATCATTGTGATTTCGGCTCTCGTGACCTGGGTTCTTCCGTTTGTCGTGAAGAGGTTCTGGCAGCTTGCGGATTTTACCTGGTTATACGGCGGTGCGGGACTTGCAATCCTGATTGTCGTGTGGCTGATTGGCAACAACAGTTACGGGGCGCAGCTTTCCTTGAGCATCGGCGGCATATCGTTCCAGCCATCCGAGTTTGTCAAGATTACTTATGTGTTTTTCCTGGCGGCGATGTTCTATTCGTCGACGAATTTTAAGACCGTGGCGGTGACGACTGCTGTGGCAGCCGCACATGTGCTGGTGCTGGTGTTTTCGAAGGATCTGGGAAGTGCGCTGATCTTTTTCCTGACTTATCTGACGGTATTGTTTGTGGCGACCTCAAACCCGCTCTATCTGGTTTTTGGAGCGGCAGCAGGGTGCGCGGCGTCCTGTCTGGCGTACCGGATGTTTACCCATGTGCAGACACGGGTGGCAGCCTGGCTGGATCCCTGGTCGGATATCGACAACCGTGGGTATCAGATTACGCAGTCCCTGTTCGCAATCGGCACGGGCGGCTGGTTCGGCATGGGATTGTATCAGGGAATGCCATATAAAATTCCCGTTGTGGAGAAGGATTTTATTTTCGCGGCGGTTTCCGAGGAGCTGGGCGGGCTGTTTGCCGTCTGTGTGGTGCTGATCTGTCTGGGGTGTTTTCTGCAGTTTATGTTGATTGCGTCCGACATGCAGGCACTGTTTTACAAGCTGATTGCCTTCGGACTGGGGATGGAATACGCGGTTCAGGTGTTCCTGACCGTGGGCGGGGTGACCCGTTTCATTCCCTCGACCGGCGTCACGCTGCCTTTTATCAGCTATGGCGGCAGTTCGATCCTTGGCAGCTTTATTCTGTTCGGAGTGATTCAGGGCCTGTGTATCCTGAAGAAAGAGGATGAGGAAGAAGAATGAAGAAACGCGCGCCGGGTACGGGTTCGAATCGTAACATCCGGGGAATGGCCTATGTCGTGACGGCACTGTTTGTCTGTATGCTGGCCGGCTTCGGGTATTTTCTGCAGGTAGAGAGCAAAACCGTGATCAACAATTCTTACAATGCCAGGCTGGACAGCTTTTCCGACCGGATTGTGCGGGGAGAGATTCGCAGCAGCGATGGTACGGTGCTGGCAAGGACGGATATCGCTGAGGATGGGACAGAGACGCGGGTTTATCCGTATGGCTCCCTGTTTGCGCATGTGGTTGGTTACTCGGATCACGGCAAGACCGGGCTGGAATCCCTGGCGAATTTCTATCTGCTCAGTTCGAATGGAAATCTGCTGGAGAGGACATTGAATGAGCTGGCTGATGTGAAAAATATCGGAGACAATGTGGTTACGACGCTGGATGTGGAATTGCAGCAGATTGCCTCGGACAGTCTCGGAGACCGTAAAGGTGCGGTGGTGGCGATGGAGCCGGATACGGGCAAGATCCTCGCCATGGTATCCAGGCCGGGGTATGATCCCAATACGCTCGGAGAGGACTGGGACAGCCTGATTTCCGGAGACAATACGGAGGCGCAGCTTTTAAACCGGGCGACGCAGGGCGTCTATCCGCCCGGTTCGACGTTCAAGATTGTGACTGCACTGGAATACATAAGGGAGCATGCGGACGACTGGCAGGATTTTGTATTTGAGTGCGACGGAAGCTTTGAGTATGAAGCGTACTCCATTTCCTGTTATCATGGAAATGCTCATGGGCGCCAGACACTGAAGGCCGCCTTTGCCAATTCCTGCAATGGAGCCTTTGCGCAAATTGGACTGGGACTCGACCTGGAAGGCATGCGGGAATTGACGTCGAGTCTGCTTTTCAATGCGGATCTGCCCCTTGCGCTGGCTTACAGCAAAAGCTCCTTTGCGATGGGGGACGGCGCGACGGAGTGGGAACGTCTGCAGACGGCAATCGGCCAGGGAAGCACGCAGATGACGCCGATCCACAACTGTATGATTACCTCCGCGATTGCGAATGGAGGCGTGCTGATGAAACCGTATCTGGTGGACCGTGTCGAGACGGCGGCGGGGGAAGAAGTGGAGAAGTTCCTGCCGTCTTCCGGTGGGACGCTGATGACCTCTTTTGAGGCGGAGATACTCTCCGGGCTGATGCGCGGCGTCGTCACGGAGGGTACCGGTTCTGCCGTGCGCACGGACGCCTATTCCGTTGCGGGAAAGACCGGTTCCGCAGAATTTGAGACAGGAAAGGAGACGCATGCCTGGTTTACCGGTTTTGCACCGGCGGAGGATCCGCAGATTGCCGTGACGGTGATTGTGGAGGAGGGCGGCTCCGGAGGCCAGACGGCGGCTCCTGTCGCGCGGGCGGTTTTTGACGCCTGGTTCGCGCGGGAACGTTAAGAAAAACTTCGCTTGCAACTTGCCTGAAATGGATGTATACTTATTTCAGTCCGTATGACACACCAGGGCGATGCCACCGGCGATCGCCAGCCAGGAGGAATTGCAATGATAGAAGCAACCAGCTGTGGAGGTGTGGTGATATTTCGCGGCAAGATTCTGGTCCTGTATAAGAACTACAAGAACAAATACGAGGGCTGGGTTCTTCCCAAAGGAACGGTAGAAGCGGGAGAGGAGTACAAGGAGACGGCGCTGCGTGAGGTGAAGGAAGAGACGAGCGTCAGTGCCTCCATTATCAAGTACATAGGGAAGAGTTCATACTCCTTCAACACACCGCAGGACATGGTGGAGAAGAATGTGCACTGGTATCTGATGATGGCGGACAGTTATTACAGCAAGCCGCAACGGGAAGAGCATTTTGTCGATTCCGGATATTACAAGTTTTATGAGGCATATCATCTGCTGAAGTTTTCGAACGAGAAGCAGATACTGGAGAAAGCATACAGTGAATATCTGGATTTAAAGAAGGCCAACCTCTGGGGAAGTAAGAAATACTTTTAAAGAAGGCACTCCGGGATGCACCGGGGTGCTGTTTCTGTATATGAGGAGAAAGAAATGAAATCAAACAATGAACTGCGCACGATGCTGCGTGCGATTGACCGGAAGAGTTATCCGGCTTACAAGTCACTTGCAGGGGCATATCAGTTCGGAACCTATGTGCTGGTGATCGACCATGTGCAGGGAGATCCATTTGCTTCGCCGTCGAGCGTCCATGTGGAGGTGGCGATGCGGGATACGGGTTTTCCACCGGCACTGACGGCGTCCGATCCGGGACGGATTGCACTGCAGGACCACCTGACAAGACTGTTTGCGAAAGAGGTGGAAGCGTACAATTTTAAAGCCAGGGGATCCGGCAAGAGCGGCCTGATCTCGATTACGCGGTGTGGCCAGGAGGTGCTTGAGCGGAGCGCCTGTCAGATCGTGGGCGGCCGTCTGACGGTGCGTTTTCATGTCGGTTTTCCGGCATTCGGGCGCACGATTGACGCGGGCGGACTGGAAAAGATCCTGTTTGATTTTCTGCCAAAGTGTGTGAATGCGAGTTTTTTTTATCGCAACATCAATCAGAAGCGGGCGACAGAAGCCGTGTGGCTGGCAGAGGACCAACAGGCGCTGCGGGAGCTGTTACGGCGCGAACATCTGACCGCGTTTGTGGCGGACGGCGCCATTCTGCCGAGGAAGAGCGGCGTATCGGATCTGCCGATGAAGGAAAGCGTACCGTTCGCTTCGCCGGATTCCATGCGCCGGACGTTTTCACTGCCGCACCGGGGAGAAATCACCGGCATGGCGGTGCCGGAGGGGATCACGCTGATTGTCGGCGGCGGCTACCATGGCAAGTCGACGCTGCTCTCGGCGCTGCAGATGGGCGTGTACAATCATATTGTCGGCGATGGGCGTGAGTTTGTGATTACGGATGACACGGCAGTGAAGCTGCGCGCGGAGGAAGGACGTTTCATCCGTCGGATGGATATTTCGATGTTCATCAATGACCTGCCGAACCGTAAGGATACAAGAAGCTTTTCGACGCTGGACGCGAGTGGCAGTACATCGCAGGCGGCGGGCGTGATGGAAGGGCTGGAGGCGGATTCCCGCCTGTTCCTGATTGACGAGGATACGTCGGCGACGAATTTTATGGTACGCGACGACCTGATGCAGCAGGTCATCAGCCGGGAAAAGGAACCGATCACCCCGTTTCTGGAGCGTGCCAGGGATCTGTACGAGAAGGCGGGCGTTTCCACCATTCTTGTGGCGGGCAGTTCGGGCGCATTTTTCTACATTGCCGACCGGGTGATTCAGATGGATTGTTACCGGCCGGTCGATATCACCGGGCGTGTGCGGGCAATGTGTGAGAAAATCAGGGCGCCCCGCATACAGGCACCGGGTTTCACAGTTCCTGATTTTGCGTGGGGATATGCGGCAAAGAAGGCGGCTGCGGCGAAACAGGCAGATGCCGGACAGGACGGCGAAGGCGGCCGTGCCCAGTCACGGGATGGAGGTCGTGGAGACCACCGGGGTGGCCACGACCGCGGCGCGAAGGTGAAGACCTTCGGTCAGGACAGCTTTTCCATTGACCGGGAGAATGTGGAGCTTCGCTATGTGGAGCAGCTGGCCGATTCGGAGCAGACCCAGGCGCTTGCCTATCTGCTTCGCTATGCGCTGGAGCATGTCATCGATGGGCGGCGGACGGTGCGTCAGGTGGTGCGGGTGCTTTCTGATACACTGAGACAGAAGGGATGGGAACCGTTCTGTCAGTCTTATGTGCCGTGTGGGCTGGCGAAACCGAGAGAACAGGAAATTTTCGCCTGCCTGAACCGATATCGCGGATAGATTCGCGTCGGATGCGTATACTGGTTACAGAGAGGAGATCATCGGGACATGAAAGAACTGGAAAAATATCTGGAACGGGCGATGGCCTGTCAGACCGCGCTGGTTTTGCTGGAGTGGGATAATGAGACTCTGGCGCCGGAGAAAGCCGGAGCGCGGACGGCGCGGGTGCAGGGCGCGCTTTCTGCGGCCTATCAGGAGGTGATGACCGATCCGCACCTGTATGAACGGATTCAGGCAGCGCAGCAGGAGGAATTGACTGAAGTCGAACGGGCGATCATCCGGGAAGCAAAGGAGGAGATTCGACAGCTTTCCTGCATCCCGCCGCAGGAATACCGGGCGTTTCAGGAGATGGTGGCGGAGTCGACCCGGATCTGGGCGAAGGCCCGGGCAGCGAATGATTTTGAGGCGTTTGCGCCGACACTGGAGAAGATCGTCGCCTGTCAGAAACGATTTGCCTCCTATCGGGCTGAAAAAGGACAGAAGCTCTACGATGTGATGCTCGACACCTATGAGAAGGGCTTTGACATGGAGAGGCTGGACGGCTTTTTCGATCAGCTGAAACGGGAACTGGTTCCGTTTCTGCATCGCGTAACGGAGAGCTGCGTCTGGATTCCGGATGAGTTTCTGGATGGTGATTATCCGCAGGAGAAGCAGCGGGAACTGGCGGAATATGTGGCGAAGTATGTCGGTTTTGATTTTGGAAAGGGCGTACTGGCAGTCAGTGCGCATCCGTTTACGACCAATCTCCACAATTGTGACGTGCGGATTACGACCCATTATTCCAGTCGTGTGGACAGTTCGCTTTTCTCGGTTATCCACGAGTGCGGGCATGCAGTCTATGAAATGGGAATCGACGATGAGCTGACGCAGACACTGGTCGGGCAGGGAGCCTCGATGGGAATGCATGAGTCGCAATCCCGTTTCTTTGAAAATATTCTCGGGCGGGACGAAGCGTTCTGGGTACCGCTCTACTCGCGGGTGAAAGAACTCTTCCCGGAACCGTTGCGGGGTGTCGGACGAGAGGGGTTCGTGCGCGCGATCAACAGGGTGACGCCGGGGCTGATCCGCACGGAGGCGGATGAGCTGACGTACAGCCTGCATGTGTTGGTGCGCTATGAACTGGAGAAGCTGCTGATCGAGGAGGATCTGGATGTGCGTGAACTGCCGGGACTCTGGGCGGATAAGTACGAAGAGTATCTGGGCGTGCGGCCCTCGACAGACGCCGAAGGAGTGCTTCAGGATATTCACTGGGCTCAGGGGTCGTTCGGCTACTTCCCGTCGTATGCGCTGGGAAGCGCGTTTGGCGCACAGATGTATGCGTATATGAAAGGGCAGATGGATATCGATTCGCTGCTCAGACAGGGGGAGATTGGCCAGATTCGCGAGTTTTTGCGTGTTCATGTGCATCGGTTCGGCAAGGTGAAAACCAGCCGGGAGATTCTGCGGGATATGACCGGCGAGGACTTCAACCCATCGTATTATGTGCGGTATCTGAAAGAAAAATATGGGAAACTCTATCAGATTGAGGAATGAGAAAAAGCGAAGGTCGGGGAATTTATAATTAAATTCCCCTTCCGTCTGATTGCGGGATGGAGGAAGGAAGAATTGGATCGAATTGAACTGATACAGAAACTTTTGAAGGCACACACAAGATCGACCACCTTAACAGTCAGTTTTTTAGAGACTCCAAGAAAATATGATGTGGATAACGCTCTGTATATGCGGGAAGTTCATTTTGTGCTGGCAATTGGAACGGATGGAACGCCTACCATGGGAGAATTAGCGCAGCAGTTAAACGTGACTCAGGGCGCGGTGACACAGATGGCTTCGCGACTTGAAAAGAAGGGATATGTGACGCGTACCAAAGCATCCGATGATAAACGTGTCACGACTGTTTCACTTACCGAAAAAGGGAAAAATCTTTGTGAAAGACATATTGCCTATGATTTGAAAGAATATTCGTGGGCCAGTCAGTATCTTAGTAAATACTCTGACGAGGAGATAGCTTCATTTATTGAATATGAAAATATGATTGGTCATTTATTTGCGGCCCGTAAATGATAAATTATTAAGTAACAGCTTAATATTTTTCAAAAATGCTTTTCTATATTGACAGGAATGCATTTTTTGATATAATTATTTTAGCAACTAAAACAGTTGTTTTTATTTGGCCAGATATTTTAGTAACTAAAACAATCATGTTCATGAAAGGGGGATTATTTCTATGAAATATGATTTTGAACATGAGGTTCCGCGTTTCGGTACGTACAGCATGAAGTGGAACGACGACGCGTTTTTCAGGATCATTACGCCGAATATACGACTGGATAAAGATACCATCCGGCTTAATCTGGCGGATATGGATTTCCGGTGCGCGCCGGCGATTGCCAAAGCGATGCACAGAGTGGCAGATTTTGAAAACTATGGCTATACTACGCCCAATTCAGCGCCGGAGTATAAAGAATCCATTATTAACTGGTACAAACGCCGCCATGACATGATCATTCAGCCGGAGTGGATCATTCATTCCAACGGAGCACTGGATGGTGTGGAGCAGACGATTCTGGCTTTTTCCAGGCCGGGAGAAGGTGTGATTCTCTGCAGACCGATTTATCGTAATTTTACCAGCGTAACAGAAAAAACCGGGCGTCATGTGGATAACTGCCAGATGATCAATCACGGCGACGGGAATTATGAGATGGATTGGGAATCTCTGGAGAAAGTATGCGCGAAACCGGAAAACAAAGTGTTTGTTCTCTGTTCTCCGCAGAATCCTGTAGGAAGAGTCTGGACAAATGACGAACTGTGTAAGATAGCGCGGATTTGCCGCGATCATGACGTAATTGTGGTCTCTGATGAGATTCATTCAGATATCATCCGCAAAGGCGTAAAGCATATTCCGATTCTTGACGCGGTCGATGATCTGAGCAATATTATCATGGTTTCGGGCGTAAATAAATCATTTAATCTTATGGGTCTGCACTGCGCTTACAGCGTGATTCCTGATGAAGATCTGAGGAAGAAATTCCAGGAAGGATATGATCCGGCCATGCCGACGCCATTCGCGATCGCCGGAACGATTGCAGCATACAATGAGAGCGAAGACTGGCTTGATGAGCTGAATGAGTATCTGGACGACGCTATGTCCTTTACCGTCTCTTACATCAAAGAAAAGCTTCCCAAATGTACGGCATATCTGCCTCAGGGAAGTTATGTGCTGTGGCTTGATTTTTCTGATTACGGATATCCGATGGCCACTTTGCAGGAACTTATTTACCAGAAAGCGAATGTGGCTTTGCAGAAGGGAACTTCACATGATCCGGGTCAGGGAGATGGTTTTATGAGGTTATGCGTTACATGCTCAAAAGCGAATCTTAAAACCGCTGTAGACAGAATCGCTGCGGCGTTTGATGAATATGAAAAGAGCGCTGCGGAAACGAAAGAATAATCAGGGGGAATAATTTCATGGAGAAAAAACTAAATCTGTTCGATTTGATTTCTATTGGTGTCGGATGCATCATTGGTTCAGGTGTATTTGCCATGATGGGATATGGGATCGCCTATACCGGAAGAAGTATTACTCTGGCTTTGTTTTTGGCTATGGGTCTCTGTTTACTGCAGTCTATCGCGTTTCCGCTTCTTACAAGCGTTTTTGAGTTGGATGGCGGTGAATATGCTATTAACTCTCTGGTTATGCCGAAGATGTGGGCCGGATTTGGCGTAGGCAGAGATATTATATTCAGGGCAGGTTCCCTGGCGGTAACCGCCATCGCGGTAGTGCAGTATCTGGTGCGTCTTTTTCCGGGATTAGAACCGTTCAGCAAACTGGCGGCGATCGTTGTGCTGACGCTGGCGTTTCTTTGCGCCGTGGGCGGAGATAAATTCGCATCCAGAATCCAGAATATCATGTGTATTTTTATGTATGTGGCGTTAGGATTGTTTGTCGTATACGGAATTTTAAATATCGATACTGCGGCATATGCCGGAGAACCGACGTTTCCGAACGGAATGTCAGGACTTGTTTCCGCCATTGCGCTCATGTCTTATACCTGTAACGGGTTCCAATATGTAGTCAATATGGGAAAGGCTGCGGCTAACCCGAGAAGAAATATTCCTCTGGCATTTTGTCTTTCCGCTTTTGTAGGCGCTGCTATCTACGGTTTGATCGGTTTTTCCGCTACACATGCGCATGCTTACAGTGAAATCGCGGGGATGAATCTGGGCGGTATCGCTGAGATGATGATGCCGAACGGCCTGTATATGTTTTTTATTATCGGCGGTGCATTATTCGCGCTGTGCACTTCCCTGCTTGGAGCAGTTGTATCCGGCTATCGCCCGCTTATGGCCTGCGCAAAAGACGGCTGGCTCCCGGGAGTGCTTAGCAGGACTACAAAGAAGGGAACGCCTTATGTTCTGGTTCTTCTGTATCTGATTGGCGTGATACCGATTTTGATTGGTATGGATCTGGGAGATGTGGCGCTTATCTGTCTCTTCCCGGGTGCAATCACAAAATTGATCACGAATGTATGCGCGCTGTCAATTCCGACACATTTTGAAAAGAGCTGGAAAAACAGCGGTATGAAGATATCCGTGACAGTATATCGTTTATTGCTGCTCATATCTTCTGTAGCGACCATAGCTTTGGGAATATTCTATTTTGTATCCAACGATATGAAGGTGCCGATGATTATTGTTACGGCAGCCATTTTTGCTTACAGTGTATTGATGAGCCAGTTCGGAAACATTCATATCCAGGTTAAGGAGGAGTATACAGAGTGAGTACAGATAAATGGGTTATGGCGACATTCAGTCCTACCGGCGGAACAAAAAAAGTAGCGGAAGCTATTGTAAATGGCACAGGATGCCGGGTGGAAACATGTGATCTCACCGATGCGGAATTTTCCGGTGAAACTGTCAAACTGGCAGACTGCGACTGCCTTCTGGCTGCTGTTCCGGTGTACGGCGGGCGAGTGCCTTCCGCGGCGACAGAACGGCTGAAAATGCTGAATGGAAACGGGATTAAGGCCGTCGCGGTAGTCGTGTATGGCAACAGGGAGTATGAAGACGCGCTGCTGGAAGTTAAAAATACGCTTGAGGAAAAAGGGTTTCAGGTAATCGCGGCCGCGGCCTTTGTAGCGGAACATTCCATTGCCCGATCGATAGCCGCCGGAAGGCCGGACGAAAGTGATATGGAAACAGCCCGTAGTTTCGGCGCCGATATTATAAAAAAGATAAACGATGGAGATGTGAATCAAACGATCACTGTGCCGGGAAATATGCCTTACAAAGAAGTGAAGGGTTCGAATATCCATCCGACAGCGAATGATGACTGTGCTATGTGTGGTATATGCGCGAAATCCTGCCCGGTGAACGCGATTCCCCTGGACTCTCCAAATCTGACTTTAAGTAATCAATGTATGAACTGTATGCGCTGTTTGGAAATATGTCCCAAACATGCGCGATCTATGCCGGAAGCGTTTCTGTCCGGCGCGAAAGCAATGCTTGAGAAAAATGCGTCAGTACGCAAGGAACCGGAAATATATATTTGACAAAATCAAAAGAAAAGTTATAGTCATAAAAAGCGTAAAGGCACTCAAATTTTTATTTGGGAGCCTTTTTGCGTTTAACAGAGAAGGTAAGTCTGCTGATGACGCAGAATTGGGATTGACAAACCGGGTGATTGATGATACGATAACGAAAGAAAAAGCAAGTAGAGGTTGCGCGAAGCATGAGTAGGGTATCTGATGTGCCATTGCCGCAGAGGAGGATATCGGAAAGGGTGAGCGCCGAAGGGCGATTGCGGATGGGCGGTGGTTCCTGGGCACAGACTGAAGAAGTCTGTGACTGTCATCCTGACGGATGGAGAGCTACTTTTGAGGGCATCGCATGAGAGGGCGAACATTAAGAGGGCTGAAATCCATCAGCTCTTTCTTTTTTGCCAGATCATGTGAAGGAAACTGCCTGTGACAGCTTCCGCAGATGTTCGGGCAGGGGAAGCGAATCTCTCTGTCCGATAGAATGGAAAACAATAAAGCAGGAGGAACAGAATCATGTCAATTTTTGAAGGAGCAGGTGTTGCGCTGGTTACTCCGTTTATGGAGTCAGGAGAAGTGAATTTTGAGAAGCTGGAGGAGATTCTGGAGGATCAGATTGCGGGAGGAACAGACGCCATCATTTCGTGTGGGACGACAGGCGAAGCTGCGACGATGAGCTGCGAGGAGCATCTGGACGTGATCCGTCGCACCTGTGAGGTGGTGAAGGGACGGATTCCGGTTATTGCCGGAACCGGTGCGAATTCGACAAAGGAAGCCATTGATCTCTCCACAGAAGCGGAGAAAGCCGGGGCGGACGGCCTGTTGATGGTGACGCCGTATTACAACAAGGCGACGCAGAATGGCCTGATCGCGCATTATACGGCAGTTGCGGAGACGGTGAAGATTCCGATCCTGTTGTACCATGTTCCAAGTCGGACCGGCCTTACCATGAAGCCGGAGACGATCGCGACGCTGTGCACGAAGGTTCCGAATATTGTCGGCGTCAAGGAGGCCAGCGGCAATTTTTCGGCGATCGCGCAGATGATGAATCTGGCGGGAGAACAGATTGATCTTTATTCTGGTAACGATGATCAGATCGTTCCGATTCTGTCTCTGGGCGGAAAAGGTGTCATTTCCGTTCTGTCCAATGTTGCGCCGAGGCAGACTCACGATATCTGTGCCTCTTATTTTGCGGGAGATACAAAAACGAGCGCCCGGATGCAGCTGGAGGCGATTCCGCTGATCAATGCCCTGTTCTGTGAGGTGAACCCGATTCCGGTAAAGGCAGCGATGAATCTGATGGGGATGGAAGTCGGTCCGCTTCGTCTGCCGCTGACCGAGATGGAGCCGCAGGATGTGGAACGGATGAAGAAAGCGCTTACCGATTACGGTCTGCTGTAGAAAGGGAGGGCAGTTCATGGTTAAGATTATTTTGCACGGCTGCTGTGGCGCCATGGGGCGCACGGTGACGGGGATTGTGAAGGAAACCGACGGCATGACAATTGTCGCGGGAGTTGATCAGAATGTGGCGGCGGATTGCGGATATCCGGTGTATTCTTCTCTGGAAGACTGCGACGCGGATGCGGATGTGATCATTGATTTTTCCTCTGCGAAGGCGGTAGATCACCTGCTGGATTACTGCGAGGAGACAAAGACGCCGCTGGTACTCTGTACGACGGGGCTTTCCGAAGAACAGGTGAGACGAGTGTCTGAGATGAGCGCGAAGACAGCGATCCTGCGTTCGGCGAATATGTCGCTTGGCGTGAATACCCTGCTGAAGCTGGTCAGGGATGCGGCCAGAGTGTTGGCGGGCGCCGGATTTGACGTGGAGATTGTCGAGAAGCACCACAATCAGAAGCTGGATGCACCGAGCGGTACGGCGCTGGCGCTGGCGGATTCGGTGAATGGAGCCATGGATGATACCTATCATTATGTATATGGACGTTCCGATGTGCGCGCGAAGCGTGATCCGAAGGAAATCGGAATTTCATCGGTACGCGGTGGTTCCATTGTTGGCGAGCATGATGTGATTTTTGCGGGAAAGGATGAGGTTGTAACCTTCACGCACACTGCTTATTCCAAGGCGATTTTTGCGAAAGGAGCGGTGCAGGCGGCGGCTTTCCTTGCGGGTAGGGAGCCGGGATTGTATACCATGGCGGATGTGATTGAGGCCTGTGATTGAGTGAAAGCGGGTGTGCGTGGATGGGAGCTTATCTGAACAGCGGCAATGAGGGATTCCGTACAATCAGGAACAGTACATATGTGGATAAAACCGGTCTGATTGCGTATATCAACAGGACGGTCAATACCCCTTTTCGGATGACGTGTTTCAGCCGACCGCGGCGCTTCGGGAAGTCCTTTGCGGCGAAGATGCTGTGCGCGTATTATGACAAAAGCTGTGATTCAGAAGATCTTTTTAAAGATCTGAGAATTGCCGGACTGGACACATTTAAAAGATATCTGAATCAGTTTGATGTGATTTATCTGGATATTACCTGGTTCCTTTCGCGTACACGCAGAAAAGGTGGCAATGTAGTACAGGATATTCAGCGTGCTGTGATTGAGGAGCTGAGGGAAACCTTTTCTGACTGTATCCGTGACAATGAGATTTCTTTGCCGGACGCTCTCCTCCGAGTCAGTGGGAAAACCGGGGATAAATTCATTATAATTATTGATGAGTGGGATGCTATTTTCCGCGAGGAAAAAAATAATGATACTCTGCAAAAGGAATATATACAGTTTTTACGGGCACTTTTTAAGGGAGGGCAGACGACAGACCGTACGATCGCCGCTGCATATATGACGGGCATCCTGCCGATTAAAAAGTATGGAACGCAGTCAGCGCTGACGGATTTCAGAGAGTTTACAATGGTTGAGCCGCTTGGTCTGAGCGAGTATGTCGGTTTTACAGAAAAAGAGGTTCAGGATCTTTGTAAAGAGTCCGGGCTTGACTTTTATGAGATGAAGCAGTGGTATGATGGCTATACGCTTTCCGATGTCGGGTCTGTATACAGCCCGAATTCTGTGATGAGCGCGGTGATGTTCCGGAAATTTAAGAACTACTGGAAATCGTCAGAGACATATGAGGATTTAAAAGGATATATTGGTCAGAATTTTGACGGACTGAAAGATGCGATTGTAGAGATGCTGGGCGGCGGACAGGTTCGGGTCAATGTGTCCAGATTCCAGAATGATATGACGTCTTTCCGAACCAGAGATGATATTCTGACGTTATTGATCCATCTCGGGTATCTGGCATATGATGAGACGTCAAAAAAGGTCGGTATCCCAAACCGGGAAATATCCGAGGTTTTTCAGGATGCGGTCGAAGGGGACGGATGGGAAAAGGTGGAAAAGGCTTTGTCTGAGTCGGAGGAGTTGCTGGCTGCGACGATCCGCGGGGATTGCGTGGCGGTTGAAAATGCTCTGGAAGATATTCACGAGTCCAATTTTTCGATTCTGAAATACAATGACGAGAATTCATTGAGTTGCGCGATCGTCCTGGCTTATTATACGGCGCGCAACGATTATGAGATGATCCGTGAGCTTCCGGCTGGAAAGGGTTTTGCTGATATTGCATTCATTCCTCACCGGAACAGTGGCAAACCAGCCATGATCATCGAATTAAAATATGACAAAGATGCAGATACCGCTATTCGTCAAATCAAGGACAATCGATACAGTGGGCGTTTGAAAGACTACGCGGGACGGGTTCTTCTCGTGGGCATTAATTATGATAAAGATGCGAAGGGAAAGAGGGCGAAAAAGCATACCTGTATGATTGAAGAGGTATAGCTTTCGTCCGTACGTTCTCCGGAGTGCCGAATTTTCCGGTTGACAAATGAAATGGATAGATGCATGATAACTGTCAGTTTGAAAAATACATATAGCGTTCGAAATGTGTTGACAAGGAAGAGTACCGGAGAGAAAATCGTCAGAGAGTCCTGGGATGGTGTGACAGGATGATGGAATCTTTGGGAATATCCCCTTTGAGCAGTCCGGTTGAAGGGACGAGGATGTCCTGAGTAGACGGGAACGGCAGACAACCGTTATTGTGTCACCCATTGCGCATCCGGATTTGGGGAGGACGATGGGGATGAGTGGCTGCACAGGCAGCAAGAAGAGTGGTACCGCAGAAGCTGAAGGCTTTTGTCTCTTATTTTTATGAAATGAGAGACGGAAGCCTTTTTTGATGCAGCAGATGGAAAGCGTTGCCGGTGGCAGTTTCTGCAGCAGGGACTGTATTTTTCGAAACAGACATACGGGTCATATCTGCCGGGAATCCGGCAGTTGACAGATAAAAATATCAAACCGGCTTCGGGCAGCAGCAAAAAGCCCGGTGCCGATCCAATTAAAGGAGGAATTTGTTATGAAAAACAGAAAAGCCCTTGCACTGGTAGTGGCGACGGCAGCGGTATGGGGAATGACCGGATGCGGATCGTCCGATTCATCTTCCGCCAGCACGACTGCGGCGGCAGCGGCAGAGACAGAAGCGGCAGCGGAAGAAACGGAAGCAGCGGAGGCCGAGGCAGCAGATACGGAAGCAGCGGAGGCTCCGGCAGACGCGACCGTTCTGAAGCTGGGAACAACCGTCAATGAGCAGGACAGCTTCCAGGTAGCCGCAGAGAAGTTTGCGGAGCTGGTCGAGGAGCGCACCAACGGCGCCTATGTGATCGAGATTTATCCGAACGGTACGCTGGGCGGTGAGAGAGACATGCTGGAGAGCATGCAGATGTCCACGCTGGATATGGGTATCATCACCAGCGGTCCGTTCATCAATTTCTCGTCGGCGATGGGCGTTCTGGACATGCCTTACCTGTTCGCCAGCAATGAGGAAGCATATGCGGTCCTGGATGGAGAGATTGGCCGTGAGCTTCTCGACACGCTGGAGGATTCCGGCCTGAAGGGCCTCGCTTATGCAGAGCGTGGATTCCGTAACCTGACGAACAATGTGCGGCCGATCGAGACCGCGGCGGATCTGGACGGCCTGACCATCCGAGTGATGGAGAATGACGTATACACGGCCAGCTTTAAAGCAATGAACGTGAACGCAACGCCGATGCAGTGGGCCGATGCGCTGACCGCTCTGCAGCAGGGAACCATTGATGGAGAGGAGAATCCGATCAACGTGATTTATTCCTATAGCCTGTGGGAGTCTCAGAAGTATGTGACACTGGATCGCCATTCTTACTCGACCGCAATTATCACGATGAGCAAGGATCTCTTTGATTCTCTGGATGCGGACACCCAGCAGATTTTCCTGGAGTCTGCGCAGGATGCTGCCGACTATGAGAGAGCGTGGGTTGCGGATCAGGAGGATTCCCAGCTGCAGGCTCTGAAGGATAACGGCATGGAGGTCGTTGAGAATCCGGATGTGGATTCCTTTAAGGAAGCCGTTCAATCTGTGTATGAGCAGTACAGCGAGTACAGCGATTATGTTTCCAGAATTCAGGAAGTTATCGCCGGTCTGAACTAAACGGATCCGTCCGGCTGTCCGTGCGCAGACAGATGCGCGGACAGCCGGAAGTTCAGAGAACGGGCAGGAATGAATCGTATGCCGGGGCACGATACCTGCGGCATGGCAAATGGGAAAGGAGGCTGAGCTTTTTGGTTCTGATTAAGGCAATCCATAAACTCAGTGATCTGCTGGACAGGGCTGCAGAAGTGATTATCGTGCTGATGCTGGGTGCGATGGTGGTGATTACCGGCGCACAGATCGTGTGCCGCATCTTTTTTACCTCACTGTCCTGGAGTGAGGAGGCTACGAGATATCTGTTGATCTGGAGTACGCTTTTGGGCGCCGGCTGTGTGTACAAGCATGGCGGCCATATTTCCATCACGATTCTGATGGATTCCCTGAAAGGCGCGGCAGGAAAAACGTTGCAGATTCTCGTTCATCTGATCTGTTTTGTGCTTTTTCTGCTGATCGTAAGATACGGAATTCTGTATTTTGGAAAACAGGGCAGCCAGGTCTCGGCGGCATTGCGTCTGCCGATGCGTTATGTCTATACCTGTATTCCGATCGGCGCGGCGATCATGGCGTTTCACGCGCTGGATGCGGTGCTGGGGATTCTGTTCGGACAGGGAAAGGAGGAAAAATAAATGGCTCCGCTTTTGTTTGTTACGTTTCTGGCGATGCTGGCGCTCGGCGTACCGGTGGCGTTTTCCATCGTGATTTCTTCCGTGGCGGTTCTCCTGAAGGGGGATGTGCAGCTACTGATGGTTGTACAGAGAATGTTCACTTCCGCAGATTCCTTTTCCCTGATTGCGGTTCCGTTTTTCATCTTCGCGGGTGACCTGATGGCAAAGGGGACGGTCTCGAAGGTCCTGGTGGAATTCGCGGAGTCGGTTCTGGGAATGATCAAGGGCGGCCTGTCGATCGTGTCCGTGCTTGCGGCCATGTTCTTCGCGGCAATCTCCGGGTCCGGGGCGGCGACCACCGCTGCGGTCGGCGCGACGCTGATTCCGGAACTGAAAAAGAGGGGTTACGACGAGTCGAAGTCGATCGCCCTGGTGGCGGCAGCCGGAACCATCGGCGTGGTGATTCCACCGTCTGTACCGATGGTACTCTATGCCGTGATCGCGGAGGAGAGCGTGAATACGCTGTTTAAGAACGGATTCATCCCCGGTATTCTGATGGGAGCGATTCTGATCGCGATCGCTCTGGTAGAGGCGAAGCGATTCAATTACCCGAAGGGTGCCGCGTTTAATCTGAAGAATGTATGGAAGACCTTCACACGGGCGATCTGGGGAATCCTGATGCCGATCATTATTCTTGGCGGAATCTTTTCCGGTTACTTTACACCGTCGGAGGCGGCGGACGTGGCGGTCATCTACGCGATTTTTGTCTCATTCTTCATTTATCGCGATATGACATTCCGGCAGCTCTTTGAGATTATGAAGGGTAGCGCGAAGACCTCTGCCGTGATCATGATTATCATTTCGTGCAGCGGTCCCTTTGGCTGGGTTCTCGCAAACTGGAAGATTCCAGAGGCAGTTTCCGGCGCGGTGCTGGGTATTTCCACCAATCCGTATATCATCATGCTTCTGGTGGCCGTCATCATTCTGATTGCCGGCGTATTTATGGAGACTTCGTCCGCGATCATCATTCTGACGCCGGTGTTCCTTCCGCTGATGCGTGCGATGGGAATCAGCATGGTTCATTTCGGGATCATGTTTGTGGTGGGCATCGCGATCGGCATGATTACGCCGCCGGTAGCCATCAATCTGTTTGTGGCATCCGGAATCACGGGACTGCCGATTGAAAACATATCGAAATCGGTCATTCCCTATCTGCTCGGCCTGGTCGTGGTCTTCTTCCTGATCGTTTATGTGCCGATGCTGGTTCCGGGGCTGATGTAGGGCGCAGACAGAGGCAGATCGTGTGAATTATCTGGTTGACAAACACCGGAAAGTGAGGTATATTATTTTTTGAAAGTAAAGGCGCTTAAGAAGAACTTAGGCGCCCTTTTTTTTGCCCTGGAGTTACCATCTGACCTTAAGAAAAACAAGCACAATAGAGGATTTTCCTGAAGGGGCATACGGAATAAAAAAGAGGGGAGAGAAGTGCCATATGAAAGAACTGGTAGACCATATGGAAGAAATTAACCGGCTGATGGCCCGGTACGGAGTAAAGTTCGGAATTTATAAGCATGGGGAGTTTCACGAACAGCTATTTCCGTTTGATCCGCTGCCGCGGGTGATTACGGCGGAAGAATTTGATTATCTGGAGAAGGGGCTGGCGCAGCGTGTGGACGCGCTGAACTGTTTTCTGGCGGACATTTACAGTGACAAGAAGATTGTGAAGGATGGTGTGATTCCGGAGGATTTCATTTTTTCCTCCAAGGGTTATCTGCCTCAGTGTGAGGGAATTGTCCCACCGAAGAAGATATACAGCCATATATCCGGCATTGACCTGGTACAGGGGAAGGACAGGAACTGGTACATTCTGGAGGATAACCTGCGGATTCCGTCCGGCGCTTCCTACCCGATGATTGCCAGGAGCCTTACAAGGCAGGCCTCTCCGGCAGCGTTCGCCTCCAACCATGTGGTGGATAACCGGAATTATGCGGATATGCTGAAGGCAGTGCTGGATGCGGTGAATACCGGTGGAATCAATGTTGTTCTGACACCGGGACGCTATAATGCGGCGTTCTTTGAGCATTCTTACCTGGCAGAGCAGACGGATTCGATTCTGGCGATGCCGCAGGATCTGTTCGTGGAGAACAACAAGCTGTATTACCGCCGCTATGACGGACGGGATGAGCAGGTAGGTGTGGTTTATCGCAGACTTTCCGATGAATATCTGGATCCGCTCTGTTTCCTGCCGGAGTCGCTGATTGGCGTACCGGGTATCATGGATGTGTATCGCAGCGGCAATGTGGCGCTGGTGAACGCGCCGGGCAACGGCGTTGCGGATGACAAGGGGATCTATTACTTCGTACCGCATATGGTGAAATACTATCTGGGTGAGGAAGCGATTCTCCACAATGCGCCGACCTATCTGGCCTTCTATGAGAAGGACCGGAAGTTTATCCTCGATCATCTGGAGAGACTGGTCGTAAAGGATGTCTCCGAGGCGGGCGGTTACGGCGTCATTTTCGGAAGCGATCTGACGAAGGAGAAGCTGGAGGAGCTGCGGCAGATCATCATTCATGAGCCGCGGCGTTTCATCGCGCAGGAGGTCATCGATTTCATCGATCTGGATATTGTGGAAGGTGACGAGTGGGTACCGCGGAAAGTAGATCTGCGGGCATTCGTCCTGACAGGAGAGACGACGAAGGTCTGGCCGAGCGGGCTGACCCGTTTCTCGAGGAATCCGGATTCGTTTGTTGTGAATTCATCTCAGGGAGGAGGATTTAAAGACACATGGGTATTATCTCGTTAGAAAAATCAGATCATCTGTTTTGGCTGGGGCGGTACGCGGAACGCGTATTTACAACCCTGGATACCTTTTTCCGGTATTATGACCGGATGCTGGACTCGGATGAAAAGGCGTATGAGACATTCTGTGAGCGCCTGAACATTCCGATGGTGTATGAGAACAAGGAGCATTTTATTAATACCTATCTGTTCTCAAAGAATGACCCGAATTCCGTTCACAGCAATATGCTTCGCGCCTACGACAACGCGGTTGTGATCCGGGACGAGCTGAGTACCAAGACGCTTTCCTACATACAGCTGACGCTTGACTGCATTGAGCAGGCGGCCGGTTCGGACGCGCATGCCTATGCGCTGCAGCCGGTAACCGATTATCTGTATGCATTCTGGGGCTGTCTCGACGATCATATGGAGGATGAGGAATGCCGCAATATCATTAAGACCGGACGTTATCTCGAACGCATCGATCTTTACATGCGGCTGGGTTATGAGTACAAGGCAATTGAAAAAGAACATAATAAATTCTTAAAATGCTTGCATAAAATCGGAATCGGGTATAATCTGTCAGAGGTGGATAAACTGGCGGAGATACTCAGCCTGGGTGAGGATTGGAAGACACGGTATTACGAAGCGATCAATGCCCTCTGGAATATCTTCTAGATCTGCCGGTGCGGACGCACAGTATCATATTTACGGATCAAGGAGTGATTGATTTTGAAGAAGCTGCATTTCCGATACGAAATGACGCTGAATCTGAGCCAGGAAGTGGTGGATCACCATTTCCTGGTTCATTGCAGACCAATGGCATCAGAAGGTCAGGGACTGATTGGGTTTTCCTGCCATGTGGACCCGGAGGTTGCATTGAACTATGTGACGGATGGATTCGGAAATCAGGGACTTGGCGGTGTCATCCGGACTCCGCATGATCGTTTCCATGTGACGGCGGAGGGAGAAGTCGATGTCAGGGTGTACCGGATGCGGGATTACCATCCGATGTATCGCTTCCAGACTCCCTATACGGCGCCAGACGAGCGGATGCTTGATTTCCTGCGGGAGACGGAACGGATGCTTCGCGGCCCGATCCGGGGACTGGATGAACTGAATTTTCTGATGGGCCGTCTGTATGGACGGTTTGTTTATGCCCCGGGCGTGACGACGACGAGGACAACCGCCGCGGAAGCCTTCGCCGGGGGCCGGGGGGTATGCCAGGACTATGCGCATGTCTTCATCGGTCTGTGCCGGGCAGCCGGGATTCCGGCACGTTATGTAGCCGGTATGATGACGGGAGAGGGGGCGACGCACGCCTGGACGGAAGTCTGGACGGAGGATGGATGGATCGGAATGGATCCGACCAACAATCGCTTTACGGATGATTCCTATATCCGTCTTGCCCATGGACGGGATTTTGCGGACGGGGCGGTGGATAAGGGCTGCTTTGTGCGCTTTGCGATCCAGACGCAGCAGGTATATGTAAAAGTGGAAGAGGTAACAGGATATGCATGAAGAGACAAAGACCGTTGTCTCTGTGGGACTTGCGGTGGATGAGCGGCTGCGGGTGATGAAGCACACGCTGCGGCCGGACACGCTGACTGGTGATGAAAAACGGATCTGTATTGTGACCGGTACCCATGGAGACGAACTGGAAGGACAGTACGTTTGTTATGAATTGAACCGGATCATCAAATCTCACAGGGATTGCCTGCATGGAATCGTGGACATCTATCCGGCGCTGAATCCGCTGGGAGTGGATTCCATTTCCAGAGGAATCCCGATGTTTGACCTGGATATGAACCGGATTTTTCCGGGAGAAGAGGATGGACCGGTTGCCGAGCATGTGGCGGCCCGGGTGGTGCAGGATATTAAAGGAGCGGATCTGTGCCTGGATATCCATGCCAGCAACATTTATCTGCGGGAGATTCCACAGGCGCGAGTGAATGTGAATGTGGCGCCGCGGCTGATCCCGTTTGCGAGACGCCTGAATCTGGATTTTGTGTGGGTTCATGCGGCGGCGACGGTGCTGGAATCGACGCTGGCGCACAGCATGAATTCCCTTGGTGTTCCGACGGTTGTCGTGGAGATGGGAGTGGGGATGCGTATCACCGATTCGTTCTGCCATCAGTTGACGGACGGGATTTTCTGTGTGATGAAGGATCTGGGCATCTGGTCCGGCGGGACGATCGAGCCAAAGGAGCCGATTATTTCCCAGGACGGAGAGGTTGGCTTCCTGAATGCCAGTGCACCGGGGATTTTCGTTCCGTGCGTCGAACACTGGCGGAATGTCCGCAAGGGCGAAGTGATCGGGCGGATTCTCAATCCCCTGGAGGGAACCGTGGAAGAAGAGGTGCGATCGCCGATTCAGGGCATGCTGTTCACCCTGCGGGAATATCCGGTGGTATCCTGCGGTTCGCTGATTGCGCGCGTGCTGGGAGGTGATTACACATGAGAAAGGAATGCATCTATTCCCTGAAGAATTTCTACCGGGATGACCTGAATATTTACGGATTTCATTTTGGAAAGGGAGAGAAGGCGGCCTGTATCGTCGGCGCCATCCGTGGCAACGAGGTGCAGCAGCTCTATATCTGTTCTCAGCTGGTGCGGGCGTTGAAGAACCTGGAGGAGAAGGGTGCGATTGTCCATGACAACGAAATCATGGTGATTCCGTCTGTGAATCACAGCTCCATGAATATCGGCAAGCGCTTCTGGGCGACAGACAATACCGACATCAACCGGATGTTTCCGGGATACAATCTCGGCGAGACGACGCAACGGATTGCCGCCGGTGTTTTTGAAGCGATCCAGGGATATAATTACGGGATTCAGTTCCCGAGCTTTTATCTGCCCGGTGATTTCGTGCCGCATGTGCGCATGATGGACACCGGTTTTCAGAACGCGAGCCTGGCCAATCTGTTTGGCCTGCCCTATGTGGTCATCCGTCAGCCGAAGCCCATCGACACGACGACGCTCAACTACAACTGGCAGATCTGGAATACGAATGCATTTTCAGTCTATACCTGCGCGACGGGGACGATCGACGAGCCCTCCGCGAGGATGGCAGTGGCGTCGGTACTCCGTTTCCTGACGAGGATGGGAGTCCTTCGCTATACGAGCCACAGCGGCTATATCGCGAGCGTGATCCACGAGGGAGACCTGATGAATGTCCGCAACGACCTGCCCGGACTTTACCGCAGGCATGTGCAGGCGGGCGAGGAGGTCTACCGGGGACAGGTGATCGCGTCGGTGATCGACCCGCTGGAGGGCGAGACGATCAGCCAGATTCTCTCGCCGACCGACGGCATTATCTTTTTTGCCCACCATGCGCCGACCGTCATGGAAGGGACGGTCATCTTCAAGATCATCCGGCGGCTGCATGAGTGATGGAATTGGAAAAAATGACGATGGCGAAAAACCGGAGATGGAGAAACGGATAACAGCCTGAATAAAGAAATCATGTAAAAAAGTGAAAATTTGTGCACACTTTTTGAATGAAAGATGCTATTATAATAGACGTAACCCCCCAATACATGATATAGTTTTTTGCAACACCCCATAAGTAACGAAATACCTTCTCCTTTGAAAGCAGCCGGTTCCCCAACCGGCTGTTTTTCTGATTATAAGAGAATGCTGTACTGGTGACAGCACGGGCTGATGAGTAAACGGATTATGTACCGGAGACAGTCGTTTCCGATGCCGTATATTCTTCTTTACACAGATCAAGAAACAGCCGGATGATCGGGCTGATCCATTTGTTTTTGTGCCAGCAGCAGATGGCAGTGATGGGGGAGTCTTCGAGATCAGTGGGGATCTCCCGGAGCGTTCCGTTTTTTACTTCCGTCTCTGTGGTGAACCGTGGCAGAAAGGTGATTCCCATGTTATTCATGACGAGATTTTTTATGGTCGGAATACTCCAGAGTTCGACAGTCTTATTGAGCGTGATGTCTTTCCGACGCAAGTAATCCTCAAAAATGGTGCGGTAAATGCAGTTGTGTTCGTTGCTTAAAAGCGGAATCTCGATCCGTTGGCCGTGTGTGATAAAATCCGGATATCGTTCGGCAGTCTCTGGAGAAGCGACAAGAGAGAGCGGGAATTTTCCGATCCGCATGAACTCCAGGGTATCCGGGATACCGCCGATTTCTTCATAAAAGATGCCGACGTCGCAGGTTCCGCGAATCAGGGAATCCCTTACGTTATGGCAGCTTAAGGAATGCAGAAGCATGGTCGCTTTTGGCGCAGCGCGGTTGAATTTCCTGACGACGGGAGGCAGACGATAGCAGAGGAATGTCTCCGCTACGCCGATGCGGATTTCTCCGCGGTTATCAGCCAGGCTGTTGTCAAAGCTTTTTAAGGCATTGACAGAAGAAAGAACCTGGTTGACATAGGGAATCAGACGCTTTCCTTCCTGAGTCAGTTCGTTCTTTCTGCCGATTTTCTCAAACAGCCTGACATGCAGTTCCTGTTCCAGCTGTGTAATCTGATTGGTAATGGTCGACTGCGTGTAGCTCAGACGCTCGGCGGCTTTGTAAAAGCTTCCTTCTTCCAGAATAGTCTGAAACGTATACAGATTTTTAAAATCCATTTTGAACCTCCATAGTCTAAATACAGTGGAATGAAAGTCTAAAAACTCCAATTTGATTATAATTTCTGGAACGGATATAATCAAGATAATTTAATTTTATAAAACCTTCGAGTGTCTGTATGATAAGGTTAAAAGGAGGCGATTACAAGTGTTCTTGACTGTTTTTTTATCTTATTTGCCCTATTTACTGGTGACTACCATCACGCCTGGTCCAAATAACCTGTTAGCATTTTATTCTGTCAGTCGTAGCGGATGGAAAAAAGGAAGCCAGACAATCCTGGGCATGACGAGTGGTTTTTTCTGTGTCAATCTGATTTGCGCTTTTCTGTGTTATCAGTTGGAACAGTGCCTGCCGAGTATTACCAATATCATGAAATATTTAGGAACTGCATACATTCTGTACCTTGGGTTTCATATTATGTTTTCCAAAAGTGAGGAGCAGGAGGGTAAAAAAACATCTTTCTTCCACGGCTTTATGCTACAATTTGTAAATGCGAAAGTAATTCTCGGGGGTGTTACACGGTTTACCTGTTATGTGCTTCCGTCTACACAGAATCCCGGAGATCTGATTCTTCACGCTGTAGTTTTTAGCCTGATTGGTGCGACTTGTTTTTGTATATGGGCTTTATTCGGAAAAATGCTGAGCGGAATAACTGTAAAATATGATAAACCTTTTCGTATTACCATGGGGATTATTCTCTGGCTCTGTGGAATACAGATATTTCGGTAATTACTTTCATTTTCTGTGACATCACGCATAACCTGTTGTCAGTTCTCAGAAACAACATGAAATTGTTTGCATTGAGCCAGACGCAAGACTGCGTTAGCAGCCATTCCTTAATAAGCATTAATTAATTAAGAAATAAAATTTATAAAGGAGGAGGGATTATATGCCGAATTATGTTATTACCTCAAAACCTGGTCTCCTGTGTGACGAGAAGAAGGATCGGATCGCACGGCAAATCACTGACATTCATACAGAGATCACGGGAGCGCCGGGGTATTTCGCCCAGGTGATCTTCCACGACGAGCCATGCAGGCGCTATGTGAACGGTGTACTCGCGGATGCTCAGATCTGGATCCGCGGCGATATCCGGGCGGGAAGACCTGCGGAACTGAGATCGCAGCTGGTGGAACGGATCATGACAGGCGTAGCGAGGATTGCCGAGGTTCCGGAGACCGATGTCTGGGTGTTTCTGGATAATCTGGAATCTTCGGATATGTCCATCTATGGCCAACTGTTGGCGGAGCCTGGAAAGGAGCGGGAGTGGTTCGCATCGTTGCCGGCCGAGGTGCAGGACAGACTGTCGAAAGCAGGACAGGCGACTTTGCGAAACTCAGCCAGCGACAACAGGAATTGACAAAGTTATGGTCTGTTTATAAAATGGTAACAGTTCATGAAAAAAGGAATAAAGAGTAAACCGGGCGGAGGAATGAGGCAGAGGAGAAGTACGTCGCCCTGTTTGGAAAGGGGAATCGGACATCATGATTCTATTTGAGAGCGATTATACGGAGGGTGCACATCCGGAAGTGTTGAAACGGCTGGTGGAGACGAATCTGGAGCAGCTGTCCGGCTATGGTAATGATCAATATGCGGAATCTGCGAAGAAGAAAATCCGGGTTGCCTGTCACTGTCCGCAAGCCGAGATATTCTTCCTGGTGGGCGGGACGCAGACGAATCAGACAGTTATTGACGCCATGCTGCAGAACTATGAGGGCGTGATTGCGGCGGACACCGGGCATGTGAGCGTACACGAGGCCGGTGCGATCGAGCATACCGGACACAAGGTGCTACCGATTCCGCATGTGAATGGAAAGCTGGAAGCCGGGGCGCTTCGGCGTTACCTGGAATTGTTCTATCTGGATGCGAATCATGAGCACATGGTTTTTCCGGGGATGGTTTACATTTCACATCCGACGGAATTTGGTACCCTGTATACGAAGCGGGAACTGCAGGCACTTGCAAAGGTGTGCCGGGAATACCAGCTTCCGTTGTATCTGGACGGCGCACGCCTGGGATATGGGCTGATGAGCCGGGGGACGGACGTCACACTTCCGGATGTGGCGGAGTGCTGCGATGTTTTCTATATCGGCGGAACGAAGGTGGGAGCACTGTGTGGTGAGGCCGTGGTGTTTACGAAGCACAATATGCCGAAGCATTTTCTGACGACAGTGAAGCAGCACGGCGCCCTGCTGGCGAAGGGGCGTCTGCTCAGCGTGCAGTTTGACGCGCTGTTCACCGACGATCTGTATCTGAAAGTTAGCCGACATGCCATTGAGATGGCGGAGCTTTTAAAGCAGGGGGTTGCGCAGAAAGGATATTCGTTTCTGTTGGATTCTCCGACGAATCAGCAGCTGGTGATTCTGGACAATGAGACGATGCGGGAGCTGGCCAGATCGGTCTCCTTCAATTTCTGGGAGATTGTTGATGAGAATCATACTGCTGTGCGTTTTGCGACAAGCTGGGCGACGAAGGAGGAAGATGTACGGGAACTGCTGCGTCTGTTGCCGGAAGTTTGAATAAAAAACAGTTATTTTTTTGACAAAGTTTGTGCAGACTTTTTGAAAGGTTCATGCTATTATAATAGACGTAACCCCCCAATACATGATATAGTTTTTGCAACACCCCAAAAGAAACGAAATACCTTCTCCTTAAAACAGCCGGTTCCCCAACCGGCTGTTTTTCATAGACGGGGTGCAGGAGTATATGGAGATTAAATCAGGAAAAAACCACAAGCTGATCGGGGACGAACCGGAACTCCTTCGAACGGATGACAGCCAGAAGACAATCGAGCGGAAAACACCCCGGAACAGCTTTCCTTAAGCGGGGGTGTTCCTGCCCTGCTGTTACAGGTCTACGTTTGGGTTCGTATATCTTCCTGTCTTCTCCGTCTTTTTCCCATACTGGATCGCCTGCTTTGGACAGCGATGAATACACCCCAGGCAACAGGCACAATCGTCCTTTATCCAAACCGGCTTTCCATCCTGTAACCGGATCAGATTCCTGGGGCATACTGTTTCACACAGTCCGCAACCAATACAGTTGTCATTCACCCGGAAATTTTTTGTGGCTTTGCGCTCCCATGGGATAGCGATCCTTTTAATCAGAAATTTCATCGGGGCGGGCATTTGTTTCGTTGTGATCGTCGAGTGTTTTTGCGCCTCGATGCTGTCAATGACACCATTCAAACATATTTCAGCGCTTTCCAGTATCCTCATCTGTTCGTCTTTTTCTACCAATGGGAACATGGGAATAAAATTATCCGGCATCTCCACCTTAAAAGCGGCACGCAGTTCCATTCCCTTTTTATCCAGTATGGTTCTCATGGTTTTTTCTGCAGTTCCGCAGCTTTTTCCACAGGTGAAAACAGCAAACACATAACAGCCGTCCGGCACATTCCTGATTACAAGAGCGTCCCAAAATTCCGCAACTGCATACGCCATATCAAAATTGTAGGTGGGGCAGATAAAGCCGAGCAGTGGACTTTGCCTGACATCTATTTCTGTAAGCTGCTTCTTCATCATATTGTTGATGGAGCGCAGTTCGCTGCCCGTTTTCGAAGCTATTTTTTCTGCACAGTATTTGCTGTTGCCTGTTCCTGAAAAATATAATATCATCGGCTGACCTCTACTTTTTGCATTGAATGGACGTTTCACATATTTTTTGATGTGTGTTACATGGATCACGCACCACTTTTTCTTTACATTTCAAATGATACATGGTACAACATTTATATACAAGTACGTTATTTTTTGATAGGTACTATCATTTATGACAGCAAGGAGAAACATCATGAAAGACTACAGCGATGCCATAGAAAATTGCCCACTTGCCAACGTTCAGAAAATAGTACATGGCAAATGGACAATGGTCATTATCTATTTCTTAAGTCAGCAGACCCTGCGCTTCAGTGAATTGAAACGTAAGCTTCCCCATGTCACGGAAGCAAATCTGACAAAAGAACTGCGGGTTCTTGAGCAATATGGACTTGTTCACAGAGAAGTCTATCGGGAAGTCCCTCCACGAGTTGAGTATTCGCTCACTCCGATTGGGATCAAGTTTATTCCCGTTTTAGAAGCTCTTGAGCAATGGGCAATTGAATATAACGCACAATGAAGCATCCGGCATCTGAATTGCCGGAGCAATAGATGCGATGACTAACGGCACCACAAATTATTGGCGTGAGATTGACAAACAATCTAAAATACCATATCATGTACACAAACATCCTTATGTATACTGATC
The DNA here is from genome assembly GCA_021202925.1 of Clostridiales bacterium. Classification (GTDB taxonomy): domain Bacteria; phylum Bacillota; class Clostridia; order Lachnospirales; family Lachnospiraceae; genus Brotaphodocola. The sequence goes on along the minus strand of JAJQCD010000019.1, from coordinate 76,640 downwards.
GTGATAACTGAATGATATGGGTTGAAAACGTAAAAACCGGGAGGTGAACGAAGAATGGGATATTATCTGAATCCGGATGACATCATTGATATTTACAAAAGAGAGACAATGAAGCCATATTTTGTAGATAAGACGGAGTTCCTGGCAGAATTAATCCCGCTTGTGGAGCAACAGGGCAGCTATCTCTCCGTCACAAGGCCGAGACGGTTTGGGAAATCGGTGACCGCCGCGATGATTGGTTGATTTTTCGGCAAAGGCGTAGATGGTACTGAAGTCTTTTCTCATCTTAAGATTGCCGGAGAAAAGGACTACAGGAAACATCTGAACCAGCATAATCTGATTTATATCGATTTTAGCCGGGCAGTCGAGGAATGTGAATCTTATAAACAGTACATTACGACGATAAAAAAGCGGCTGATGCGCGATTTGAAAAAGGCATATCCGGATGTGGAAATTGATGATGAGGATTCCATGGGAGCTGTTTTACGAACCATTTCACTGGCCCATAAGAATGAAAAGTTCCTGCTGGTTTTTGACGAGTGGGATTATGTGTTTCATAAAGATTATTTTTCGGAATCGGATAGAGGAAAATTCACAGCATTTCTTGGAGGTATAACGAAAGGAATGGCCTATGTTGAGATGGCCTATCTGACGGGTGTCCTCCCTATAAAAAAGTATTCTGCCAGTGATACGATGAATCATTTTGATGAATATAATATGGCAAATAGCGATATGTATGATGAGTATTTTGGATTTACCGGGGAAGAGGTGGATGAGTTATATCAGCGTTATTTGAAAAACCGGGTTACACCAGGATTTTCACGGGAAGATCTGGCAGACTGGTACGATGGGTACCAGAGAGAAAATGGCGGCAGCATATATAATCCGAATTCGGTTGTGCGTGCTCTCACAAGAAATGCGCTTAACAGTTATTGGGCAAAGGCTGGTGAGTATGACGAACTGAAGGATTATGTGCTGGCCATTGTGCATGCGACAGAGTCACCATTAAAAGCATACAATGATGAAAGAACTATTGTTTGAGAGCAACTTTTTTTAACTGTTTGTGTCGGGTCAGACATCATGTTGTACTGATGGAGAGAAATGGGGTCATGAAGGAGGGGTGGTATGGCGAGAACAGTGGGAATCGGCCTTCAGGATTTTGAAAAAATCCGCAGGAACGATTATTTTTATGTGGATAAAACGGATTTCATCCGCGAGTGGTGGAAGAGTGGGGACGACGTGACACTGATTACCCGTCCGCGCCGCTTTGGAAAGACACTGAATATGAGCATGACAGAGCAGTTTTTTTCGCTCAGGTACGCGAATCGCAGCGATTTGTTTGAGGGACTGTCCATATGGAAGGATGAGGAGTTTCGCTGTCTCCAGGGGACTTATCCGGTGATTAAGCTGTCTTTTGCCAATGTTAAGGAACGTTCTTATCCGACGACAAAGAAACGGATCGGTCAGTTGCTGACCGATTTATATTCGGAATATGATTTCCTTTCAGAGAGTGACACGATGACGGCATCCGATCAGTCATATATGCACAGTGTGTCAGCTTCTATGGACGAAGTGGATGCCACGATGGCTCTGCATCGACTTTGTAAGTTCCTTTATCAGTATTATGGGAAAAAAGTCATTGTTTTGCTGGATGAATATGATACGCCAATGCAGGAAGCCTGGGTGAATGGTTACTGGGACGAGCTGGCGATTTTTATCCGCAGCTTTTTCCATGCGACATGTAAGACAAACCCGTATCTGGAACGGGCTTTGCTGACAGGGATTACGCGAACGAGCCGGGAATCGATTTTCTCCGACCTGAATAATCTGAAGATTGTCACGACAACATCAGAGGAATATGCGCTTTCTTTTGGTTTTACCGAGGAAGAGGTGAATGCGGCGCTGGATGAGTGCGGATTGCAGGCTGAGCGCGAAATAGTGAAATCCTGGTACGATGGATTTGTTTTTGGAAGTCATCAGGCAATTTATAATCCGTGGTCTGTTCTGAATTTTCTGGATACAGGGAAGGTTGGCCCATACTGGGCCAATACAAGTTCAAACAGTCTGATTGGAAAACTGATCCAGGAAAGCAGTCAGGAGATCAAAGAAAATTTTTCTGAACTTCTGGCGGGAGGAAGCATTGAAACATATGTGGATGAACAGATTGTGTACAATCAACTGGGGCAGAATGAGGACGCCATATGGAGTCTGCTTCTTGCAGCCGGATATCTGAGGGTAAAACGGTGTCAGACCAGGGAAGGATTGGGGATGGAATCCGGTTTTTCTGAGAACTGGAATCCGCTTTATGAGTTGGAACTGACGAATTTCGAAGTAAAACTCATGTTTGAAACGATGATCCGGGGATGGTTTGCTCCCACGGCGTCAAATTATAACGGTTTCATCCAGGCACTTTTAGAGGATGATAAGAAGGCAATGAACACCTACATGAACCGCGTTGCATTATCGACGTTCAGCTGTTTTGATACGGGAAACCGACCGTCGGAAGAGTCGGAACCGGAACGGTTTTATCATGGATTCGTATTGGGACTGATGGTAGATTTGCGAGACAGGTATGTGATCACATCCAATCGTGAGAGTGGATTTGGCAGATATGATGTGATACTGGAACCACGGAATCCGAAGGATTACGCATACATTCTTGAATTTAAAGTATTTGATCCGGATGCAGAAAAGACACTTGAGGATACGGTTCAGTCTGCGCTGAACCAGATTGCCGCAAAGAAATATGAAACCGTGCTTGAGGAAAGGGGTATTGCCCCGGAACGGATACGAACATATGGATTTGCCTTCCGGGGGAAAAAGGTCCGGATCGGATAGCAGCGGGAGGGTTGCAGTGGGAATCGCTTATGATTCCTACACAGGAGACCATTACTGTAGAATAGAAGAATTGAAAAATACAGTTGGTTTGTCATGAGAAACGGCGGTCCATTGCGGGCCGCCGTTTTCAACACATCGCGAAACAATTATGCTCTGGTCGGCAGAATTTCGAGCCAGTAATCGTCAGGATCGGTAATAAAGTAGATTCCCATTTTGGGATTTTCGAAGCAGATGCAGCCCATTTCCTCATGTTTTTGATGGGCGGCCTTAAAATCGTCGACCCGGAAAGCAAGGTGGAATTCATTGTCGCCAAGGTCGTAATGATCCTTTTCCCAGTCACGCAGCCAGGTCAGTTCCAGTTCGTGCGAGGTGATTCCGTCACTCAGATAGACGATGATGAAGCTGCCGTCGGCAGCTTCGCTGCGGCGTGTTTCGTGAAGCCCCAGAGCCTCCTCATAAAAGTGAATGGATTTTTCCAGGTCGATGACGTTGATGTTGTTGTGTACAAACTGAAATTTCATCGGTTATTCTCCTTCGGATGTTTTGTGCCTGTATCATAACACAGCTTTCCGTCATTTGCAATCCGGAGACAGGGGATTCCGATCAGCCATTGCACCCGGTTGACGCAATGCCCTTCACATAGTATTTCGCCGCCTTCTTTTGGATAGCCGTGGACAAATTACTTTCTGAAAGTTATAATGATGATAACGCCAGGACAATGAACGGTCGTGTCGGAAGGAGGCAGAAAAAATGGGATATTATCTGAACCCGGAAGATGTCATCGATATTTACAGAAGAGAAACCGTCAAGCCATATTTTGTGGATAAAACGGAAATGTTGAGCGATCTGATTCCTCTCGTAGAGCAACAGGGCAGTTATATTTCTGTTACGAGACCGCGAAGATTTGGAAAGTCCGTTGTAGCTGCAATGATCGGATCCTTTTTCGGCAGAGGCGTGGACAGTACGGAGATGTTTGCTCATCTGAAGATTGCCGGAAAAAAGGATTACGCGAAGCATCGGAACCAACACAATCTGATTTACATTGATTTCAGCAGGGATGTATTTGAATGCACATCTTATAACGAGTATATGAAAACCATAAAAATGCGGTTATTTGATGACTTAAAAGAGGCATATCCGGAGGCGAAGATTCGCGAAGAAGATTCTCTGGGCGCCACTTTGCGAATCGTATCGATGGCTAACAAAAATGAAAAATTCCTGCTGGTTTTTGACGAGTGGGATTATGTTTTCCATCGTAAGTATTTTACGGAAAAAGACAGGGGAAAGTTTACTGCTTTTCTGGGAGATATGACGAAGGGCAGGGCATATGTCGAAATGGCTTATCTGACGGGAGTCCTTCCCATCAAAAAATATTCTGCCAGCGATACGATGAACCATTTTGCAGAATATAATATGGCAAACAGTGATATGTACCGTGCTTATTTTGGGTTTACGGATGAGGAGGTCGATGAACTGTATCAGCGATATCAGAAGAAGTACGGTCATTCTGCTTTTTCCCGTGATGATCTCGCAAACTGGTATGATGGGTATCAAACGGATGATGGGGGCAGTATTTATAATCCGAATTCGGTGGTGTTTGCACTGACGCAGAACAGAATCAGAAATTATTGGTCAAAGGCCGGCGAATATGAGGAATTGAAAAATTATGTGCTGAACGATATAGACGGTGTAAGGGACGCTGTGATGATGCTGGTGGCTGGCGAGCCGGTGAAAGCGAATATTTCCGAATATGCTACCACAGCACCAGTCCTTAAAAGACGAGACGAGATTCTTTCGGCAATGACAGTGTATGGATACCTGAATTATCATAATGGTTGCGTACGGATTCCAAACCGGGAGCTGTGGGAGGAATTTGACCGGATTATACAGGAAGAGCCAAAGTACAGCTATATGCGTGAACTGGAAAAAGAATCTGCCCGTATCCTGCAGGCAACTTATGATGGAGATGAAGAAACCGTCGGGAAAGTGCTGGCCATTGTGCATACCACAGAGTCGCCACTGAAAGCATATAATGACGAGGCGGAACTTTCCGGCAGCGTGAAACTTGCCTATATTGCGGCAAGGAACAAGTACGATATGCAGCGTGAAGATCAGGCCGGAACTGGTTATGTGGATTATATCTTTTATCCTCATAATCGTGCAGATGACGGAATCATTATAGAACTCAAAGTAGACGATTCTCCTGAAACTGCTCTGCAACAGATTAAGGATAAAAATTATGCACTGAAGTTTCAGGGAAAGATGGGAGAACAGCCGAAGACAACGGGTAGAATTATCCTGGTTGGCATCGGGTACTACAGGAAGGATAAAGTACATCGATGCAGGATTGAGGTATTATAAGGCATAAAAATTCTTGACAGTGGAAAAAGATTTGGTTATGATGAGACTATCAGCGAGCCAGACGTTTGGCCTACAGAGGGATTTCCTGGGTATGTATGACATCCGGCGAATCCCTCTTTTTGTCAAAGAAACGCTTGCGGCGATCAGAAACAAGTCAGGGCGAAGATGAAAGGAGAAGAAAAACATGAAGAGACGCTACATAACTGCGTTGGCGGCAGTCGGAATGATTCTCATGATGCCGTTTACGGCGATGGCCGGAGAATGGAAGGCAAATGAAGTCGGAGCATGGTGGCAGGAGGATGACGGCACCTATGCGGTTGCTTCCTGGAAGTGGATCGACAGTGATGGAGACGGCGTAGGGGAGTGCTATTATTTTGACGGGGAGGGATATCTGGTGGTTGGTACGACGACACCGGATGGATATACGGTAGATGCAGACGGTGCCTGGACAGAAGACGGTACCGTTCAGACGAAGGATATGACGTCGCTTGCAGATGTGGCCGCTTCGGACGACAATGACGCCGCGGCGGACGAAGAAAATTCAGGTTCCTGGGGGAGCAGTGAAATTACCGTGACCGTGGATGAATTTATGGAAAATATGTATGTACTGGATGAGCCGCGCACCAGAGCGTATCTGTTTGTCGGTGAAGACAAGGCGCTTCTGGTCGATACGCTGATGGCGGATGATTCCGTGACCGATCTTGTCCGTACGATTACGGACCTTCCGATTGAGGTGGTAGTTACGCACGGCCATCCGGATCATATTGGCGGAATCGGCGCGTTTGACTCCTGCTATATCAATGAGAAGGATGCTTCGCTGTTGCCGGAGGGAATTGAGGCTGTCTCGATTGGCGAGGGAGACCAGATTGCCTGTGGCGATTTTGAATTTGAGGTGATCGAGATACCGGGTCATACAGATGGAAGCATTGCGCTGCTTGACCGCAGCCACGGGATTCTGATCAGCGGCGACAGTGTGCAGCCGGGGCCGGTGATTATGACTGGTGAGAACGTGAGTATGCAGGATTACGCCGACAGCATGAACAAACTGCTGGGTTACGCGGATGACGTGACATACATCTTTGCCGGTCATCACGATTACCCATCAGGCGTGGAATATATCCAGTATGCGTATGAAGACGCGCTGGCATATCTGAACGGAGAACTGACCGGCATGCCGCTTATCATGATGGGTGCAGAGAGCATGCTCTATCAGGGGGCACATGTATCCTTCCTGCTGGATCAGTAACCATGTGGGAATCACACATCAGAAAAGGAATACGGTCGAAACGGTAATGGTTGCGGACAGAAAGGATGCTCCCCGGTTAGAATGGGGGAGCATCCTTTCTGTTCAAGCTTTTTCATACGCTTCCTGTTATACCCTTCGAATATAATCCGGCTTGCGCGGTGGTGCGACAGGCGTCTCTCCTGTGCCATATCCGAGAATGCAGTTGGCGACGCCAACGTAGTTCTCATCCAGTCCCCAGTCCTTCAGCAGTGTCAGTCCTTCTTCTGAGGAAAATACCTCTTTGGCGCGATAAATATAGCAGGAATCGACGCCGACCGCATGGGCGGCATTCAGAAGATTCCCGGCTACCAGGCAGGCGTCTTCGAACCAGGTCGGCGATCCCTTTTTGTTGCCAAAAACGATCGTGACAACCGGTGCGCCGTAGAACGGGTCAATGTCGTTCCTTCCCATGACAGCAGCGTTCATGGTGCTGAGTTTTTTAACCAGCTCCGGTGTCTGAACCAGTACGATGACCGGTGACTGTCTGCCCATACCGGTGGGAGCGTAGGTGGCGGCCTCCAGGATCGCGTCGAGTTTTTCCTGTTCCACCGGTTTGTCCGAATAGCTGCGCACACTGCGCCGGGTTTTCAGGCATTCTAAAACGGAATGTTCCATCGTAAAATTCCTCCTTATCTGATTTCATGTTGTTTCATGTAGAATAGAAACAACTTTATTATATGGCAATGAAAAAATGATGTCAATGGTGAGGATGGCAGAGTGAAGGTTTTGGCTTGATGGGAGGGGAACTTTGTAGTAAACTGGAGACGGACATGGAAGAAAGAGAAGCATGGAAATGAGTATACTGGAGAATAAGACAAGGGTATATTTCCTGGACGTCTCAATGGAAACGGTTGAGGAAGAGAGGCAGATCCGGATCACAGAGTATCTGAAGGAGAGACTGTCTGCCGGTCGGCAAAAAAAGGCAGAGACCTTTCGACTCCAGCAGGATCAGGCACTTTCTCTGGGCGCCGGTTTCCTGCTGGATCTGGGGTTGCGGGAGTATGGGCTGCGGGAACGGGATGTTGCATTGGGAACGACGGGAAATGGGAAACCGGTGCTTCTGGAGTATCCGCAGATCCATTTCAATCTGTCGCATTCGGGGACGATGGCGATGGCGGTATTTTCCGATCGGGAAGTCGGCTGCGATGTGGAACGGGAGCGGGAAGCGCGGATGCCGCTTGCGAAACGGTTTTTCTGTCCACAGGAGTATGCGGCACTTGTGGCATTGCCGGAAGGGGCAGAGCGGGATCATCTGTTTTACCGGTTCTGGACCCTGAAGGAGAGTTTTCTGAAGGCGACCGGCGAGGGGATGCGGATGCCGTTGAATGGATTTTTGATTCACACGGAGAAACCGGTGTGGGCGGAGTCGGAAGGGACAAGACAGCCGTACGTTTTTCAGGAATTTTCGATTTCGGGGTATCGGGCGGCGATCTGCCGGAAGAGTACGGAGACAGTGTCGTGCGAGATCGTTTCCAAAAGACTTGTTGCGTGCGACGGTTTTTTCTCTTTTCAAAACCTGAGCGATGTGGTATGATAGGGAAAGAGTTTCAGACAGATGACAGGTTGGGAGACAGGACAGATATGGACTGGAAACGGGTATTTTTAAAGCTGAGCGGCGAGGCGTTGGCCGGACCGAAGAAGACGGGATTTGATGAGGATACGGTGAAGGAGGTCGCCCGCCAGGTGAAGCGTTCGGCGGATGCCGGGGTTGAGATCGGGATCGTGATCGGCGGCGGGAATTTCTGGAGAGGCCGTACGAGCGATGCCATCGAGCGCACGAAGGCGGATCAGATCGGGATGCTGGCGACGGTCATGAACTGCATTTATGTGTCGGAGATTTTCCGGAACGCCGGGATGAAGACGGAGATTCTGACGCCGTTTGCCTGCGGAACGATGACAAAGCTGTTCTCGAAGGATCTGGCGAACGAGTATTTTGCCGAGGGAAAGATCGTTTTCTTTGCGGGCGGCACGGGACATCCGTATTTCTCGACGGATACGGGCATCACACTGAGAGCGGTGGAGATGGATGCGGACGTGATCCTGCTGGCGAAGTCCATCGACGGCGTATATGACAGCGACCCGGCGAAGAATCCGGCGGCGAAGAAGTATGAGACCATCTCCATTCAGGAGGTGATCGACCGCAAGCTGGCGGTGGTGGATCTGACGGCGTCCATTATGTGCCTGGAGCACCGAATGCCGATGGCTGTGTTTGATCTGAATGAGAAGGATAGTATTGCGAATGCAATGCAGGGAAAGATTAACGGTACGATTGTGACCGTAGAATAACAGGAGGAGATTTCTGATGTTGACAGAGGAACTGAAGATTTACGAGGATAAGATGGAAAAGTCGCTGAACGTACTTCTGGACGACTACGCTTCTATCCGTGCGGGACGCGCAAATCCGCATGTGCTGGACAAGATCAAGGTTGATTATTATGGAACGATGACGCCACTGCAGCAGGTGGGTAACATAAGTGTTCCCGAGGCGCGGATGATCGTCATTCAGCCTTGGGAGAAATCTCTGATCAAGAAGATTGAGAAGGCGATTCAGACATCGGATCTGGGAATCAACCCGAGCAATGACGGCAGTGTGATCCGCCTGGTTTTCCCGGAACTGACCGAGGACCGCAGAAAGCAGCTTGCGAAGGACGTGAAGAAGAAGGGCGACGGAACCAAGGTCGCGATGCGTAATATTCGCCGGGATGCGAATGAGGCGTTCAAGAAGCAGGAGAAAGCCGGAGAAATGTCGGAGGATGACCGCAAGCTCGCAGAGGAGAAGATGCAGAAGATCACGGACAAGATGATCGAGAAGGTAGACAAGGTGATTGAGACAAAGACGAAGGAACTGATGACCGTGTAATTCCGGCAGAAGAGACAATTGACAAGAGACGGGCGGGACAGGGAGTATGACTATGACACCTGATCCCGTTTTTCATCATTTGGGATTGGGTTAAACAGGGAGGAACAGGATGGAAGCAGATCTGGAGGGACTGGTGATTCCCAGGCATGTGGCGATTATTCTGGACGGCAATGGCCGTTGGGCGAAGAAGCGCGGCCTGCCGCGGACGATGGGACATAAGGAGGGCTGTGTCACGGTCGAGAAGACGGTGGAGATTGCTGCCCGGATGGGCATCGAGTATCTGACGGTATATGGATTCTCGACCGAGAACTGGAAGCGGTCGGAGGAGGAAGTCGGAGCACTGATGCAGCTGTTCCGCTATTATATGGTGCGCCTCTTAAAAATCGCGTCGAAGAACAATGTGCGGGTGAAGATGATCGGCGAGCGTAGCCGTTTTGATGCGGATATTATCGAGGGGATCAACCGCCTGGAGGAGGAAACGAAGGACAATACGGGTCTGACCTTTGTGATTGCGGTGAATTATGGCGGCCGTGATGAGATCACGCGGGCGGTTCGGCGTCTGATGGCGGACTGTCTGGCCGGGAAGTGCGATCCTGCTTCGATTAAGGAAGAGACGATTTCCGGATATCTGGATACGGCCGGTATTCCGGATCCGGATTTGCTGATCCGGACCAGCGGTGAGATTCGCCTGTCCAATTATCTGATCTGGCAGACCGCTTATACGGAGTTTTATATTACGGAATGTTACTGGCCGGATTTTAACCGAGAGGAACTCCTGACAGCGATTCAGGCGTACAATCGTCGTGACCGCCGTTATGGCGGTGTGAAGGGGTAGATAAGCCTGCGATTCTTCCGCACCGCGCGTGATATGGTGAGGTGCAGAGGACAACGTGACGCTGACAGGCATTGTAAAAGAATGGCGCAAGGAGGTCCTGCCAATGTTTACAAAACGACTGGCAAGTGGTATTATTCTGGTGATTCTTGCTATCATAATAGTGGTAAAGGGCGGCGTCCTGCTGTATGGTGTGATGGGCATCATTTCCCTGATGGGAATGTTTGAATTGTATCGCGTCCTGAAAATCGAAAAGAATCCAATGGGCTTTATCGGCTATCTGACAGCGGTCGTATATTATGGACTGGTGTGGTTCGACTGCCAGCAGCATGTGGTCTTTATGTCAATTGTGGCTTTGATGGCGATGATGTGTATTTATGTGATTACATTTCCGAAGTACAAGACCGAAGAAGTGACGGCAGGTTTTTTTGGCGTATTTTATGTGGCGGTGATGCTGTCCTATCTGTATCAGGTGCGGGAAATGTCGGACGGCGTGTATCTGGTATGGCTGATTTTTATCAGCTCGTGGGGATGTGATACGGGCGCTTATTGTGTAGGCAAGCTGATTGGCCGACACCGGATGACGCCGGTCTTAAGTCCGAAGAAGACAATCGAAGGCGCGGTCGGCGGGATCGTCGTATCGGCGCTTCTGGCTTTTGCTTATGCGCGTGCCTTTGGCGGGCGGATGACGGATATCGCAAGTCCTGGCTATACCTGTGCGATTGCCTGCGCGGTGGCGGCTGTAATTTCCCAGATCGGAGACCTGGCGGCTTCCGCAATCAAGCGCAACCATAACATCAAGGATTACGGACAGCTGATTCCGGGGCATGGAGGAATACTGGACCGGTTTGACAGTATGCTCTTTACGGCGCCCGCGATTTATTTTGCTGTCCTGTTCCTGAAATAGGAGAGAAAACATATGAAAAAGATTGCCATACTGGGGTCGACCGGTTCCGTCGGAACCCAGACCCTGGAAGTAGCAGAGCAGAACGCTGATATCGAGGTCACTGCCCTGGCGGCCGGGAGCAATATTGATCTTCTGGAGAAGCAGATCCGACGATTTCATCCCTCCCTGGCCTGTGTCTGGGATCCGGTTCGAGCGGCGAAACTGCGGGATTCCGTGCGGGACCTGGATGTAAGAATTGTATCGGGGATGGACGGACTTCTGGAGGTGGCGACTGAGCCGCAGTCGGAGATTCTGGTGACGGCGATTGTGGGAATGATCGGGATCCGTCCGACGATTGCGGCAATGGAGGCGGGCAAGGATATTGCCCTGGCGAATAAGGAGACGCTGGTGACAGCCGGACATCTGATCCTGCCGCTGGCAAGAGAGCGACGGGTGCGCATTCTGCCGGTGGACAGCGAACACAGCGCCATTTTTCAGTGCCTGCAGGGGAATGCAGAAAATCCGATCCATAAGATCCTGCTGACAGCGTCCGGAGGTCCGTTCCGTGGGTGGACGCGGGAGCGCCTGGCCGCTGTGCGGGTAGAGGATGCGCTGAAGCATCCGAACTGGTCGATGGGCCATAAGATTACCATCGATTCCTCGACGATGGTGAACAAGGGCCTGGAGGTGATGGAGGCCCGATGGCTGTTTGGCGTCGGGATTGACCAGATTGAGGTCGTGGTGCAGCCGCAGTCCGTGATTCATTCAATGGTGGAATTTGAGGATGGCGCGGTGATGGCGCAGCTTGGCACGCCGGATATGAAACTGCCGATTCAGTATGCGCTGTATTATCCGGAGCGGCGATACCTGCCGGGGGCACGGCTCGATTTTGCGGCACTGGGGTCGATTGCCTTTGAAAAGCCGGATTTGTCAGTCTTTCGTGGCCTGGCTCTTGGCCTGGAGGCCGGACGGCGCGGAGGGACGATGCCGACGGTCTATAATGCGGCGAATGAGTATGCGGTTGGTCGTTTCCTGCGGAAAGAGATTTCCTACCTGACGATTACGGAGATGATCGAGGCGGCCATGGCGCGGCACACGGTAATGGATGCGCCGGATGTGGAGCGGATTCTGGAGACGGAGCGGGAGACGTATGAGTATCTGGAATCGGCGTTTGAATGAGAAAAATCATTGATGGTTCAGGGAAGCGGGTGTGAATTTGCTCAATATTCTGGCAGCGGTGCTGCTGTTTGGTTTTATTGTGCTGGCACATGAGTTTGGCCATTTCCTGCTGGCAAAAGGGAATGGCGTCGGTGTGCTGGAGTTTTCTGTCGGCATGGGGCCGCGGATCGTCAGTCTGGTCAAAGAGGACGGACATTACCATCCGAAACTGTTTGCGAGAGTCCCGGAGGATGCGATTGCGCTCTCGTCGGAGAATACGTCTTACTCCTGGAAGATATTTCCGTTTGGCGGTTCCTGCGCGATGATGGGCGAGGATGCGAACAGTGACGATCCCGGAGCGTTCAACAACAAATCGGTGTTTGTGCGGATTGCGGTGATTGCGGCCGGTCCGGTTTTTAACTTCATTCTGGCGTTTCTGTTTGCTGTAGTTCTGGTAGTGAGTTCGGGACATGATTTCGCTGTCATTTATGATGTGACGGAGCATTCCGCGGCGGCGGAGGCTGGTCTTGCATCCGGCGACCAGATTACGAAGATCAACCGGCGCAGGATTGAGGGTTACCGGGATGTCCTTCTGTATACCTATGTGCATCCGGGCGAGGAGCTGACCATCCAGTATCAGCGTCCGGTCGGCGGAGACTGGGAGAATGGAGGTGCGGCCGAGATCCGGACGGTGACGCTGACGCCACGTTACAGTGAGGAATATGGTTCCTATCTGATCGGGGTGAGATTTTCCGGATATGAGAAGGTGCATGGGCTCGGCGAAATTCTGTATTACAGTCTGTATGAGGTTCGCTATTGTGTCCGCTCCACGATAGATGGCATCGGTATGCTGATCCGTGGACAGATTGAGGCGGGGGAAGCTGTGACTGGCCCGGTCGGTATTGTGACCATGGTCGGTGAGACCGTGGAGGAAGGACGGGAGAGCGGCATGGGCGCCGTGGTTCTGATTCTGTCCAACTGGGTATTGCTGCTTTCATCGAGCCTTGGAATCATGAACCTGCTGCCGATCCCGGCGCTGGACGGCGGGCGGCTTCTCTTTCTGTTCATCGAACTGATACGCGGCGAACCGGTGAATCCGGAGATGGAGGGAAAGGTTCATCTGGCGGGGATGATGGTTTTGATGGCGCTTATGGTAGTGATTCTGTTCAATGATATCAGCCGGATTCTGTAGGACCGGTGAGACTGGAAAGCGATAGGAGAGAGCGGAGATGAAGACGAAGGAAGTACGGATCGGGGAACGGGTCATCGGCGGAGGAAATCCCATTCTGATTCAGTCCATGTGTAACACGAAGACGGAGAATGTTGAGGCGACGGTGGCGCAGATTCTGGAACTGGAGGCGGCCGGGTGCGACATTATCCGTGTCGCGGTGCCGACAATGGAGGCGGCTGCCGCGATCCGGGAGATCCGGCGGCGCATTCACATTCCGCTGGTGGCGGATATTCATTTTGATTATCGGCTGGCGATCGCCGCCATGGAGTGCGGTGCGGATAAGATCCGCATCAATCCGGGAAATATCGGAGCCGTGGAGCGGGTGCAGGCGGTCGTGGACAAGGCGAAAGAATATGGGGTGCCGATCCGGGTCGGCGTGAACAGCGGTTCTCTGGAGAAACGGCTGATTGAAAAATATGGCGGCGTGACGGCGGAGGGCCTCGTGGAGAGCGCACTGGAGAAGGTCTCCCTGATCGAACGGATGGGCTATGACAATCTCGTGATCAGCATAAAGTCGTCGGATGTCATGATGTGCGTGAAGGCGCACGAGCAGATCAGCAGAAGGACCACTTATCCGCTTCATGTGGGAATCACGGAAGCAGGGACGCTGACATCCGGGAACATCAAGTCGGCATTGGGACTGGGGATTATCCTCTATCAGGGAATCGGCGACACGATTCGTGTTTCTCTGACCGGCGCGCCAATCGAGGAGGTCAAATCCGCGAAGCTGATCCTGAGGGCGCTTGGTCTTCGCAGAGGCGGCGTCGAAGTCGTGTCCTGTCCGACCTGCGGCCGGACGCAGATTGACCTGATCGGGCTGGCAAACCGTGTGGAAAATCTGGTCACTGGATATGATGACCTGGATCGGAAGGTAGCGGTGATGGGATGTGTCGTGAACGGACCGGGAGAGGCACGGGAGGCTGATTTCGGTGTTGCCGGTGGTATTGGCGAAGGCCTGCTGTTCCGAAAGGGAGAAATTGTGAAAAAACTGCCGGAGGACGAATTGTTACCGGCATTGAAGGCGGAGCTTGACCAGGCCCGGGCAGCGAAAAGAGGAAAAGAGAAGATCAGATGAAAGGATTTCTGGAGGTTTTTCCCGGTTTACATATGACGGAGCAGATGACGGAGCTTCTGTCCCTGGTGGAGGTGGAACGTGTTTCCATGACCAGGGACAGGAGCCTGATTCGCGTGTACCTGTTGAGTCCCCGTCTGATCCACAAGAAGAATATTTATGATCTGGAACGGGGCATGCGGGATCAGCTGTTTGCCGGGAAACAGGTTCGCATCCGCATCATGGAGCGATACTGCTTGTCCGGACAGTATACGCCGGAGAAGTTGCTGGGCGTTTATCGCGACAGCCTGCTTCTGGAATTGAGAAACTACAGCATGATCGAGTATTCGATTTTCCGCAGGGCGCGCTGCAGCTTTCCACGCGAGGACGTGCTGCACATGACGATTGAAGATACGGCGATCAACAGGGAAAAAGCGGGAGAGCTGAAGCGGATTCTGGAAAAGGTTTTCCATGAGAGATGTGGGCTGCCGGTTGAGATCGAGTATGAATATGTGTCGGCGGTGCGGACCAGGCGGGAGACGCCGACGGAGATTGTGAGAATGGAACCGGCGGCGCAGGCGGGGAAGACGGCGACGTCAGAGAGCCGGAGTGCGCAGGAAGTGCGCCCGGTGAAGGCAGCCGGTCTGGCGGATGCGCATGGCGGCAGAGGCGTCGGCGGTTTAAAACGGGATTTCCGCAAGAGCGGCCGGAGCCAGGGCGGGTACCACAAAAAGTCGGACAACCCGGATGTCCTTTATGGGCGTGATTTCGAGGATCATTTTGTCGAGATCGAAAAGATCGAGGGAGAGATGGGAGAGATTACCATCCGCGGCAAGATTCTGGACAGGGACAGCAGAGAACTGAAAAATGGCAATACGCTTGTTATTTTTCACATTTCAGATTTTACCGATACACTGACGGTGAAAATGTTTGCCACGGAGGATTCCATCGAAGATATCAACCGGGCGGTTGTAGCGGGAACCTTCATCCGTCTGAAGGGGCGGACGACGATTGACAAATTTGACGGGGAGCTGTCGATTGGTTCCGTGTACGGCATCAAGCGCGGCGAGGATTTTACGTCAAAGCGGGTCGACCGGGCGCCGGTCCGGCGTGTGGAACTTCACTGCCATACCAAGATGAGCGACATGGACGGCGTATCGGAGGTAAAAGATATTGTCAAACGGGCAAAATCCTGGGGGATGCCTGCCATTGCCATCACAGACCATGGCTGCGTCCAGGCATTTCCGGATGCGAATCATGCGCTGGATAAGGATGATCCGTTCAAGGTCATTTACGGCGTAGAGGGATACCTGGTTGACGATGAGAAGGAGCTGGTACAGAATCCGAAGGGGCAGAGCTTTGCGGATTCCTTTGTGGTGTTTGATATTGAGACAACCGGCTTTTCACCGGAGAAAAACCAGATCATTGAGATCGGTGCGGTGAAGGTTGTCAATGGAGCGATTACGGATCGCTTCAGCAGCTTTGTCAATCCGGACGTACCCATTCCCTTTGAGATCGAACAGCTGACCGGGATCAGCGACGACATGGTACTGACGGCGGATCCGATCGACGTGGTGCTGCCGGAGTTTCTCCGGTTCTGTGGAGAGAGTGTGCTGGTGGCGCATAATGCATCCTTTGACGTCAGTTTCATCGCCTGTAAGGCCGGAGAGCTGGGGATTCCGTTTGAACCGACGGTGCTGGATACGGTGGCGATGGCCAGACAATTGCTGCCGAATCTGAACCGGTTTAAGCTGGATACCGTGGCAAAGGCGCTGGGCGTTTCTCTGGCGAACCATCACCGGGCGGTCGATGATGCCGGGGCGACGGCGGAAATCTTCGAGAAATTTGTGAAAATGCTGCGGGAACGGGATGTGGAAAATCTGGATCAGCTGAATGCGATGAGCGCAATGAGCCCGGAAGCGATCAAAAAGATGCCTACCTATCATGTGATTATTCTGGCGAAGAATGAAATCGGGCGGATCAATCTGTACCGGCTGGTTTCCTGGTCCCACATTGACTATTTTGCCAAACGGCCGAGAATTCCGAAAAGCGTGCTGAATGAATACCGGGAAGGTCTGATCATCGGATCGGCCTGTGAGGCGGGTGAGCTGTATCAGTCGCTGCTGCGCGGCCTGCCGCAGGCGGATCTGTTGAAGATTGCGGGTTTTTATGATTTTCTGGAGATTCAGCCGTTGGGGAACAACGAGTTTATGCTGAGGGATCCCAAAAGTACGGTCAAAACGCAGGATGATCTGATTGACCTCAATAAACGGATTGTGGAGATGGGAGAGCAGCTGGGTAAGCCGGTCTGTGCGACCTGTGACGTGCATTTTCTGAATCCGGAGGACGAGGTGTATCGCCGGATTCTGATGGCAGGACAGGGGTTTGACGATGCGGATCATCAGGCGCCACTTTATCTGCGGACGACGGAGGAGATGCTGAAGGAATTTGAATATCTGGGACCGGACAAGGCGGAAGAGGTGGTGATTACCAACACGCGGATGATCGCGGACATGTGTGAACGGATTTCACCGGTCAGACCGGATAAATGCCCGCCGGTGATTGAAAATTCGGATGAGACGCTGCGTCGGATCTGTTATGACCGGGCGCACGAGATATACGGCGAGAATCTGCCGTCCATCGTGACGGAACGGCTGGAGCGGGAATTGAATTCCATTATTTCCAACGGCTTTGCGGTCATGTATATCATTGCCCAGAAGCTGGTGTGGAAGTCAAACGAAGACGGGTATCTGGTTGGTTCGCGGGGATCGGTCGGTTCTTCCTTTGTGGCGGCGATGGCAGGGATCACGGAGGTAAATTCGCTGAGCCCCCATTACATCTGTGACAACTGTCACTATTCGGATTTCGATTCGGAAGATGTGAAGAAATTCGCCGGCATGGCGGGCTGCGATATGCCGGATAAGGATTGTCCGGTCTGCGGGCATAAGCTGACAAAGGCAGGCTTTGACATTCCGTTTGAGACGTTCCTGGGCTTCAAGGGCGACAAAGAACCGGATATCGACCTGAATTTTTCCGGCGAGTATCAGAGCAAGGCGCATGATTATACCGAAGTGATCTTCGGTAAGGGACAGACATTCCGCGCCGGTACAATCGGCACTCTGGCGGATAAGACGGCGTTCGGGTTTGTGAAACGCTATTATGAGGAGCGGGGCATACATAAGAGGAACTGTGAGATTGACCGTATCGTGCAGGGGTGCGTGGGCGTCCGGCGCACGACCGGACAGCATCCCGGTGGCATTGTGGTACTGCCGATCGGAGAGGAGATCTATTCCTTTACGCCGGTGCAGCGGCCGGCCAACGATATGACGACGAAGACCATGACGACGCATTTTGATTATCATTCGATTGATCACAACCTGCTGAAGCTGGATATTCTTGGACACGATGATCCGACGATGATCCGCATGCTGCAGGACCTGACCGGGCTCGATCCCGTGAAGGATATTCCTCTGGACTCACCGGAGGTAATGTCGCTCTTTCAGAATACCTCCGCGCTGGGCATTACGCCGGACGATATCGGCGGCTGTCAGCTGGGGGCGCTTGGAATTCCGGAGTTCGGTACGGATTTCGCGATGCAGATGCTTCTGGATGCGAAGCCGAAATATTTCTCTGACCTGGTTCGTATTGCGGGGCTGGCACACGGCACGGATGTGTGGCTGGGCAATGCGAAGGATCTGATTCTGAGTGGTCAGGCGACGATTCAGACGGCGATCTGCTGCCGTGACGATATCATGGTGTATCTGATTCAGAAGGGGCTGGAGCAGGGACTTTCTTTTACCATTATGGAGTCTGTGCGAAAAGGAAAGGGCTTAAAGCCGGAGTGGATCGAGGAGATGAAGGCGCACGATGTCCCTCAGTGGTACATTGATTCCTGCCTGAAGATTAAATATATGTTCCCGAAGGCGCATGCGGCGGCTTACGTTATGATGGCATGGCGCGTGGCATACTGTAAGGTGTTTTATCCGCTGGAGTATTATGCCGCATATTTCAGCATTCGTGCGAGTGGGTTTTCTTATGAGCTGATGTGTCAGGGACATGATAAGCTGGAGCATCATCTGGCGGACTATCGCAATCGCAGTGATTCGCTGTCAAAAAAAGAGCAGGATACGCTGCGGGACATGCGTATTGTGCAGGAGATGTTTGCGAGGGGATTTGATTTCATGCCGATTGATATTTACCAGGCGAAAGCAGACCGGTTTCAGATCATCGACGGAAAGCTGATGCCATCCTTCTCCAGCATTGACGGGCTGGGCGACAAGGCGGCCGAGGGCGTTGTCGAAGCGGCGGCGGACGGGCCGTTCCTCTCCAGAGAGGATTTCCGCAACCGCTCGAAGGTGGGCAAGACGCTTTGCGACCTGATGGGCGATCTGGGTCTGCTCGGTGATCTGCCGGAGACGAACCAGTTGTCGCTGTTTGATTTTGCGGTATAAGCCGTTCTGCTAGGCTCCATGCGAAGGGTATGCAGAGCAAACCTGCGCCCTCGACCTGGCTTTATGGGGGGACAGCAGAAAATGATTCAGAGGACAGGACATCGTCTGACGTTCTGTCCTTTTTGAATGGTTCGAAAAAGGAAAACAGGGGGTTGACAAAAATACCCTTTGGGGGTATATTACATGCAGATACAGGGATACCCCCAAAGGGTATGCAGAAAATGAGGTGACAGAGATGGAAGAAAAGCGTGATTTGCCGGAGAACGGCTGCTGTCATAAGACGAAGGTGCGTTCGGAGAAGGAATACAGGGATCTGGTCAACCGGTTGAGCCGTATCGAAGGTCAGATTCGTGGGATTCGCGGAATGGTGGAACGGGATTGCTACTGTCCGGAGATTCTGGTGCAGGTGGCGGCGGCGAACGCAGCGCTGAACAGCTTCAACAAGGTATTGCTGGCGAACCATATCCGTACCTGTGTCGCGCGGGATATCCGGGACGGGAAGGAAGAGACGATCGATGAGCTGGTGGAGGTATTACAGAAGCTGATGAAATGATGCTGACTCAGGCGGCGGCCGACAGTCCGGAGCGGCTGTCGGCACAGAAACGATTCGCTCCGGATTGTCCCGATATTTTCCGGTGGGATGGGGAAGAATATCGGGTGGATAAGGATAGATTGGAGGAAGACGACTATGGAACAATATACGGTAACCGGGATGAGCTGTGCGGCATGTAGTGCGCGTGTGGAGAAAGCGGTCTTGAAGGTTCCGGGGGTCACATCCTGTTCCGTCAGTCTGCTGACGAACTCCATGGGAGTGGAGGGATCGGCATCGGCGCAGGATGTAATTGCGGCGGTTCAGAATGCCGGATACGGCGCGTCGAAGAAGGGCGCTGCGAAGGAACGGGATGGCGGTATGGCAGCCGCTGAGGATGCGCTGAAGGACCGGGATACGCCTGTTCTGAAGCGGAGGCTGATCTGGTCGCTGGGATTTCTGGTTGTGCTGATGTATATCTCCATGGGACATATGATGTGGGGGTGGCCGCTGCCGGCATTTTTTGAAGGCAACCATGTTGCAATGGGACTGGCACAGGCGTATCTGGCCGCAATCATTATGGTCATCAATCAGAAGTTTTTTGTCAGCGGTTTCCGGAGCCTGTTGCACCGTGCACCGAATATGGACACCCTGGTGGCGATGGGGTCTGCGGCCTCTTTTCTGTACAGCTCTTATGCGTTGTTTGCAATGACGGACGCGCAGGCGAAGATGGACATGGATGCGGTCATGACGTATATGCATGAATTTTACTTTGAGTCCGCAGCGATGATCCTGACTCTGATTACGGTCGGGAAAATGCTGGAGGCCCGCTCGAAGGGAAGGACGACCGACGCACTCAAGAGCCTGATGAAGCTGGCGCCAAAGACGGCGACCCTTGTGCGTGGCGGTGTGGAGCAGACAGTTTCTATTGACCAGGTACAGAAGGATGATATCTTTGTCGTGCGCCCGGGAGAGAACATTCCGGTAGACGGCATTGTGCTGGAGGGCAGCAGTGCAGTCAATGAATCGGCGCTGACCGGCGAGAGTATTCCGGTTGACAAGGCAAAGGGAGATAAGGTTTCTGCGGCAACCGTGAATCAGTCCGGCTTTATCCGCTGTCGGGCGACGCGGGTCGGGGAGGATACGACCCTTTCTCAGATCATTCAGATGGTCAGTGACGCCGCGGCGACGAAGGCGCCGATTGCGAAGATCGCGGATCGGGTATCGGGGGTCTTTGTGCCGACGGTGATCAGCATTGCGATCGTGACGACGATTGTCTGGCTGCTTGCCGGGCAGAGCTTTGGGTTTGCGTTAGCCAGGGGAATCTCCGTGCTGGTGATCAGCTGTCCCTGTGCGCTGGGACTGGCGACGCCGGTTGCCATCATGGTTGGAAATGGCATGGGCGCAAAGCATGGCATTATGTTTAAGACGGCGGTCTCGCTGGAGGAGACCGGCAAGATGCAGATTGTCGCTCTGGATAAGACCGGTACGATTACCAGCGGAGAACCACAGGTGACGGATATCGTTCCGGCAGACGGATATGACGAAGAATCGCTTTTGTCGCTGGCCTGCGCACTGGAGAAGAAAAGCGAACATCCGCTTGCAAAGGCCATCCTGCGGCGGGCAGAGGAAAAGGCGCTTGCGGTTGCAGAGGTTGCAGATTTCCAGGCGCTGCCGGGCAACGGGTTGACTGCCGTCCTTAACGGGGATATACTCTCCGGTGGCAATCTGAATTTTATCCGCACGCAGGCGTCCGTTCCGGATCGCCTTCAGCGAGAGTCTGAGCGTCTGGCGGAATCCGGCAGGACGCCGTTGTTCTTCTCGCGAAGCGGACAGCTGGCCGGTGTCATCGCAGTGGCTGATGTCATCAAGGAAGACAGCCCGCAGGCGATCCGGGAACTGCAGAATATGGGCATTCATGTAGTTATGCTGACCGGTGATAACGAGCGCACAGCGAAGGCAATCGGCGCACAGGCCGGTGTGGATGAAGTGATTGCCGGAGTCCTGCCGGATGGCAAGGAGCAGGTAATCCGTCAGTTGAAGAAAAAAGGGAAAGTAGCGATGGTCGGCGATGGCATCAACGATGCGCCGGCGCTGACCCGCGCTGACATGGGCATTGCGATCGGCGCGGGGACGGATATCGCGATTGATGCGGCCGATGTGGTGCTGATGAAGAGTCGCTTAAGCGATGTCCCGGCGGCAATCCGCTTAAGCCGCGCGACACTGAAGAACATTCATGAAAATCTGTTCTGGGCGTTTTTCTATAATGTGATCGGCATTCCGCTGGCTGCCGGCGTCTGGTTCCCGCTGTTTGGGCTGAAGCTGAATCCGATGTTCGGTGCGGCGGCCATGAGCTTATCCAGCTTCTGTGTGGTCAGCAATGCCCTGCGCCTGAACCTGTTTAAAATGTATGATTCCAGCCGCGACAAAAAGATCCGCTCTTTGGTCGTAACTGGTTCAGATAACAATGAAAATAAGGAGGATAGTCAGATGACAAAGACAATCAGTATTGAAGGAATGATGTGCGGACACTGCGAGGCAGCGGTAAAGAAGGCGCTTGAGGCTCTTCCACAGGTAGACGCGGCGGACGTCAGTCATGAGAAGGGAACCGCGGTTGTAACGTTAAACGGTGAAATTGCCGACGACGTACTCAAAAAGGCCGTGGAAGACAAGGATTACAAAGTAACTGCAATCGCGTGAGAATCCATACGAAGTTTCAGGCAAATGCGGCGTCCTTTTTAAAGGGCGCCGCATTTGCTGACTCTGAATGCTGACCGGAGGGGGAGACTTACCATTCCGGATGTGCCGCACATAAAATGGTCGTACTTTCATCACAGAAAAATGACACTTCCATTGTAGAATGAGACATCATAACGGACTGGCAGATGCTGGCAGACCAAAGTGACCCTGACATCAGAAAGGTCAGTCTGGTAGAAAGGTGGATGCAAGGTATGACTCAGAACATCATATTGATTCCCGCTTTCAATCCGGATGAAACCCTGATCGCCCTGTTGCGTGAATTGCGGGCGCTTGGGTTTTTGTGTATCATTGTGATTGACGACGGCAGTGACGAGACGCACCGGCCGGTTTTTCAGGAAGTGTTGCGGTGTGGCTGTATCGTGGCAAAGCATGATAAAAATCGTGGTAAGGGAGCCGCGCTGAAGACAGGATTTCGAACCGCAGTGGAGCGCTTTGGCGAGGGAAACTGTTATATTACTGCGGATGCGGACGGGCAGCATTTGCCAGAGGATATCCTCGCGGTGGGGCGGGCGCTTGCGGAACATCCGGATGCGCTGGTGCTGGGAACGAGAGATTTTGGAAGTGACAATGTACCGTGGAAGAGTCGGTTCGGGAACCGGATCACGTCGTTTGTATTCCGGCTGATGACCGGAGTCGCATGTGCAGATACGCAGACCGGTCTGCGGGGCGTGCCGGCCTGCTTGGAGAGACTGGCGCTCATAGAGGAGGGCGAGCGGTATGAGTATGAAATGAATGTTCTGCTGGATGCGGCGGGAGCAGTGCCTTTCTATCCGGTACCGATTCAGACCGTGTACCGGGATGGCAACCGGGGTTCTCATTTTCACCCGGTCAGGGATTCGGCACGGGTATACGGGAGATTGCTGCGGCATCTCGCCAGTTCGCTGGCCGGAGCAGCCGTGGACTATTCTCTGTTTTTCCTGTTTATGCGCCTGCTCCCATTCCCGCGAATACAGGGCGTCTTTCTGGCGGCCGTTTTAGCCAGAATCGCTTCGGGGATGGTCAATTACCTGCTGGCACGCTACTGGACTTTCCGCAGCCGAAGGACGATGGGAAGGGAAGCGGTTCGCTACGGATGTCTCTTTATCGCGCAGATGTGCGCGAGCAGCGGATTGGTATCGCTGTTTTCACTGTTTCTGTGGCCGGTTGTGGCAAAACTGATCGTGGACAGCGTCCTGTTTTTTGTCAGCTTTGTGATTCAGAAAAACTGGGTGTTCCGAAAGGAGGAGCTTCGATGGAGCGGGATGCAGGGAACAGAAAAAATCGCTGGCCACTGATATTTGGGGTGACACTGACGCTTTATGCTGCGTTTACCCTTCTGGATGCGTTTGTTTTTCCCCGCAATGTGGTTTCTGTGAAAGAACTGGCGCAGAACGATGGAATTTCGGAAACCGACGCGGCGCCAGAGGAAGCCCTGGCGGAGAGCGGTTCGGACGATGAGATCGTGGCGGTGGCGGAGCCGGAGATCACAGAGAACAGTTATACCAGTGATGCGGTTTCCATCACAATCACAACACTGGAACGATATGGGACACAGGTTTACGTGGCAGATGTGATCCTGGCAGATGCCTCGTACCTGAAAACGGGACTGGCCGGTGGAAGCTTCGGACGCAACATCAGCGACACGACTTCCCACATGGCGGAAGAAAATGAGGCGATCCTTGCGATCAACGGAGACTATTATGGGTTCCGGGACCAGGGGTATGTGATGCGCAACGGGTATCTGTACCGGGATAAAGCGCAACGCGGATCGGATCAGGAGGATCTGGTGATTGATGAGGATGGCAGTCTGACGATTGTCCGGGAGACGGAGGTGGAAGCAGCGGCACTCACAGAGGCCGGAGCCGTGCAGATTTTTTCGTTTGGCCCCGGATTGATTGCAGACGGAGAAATTACGGTGAATGAGAAAAGCGAGGTAGAGCAGGCGATGCGGAGCAACCCGCGGACTGCGATCGGTGAAATCGAACCGTTGCACTATGTCTTTGTGGTGTCGGATGGACGGACAAAGGAAAGCGAGGGGCTGACGCTTCTGGAACTGGCCGGGGTGATGCAGGAACTTGGTTGTCAGACGGCGTACAATCTGGACGGCGGTGGTTCGTCCACGATGTGGTTTATGGGCGGGATTGTCAATCACCCGACCAATGGACATCGGAGCGGAGAAAGGAGCGTGAGCGACATTGTCTATATCAGTGAGTCATGATTCCGAGCGGAGAAATGTCGTGGTCTATCTGGGAGTGACGTTGTTCTGCGTCGTATTTTTCCTGATTTATAATCAGTTTTCACACGGCATCCATTCTCCCTTTATGACCTTCCTGTTTGCATGGCCTCTTTGCCTGGGACTGATACCATCGTTGATTCTCTGGAAGATTCCGGGCACGATGGGGCCGGGCAGAGTGTCTGCAAACCTGTATCATTCCGGGGTGGCGGCCGTGACGGTGAGTAGTCTGCTCCGGGGAATTTTTGACATTGCCGGAACGTCTTCGAATTTACAGGTGTATCTGATGATTGCCGGCGTTGCCTTTCTTGTGTGTGGGGTTCTTGCATGGGCGGTAAAAAAATAGCGTTTGTCAGAGCAGATGGAAGAACCTGTCACAGGCTGTTTTTCATCTGTTCTGACAAAAGGAAAACGGATACAGGCGATTAAACCTGTATCCGTTCTGCCGCTTCCATGGCGATCATATAACGTTTCTGGCCCTTGCCGATAATCATGCCGCTTCCACAATTCTGAATGACCTGTATCTCGCTTCCTTCCCGGATCTGTCTGCTCCGGAGAAAACTGAGAATTTCCGGGACTCCGAACATCCACTTGATTGTGCAGATGCTGCCTGGGGCTGCCTTTGATAATGCCTGCATGATGAACACCTTCTTTTCAACGATTATTCGTTTTGAATTCTGATATAAGATATTGTAATTCGCCGGATATTGATTAGTCAATAGCAACATTATTCGTAAATTTTGAAAATTTTAGAAACGAAGAAATCGTGCTTGCATGATCAATGAAAATGCTGTATAATACAGATAAGGAACATACGTTCGATTCTGAGCGGAGAGAATTGACTTACGACAGATAAATACAGGGAGGGCGCCTGACAAAGAGGCGTCCTTTTTTTGCCAAAGCATAGGGAAGGAGTTGCCTGAGCGATCAGAAACGAAGAATATAAAGTCAATAATGTCGCAGAGCTGATTGATTTATGAGGATTATTTTCTTATAATAAAATTATCAGATTTTTTGCGGGATTCGGATGCGAGGTGTAAGATGAGAGAACCATACGACAGACCGGAATACAGATGGTCGGAGTGGCATACCGAACCGGCATCGGATTCGTTTGACAGAGAACGAACCGGCCGGAAACTGCAACTGTATATGGAAGTGAGTGGGATTCGACCGAGGGATATTCAGAACTATCTGTCGTTGTCCTGCGTACAGACGGTATATCGCTGGATGCGGGGGATCAATATTCCCACCATTGACAATCTGTACGCGATGAGTCGTCTGTTTCATGTCAGGATGGATGACCTGGTGGGGAGCAATCCGGATTTTTTCTATGACCGGGAGAAGGTGGAACAGGTGGAGCGGCTCATGGCGGCGGAAGAATTGCGTGAGAAAGGAGCCGCGTGAGGAAGATCGGGTGTCCCCTGTTGCTGCAGGTGCGGGGGACAGAAGGAGAAGGAAGGGAGGAGATTTTCGTTGGGAGCGTTTGACAGGATTGAGAGCGGACTACCGAGTGTAGACCGGTTGCTGGATTCGATCCGCATGGGGGACAATGTGGTGTGGAAGGTGACGACGCTGGAGGAGTTTATGCTGTTTGCAGGACCGTTTGTGCGACAGGCAAAGGCGGATGGGCGGAATCTGATTTATATGAGGTTTGGAGATCATCCGCCGCTTTTCAAACCACAGGAGGGGCTGAAGATTTTTGAGTTTGACCCGGATGAGGGCTTTGAGGCGTTTACGGTAGATATTTATAACCGGATTACCGAGGAAGGACGGGATGCGTTTTATGTGTTTGACAGCCTGTCGTCGCTTCAGTCGGCGTGGTATACGGATCTGATGATGGGCAATTTTTTCTGTGTGACCTGCCCGTATCTGTTTATTCTGGATACTGTGGCGTATTTTCCGTTGCTGCGTGGGAAACATTCTTACGATACGGTGGCCAGGATCCGGGACACCACGCAGCTCCTTCTGGATGTACATACGGGAGAGGGGGATCGGCGGTATCTTCATCCGCTGAAGGTGTGGAACCGGTATTCATCGAAGATGTTTCTGCCGTATTCTTATAATGAGCGTACAGGAGATTATGAGATTCTTCAGGATGGAGTATCGCTGAGCCGATATTATCAGATGCTGGAGGGGGAGGACACGGAGACGCAGGACCTCAATTATGACAGCCACGACCGTTTCTTTGCCAGAGCCAGACTGGAGTACAGCCAGGGTAGTTTCAGCGAGGAGACTGAGCAGCAGATTCTGGAGAGTACGATGACAAAGGATAAGCGTCTTCAGAAGATGATCCGGCAGTATTTCCGGCCAAAGGATTATTTCAGTCTTCGTGACCGGATGGTCGGGAGCGGTTCCATCGGTGGGAAGGCGTGCGGTATGCTGCTGGCGCGCAGGATTGCCGCGACGAACCTGGCGGAGTACAAGATTTACCAGGAACTCCATGATTCGTTTTATATCGGATCGGATGTATTTTATACCTATATCGTTTCGAACAACTGCTGGAATATCCGGATTGCCCAACGGACAGAGGAAGGATACTTTTCCAGAGCAGAGGATTTGAAACAGGCACTTTTATCGGGAGAATTTCCGCCGAAGATCCGTGATCAGTTCCGTACAATTCTGGACTATTATGGACAGAGTCCGATTATTCTGCGTTCTTCCAGCTTCCTGGAGGATGGTTTTGGCAATGCGTTTGCCGGCAAGTATGAATCGGTGTTCTATGTGAATCAGGGCTCGCCGGAAGAACGGCTGGAGGCCTTTGAACATGCGGTACGCACTGTATATGCCAGTACGATGGACGTATCGGCGCTGGAATATCGGAAGATGCGCGGCCTGGAGGATAAGGATGAGCAGATGGCGGTGCTGGTGCAGCGGGTATCCGGAGCCTATCACGGAACCATGTTCTTCCCGGCGGCGGCCGGTGTGGGATACAGCTACAGCGCGTATCGTCTGACCAGGGATATGGATCCGTCCGCTGGTCTGTTACGGATTGTAGCCGGGTTGGGCACACGGGCGGTTGACCGGCCGGAGAATGATTATCCGCGACTGGTGAATCTCGATCGACCGGGGATATCCCTGTACGCGAGCATTGCGGAGAGACATCGGTTTTCCCAGCGTAAGCTGGATGTGCTGGACACCTCGAAGAATGAGCTGGTCAGTGTGAATGTGGACAGCATATTGGATTGCCTTCCTCTGTGGTACAGGAAGGCGCTGATGGAGCGTGATTATGAAGCAGAAGACGCATTGGCGCGGAGGGGATGTCGCCGTGACGTCTGGTTCGTGACCTGCCAGAAGCTGCTGGAGGATGAGCGTTTTACCGGGCTGATGCAGAAGCTGTTAAAGTGCCTGGAGCAGGCGTATGGCAATGCGGTCGACATCGAATATACGGTGAATCTGGATGAACACGGGGATTTTCTGGTGAATCTGCTGCAGTGCCGCCCGCTTTACACGGGAAGCCAGGGTGGAACGATTTCGATTCCGGATCTGCCAAAGGAGAATATTTTCTTCGACCTGCGGGATTCATCGATGGGAGATTCTGTCCAGGAGAAGATTGACGTCGTGATTCAGATTGATCCGATTGCCTACTATCAGTTTCCTTATGCGAAAAAACCACTTGTGGCGAATGCAGTGGGGCGCCTGAATCATTACTACCGTGGCAGTGGGAAACATGTCCTTCTCATGGCGCCCGGGCGCCTGGGGACGTCGTCGCCGGAGCTGGGGGTGCCGGTACGGTTTGCGGATATTTCGGATTTCCGGGGAATTTGTGAGGTTTCTGATCATCGGGCCGGGTACATGCCGGAACTGAGCTATGGGAGCCATATGTTTCAGGATCTGGTGGAGGCGGAGATTTGTTACAGCGCGGTATGGAATGACCGCCGTACGGTCGTCTACGAGGAGACCTTATTTGCGAATGAGAAGAACCGGTTTTGTGAAATCTGTCCGGAGATGGAAGAATTGTCGGATATGTTCCGCGTGACAGAACCGGAGGATTTCTGGTACTGGAATGATCTGATGGCTGGCAGGACGCTGTGCGGCCGAAAACGTGGATGAGAAATTGTGACAGAATATGCATCGCTTCGTGGAAATCTTCCACGGCGATGCATTTTTTCGCGTGGAATTGCACAAGCAGGCATTGAAATCGTCGCTTTGATGTGCTAAACTATACCAGAAAACGATTCGGAATGGAGAAATATCCGATGAATCGCAGATGATTTCCTGAGCAGCCGCAAGGTGCGCAGGAGGTTGTCGTCCTCAATAGCGGGGGTTGTATTTTGACACAGGGAGTGATGGATTGTGGTAAAAAAATGGACGATTACGATTCCGCAGCTGACGGGTGATGAGCCGCGCCGGGCTTACATTTACCTGCCGGAATCGTATGCATATGATACGCTGCGCCGTTATCCGGTTCTGTACATGTTTGACGGACAGAATGTGTTCTTTGACTGGGACGCGACATATGGAAAGAGCTGGGGATTAAAGGAGTACATGGATTTTACGCAGACCGAGATGATTATCGCGGCGGTGGAATGCGACCGAAGTCCGGATAATGGGCGCCTTTCTGAGTATTCTCCCTTTGATTTCACCGATCCGAAATGGGGAACCTTTGAGGGGCGCGGAGCGATTACCATGGACTGGTATGTGGAGGAGTTCAAACCGTTTATTGACGCAAATTACCGGACGGTTCCTGACCGGGAGGCGACATTCATTGCGGGCAGTTCGATGGGAGGACTGATGAGCCTGTACGCAGTCACTGCATATAACGAGGTCTTTTCCGGGGCGGCGGCACTTTCTCCATCGCTCTGGGTATCGCCGGTACAGCTGAACCGGCTGATCCGGGAGACATATTTCGCACCCGGTACCAGAGTTTATCTGGATTACGGTTCGGAAGAGATGGAATTTCATTCGCGCATGGTGAGGCAGTTCGCGAAGGTGACGCAGCTTCTCCTGGAGAAGCATGTCTATGTGACAAGCCGGATTGTACCGGGGGGCGATCACAGCGAAGCAAGCTGGGAGAAGCAGGCACCGTTCTATATGGAGGCGCTGCTGTTCGAGAATGACTGAGGACAGAAAGACGAAGGAGGAATGGTATGGAGACAAATTATTACAGGAATTACAGCCCGGCGCTGGGAAAGGATGTGGAGATGAAGGTCTACGGCCACGCGGGTCGTCCCCTGATCTTTATTCCGTGCCAGGACGGGCGATTTTACGATTTTGAGAATTTTCATATGACGGATACCTGGGCGCCGTGGATTGAGTCTGGGCAGGTTATGGTTTTCTCGATCGATACGATTGACCAGGAAACCTGGTCCAATCAGTATGGCGACGCTCATTGGCGCATCTGCCGTTACGAACAGTGAATCAATTACATTACCGACGAGGTCGTTCCTTTTGCCAGGGAGATGGTGAATGAGCGCAATGGATGGACCGGTTATCCGGGCGTAATGGTGTTTGGATGCAGTCTGGGCGCGACGCATGCGGCGAACCTGTATTTCCGCAGACCGGATCTGTTTGACGGACTGCTTGCCCTGAGCGGTATTTATACGGCGGAATACGGGTTTGGAGATTACATGGACGACCTGGTTTACATGAACTCGCCGATTCACTATCTGGCCAATATGCCGGAGGATCATCCTTACATTGACCTTTACAATCGGAAAAAGGGGATTATCTGTGTGGGACAGGGGCCGTGGGAGAGACCGGAGTCAACCCGTCAGCTGCACGAAATCTTCGAACGGAAGCATATTGGCGTATGGGTGGATTATTGGGGGCTTGATTGCGCCCACGATTGGGACTGGTGGTACCAGCAGGTGGAATACTATGTGCCGTTTCTTCTGGGGCGTCCCGAAGAAAGTGAACAGGCAGAAGAAAACACGGAGGCATAAACAAGGATACAGAGAAAGGAAAAATCATGAAGAACTTTATATTTATCTCCCCGAATTTCCCGACAAATTACTGGCAGTTTTGCAGAGAACTGAAGAAGAATGGGCTGAATGTGCTGGGAATCGGCGATCAGCCTTACGATGAACTGAGCGGGGAACTGAAGGAAAGCCTGAATGAGTATTACAAGGTCGGCAGTCTGGAGAACTATGACGAAGTCTATCGCGCGGTGGCGTTTTTTATCTTTAAATATGGCCGCATCGACTGGCTGGAATCCAATAATGAATACTGGCTGGAGCGGGACGCGAGACTGCGTACGGATTTCCATATTACCAGTGGCTTCCAGAACTCGGATATGGCGCGGATCAAGTACAAATCCGGGATGAAGGAATATTATCAGAAGGCCGGAATTCCGGTGGCCCGCTATCATATTGTGGACGATGAGGAAGGATGCAGGAAGTTTATCGCTGAGGTAGGTTATCCGGTGATTGTGAAGCCGGATAACGGCGTTGGCGCGATCAGTACCTATAAGCTGAATGGCGATGAGGATTTGCAGAAATTCCTGGGAATGAAGGAGTCGGATGTTTCCTATATTATGGAAGAATTCATTGAGGCGGAGGTCAACTCCTATGACGCGATTATCAATTCGCAGGGAGAGCCGCTGTTTGAGACGGGAAATGTGACTCCCAATTCGATTATGGATATTGTGAACAACAATGACAATTCGATTTATTATATTGTGAAGGATTTGCCGGAAGATACCCGTCGGGCCGGGCGGGCAACGGTGAAGAGTTTTGGCGTGAAGAGCCGGTTTGTCCATTTCGAATTTTTCCGTCTGACGAAGGATCATGAGGGCATGGGCAAGAAAGGCGATGTCGTGGCGCTGGAGGTCAACATGCGTCCCTGCGGAGGATTTTCTCCGGACATGATGAATTTTGCGAACAGCACAAATGTATATAAGATCTGGGCGGACATGATTGCTTTTGACCGTTCATCGGAGTCGGACGGACAGAAACATGCCTACTGTGCGTTTGCCGGTCGCCGTGACGGAAAGAACTTTGTCCTCAATGATGACCAGGTCAGAGCAAAATACGGATATACGATCAAGATGGATTTGCGTCTCCCGGATGCACTCGCCGGCGCAATGGGCAACCAGATGTTTTTGGCGTTATTTGACACAAAAGAGGAGATGGATGTTTTTTATCAGGATCTGCTTGCAGTCAGGGACTGAATCTGAACCGTATGCGGTTGTAGAAAGTATGGCATGAAAAGGTGCAGATTATGCGGCTGTCCGTATAATCCGCATCTTTTTTGCAATAGTATATGGTATGTAATACAAGGAGCAGTTGAGTATGGAAGTCAGAGTGGTGATAGTCGATAACGCGCCGGAGCTTCTGGACAGGATGACAGGAATTTTACGGAGTATCGATGAGGTTCACCTCCTTAAGAGATTTGAGGAAGCGGTCGCTGTCGTTGATTATGTGAAGGAACATCCGGTGGATATGGTATTCACCGATATTGTCATGCCGGATATCAGTGGGATCCGGCTGGCGAAGGAACTGGACAGAGTGCCGGATCCGCCGGCGGTGGTTCTGATGTCCAGTATTCCCGGATTTTCCCTGGAAGCGTGGAAAGTACATGCGTTTGGTTTTCTGGAGAAACCCTGTACGCGTGCGCAGGTAATGAATATGATTGAACGATACCGAAAAGACAACGAATCATGACAGATAAAATTTAAATTTTACCATTTTATGAATGGAAAAGAGTTACCGTTTATTGTATACTAAACGTGTAGATCACGAACAGGAAACAGGAGGATACAGCATAATGAATGACATGACAATTTCTGATTCGATCCGATACATCGGTGTAAACGATAAGACGCTGGATCTCTTTGAGAGCCAGTATCCGGTTCCGAACGGCGTCACCTACAATTCGTATGTGATTCTGGATGAGAAAATCGCCGTGCTGGATACCGTGGATTCCAGGGCAACCGGCCAGTGGCAGGAGAATCTGGAACATGTACTGGAGGGAGCGCCGGTCGACTATCTGATCGTATCTCATATGGAACCGGATCATGCAGCCAATATCAGAAATTTTGCACTTCTTCATCCGGAGACCAGAATCGTGGGGAATGCAAAGACTTTTTCCATGATTGAACAGTTCTTTGCCCTTGATCTGACGGACCGGAAGGTGGAGGTAAAGGAGGGCAGTACCCTGGAACTGGGGAAACATACGCTTCAGTTTTTTATGGCGCCGATGGTTCATTGGCCGGAGGTTATGGTGACCTATGAACAGACAGAGAAGATTCTGTTTTCAGCGGATGGTTTTGGCAAGTTTGGCGCGCTGGATGCGGACGAACCGTGGGAGGATGAGGCCGCTCGCTATTATCTGAATATCGTTGGGAAATACGGTGTGCAGGTACAGGGTCTTCTGAAGAAGGCGGCGAAGCTGGACATCCGGCTGATCTGTCCGCTTCACGGTCCGATCCTTCGTGGAGATCTGACGCATTATCTGGATCTCTATCAGACATGGAGTACGTATCGGCCGGAATGCCATGGCGTACTGGTTGCCTATGCGTCAATCCATGGAAATACCGCTCGCGCGGCGGAGGTGCTGGAAGAACAGCTGAAGAAGTGCGGCGAGGAGAATGTGGAACGGCTGGATCTGACCCGCACGGATGTATCCTATGCGGTTCGAAAGGCATTTTATTATGACCGGATGGTTGTGGCGGCGGCTACCTATGACGGCGGCCTGTTCCCACCGATGGAGGAGTTTCTGCTGCATATTCGTTCTAAAAATTATCAGCAGCGCCGGGTGGGCCTGATGGAGAATGGAACCTGGGCGCCTATGGCGGGTAAGGCAATGCGGGCGATTCTGGAAAGCATGAAGGCGATCGAGATTGTGGAGCCGGTGGTGAGCATCCGCTCGGCTCTGAATGAGGACAGCAGGAACACACTGCAGACACTGGCGATGGAAATGACGAAGCAGGCGGAAGGATAACAGTGCCGTCCGGGCGCATGCGGCAGAGATACGGAAGAGGACGGAATCGGGCAGGGAAGAGCGGAGACGAAGGCTATCTCTGCCCGGATGGAAGCAATGGTTGCAGGATCAGTGATGGAGGAACAGAATATGAAGATTGTTTACGCGATTGTCGGATCGAGTGATGGAACAAGAGTGACTGCGGTGTTGAATGAACATGGCTATATGGTAACCAGGCTGGCGACAACCGGAGGATTTTTGAAGAAGGGAAATGCAACCCTGATGATTGAAACAGAAAAGGAGCGGGTCGATGAAGCAATTCATCTGATTGAGGAGACCTGTGGAAAACGACAGAAAATTATGTGCGATTTGCCGGCGCCTCACACAGGAACCATGTCTGCCGGGTTTGCGACGATTCCAACCGAGGTGGAGGTTGGCGGCGCTAC
Organism: Clostridiales bacterium; assembly: GCA_021202925.1. Taxonomy (GTDB): domain Bacteria; phylum Bacillota; class Clostridia; order Lachnospirales; family Lachnospiraceae; genus Brotaphodocola. The sequence goes on along the minus strand of JAJQCD010000019.1, from coordinate 42,881 downwards.
CATATTTGTGACCGATGTGGAACGGTTTGAAAAATTCTGAAATTTCAAACATTCAGGATAAATTAAACCGATAAAATAGAGGAATAATCATCGAATGGACAAGACTAAATTATAATTAACCAATAATAAGAAGAAAAAGTTAAAATAAATTGAAAAAATGCTTGACAAAAGGAGAAACATCTGTTAAGATAAAGACAGTTAAATAAGAGAGAGATAAACAAAAGAAAACAGAGAAGTTTTCAAAAGAGAAATTCCATCGTGAGGGAGATCTCAAAAATCTAAGAATAGGAGGTACGGTCCAAAGAACACTTTATGATAGTCTCTCCTGTACAGGATGACAGGTTAGAGACAGAGGAAAAGAATCCGTAGCGCAGAGAACCGCAGTACAATTGGAAAGAAATCCGAATGAGAGTATGATCAGAGAACTGCTTCATCCGCCTGGTTGTATGACGAGAAAGTACAGTTGGGAAGAGAAGAACAGCAAAAGATGATCGATTAAGCAGAAGAGACTTGAGAGGAAAGTATAGAAGAGCGGTTGAGGAGCGGATACGGAGGATACAATTTCATATAGAGTGCAGGTACACGATGAGAGTCGGGAAAGTACCAATCTGAAGAAGCGAGGTATAGTCCAATGGATGAGCTGAACTGAAAGCGGATATCGATGAGAATGAGTAACAATCAGAATCATGGATATCCGCTTTCATTTTGTCTGACAAGGCAAGGCGAAAGAGACTGTCAGTGACAGCTTCTGCTGCTGTACAAAATCGAGGAGCGTTTTCAGGTATCTGGCCTGATCAGGCCTTCCAGATGAAACGATGGCGTATATTCTTCGCGGGCGCTGCTTTTTTTCTGCATATAGCCCTGGTTCAGACCAAGTTCCAGGGCTGCATCGACAACTTTCTGATATTCGTAGCTGGTGATGCGGCGATTGAGTTCCGGGTAGTCGTCATCTGTCGCATAGGGGGTATACTGGCTCATCAGGCTGATGAGGAAGCTGCCGCGCGGCAGGGAATCGGCCATCCAGTGCAGAAGTTGAATCGAATCCTCTTTGTGGCCGGGCAGGACAAGATGACGAACGATGACGCCACGATCCAGGACGAGATGTGTCTGCCCATTGGCCTCTTTTTCTTCATGGAATTGCAGCGCACCGGTCTGCCGTATCATCTGGCGGATGGCGGCGGAAGCGATCTCAAAATAATCCGACGCTGCAGAGAAATGATTGGACAGGGCCGGATCAAAGTATTTCAAATCCGGCAGCCAGATGTTAATATCGTCACGGAGCATTTCCACTGTTTCCACGCGTTCGTAGCCTCCGCAGTTATAGACGACCGGGATATGCAGCTGATTGCGGACTGTGTCCAGAGCAGGCAGGATCCACGGCAGGAAATGTGTGGCCGTAACCAGATTGATGTTATGGGCACCCTGTTCCTGAAGTCTGAGGATCGTATCTGCCAGTGTTTCAGGGTCGAGTGCCATTCCCAAAAAATCCCGGCTGATTCGCTGGTTCTGACAAAAACGGCAACGGAGCGTACAGCCGTTGAAAAATATAGCGCCACTTCCGCGTATGCCGCTGATGCATGGCTCTTCCCATGCATGCAGTGCGGCCCGGGCTGCGACGATTCCGGCGGGAGCGCCGCAGAAGCCGCGGGTCTGCAGGCGGTTGATCCGGCATTTTCTGGGACATAATTCACATGCCTGAACCTGGTTTCCCAGCCAGGTTTTTTTTCGTTCTTCCATGACAGTTCCTCACATAGTGGATAAGATTATTTCATTATAAATGAAAACGAAACCAGATGCAAACAATTACGAGCAGATCAGTATGTCTTCTTCTTTGGGACAGAAGAAAGAGCCGGTGACCGCTTCTTTTGCAGAAACATGCCTGACTGGAAACCAATTGACAAAGATTGTCCGGACTGTTATGATTCTGATATGGAACGAGGGTGTTCGACGAAAAGCGTTTCGTGCGCATCAGCCACCCTCTTTTGCGTGGAGGGGCATAGCGAAGGTTGCCAGGACCTGTGCAAACGACTATGTAAAGAAAAGGAGATCAAAGATGAGCAAATATAATAAAGAAGATATCATCCGTCTGGTTGAGGAAGAAGATGTGGAGTTCATCCGCCTCCAGTTTACCGACATATTCGGCATGCTTAAGAATGTTGCCATTACCGCGAGCCAGCTGCCGAAAGCACTGGAGAATCGATGCATGTTCGACGGCTCTGCCATTGAGGGGTTCGTTCGCATTGAGGAGTCGGATATGTATCTGTATCCGGATCTGGATACGTTTGAAATCTATCCCTGGCGTCCGCAGCAGGGCAAGGTGGCCCGTCTGTTCTGCGATGTTTATCGTCCGAACCGGGAGCCCTTTGAGGGCGATCCCCGCTATGTGATGAAGAAGGTTCTCAAAGAAGCGGCTGACATGGGATATACGTTCCATGTAGGACCGGAGTGTGAGTTTTTCCTGTTTCATATGGATGATGACGGGCGGCCGACGACCAGTACGCTGGAGAATGCCGGCTATTTTGATGTGGCGCCGATTGACACGGCAGAGAATGTACGCCGGGATATCGTGATGAATCTGGAAGAGATGGGATTTGCCGTCGAAGCATCCCATCACGAACTGGCGCCCGGACAGCATGAGATTGACCTGGAATATATGGATGGTCTGACGGCTGCGGATAACATTGTAACGTTTAAGATGGCGGTGAAGACGATTGCGAAGCGCCATGGTCTGCATGCGACCTTCATGCCAAAGCCGAAGGCGGGAGTCAACGGTTCCGGTATGCATATTAATATGTCTCTGGCGGATTCGAACGGAATCAATGTGTTTTATGACCCGTCGGATGAACTGGGACTGAGCCGGGTCGCCTACCAGTTCATGGCCGGAATTCTGAAACATATGAAAGAGATCACGCTTCTGACCAATCCGCTGATTAATTCCTATAAGCGTCTGGTGCCCGGATATGACGCGCCGGTTTATGTGGCCTGGTCTGCATCTGCCAATCGAAGTCCCCTGATCCGTATTCCTTCGAGTCGCGAGGACAGCACCAGGATCGAACTGCGCTGCCCGGATACCGCGGCGAATCCTTATCTGGTGCTGGCAGTCTGTCTGGCGGCGGGACTTGACGGGATACGTGGAGAAATGGTTCCGCCGGCAAGCGTGGAAAGTAATATTTTTGCCATGTCAAAGGACGAGATGACAGCACGGGGAATCGAACAGCTTCCGGAGACGCTGGGAGAGGCTATCGAATATTTTGCGAAGAGTGATTTTGTCAGAAAAGTGCTGGGGGAGCATATTTTCACGAAATATCTGGAGGCGAAGGAGGCCGAGTGGAAAAAATTCCGCGCGGAGGTCACAGACTGGGAAGTGGCGGAATATCTGTATAAATATTGAGCGGCGGATGTATATGTTTTTGACAGATTCACCTGAACGATCGTGGGAGGTGAGAGGTTGGCAAATGTGATCGTGGCGTTTTCCAGACAGGAAGATGCCAGAAATATTAAGAATATCCTGGTCAGAAGCGGTTTCCAGGTGTTCGCGGTCTGTACATCTGGTGCGCAGACACTGTCACAGGCAGAGGATCTGAGCAGTGGAATTATTGTCTGTGGATATCGACTGACCGATATGCTGTTTGCGGAATTGTCTGAGTGTATGCCGACCGGTTTCGATATGCTGATGGTATCCTCACCGCGCAAGTGGACGGCAGGGACGCCGGAAAACGTGGTTTTTCTGCCAATGCCGCTCAAAGTACATGATCTGGTAGCCACGTTGGACATGATGGCGCAGGCGCAGGACAGGAGACGCAGGAAACAGCGGCAGCAGCCGAAAAAACGCAACGAGGAAGAACAGCAGCTGATTAACCGGGCGAAGGGATTGCTGATGGAGCGCAATGGTATGACAGAAGAAGAGGCGCACCGGTATATTCAGAAATGCAGTATGGACAGTGGAACGAACCTGATTGAGACGGCGCAGATGGTGATCAGCCTGATTAATCTGTAAGTGGCCGGATGGAGAATCAGACGCCGGTATGGAGGAGCGAATATGAAATTTACAAAGATGCATGGAGCCGGGAATGACTATGTATATGTCAATTGTTTTGAGGAGGACGTTGCGGATCCGGAGGCTGTGGCAAGGTACGTCAGCGACCGCCATTTCGGAATCGGTTCGGATGGTCTGATTCTGATTGGTCCGTCCGATACAGCCGACTGTCGGATGCGGATGTACAACGAAGACGGCAGCGAAGGGAAGATGTGCGGCAATGGGATCCGGTGTGTCGGAAAATACGTTTACGATCATGGGATCGTGGATCGTCTGCAGATCACGGTGGAGACCGGGGACGGAATCAAAAGCCTGGATATGAAGGCGGAAAATGGCAGAGTGGTTTCGGCAACGGTGGATATGGGTGTGCCGAAGCTCACGAGTGAACTGCCGGAGAAGATTACGGTTGCCGGGCAGGAGCTGGAATTTATCGGCATCAGTACGGGTAATCCGCATGCGGTTTATTATGTGGATGATGTGGACGCGCTGGAACTGTGGAAGGTCGGACCGGCGTTTGAGAATCATGAGCGTTTCCCTGATCGGGTGAATTCGGAGTTTGTGCGGATTCTTGACCGCGGGCATGTACAGATGCGTGTCTGGGAGCGTGGCAGCGGCGAAACGCTGGCCTGTGGTACCGGAGCGACGGCGTGTGCGGTCGCCGGTATGATGAGAAATCTGACAGATGATACGGTGGAGGTTTCCCTGCGTGGCGGGAAGCTGACCATTCACTGGGACCGGAAATCCGGTCACGCGTTTATGACCGGGCCGGCAGTTGAGGTTTTTACCGGAGAGATTGTTCTGCCGCAGGGGTATTGATAACCTGTGACAGGGAAGCATTCCGATCGCGTGAGAAAGCGGTGACAAGATGAGCATATGGCGCAGGGCAATGAAGCGGATTTTTTCTCTGGATGAGATCGATCGCTTCCCGGGTGAGAGCCCCAGAAAGAATCTGGCGGTGGTTTTGGTGATTCTGGCGGTGGCCACCGGGCTCACCAGTATTCTTGTGAGATTGTCGTACAACAGTGCAAGTGCGGGGATTGTGTATGTGCTGGCGGTTGTGCTGACAGCCCGCTATACAGAGGGGTATCTCTGGGGAGTGCTGGCTTCTCTGATCGCCATGCTTCTGGTCAATTTTGCGTTCACGTATCCGTTTATGAGCCTGAACTTCTCGATCGAGGGCTATGTGGTGACCTTCGCCGGCATGCTGGCGGTCTCTGCGATGACCAGCGCACTGATGACGCGCCTGAAAAAACAGAGTCGGGAACTTCGTCAGCACGACAAGGTGCTGATGGAGGCAGAGAAGGAGAGCATGCGCGCGAATCTGCTCCGTGCGGTCTCCCATGATCTGCGGACGCCTCTGACCGGGATTATCGGGATGACCAATGCGTATCTGGAAAGTGGAGAGCAGATGACCGAAGAGATGAAAAAAACTCTGATTACCGGCATCAGTGACGACGCCAACTGGCTTCTGAACATGGTGGAAAACCTGCTGTCGGTGACCCGAATCCGGGAAGGCGACGTGAAGGTGGCGACGACGCCGGAACTTTTGGAGGAGGTTGTCTCGGAGGCAGTATCCCGCCTGAGAAAACGTCTGCCTGAGACAAAGGTTTGCGTGCAGGTGCCGGATGAAGTTCTTCTGGTTCCGATGGACGCGGTTCTGATCGAACAGGTGCTGATGAATCTGATTGAAAATGCGGTTTACCATTCCGGAGTGAAGGACGCGATCGAACTTACAGTGGAAAAGGAGACGGATCGGGTCTTATTCCATGTGCGGGATTTTGGCGTTGGAATTGCCCCGGATCGCATGGAGAGCCTGTTTGACGGCGTAGGCAGTCTGAAACCAAATGGCAGTACGGACGCGCACAGGGGAATGGGGATCGGGCTTACTATATGTAAGACGATCGTGGAAGCGCACGATGGTGTGATCTGGGCAGTCAATCGGGAACAGGGAGCGGAATTTATATTTTCATTGCCGCTGGCAACAGAGGAGATACCGTATGAATAAACCGACCATTCTGATTATTGAGGATGAGAAAAATATTGGAAATTACATGGAGACGATTGTGACGTCCAATGGTTATAAGGCAGTCTGTGCTGCCAATGGAGTATCCGGACTCTCTATGTGTACATCCCATCGACCGGATCTGATCCTGTTGGATCTGGGATTGCCGGATATTGACGGGATGGAGGTACTTGAGCGGATTCGTGGGTTTTCGGCTGTGCCGGTCATAGTGATTTCCGCGCGGACACAGGAGAAAGAAAAGGTAGAAGCCCTGGACGCTGGAGCGGACGATTACATTACCAAGCCGTTCGGCTCCGAGGAACTGATGGCGCGTATCCGGACGGCCATGCGCCACAGTGTACAGACTGTGCAGATTGCCAATTCCCTGATCTATTGCTGCGATGGCCTGAAGATTGATTTTGAGAAAAGGCTGGTGACGCTGGATGGACAGAACGTACATCTGACGCAGATTGAGTATAAGCTGGTTTCTCTCCTGGCACGAAATGCGGGCAGAGTATTGACGTATGATTGCATTCTGAAGGAGATCTGGGGACCTTTCGCGGATACGGACAATCAGATTCTGCGTGTCAATATGGCGAATATCCGGCGCAAACTGGAAAAGAATCCGGCTGAGCCGCATTATATTTTTACTGAGATCGGGGTCGGCTACCGAATGCGGGAAAACTGAGAGGAATTTTCTGCGCTCGGTCAGTATCCGGAATTGATAATCTTCCAGTCGCTCGATTTGTTGCTTCGCGCGACACTGACGGAGCGAAACGGATTACCATCGCAGCGGTCGCGGACAGTCAGCACCTTATAGATGATGATATTACCGGGTTCGTATTCCGCTTCCAGGCCGGTATTCTGATAGAGCGCATAGTCGGAATCGACCGGATAGAGCTGATCCACCCCCTCATAGTAGGGAGTCTCTTCTGTGAAATAAGTCTGAATCAGGTTTTCTGTCTCGGTCAGTTCATCCTCGGTCAGCGCATCAATATAGGACAACGCATCACGCGTCGTCTCAGCGGCTGATGCGGCGGCCAGGCTGGCAGAACGGTCGTCCTGTCCTGTCATGGCTCGCAGTTCATCCGCAAATTCGGAAGGAACGATGGAGAGCGCGAGACGCTCGTCATCGGACAGGGAATCGTAAAAATCAAGCCATGTCAGTGTATCATCGGATAAATCTTTTTTCTTTTTAAAAACCCCTTCATATTCTACGGTATCATCGGCGAGAAACAGAATGTCATCACCGGAGAGTTCCAGTGCGGCCGCGCCATCAGCGAGAATCGTGTAGGATGCGCCCAGGCAGTCGAAATTCGCCTGGCCTTCCACGGAGGGCGTTTTGTCGGAAGAGACCACCTCTGTGATCTGTCCATTCGCGAGTCCGGCAGCGGCAGCGGGAGCTGTTCGCCCGGATGAGATCAGACAGGTGCCGCCAGCGAAGATCATCTGTGAAGCAGCAATTGTCGAATCATTCCCTTCGGTGGATACCGCTGTGGATTGCGGATTCGACGAAGCGGAAGCAACTGTTGCCCCGGTCGCGCTACAGCCATTCAGTGCAAAGACGGCAATACCGGAAAAAATGAAAAAAAATCTGTTTATCTTCTGTTTCATGAATTTCATCTCCCTGCGTATGCTATGAAACTTATGTTCATTATAACAGCAACCATTCAGGAAAGTTTTAAAATTCTCTTACAATACTATGAAAGTGTTTCCAGGTGGTTTTCATACAATCTGATTCTGATTTCTCCATTCCCGCGGGGAAACGCCGAAGCGGTTTTTGTACGCCCTGGAAAAATGGAGCGGATTATCGTAACCGACGGCCTTGCTGATGTCACTGATGGAGAGCCTGGTCAGCTTCAGAAGTTCGGAGGCCTTTGTCATGCGGTAATCCATCAGAAATTCCTGAGGCGTCTTTCCGATCGCATCTTTGAAAATCTTGCCAAAGTAGCTTCGGTTCAGGCCGCAGCTGTCGGCGATATTCTCCACAGAAATGTCGTTCTGAAAATTCTGCTCGATGAAGCTCAGCGCCTCATGGACATAGAAATCCCGGAGACGACCCTTGCCGGAAAGCGTTGTGGAGGAGACAGAACGGGTCAGTGCGTCCAGAAACAGATATAGGTGGCCGATCAGATGGAAGGGCGCCATCGTTCCGTGCTGCGCAATGTACAGCATTTCATTCATCATGGTTTCCCGCAGATCGTGCGAGTGCGCACGATAGATTGGAGTGTCAGGGGAAAGTCCGGCAATTCCAACCGCCTCTTTGACACGGAGTCCGTCAAATTCGATCCAGACATATTCCCACGGAAGCGAGCGGTCGGCAATATAGGTATTGATCTGATTCGGAAAGATCATAAAACCCTGGCCGCTTTTAACCGGGTAAGTACAGGTGTGTCCGGAGGAGTCGTCTGCCTGCAGGATGCCGGTACCGGAGATGACATAGTGGAACAGATAGTGTGTCCGGGCGGCGGGACCAAACGCATGAGACGGCACACAACGTTCCCAGCCGAACTGGTAGAGGCTTAAGTCGACAAAGTTCTGATTGGGAAAGACAGAAAAAAGCAGGTCATTCATGGTGGTTTCGCTCCTTTGTTCTTTGCGGAAGATTCGGAAATGCATTGTTCCGGCCGCATTGATTATGTACAGTATAAATCAAAATATACCAAAATGCCAGATGACTTTTCTTCCTGACCGAAAAGACGGCATAATGGGATAAAACTGGCAAAAACAGGATATTTATAGACGCATTTTGGAATGTTATAATGAATCAACGAAAAAAACGCGGCGGATTTTTTCAGGTTGAAAGGAGCAAAAAGGTATGAAAGAAAGATGCAAAATGACAGGCCTTCTTTTTCTGGGAGCGGCATCCGTATGTCTGGCGGGTTGCGGGAGCGGCAAAACCGCGGACGGGGTCACACAGATCGAGCTGGTTCAGTACAAGCCGGAGGCAGTCGATGCGTTCGAAGAGCTGGAGGCAGCATTCAATGCGACGCACAGTGACATTCATCTGAAGATTGAGTCGCCAAACGACGCAATGACAATCCTGAAGACGCGGTTTGTCCGGGAGGATTATCCGGATATCATCGGGATGGGAGGAGACATCAACTATTCTTATTTCCTGGACTCGGACATCCTGATAGATGTTGCTGATTTTGACAGAATGGCTGAGATCAATCCTGGCTATGTGGAGATCCTGGAGAATCTGGAGTTTGTGCCGACCGATGGAACCTATGGCGTTCCCTATGTGGCGAATGCAGCGGGCATCCTGTATAACCGGGAAATGTTCACGGAGCATGGCTGGAACATTCCGGAGACGTGGGACGAACTTATCGGGTTATGCGAGACCATACAAAGCGAAGGGATTCTGCCGTTTTATTTTGGCTTCAAGGATACCTGGACCTGTCTGGCGCCTTGGAATGCGATTGCGGTCGATCTGGCACCGTCAGATGTCTGCAAACAGGTGAATGCCGGCACGACTACATTCACGGCGGAGTATCGGGAAACAGCAGAGAAGATGCTTGCGCTTCTTGCATACGGAGAAGAGGGGCCATTTGCCTACGGATATAACGATGCCTGTACCGCATTCGCGCACGGAGAGTCCGCCATGTATACGATTGGCAGCTATGCAGTCCCGCAGATCAAATCCGTGAATCCGGAGATGGATATTGATTCGTTTGTGATGCCGGCAAGTGATGACGCCGACGGACAGACGCTGAATTCCGGCGTGGATCTGATGTTCTGTGTAACGGAAGCGTGTGAGAACAAGGAAGCGGCTTACGAAGTCATTCGTTTTCTCCTCGAAGATGAGTATGTCCAGACTTATCTGGACGCACAGAATGCGATTCCGTGCAAACGCGGAGATTTCAGTCTGGCTTCAAATCTGGATGGAATGCTTTCTTACATCGAATCCGGAAACATGACGGATTATCAGGACCATTATTATCCATCGGAAATGTCTGTGGACGCGCAGATTCAGACCTTCCTGATCGAACAGGATGTCGACGCATTCCTGGCAAAATTTGACTCCGACTGGGTAAGATACAATCGCGATATCATTCAGATGGTTGAAACCTATAACCAGAAAAACCGGTAGAGAGGAGAGGGTTAGAGATGAAAAAAACAAATGACAGGCAGAGAACCTTCATGCTGATGACAATTCCGATGCTGATTCTGTTCTTTCTGTTCAATACATTTCCGCTGATCAACGGATTTATTTACAGCTTTACCAATTTCAGGGGATACGGAACGTACGATTGGGTCGGCCTTCGCAACTACATTGACCTGTTCCAGGATGCCCGTGTCGGGAAATCGTACCTGTTCACGATTAAGATGGCGCTGGTCGCGACGGTTGTCACGAATGTGATCAGTCTGATCCTTGCGCTGGGGCTGATCAGTAAGATCCGCTTCAAGAGCGCTCTGCGTGGACTTTATTTTATTCCGAATATCCTGGGCGCGCTGGTCGTCGGCTACATTTTCAATTATTTCTTCACATATCTGATGCCGGCGTTCCTCAATATGTTTGGTGGAAATGCGACCAGTATTCTTGCCAGTACGAAATGGGCATGGATTGCGATTGTGATTGTATGCTCCTGGCAGTCGATTGCGATGAATACGATTATTTACATTTCCGGCCTGCAGACGGTTCCGGAGGATGTATACGAGGCGGGAGCGATCGACGGCGCAACCGGCTGGGCGCGGTTTAAACACCTGATGTTCCCTCTGATCATTCCCTTTTTCAGTATCAACATGGTGCTGTGTGTGAAAAATTTCCTTATGGTTTTCGATCAGATCGTGGCGTTGACAAAGGGAGGTCCGGCCCAGAGTACGGAATCCATTTCCTTCCTGATTTATAATAACGGCATGTCGGGCGGACAGTTTGGTTTTCAGAGTGCGAACGCGGTATTGTTCTTTGTCATCATCGTTATTTTCTCGGTCGCGCAGCTGACGATCACCGGTAAGAAGGAGGAACAGTTATAATGGAAGCGAAAGTGAAAGTAAAGGAAAAATACAACTGGCCAGTCACCATTCTTTTGATTCTCGGACTGATTACCGTTATCTTTCCGTTGTATCTGACCGTTGTGATCGCGTTCAAACAGCCGACAGAGATGACAAACAGTGTGTCTGGAATCCTTTCTCTGCCTGCGTCCTGGAGTCTGTCGAATTTCCGCGAGGCGATGCGTGTGACTGATTTCTGGCATTCGCTGTTCAACAGTTTCCTGATCACGGGCGTTACGGTGATTTTATCGGTCACGCTGCATTCCATGATCGGATATGCAGTCGGAAGAAACAAGGCAAAGAGTAAGTGGTATAACTTTATTTACCTGTACATTGTCAGCGGTATGTTTGTGCCATTCGCGATTCTGATGATGCCGTTGGTCAAGGAGACTGCGAAACTCGGACTCGCAAATATTGCTGGCGTAATTATCTGTTATGTGGTATTCTATATGCCGATGAATCTGATGCTGTATGCCGGATATCTGACCAATATTCCGCTTGCGCTGGAAGAAGCAGCCCGTGTGGACGGGGCGACGACCTGGCGAACTTACTGGACGATTATTTTTCCGATCATGAGGCCGATGCACGCGACGGTGGCCGTGATCACGGCATTGAGTGTGTGGAACGATGTGATGACACCTCTCGTCATCATGTCTGGCAGCGGTCTGAATACATTGCCATTGGCACAGCTGAATTTCCAGACACAGTTCGGCACGAACTATAATCTGGCGTTTGCTTCATACCTGCTGGCCCTGTTGCCGATTCTGGTCTTTTACGTGATCTGCCAGAAACAGATTCTCAACGGGGTGGTGAATGGTGCGGTAAAATAATGACAAATATGACACTGGAGTGGGAGACGATATGGCTGTTCTATTCGCAGAAAAAGAAAATACATTTACCTTGCATACGGATCATACGACTTATCAGATGAAGGTGGATCCATACGGTTTTTTGCTGCATCTCTATTATGGACGCAGGACGGAGGGGTGTATGGATTACCTTCTGACCTATGCGGACCGTGGATTTTCCGGTTGTCCGTATGACGCGGGGAACGACCGCACTTATTCGATGGATGCGCTGCCGCAGGAGCTTCCCTGTCAGGGAACCGGAGACTATCGCAGCCCGGCTGTTGTGATTCGAAACGCGGATGGATCGTATGGTTGCAATTTCCGGTATCGGGGATACCGGATTGTGAGCGGAAAATATCGTCTTCCCGGTCTTCCGGCCGTGTACGCCAGAGACGGGGAGGCGCAGACACTGGAAATTGATCTGGAAGATTCCGTAAGCGGGGCAAGAGTTACGCTCCTGTACGGTGTGTTGCCGGAACTGGATATCATCACCCGGAGCGCCTGTGTGACAAATGCGGGTGCCGGGACATTTTATCTGGAAAAGGCACAGGCTGCCTGTCTGGATTTTTTAAGCGGCGAGTATGATCTGATTACCTTTTACGGCCGTCATGCGATGGAGAGAATGGTTCAGCGGACGCCGGTTGCGCATGGGGCGCAGGTGATTGGAAGCCGGCGCGGGACGTCCAGCCATCAGTACAATCCGATGCTGATCCTGGCCGGAAAGGGAACCACCGAAGATGCAGGCAGCTGCTATGCCATGTCTTTTGTGTACAGCGGCAATTTTAAAGGAGAGGCGGAACGGGATCAGTATGATCAGATTCGCGTACTCCTGGGGATTTCAGATGAATTGTTTTCCTATCCACTGGAACCGAGTGAGCGTTTCTGGGTGCCGGAGACGGTACTCAGCTATACGACACAGGGGCTGGCGCAACTGTCCGCAAATCTTCACCGCTGCTTCCGGACGCATCTTTGCCGCGGACGGTTCCGGGATGGGGTTCGCCCGATCCTTTTAAACAGCTGGGAGGCGTCCTATTATGATTTTGACGGAACCTCCATCCTTCGCCTGGCAGAACAGGCTGCGGATCTGGGCGTGGATATGCTGGTGATGGACGACGGGTGGTTTGGAAAACGCGATGACGACAACAGTGGCCTTGGGGACTGGCGGGCCAATGAGAAGAAGCTGGGCGAATCATTGTCTGGCCTGGTGGAGAAGATCAATGCGCTCGGATTGCAGTTCGGCATCTGGCTGGAACCGGAGTGTGTGAATGAGGATAGCGATTTGTACCGGGCACATCCGGACTGGGCGTTTGCGGCTCCGGGGCGCGCTCCGGTGAGAAGCCGGAATCAGCTGGTTCTGGATTTCTCCAGATCGGAGGTGGTTGACGGTGTATTCCGCCAGATTTGCGAACTTCTGGACACGGTTCATATCGAGTATGTGAAATGGGATATGAATCGCAGTCTTGCGGACTGTTATTCTCACGGAACCAACGATCAGGGAAGAGTCATGCACGATTATGTGCTTGGCCTGTATCAGTTCCTGGAACGTCTGACTGTGCGTTATCCCGATCTTCTGATCGAGGGGTGCAGCGGTGGCGGCGGCCGTTTTGACGCCGGTATGCTTTATTATTCGCCGCAGATCTGGTGCAGTGACAATACGGACGCGCTGGACCAGATCCGGATTCAGTACGGGACTTCATTCGGATATCCGGTATCGGCGATGGGCTCTCATGTGTCTGCCGTGCCCAATCACCAGACCGGGCGGATGACGGCACTTTCCACCAGAGGTGTTGTGGCGATGGCCGGAACATTTGGCTATGAACTGGATCCGGGGGTGCTTACCAAAGAAGAGAAAGAAGAAATCCGTGAACAGATTCGGACGTATCGTCAATATGCGAATCTGATCCGGAATGGACGGTATTTTCGTCTGACTGACCCGTTCCTGGAAACGGTAGGGGCATGGGAGTTCTTGTCGGAGGATCATGCGGAGATTCTGGTAAGCGCGGTGACACTGGAAATCCATGGGAATATGACGATCCGTTATGTCTGTCTGAAGGGCTTACGGGAAAATGAGCGGTATCGGGATGAAGCAAGCGGGCGGATATATGCCTCGGGAGCCCTGATGGAGACCGGAATTCCGTTGCCGAAGGAATTTGGAGAATATCGGGCGTATCAGATGCATCTGATCAGAGTATAGAGTACAGAGAAAATCATGAGCCTCCGGATTGTGTGCAGCCGGAGGCATTTTCCTGTTATCAGGGGGACAAAGTGGGGAGAATGGGATATAATACTTGCAATTTTGGTGGAAATGTGGTACGATAAGCCCCATCAGACGAGGAACGGACGTGGGATCATCGAGGTGCGTGAAGATGAATACAGGGAAAGTGGATATTATTTATGGCGAAAAGGGAACCGGTAAGACGGCATTTGCCATGGGAAAGGCGCTTCGGGCGCTGGCCCGACAGAAGACAGTCATTGTGATTGAATTTCTGAAGGGGAATCAGAAGCCGGATTACGCTTCTGTGCTGGGACGTCTCGAGCCGGAGCTGAAGATGTTTCGCTTTGAAAAGTCAGACTGTTATTTCGACCGGCTGACAGAGGATGAGAAGCGGGAAGCCCGGATGAATATCCGCAATGGCATTGGTTATGCCAAGAAGGTATTGACGACCGGGGAATGTGATCTGCTGGTTCTGGACGAGGTGCTGGGACTTCTGGATCAGGGTATTATTGGCCGCGACGAGCTGCGTATGGTTCTTGACTGCCGGGACGAGGCGGACGTGATCCTGACCGGATGCGTGCTTCCGGAACACGCGGAGGAGTTCGCAGACCGGATCGAAGAGATCCGAACCTGTCCGCTGAAGGAAGACATGGAAGACTGATCCGCATTCTGCTGTCCATTTATTAATTTTTCAGAAAATCTATTGTAGTTAAAAATCTGTCGTGATATAATCCGTACCGATATGGGGAAAATCTGGTTCTGTCATTTTGCGCCGCACACACAGCTGTGGGTGGCGTTTGTATGGCGGTGGCCGAAGTGCTGCGTGATTGCGTCACGCAGATAGCCGTTTTGTCTGAGAGGCGATGCAGGATGAGAGAGAAGCTGAGAAAGCTGAAGGAAAGGTATGGACATATCTGGCTGGCAGTGGGGTATCTGAGTATTTATCTGCCTTGGTTTTGCTGGCTGGAGGAACGCGATGTCGGCCGTTATACGGTTGTGCATGCGACGCTGGATGACTACATTCCGTTTAATGAGTATTTTGTGATTCCATATCTGCTGTGGTTTGTGTATGTAGCGGGTTCCATGCTGTATTTCTTCCTGACGAACAGACAGGATTATTATCGGGAATGCGTGTTTCTGTTTGTCGGGATGACGATCAGTCTGCTGATCTGTACACTTTTTCCAAATGGGACGAATCTGCGGGCACAGGTGGAGACAGATGACAGTCTCTGCGGGAGACTGGTGGAACTGATTGAGGGAGTGGACACGCCGACGAATGTGTTTCCGAGCATTCATGTGTATAATTCGCTGGGGGTTCATTTTTCGGTGATGAACAGTAAGGAACTTCGCTCAAGAAGAGGAATCTGCGCGGGTTCGTTTGTACTGATGGTGCTGATTTGTCTGTCGACGGTTTTTCTGAAGCAGCATTCGGCTATTGATGTGGCAGGCGCATTGATCCTGGCGCATCTGATTTACCCGCTTGTCTATGGAACGGAATATGCGGAAGCACACAAGGGCGAACGGCGCAAGGCTGTGAACTGACGTGTGACCTGTAACGCAGGCTGAGCCTGGTATGGCTGTTTAGAGAAATTTTCTTAGGTATTTTCGATAAATTATGGTATACTACAGATTAGTATACAACTGGAGGGTTTCCATGTATTATTTTATCGTGAATCCCAACGCCTGCCAGGGATTCGGCGGAAAATTATGGAAGAGACTGGAACGCCGGGTGAAACAGGCAGGAGTGGACTATAAGGTACGTCTGACAGCGGAGCCGGGGGAAGCCGGTGCTTATACGGTTCAGGTCACAGAACGGGTCGCTGAGACGCAGCAGGTGATTGTGGCGGTTGGCGATGATGGGACGTTTAATGAAATTCTGGAAGGGCTGGCTTTTGACCGATCGGTCACGTTGGGATATGTTCCGGTATCGCCGGCCTGTGATCTGGCCAGAGGCCTGCATTTTTCAAGAAGTGCCGGGCGATGTCTGGAACGGATTCTGAATCCGACGGCATACCGGTATCTGGACTATGGAATTATGAGTTATCAGGAAGAGACGCCGAAGTACCGTCGTTTCCTGGTGAGCTGCGGGGTTGGCCTGGACGCAGTGGTTTGTCATTTCTGGGCGGAGCGCCATTCAAAACAGAGATGGATGATGTTCCGGTTCCGGGCGGGGCGTGCTGCGCGACTGATTGTCGGACTGCGCAAACTGGTTTTGGCGAAACCGGTGAAGGGATATCTTGTCCTTGACGGTGTACGGAAGGTTGAGTTTAATCATATCTATTTTGTCTCGGCACACATTCATGGTTTCGAAGGAGGCGGATTTCGTTTCGCTCCGGGAGCGGACGGGAGCGATGGTCTGCTCGAGGTCTGTGTGGCGCATGCTTCCAATAAGATCGATATGGGAAAGATGATGTTTGACGCGCTGCTGGGTTTTCCTGGCAGACACAGAGGTGTACACTGGTATTCCTGTCGCGAGGCGCAGATTCATCTGGATGAGCGAATGCCGTTTCATGTGGATGGAGACGTTTGCGGGTTTCAGACGGATATCCGCCTGGGCTGTGTGGAAAAGAAGCTGCGGATGATTGTCTGAGAGAGGACGTCGGAAGCGGGAGCAGGAGGATGGAAAGGATGAGGATTGGACAGGGATATGACGTTCATCGGCTGGTGGCAGGCCGACGGCTGATTCTTGGGGGTGTGGAAATCCCCTGGGAGAAGGGGCTTCTGGGACATTCGGACGCAGATGTGCTGACGCATGCCGTCATGGATGCGCTCCTGGGAGCTGCGGCACTTGGCGATATCGGGCAGCATTTCCCGGATACGGATCCGGCCTACGAGGGAATCTCCAGTATCGAATTGTTGAAGCGAGTCGGTGAACTTCTGGATGAAGCGGGGTATGTGATTGAGAATATTGATGCGACGATCATCGCCCAGCAGCCAAAGCTGGCGCCCTGGAGGCCGCAGATGGCGGCGAATATCGCCGCATCGCTGGGACTGGATACGGATCAGGTCAGCGTGAAAGCGACAACGGAGGAAGGATTGGGCTTTACGGGAAGCGGCGAAGGCATTTCTGCCACAGCGGTTGCATTGCTTGTCAGTGTCCGCGATCTGGATCGTGATGACCGGATGGCGCAGGGGTGTCCTGGTTGTTGTGGATGATGCCGCGCAGAAGATTGTTGCGGGGACGAGTATAAAAAGGAGTGTGGTGACGGATGAAGATTTTTAATACACTGTCAAGGACAAAGGAAGAGTTTGTTCCTCTGGAACCGGGGAAAGTAAAAATGTATGTATGCGGCCCGACCGTATACAATCTGATTCATATTGGAAACGCGAGACCGATGATTGTTTTTGATACGGTCAGAAGATATTTTGAATACAAGGGCTACGAGGTTACTTACGTCTCGAATTTTACAGACGTGGATGACAAGATCATTAAGAAAGCGAATGAGGAGGGGGTTGATTCCTCAGAGATTTCCTCCCGCTACATTGAAGAGTGCAGGAAGGATATGGCCGGGATGAATGTGCGCTCGGCGACGGTTCATCCTCAGGCGACGCAGGAGATTCCGGGGATGCTGACGATGATTCAGACGCTGATCGACGGAGGACATGCCTATGTGGCGGCGGATGGAACGGTGTATTTCCGGACCCGCTCGTTCAAAGACTATGGAAAGCTGTCGCACAAGAATATCGATGAGCTTCAGTCTGGTTTCCGTGAACTGCGCGTGACCGGCGAGGAGGACAAGGAGGATGCGAATGATTTCGTTCTCTGGAAGCCAAAGAAGGAGGGGGAGCCGTACTGGGATTCTGCCTGGTGCAAGGGGCGTCCCGGTTGGCATATTGAGTGTTCGGTGATGGCGAAGCGCTATCTGGGAGATCAGATTGACATTCATGCAGGCGGCGAGGATCTGATCTTTCCGCACCATGAGAATGAGATCGCGCAGTCGGAGTCTGCGAATGGGAAACTATTTGCGAACTACTGGATGCACAATGCGTTTCTGAACATCGATAACCGGAAAATGTCGAAGTCGCTGGGCAATTTCTTTACGGTTCGCGAGATTGCCGGGCAGTATAATCTGCAGGTTCTGCGCTTCTTCATGCTGAGCGCTCATTATCGCAGCCCGTTGAATTTCAGCGCGGATCTGATGGAGTCTTCGAAGAATGGGCTGGAGCGGATTCAGACCGCGATGGAACGGCTGCGTGACCTTGACGGGAAGGTATCCGGCGATGTGCTTACCGAAGCAGAGAAAGCATGGGATGCACAGGCGGGAGAGCTGGTCGCAAAGTTCGAGGCGGCGATGGATGACGACTTCAATACCGCGGACGCGATAGCGGCCCTGTTTGAACTGGTGAAGCTGTCGAACAGCACGGTGTCAGCAGATTGTTCGAAGGCATATACGGAAGATATGAAAGGGCGGATTCAGTCTCTGTGCGATGTGCTTGGCCTGATTGTGGAGAGCCGGACAGAGACGCTGGATGATGCGGTAGAGAAACTGATTGCAGATCGCCAGGTGGCGCGGAAAGCGAAGGATTTTGCGAAGGCGGACGCGATCCGTCAGCAGCTGCTGGATATGGGCATTGAGCTGAAGGACACCAGAGAGGGCGTAAAATGGAAGAGGATCTGACGGCGCTTGATCTCGCCGTGAGGGAGGCGCTGGATCTGGGAGAGATTGATGTCCGGACCTATTCGCCGCTGGTACTGGCGTATATCGGTGACGCGGTTTATGAGCTGCTGATCCGGACGAGAGTGATCAGCCGGGGCAGCATGCAGGTCAATAAGATGCACAGGAAAAGTGCCGGACTGGTGAAAGCTGCGACACAGGCGAACCTGATCCGGGCGTTGATGGAGGAACTCACGGAGGAGGAACTGGCGGTCTACCGGCGCGGACGCAACGCGAAGTCAGGGAGTATGGCAAAGCACGCGACGATGGCGGATTACCGGACGGCGACCGGGTTCGAGGCACTGGTAGGGTATCTGTATCTGATGTCACGCCACAGACGGCTGCTGGAGCTGATCCATGACGGTCTGGAGAAGATCGGAGAACTGCGAACCGACGAGGATGACCGGGATGGAGAGACGAACGGAACGGAGCCGGATGCCGAAATGGAAAGAAAACGGAATGAGGAAACGGAATGAGATATGAAGAACTGACAATCGAAGGGCGCAATGCTGTCCTGGAGGCATTCCGATCCGGCAGACCGGTGGATCGACTGTTTGTTCAGGATGGTTGTAAGGATGGGCCGGTGCTGACGATCGTGCGTGAGGCGAAGAAGCAGGATACGGTGATTCATTTTGTTCCGCGGTTGCGGCTGGATCAGATGTCAGAGACTGGAAAGCACCAGGGCGTGATCGCATATGCGGCTGCTTACGAATACGCGGAGGTGGAGGATATCCTGAAGGCGGCAGAGGAGAAGGGGGAAGCCCCTTTCCTGATCCTGCTGGACGGGATCGAGGATCCGCATAACCTGGGGGCAATTATCCGCACGGCAAATCTGGCCGGAGCGCATGGCGTGATCATCCCGAAGCATCGGGCGGTCGGACTGACGGCAACCGTTGCGAAGACGTCTGCCGGAGCGATCAATTATACGCCGGTAGCGAAGGTGACGAACCTGGTACAGACGATGGAAGACCTGAAGAAACGCGGACTGTGGTTTGTCTGCGCGGACATGAACGGGGATCTGATGTATCGGGTGAACCTGAAAGGACCGATTGGCCTGGTGATCGGCAAGGAGGGAAGCGGTGTCAGCCGCCTGGTGCAGGAAACGTGTGATATGACCGCACGAATTCCGATGAAAGGAGACATTGACTCGCTGAATGCCTCGGTTGCGGCCGGGGTGCTGGCTTACGAGATTGTCCGGCAGAGGATGGGATAAGCAGATTCCAGACGACGGACAGGTATACAAAACTCATAGTTGGGGATACTGGTTGTAACAGCATGGAAGGAGAACCGACTATGAGAATGGACAACAGAAAGATTGTATTGATTGGAACCGGCATGGTTGGCATGAGTTATGCGTACAGTATGCTCTGCCAGAATATCTGCGATGAGCTGGTACTGATCGATATTGACCGGAAGCGGGCCGAGGGAGAGGCAATGGACTTAAACCACGGGCTCGCTTTTTCCGGCTCTCACATGAAAATTTACGCGGGGGAATACCAGGATTGTGCGGATGCGGATATTGTGGCTATCTGCGCGGGTGTTGCCCAGAAGCCGGGAGAGAGCAGGCTGGATCTCTTAAGACGCAACCGGGAGGTGTTTCGCTCCATCGTCGGACCCGTGACAGAATCCGGTTTCAATGGCCTGTTTCTGGTAGCGACGAATCCGGTCGATATTATGACGCGGATCGTCTATGAATTGTCCGGTTTCAATCCGAAGCGGGTGCTTGGCACAGGGACGGCGCTTGACACGGCCCGGCTGCGTTATCTGGTTGGAGATAAACTGCGTGTCGATCCACGCAATGTCCATGCCTATGTGATGGGCGAGCACGGTGACAGTGAATTCGTACCATGGAGCCAGGCGATGATCGCTACGAGACCGATCCGGGACATGATTCAGGAAACAGGCGGTCAGGTACGGATGGAGGAACTGGATGAGATTTCGGACGAGGTAAAGGGTGCGGCGTACCGCATCATCGAGGCGAAACGTGCGACGTATTATGGGATCGGTATGGCGATGACGCGTATCACGAAAGCCATTCTTGGCGATGAGCGGAGCGTGCAGACGGTTACGGCACTTCTGTGCGGCGAGTATGGACAGAACAGCGTTTTTGTCGGTGTTCCGGCGATTGTCGGACAGAATGGTGTTCAGAGAGTACTGACGTTGAAGCTGGAACCGGAAGAGAAGGAACGGTTCGCGGCATCGTGCGATCTGCTGCGTGAGGTTTATGCGGGAATGGACTGAGAAAAGAACAGGCAAAAAGCCGGGGAAGCGATGGACGCAGGTAAGCTTTCCCGGCTTTTGCATTACGGAATCGGACGGATACCGCTTAAATGGGTGGCGAAGCGGTTCAGTCTTCCGCGGTGATGACGGTGAGTCCGCCGTCGGACCAGGTGTTGCCGATCAGATAAGAGGTATAATTCTGCCCGGCACTGATATCAGCCTGGAAGGAAAGCAGTGGGGCAGAGGACGCGGATGTGTTCTGTCCGAGGCCGATCAGGATCGGGATCTCATTCTGGATCCGGTATGACTCGGATGTGGTAACGTAGAACGCATAGGATCCCGCGACTGCCTGCTTGTAGGAGGAGACCGACTGGAAGCCGATCCCGGCAA
This sequence comes from Clostridiales bacterium, assembly GCA_021202925.1. Taxonomy (GTDB): domain Bacteria; phylum Bacillota; class Clostridia; order Lachnospirales; family Lachnospiraceae; genus Brotaphodocola. Next base: position 21,520 of record JAJQCD010000019.1, on the reverse strand, counting down.
ATACAGTCTGCCCGTCGTAATTCATGAGACTGACCCGGAAACCGCTGTATGTCATATTGGCAAACCGGTAGCAGCCGGCGTTGTATGGCAGGTTGGAGCATCCGGTGTCACTGACCGAAACCATCGAGAGTCCGCCGGATGCAGAATCGGTGAGGACAAGGGTGACCTTTTTCCCTGCGGTGAAGGGAAGAATCTGCTGGAGCAGGATCGTTCGCGGGCCGGTGGCACGGCGGACGGTAACGGTGTGAAACCCGTCAGAGACCCAGTCATAATCGGACAGGGAACCGAAACGGGTATTCGACACATAAGCAGTTCCGTCGATGGTAATATTGACCGGAAAGGTATTGGCAGATGCATTCAGGAAACACACCTGACCGTAGTATTGAGAAGTCGCACCGGGCGTCGGATAGACGGGAAGCCAGCTGACACTGTTGCTTCCGCCTGAGGATGACGGTTTGGGCGGAGCCGACGGCGTGGGAGGTTCCTTATCCTTGTCATCCGGTGCGGACGGCGGAGCCGGCCGGTTGTCGGGCGAGTCGGGCGCGGACGGTGGAGCCGGTTGGTTGTCGGGCGTGTCGGGGGCCGATGGAGGTGACGGTTTGTCATTGGAACTGTCGGGTGCCGGAGGTCGTGACGAATTGCTGTCCAAACTGCCCGGGGCCGATGGTCGTGACGGGGTGCTGTCGTCGCTGTCCGGTTTCCACGGCGCGGAGAGAGCGACCGCCCGGCTCATCCCTGGAAAGCCATTGTAATGGCTATCATTTTCAGCCATAAAAAGCCTCGCTGTGTGTTTGATTTACTGTATTTTATGACAGCAAAAAGCAGGGCGTGACGATGAAATGCAAAAACGCAGCGGTCTGGATGGCTGTGAAAAAACTGCTTTTCATATTTTGGAAAATGTGCTATGCTTATGTCTATTGAGGAAAACAGGCGAACATCGGACGGCCGGCGAAGGAGGAATGGGTGATGGAAGAGACAGTTTCCAGGAATTTTATCGAGCAGGAGATCGACAAAGATTTGGCGGAGGGCGTTTATGATCATGTACAGACCAGGTTTCCGCCGGAGCCGAACGGATATCTGCATATTGGCCACGCAAAGTCGATTCTGCTGAATTACGGACTTGCCGAGGAGTATGGTGGAAAGTTTAATATGCGGTTTGACGATACGAACCCGACGAAGGAAAAGACGGAGTTCGTGGAGTCGATTCTGACGGATGTAAAATGGCTGGGAGCGGATTTTGAAGATCGGCTGTTTTTTGCATCGGATTATTTCCCGATTATGTATGAGAAGGCGCTTCTTCTGATTCGGAAGGGCAAGGCATTTGTCTGTGACCTGACGGCAGATGAGATTCGGGAATACCGCGGCGATTTCCGGACGCCGGGCAGAGAAAGCCCGTACCGGAACCGTAGTGTAGAGGAGAATCTGCGTCTGTTCGAGGAGATGAAGGAAGGAAAATATCCGGATGGCTCCAAAGTATTGCGGGGCAAGATTGATATGGCGTCTCCGAATATTAATATGAGAGATCCGGTTCTGTACCGGGTAGCCCATCAGAGCCATCACAACACGGGGGACAAGTGGTGCATCTACCCGATGTATGACTTTGCACATCCGATTGAGGATGCGGTCGAGCATGTCACGCATTCGATCTGCACACTGGAATTTGAGGATCACCGGCCGTTATATGACTGGGTGGTGCGGGAGTGTGAGTTTGAGAATCCGCCGCGTCAGATTGAGTTTGCGAAGCTGTATCTGACGAATGTAGTGACGGGCAAGCGGTATATCAAGAAGCTGGTAGAGGATGGCATCGTGGATGGCTGGGATGATCCGCGTCTGGTGTCAATCGCGGCGCTGCGTCGGCGAGGCTATACGCCGGAATCGATTCGCATGTTTGTGGATCTGGTTGGCGTGGCGAAGGCCAACAGTTCCGTTGATTATGCGCTTCTTGAATATTGTATTCGTGAGGATCTGAAGCTGAAACGCCCGCGCATGATGGCGATCCTGGATCCGGTGAAGCTGGTGATTGACAATTATCCGGAGGGTCAGACGGAGGAGCTGGAGGTTCCGAACAATCTGGAGAATCCGGAACTTGGTTCCCGCATGGTGACGTTTGGCCGGGAACTCTATATCGAGCGGGAGGATTTTATGGAGAACCCGCCGCGCAAGTATTTCCGGCTTTTCCCGGGCAATGAGGTACGGCTGATGAGCGCATACTTTGTGACCTGTACCAGCTGTGAGAAGGATGCGGATGGCAGGGTGACGGTGGTTCATGCGACCTACGATCCGGCGACAAAGAGTGGTTCCGGTTTTGCGGAGCGCAAGGTCAAGGGAACGATTCACTGGGTATACGCCGGCAGCGCGAAGCAGGTGGAGTGCCGTCTGTATGAGAATATCGTAGATGAGGAGAAGGGAAAGCTGAACGAGGACGGGACGCTGAATCTGAATCCGAATTCCCTTACGGTTCTGAAGAATTGTTATGTGGAACCGGCGCTGGCAGAGGCGAAAGCCTATGACAGTTTCCAGTTCGTCCGCAACGGTTATTTCTGTGCGGATTGCAAAGACAGTGCGCCGGGCGCTCCGGTCTTCAACCGTATCGTTTCACTGAAAAGTTCGTTTAAGTTACCGAAATAATGTTTCCGGACAGCGGCAGGCGCCAGGCGTCTGCCTGTTTTCCATTTACAGGAGAACGATATGGATCTGATGATACCGATTGACTCACAGTCGAAAAAACCGATGTATGAGCAGATATACGCATACATCTGTGAAGAAATCCGGACAGGCAGCCTGACTGCCGGTGAACGCCTGCCGTCGACCCGGGCGCTGGCAGGACATCTGAAGATCAGCCGCAGTACGACACAGATGGCTTACGATCAGCTGCTGGCGGAAGGATATGTGGAAACCAGGCCATATCGCGGCGTCTTTGTCGCGAAGATGGAAGGGATGGTCGGCGCAGGACCCAGAATCAGGGAAGAAATGGAGACCAGTGAGCCGGAGCCGGCGGTGGATTGTCGGATTGATTTTTCCCCGCGCGGGATTGATCTGGACAGTTTCCCGTATAATACCTGGCGCAAACTCAGCCGCAATACGCTGGTGGATGACAATAAGGAGATGTTTCATTCCGGCAGTCATCAGGGGGAACCGGGGCTGCGCGAGGCGATCCGCGGTTATCTGCATTCGGCGCGGGGAGTGGAGTGTGGAGCAGAGCAGATTATTGTGGGCGCGGGGAGTGAATATCTGCTGATGCTGCTGTCACAGGTGCTGCGCGCAAAGTATGCCGGTTCCGGTTTGCGGATCGCCATGGAGAACCCAACCTATCGTCAGGCCTATCTGGTTCTTCGCAGTCTGGGGCATCCGGTCTGCCCGATTGGGATGGATGCATTTGGCATGCGTCCGGATCTTCTTGTGCAGAGCAGAGCAAACGTGGCTTACGTGATGCCTTCTCATCAGTTCCCGACCGGTGCGGTTATGTCCGTGGGGCGCAGGCAGGAACTGCTGAACTGGGCGTCAGCCTGTGAGGATCGGTATCTGATTGAGGATGATTACGACAGTGAATTCCGCTACAGGGGAAAGCCGATTCCTGCACTGCAGGGAATGGACCGGCAGGGTCGGGTGATTTACCTGGGAACATTTTCCAAATGCATTGCTCCGGCAATCCGCGTCAGTTATATGGTTCTGCCGCCGGAACTTCTGAAGGTCTATCGGGCTAAGACCGGATTTTATGCGTCTACGGTTTCACGAATCGATCAGAATATTCTGTATCAGTTTCTGGCCCAGGGGCATTTCGAACGCCATCTGAACCGGATGCGTGCGATTTACAAGGCCAAGCACGATGCGCTGCTGGCAGTGATTCGTCCGCTGGAGGGACGCTTTGTGATTCATGGTGAGAATGCCGGTATTCACATTTTGCTGACGGGACGCTGTGGACAGGCAGAGGCGGACCTGGTCCGCCAGGCTCTTGCAGTGGGAGTGCGTGTTTATGGTCTGAGCGGATATTTCATTGATCCGGTGTGTGAGGGAAAAGAGACGGTTTTGTCACCTGCGGTGCCGCTTCCGGACGCTGAGGAAATGGGCGTCATGCCGGATGAGGCGGGTATCCGTCCGGCGACAATTGTGCTGGGATACGCGAGTCTGAGCGAAGCGCAGATTCGGGAAGGAGCCGGATTGCTGGTGCAGTGCTGGTGCCCGCAACAGGGAATCATCGGTTGACAGAAGAGGGTTTCTGAATTAGAATGCTATCAGATATCCGGGAGGAATGAGCATGATTTTGACGATGGACGAATGGGAACAGCTTCAGCCGGAGGATTGTCAGCTGGTGGATATTCGTGGGGAGGATGCATATCAGCATGGATTTATTCCGGGCGCAGTGCAGATTGATGCGAGTGAAATTCTGAAGAAAAAGGAACGGCTAGATCGCACAAAGAAGGTCATTTTATATTGTATCCGTGGCGCGGTCAGCGTGGAACCGGCGGACAGGCTGTGTGAGGCCGGTTATGAGGCATACAGCCTGGAGGGCGGGTACAATGCATGGATTCTCCGGCAGATGGAGCACGAGGAAGCGGATGAACAGCGCTGTTCTGACATTGAAAAGAGCATTCGCAAACGCTTTCATAAGGAATTGTTCAGCCGTTTCGCAAAAGCGGTGAATACCTATGAGCTGATGAAGCCTGGGGATAAGATCGCAGTCTGCATTTCCGGTGGCAAGGATTCCATGCTGATGGCAAAACTGTTTCAGGAGCTTCGCCGACACAATAAGTTTCCCTTTGAACTGGTTTTTCTGGTGATGGATCCGGGTTACAGTGAAGCAAACCGGAAGGTGATCGAGTACAATGCGAAGCGATTGGGGATTCCGGTGACGATCTTTGAAAGCCGGATTTTTGATGCGGTATATACGGTGGAAAAATCACCGTGTTATCTGTGCGCGCGGATGCGGCGGGGCTATCTTTACCATAAGGCGCAGGAACTTGGCTGTAACAAGATTGCGCTGGGGCATCATTATGACGATGTCATCGAGACAATTCTGATGGGGATGCTCTACGGAGGGCAGGTGCAGACCATGATGCCAAAGCTGCACAGCACGAATTTTGCGGGGATGGAACTGATCCGTCCCATGTATCTGATCCGGGAGGAGGATATCATCCGCTGGCGGGATTACAATGGACTGCGCTTCATACAGTGTGCCTGTCATTTTACGGATACCTGTACGACCTGTGAGCCGGACGGAAGATCGGTGTCAAAGCGGATGGAGATCAAGAATCGTATCCGGGAGATGAAGAAGACAAACCCCTTTGTGGAGAGCAATATTTTTAAAAGTGTGGAGAATGTGAATCTGAATACTGTGATTGCGTACAAGAAGGACGGGCAGACTCATCATTTTCTGGAAGCTTATGGGGAATAGGAAAATCCGCACCTGCGTTTTACCGATGTGTCTGTCAGAATCTTGTGGAACGTCTGTGAGGCGCTGCATACAATACAGGTAACGGCTTCGGCCAGAATCAGAGGCATGACAGCGGACGGTGCAGGATGGGGGTGCCGGAATCGCTGCCGGTGAATCAAAGAGGAGACCGGATTGAACCGGGAAAGGATGATATTATGTGTGGAATCGTTGGATTTACAGGAAACAGGCAGGCAGCGCCGATTCTTCTGGACGGTCTGTTGAAGCTGGAATACAGGGGCTATGATTCGGCCGGCATTGCGGTGCGGGACGGTTCATCGGAGGTGGAGATTGTCAAGGCGAAGGGACGTCTGCGGATCCTTGCGGAGAAAACGAATGACGGGAAGGCCGTGCCGGGTACCTGCGGGATCGGGCATACCCGTTGGGCGACGCATGGCGAGCCGTCGGAGACAAACGCACATCCGCACGCCTCAGATGACAGGAACGTTGTGGCGGTTCATAACGGGATCATTGAAAATTATCAGGAGCTGAAGGATAAGCTGACGCGCAACGGGTATTCGTTCTATTCTGGCACGGATACGGAAGTAGCGGTGAAGCTGATTGATTACTATTACAAAAAATATCTCGGGACGCCGGTGGACGCCATCAATCATTCTCTGGTGAGAATCCGTGGTTCCTATGCGCTGGCGATTATGTTCCGGGATTATCCGGGCGAGATCTATGTGGCACGCAAGGACAGTCCTCTGATCCTGGGGATTGCGGACGGAGAGACCTATCTGGCTTCGGATGTCCCGTCGATCTTGAGCTATACCAGAAAGGTCTATTATATCGACAATCTGGAAATGGCCCGCATGACAAAGGACGCGATCGAGTTCTATGATCTGAATGGAGACAGGGTTGAAAAGGAACCCACGGAGATCCGCTGGGATGCGAAGTCGGCGGAAAAGGGCGGTTTCGAGCATTTCATGATGAAAGAGATCCACGAGCAGCCGAAGGCAATGGAGGACACGATTCATTCTGTTGTGAAGGACGGAACGGTTGATTTTTCCGCAGTAGGTCTGACGGATGCGTTCGTTCAGTCATGCAGTCAGATCTGCATTGTCGCCTGTGGCTCGGCTTATCATGTGGGAATGGCGGTACAGTATGTAATTGAAGATCTGGCGAAGACGCCGGTTCGCGTGGAGCTGGCTTCGGAGTTCCGTTACCGCAGCCCGATCCTGGATCCGGATGGGCTGGTTGTGATCATCAGTCAGAGCGGGGAGACGGCGGACAGTCTGGCGGCGCTGCGCGAGGCGAAGGCGCGGGGCGTGCGGACACTTGCGATTGTCAATGTCGTCGGCAGTTCCATCGCCAGGGAGGCGGATCACGTCTTCTATACGCTTGCCGGACCGGAGATTGCCGTCGCCACAACGAAGGCATACAGTACGCAATTGATTGCCGGTTACCTGTTAGCGATTCATTTTGCGCTGGTACGCGGAGCGATTTCTGAGTCGAAGGGTGCGGAACTGGTAGCGGAGCTTCTGACGCTGCCGGAGAAGATCAGTAAGATTCTGGAGGACAAAGAACGTTTGCAGTGGTTTGCGGCGAAGTTTGCGAACGCACATGATGTCTTTTTTATCGGGCGCGGTGTGGATTATGCGATCTCCATGGAAGGCAGTCTTAAGATGAAGGAGATCAGTTATGTCCACTCGGAAGCGTATGCGGCCGGTGAACTGAAGCATGGCACGATTTCCCTGATCGAGGACGGGACACTGGTAATCGGGATTCTGACACAGAGCAGCCTGTTTGAGAAAACGATCAGCAACATGGTCGAGGTCAAGAGTCGCGGCGCGTATCTGATGGGTCTGACCACTTATGGCCATTACAGCGTGGAAGACTGTGCGAATTTCACCGTTTACATTCCGCGAACGGATGAGCATTTTGCGGCATCGCTTGCCGTGGTTCCACTGCAGCTTTTGGGCTACTATATTTCCGTAGCCCGTGGCCTGGATGTTGACAAGCCGCGCAATCTGGCCAAAAGTGTGACGGTGGAGTAAAGTGGGAGCTCTCGCTAATCCAATCCAATTTCTCGGAGTTTTCACTTTACTTTCCGAATGGGCTGTATTACAATGAAATCAATTATAGCTTAGATACAGGCGCTTTTGGGTAATAAAAGGAAAGCAGGTGGAGTGGATGAGTGCAGTGAGATATCGGGAGGCGGCGGACTGTTCGTTTTCTTTGGACAGAGATCATTTTGTGTATAAGCTGGAAGAGGATGAGCGGGAAATACGCGTTTATATCAAATCGAAGCCGCATTCCTGTGCGTGCCCGGATTGCGGTACATTGAGCGACCACTTGCATGCAACGTATGAGCGCAAGCTTCAGGATATTCCGATTCGTGGAAAGCGGACGTATTTGTTTGTCAATGTATATAAATATGAGTGTCCGAATGCGTCCTGCGCAACCAAGGTATTTATGGAAGAGCTGTCTTTTGCCGGACTTTCCCAGGTTCGGACAGACGCGCTCAATGCCATGGTGTACTGGTTTGGGGAGTTTTTTGGAAACCGGGATGCAAGCCGCCTTCTGGGACAGCTGGGTGTGAAGGCAAGTCAGGATACGGTGCGTCGCCTCCGTCTGAAGAAGAAAGACGGACGCGATCCGCGTTTTCAGCTGGCACCGGGAAAAGAGGGCGGAAGAAACTGGATCGAGATTCTGAGAGAGTGTGATGATATCCGGCTAGGCGGCAGAGAACGTGCGGGTGCCTACATTGCCGCGGTTCAGGAACTTTTGCCGGATTATGGGAAGGATGGGTCGCGCTCGAAGCTGCTGGGAAAACTGCCGGAAGACATTCGCCATGCCATTGAACAGTAAAGACGGATACGCAACAGAACTCCCTGCTCCTTCCCCTCGATGCCGGATTATCCGGGTTCAAACAGGATGAGTTCTCCGTTGAGGCTGGCATACCAGATTTCGCCGTCTTCCTCGATGATGGATTTCCCTGCGGTTTTCTCCGTAACAAGGGAAAGAAAATGTCCCTTCTGGTGCAAGGGTACCAGGTAGGTGAGGGTGACAGAATCGGTGTAGGCGATGTCAAGGGCGGAAAGTTCCATCTGGGCGGCGACATACTGGATTTTGCCAAGGCCATTGTAGTCGGTGTGGATGCTTATGCGTGCGCCGAGCTGTTTTTCGAGGATGACGCTGTTTTGCAGGCCGAGTTGTGCGGCTGCGGAGTATGCGCGGACCAGTCCGCCGGTACCAAGCAGAGTGCCGCCAAAATAGCGGGTGACGACGAGACAGATATTACGCACCCCGTCGCCGCAGAGGACGTCGAGCATTGGACGCCCTGCTGTCTGTGACGGTTCTCCATCGTCGCTGCAGCGCTGCAGCTGTCCGCGCTCCCCGATGACCCAGGCGGAGCAGTTGTGCCGGGCATCCCAGTATTTCTTTTTCATGGCTTCAAGGAAGGCAATCGCTTCCTCTTCGTTTTGTACGGGCTGTGTCGTGGCGATGAAGCGGGATTTCTTCTCGACGACTTCGCCCTGCCCTCCTTTATATAAAATGCGATATCGATCTGTCATGGGATCCGGATCCTTTCTTATTCTGTAACGGTTCCGAACAGAGCCTTTCTGTATGGCCATTGGTTCGGATTGCTGTCTCTATTATAAACGATGAAGGTCGATTCGTAAATGGTTCCTTTTTTATCCCGCAGACGCTCCGACGGCATATTTCAGAAACAGGAAGAAAAACGTTGCAATCTTTGAACGGCAATGCTATACTACCTAATTGATAAGCAGAAGAAAAACCAGGGACGGGACAACCGGTCCTTGGTTTTACTGTGAAACTCAGCGAAGCGAAGCTGAGCGCTAAGTTTCATGTATGCAGCGGCGCTTAGCGAAGTCAAGCCGTCAGGCGCAGACTAAGCTTAGCATAGCTGTTTGCTGTGAAAGAGGAAAGATTATGAATATCAAGAGAGAAGATGTAAGGAATATTGCAATCATAGCCCACGTCGACCATGGTAAGACGACGCTGGTGGACAATCTGCTGAAGCAGAGCGGTGTCTTTCGTGAGAACCAGGCGGTAGAGGAACGGGTGATGGACTCAAACGACATTGAGCGGGAAAGAGGAATCACAATCCTGTCGAAGAATACGGCAGTTTTTTATAAGGATAAGAAGATCAATATCATTGATACGCCAGGGCATGCGGATTTTGGTGGTGAAGTGGAACGTGTGCTGAAGATGGTAAACGGCGTCATTCTGGTGGTGGATGCGTTTGAAGGACCAATGCCCCAGACTAAATTTGTGCTGCAGAAGGCACTGGAACTGGATCTTTCCGTGATTGTCTGTATCAACAAGATTGACCGACCGGAGGCCAGACCGGAGGAAGTGATCGATGAAGTGCTGGAACTCCTGATGGATCTGGACGCGTCGGATCAGCAGCTGGATTGCCCGTTTGTCTTTGCGTCCGCGAAGGCCGGATTTGCGAAGCGGAATCTGGAGGATCCGGAAGTGGATATGTCTCCGCTTTTTGAAACCATTATTGAATCGATTCCGGCGCCGGAGGGAGATCCGGACGCACATACGCAGATGCTGATTTCCACGATCGACTACAATGAGTATGTGGGGCGGATCGGCATTGGTAAAATCGACAATGGCGTTGTGAAAGTAAATCAGGAGTGCGTGATTGTGAACCATCACGATCCGGATAAGATGCGCCGGGTCAAGATCAGCAAGCTGTATCAGTTCGAAGGTCTGAACCGCAAGGAGGTGTCGGAGGCGACGGTTGGCGATATCGTGGCAGTTTCCGGTATTACGGAACTGCACATTGGCGACACGCTTTGCTCCCCGGAGGATCCGGTGGCGATTCCGTTTCAGAAGATTTCCGAGCCGACGATTGCGATGGACTTCATGGTCAATGACAGTCCGCTGGCCGGAACCGAGGGACATTATGTTACATCCCGTCATATCCGTGACCGGCTGTTCCGGGAACTGAACACCGACGTCAGTCTGCGTGTAGAGGAGACCGATTCGCCGGATTGCTTTAAGGTATCGGGACGGGGGGAACTGCATCTGTCTGTTCTGATTGAGAATATGCGGCGGGAAGGGTTTGAATTTGCCGTCAGCAAGGCAGAGGTGCTGTATCGATACAATGAGAGAAATCAGAAACAGGAGCCGATGGAACTGGCTTATATTGATGTGCCGGAGGAGTTCACCAGGACGATCATTCAGAAGCTGACTTCGAGAAAGGGCGAATTACAGGGCATGAGCCCGACAAACGGAGGCTATACCCGTCTGGAGTTTTCGATTCCGTCGCGCGGTCTGATCGGTTATCGCGGCGAATTTCTGACGGATACGAAGGGAAATGGCATTATGAACACGATCTTCGATGGTTATGGTCCGTATAAGGGTGATCTGAGCTATCGTAAGACCGGTTCCCTGATTGCGTATGAGAGCGGAGAGGCAATTACGTACGGCCTGTTCAACGCGCAGGAGAGGGGAACCCTGTTTATCGGGCCGGGTGAGAAGGTGTACGGAGGCATGGTGATTGGCCAGAATCCAAAGTCCGAAGACATTGAGGTGAACGTCTGCAAGACCAAGAAGCTGACAAATACCCGTTCTTCCAGCGCGGACGAAGCCCTGAAGCTGGTGCCCAAAAAGCAGATGAGTCTGGAACAGTGCCTGGACTTTATTGATACGGATGAGCTCCTTGAGGTTACGCCGTCCAGTCTGCGTATCCGCAAGAAGATTCTTGACCCCATGCTGCGCAAACGGGCATCCTTTAAGAAGAACGCCTGAGAGGAAGAATTTCACGATCCGAAATCATTTTCGGGATTTCAATAAAAATCGGAATACTTTTGGTATGTCTCTTCATAGATATATTAGTAGCGCAAGTGATCCTGCGTGCCAAAATATATCATGAGGAGAGAAGTACCATGCCGGAAAAAGTAATTGAGAATAACAGAGTCAGCGTAATCGGGGAAATCATCTCGGGATTTACGTTCAGCCATGAAGTGTACGGGGAAGGGTTTTATGTGGTGAATGTGGCCGTCAGCCGTCTCAGCGAGCAGCAGGATGTGATCCCGCTGATGATTTCTGACCGCCTGATCGACGTCCATCAGGATTATCAGGGATGCACAGTGGAAGCAGCCGGGCAGTTCCGTTCCTATAACCGGCACGAAGGCCTGAAGAATCGCCTGGTTCTGTCCGTCTTCGTGCGGGAGATCCGTTTTATGGAAAAGTTCACCGACTATACGAAGACAAACCAGATTTTTCTGGACGGTTATGTGTGCAAGCAGCCGGTTTATCGTAAGACGCCGTTGGGACGTGAGATCGCGGATCTGCTGCTTGCCGTGAACCGGCCATATGCCAAGTCGGATTACATACCCTGCATTGCCTGGGGACGGAATGCGCGATTTGCGTCCGGATTCCGGATCGGAACGAGAATCCAGGTCTGGGGACGTGTTCAGAGCAGGGAATATACGAAGAGACTGAGCGATACATAGTGTGAGAAACGGGTCGCTTATGAAGTGTCGATCAGCAAGATGGAATGCACGGCTGAGCTGCCGTCCGACCGATTGTAAAACGACTATGCTAAGCTTTACCCGAAGGGCATGCAGAGCAAGTCTGCGCCTGTGGCTTGACTTCGCTTGCTTTGCATACATGAAAGCAACCAATCGTCCATCGCCTATGGCTCAGACTCTTGGGCTTTCATTGTAAAGCGCCGCCGTATACATGAAACTTAGCGCTCAGCTTCGCTTCGCTGAGTTTCATAGTAATATTTTTCTGCCCAGTAAAAGGAACTTGAAAAAACAGCCGCACTGATGTATAATCAGAACAGAAAAGAAAGCTGGTTGTAATTCCTGGAATGTTCGACAACCTTACAAATTATTGAACCTACATTATGACATAGGGATTCCGATATTTGTAAGCGGATGTCAGGCCTCATTCAATCAGTGGAAGACAGAAGCTTACGTGAGGTTGCCCACCTGGCTTTTGCTGGGCGTCAATAAGTAAGAACGGCATTTTGGGATTACAAAAGCGAAAAGCAGCGAGAAATCGCTGCTTATTTTCTAATTTAGCACAGCATATGTAAGGAGCTGTAAGGGAATCCTATACATAGCCGGTTCCGGATGGCGGGTTGCAGAGATTGAAGACCGGCGGGAGAATTTTCATGAAGAGAGAGAAATACCAAAGTTATATCTGTTGGGGCGTGACGGCGTTTGTGGTTCTGGCTTTGCTGGCCGGTCTTGTGTTCACGATTATGAACTGGGCCAGGGTGAAAGCACTCTGGAAGGTTCTGTTTAACATCCTGTCGCCGGTGATCTTTGGAGCGGTATTTGCCTACCTGCTGAGTCCGGTCTATAATTATGTCCGCAGACAGGTGGAGCGGCTTCTGGACGGACAGCTTGGCGCACTGGCGGGAACGCTTGCGAGTGTCGTTTTGCTGCTGGCGGTTGTGGCTGGTCTGATTTCGATTCTGACGCCGGAACTGGTCAGGAGCATCAGCTCGATTGTGGAATCGATGCCGGCTTATGCTCTGAACCTGCAGAACTGGCTGGGCGATATTCTGGAAAACAACCCGGAGCTGGACGCAACGGTCATGGATTATTACAGCCGGGTTGTGCAGTTTGTGCAGGACTGGGTGAACAATACGCTGATTCCGAATGCCTACAATATTATTTACCGGGTATCAAGCAGTCTGATGAGCGTGTTCAGTTTTTTGTGGAATGCGGTGCTTGGCCTGATTGTGATGGTATATCTTCTGAACATGAAACAGAAGCTGATTGTGCAGGGCAAGATGATTGTGTACAGTATTCTGCCGTTGCGTATTGCGAACAAGGTGATCGGCGAGGTAAGGTATGCGCATCAGATATTTGGCGGATTTATCACGGGAAAGCTCCTGGATTCGCTGATTATCGGGATTCTGAGTTTTGTGGTTCTGAGTTTTATGAAGATGCCTTATGTGCTGCTGGTCAGCGTGGTTGTGGGCGTGACGAATGTGATCCCCTTTTTCGGACCGTTCATCGGGGCGATCCCCTGTACGGTGCTGATTCTTCTGGCCAGCCCGCTGCAGGGTCTGTATTTTGTCCTGTTTATTCTGGTGCTGCAGCAGATTGACGGAAATATTATCGGACCGAAGATTCTGGGCAATTCCACGGGACTTTCCAGTTTCTGGGTTCTGTTTGCCATTCTGCTGTTTGGCGGATTGTTTGGCTTTGTTGGCATGATTATCGGTGTCCCCACCTTCGCGGTGATTTACAATCTGATCCGGGAACTGGTTCTGTATCTGCTCGGCAGGCGGGAGTTGTCCGCAGATATGGAGCAGTATGAAGAACTGGATTATATTGATGAGAGACAAAAGACCTATATCAGGAAAGAAAAGTAGTTGCATTTGCGGGGAGGTCTATGAAGAATCGGAGACTGATCGGATGGATCATCGGGATTCCTGTGCTGGTTGTGATATTGATTCTGGTGATCCGTTTCTGTGATACGGAGAAGGCAGGAATCAGCCGGGCAGAGGCGATCCGTTCGGCCGTTTATGCAGTCTGTGCGCCGGAAGATTTTGACGCATGGAGACGCGGGTATGGCGCTTCCCATTTCCCGGCCGACGAACTGGAAGAGTGGTATGTTCCGTATCTGGATTACGCATATGAACAGGGGTGGCTGCAGACGCCGGATGTGCCCGCAGATGCGGCACACGCAGAGGCAGAGCTGACCTGCGGGGAGGCTCAGATGATCGCGGAAGCCCTGGCGCCCGGCCTGGGCGATTCCATTCGCGTGGCGGGGGAAAAACGCACGGATCCCTGTCCGTATGATAGCTGGTGGCTGCTCTATGATTCGATTCGCAGGCGGACCGATCCGGACGGGGAGATGGAGAAGGCATCCGTGCTGGTCTACGGTACGCCTGGCAGTATGCCGGAGGCAGCGGCATGGACGGCTTATACGAACCTGGGAGAACTCCGGTTTGACGGCCTTTCCCTGGATGGGTATGTCGATCATGAGCTGACGGCTTATGTGCGTGGTTCGGTACTGATCCATGTGATCGAGGACCGGGGGCAGAATGTGACGTATCGCAATGTCTGGATTCTGGACGGTGACGAAGAAGGGCTTCGCGTCTATCTGGGCGATATTGAGCGGACAATTGCTTTTCGGAAAAAGACACGGCAGGCGGAAGAACTGGCGGGTACCCTGGCGGACATCCGTATGACAGACGGAAGGATAGCAAAGGTTTCTCTGAAGCAGGATGCGATCACAGGGAAGGTACTCTCCGTGCGGGAACATGCGGTTGAGATCGAAGGGTACGGCGTGGTGGAGCTGGACGAGGAGTGCAAGGTGCTGAAGACCTATGGGGAGGTCAGACGTGAGAAGCTGTCAGACATTCTGGTCGGTTACGATATGCAGCAGTTTGTGGTCGCGGAGGGAAAAATCTGCGCAGTGCTGACGGTGCGGGAGTTCGAGGCGGACACAATCCGGGTACTACTGATGACAAGCGGGTTCTCTTCGATGTTCCATGATTCCGTGTCGATTGTCTGTGACCGGGCGGTAACGATGACGCAGGGGGATGAGACGGAGAGGATTGAGGCGGGGCAGGAAATCATGTTTACGAGCGGAGAAGAGGAACTGGCTGCCGGGCGTATTCTTCTGGAACCAGAAGGGGATGCGGAGATCCGGGTGACGTCGATTGAGCGTTCGCTGGGGACGCCTTCCTATGCGGGCCGTCTGGAATTGCTGGATACGCAGCTTGGTCTGGTGCTGATCAATGATCTGTATCTGGAAGATTACCTGGCGAAGGTGGTACCCAGTGAGATGCCGTCAAATTATGAGAAGGAAGCATTAAAGGCGCAGGCCGTGTGCGCCCGGACCTATGCCTGGATGCAGATTCAGGGCAATACATACAGTCGTTACGGCGCACATGTGGATGACAGCACGAATTTTCAGGTGTATAATAATGTCGAGACGGACGCGCGGACAGCCGAAGCCGTGCGGGAAACCTACGGACAGATGCTCCTGTATGAAGGGAATCCGGTGTCGGCATATTACTTTTCGACATCCTGTGGCGTGACCTCAGACCTCGGCGTGTGGGGTGGAGATCCGGAGGAGACTCCCTGGCTGAAAAGCGTAGCCCTGCAGCCGGGAGGCGGGGCGCCGGATCTGACGGATAATGATGATTTTCTGGCGTTTATTACGGATACAGACTATCCGGCTTTCGACTCGGCTTACCCGTTGTACCGCTGGAGCATGGTGACCAATGTCAACTATCTGACCGATCATATTGACGGAGTTGGTACCGTGGAGAGCATTCGTGTTACAGAGCGCGGAGCCGGAGGAGTTGCACAGAAGCTGCTGGTGAGAGGGACAGACGGAGAACGGACGATTGAAGGACAGAGTGCGATCCGCTCGGCACTGGCAGACCCGGCGCTGACACTGGTCAGAAACGATGGACAGGAGGCCGATGGATGGAGTTCTCTGCCAAGTGGATTTCTGGCTGTAGAAGAGTACGGCGTCAACAGTTCCGGCGTCAGGCGTTACAAAATTTATGGCGGCGGCTATGGACATGGAGTCGGGATGAGCCAGAACGGCGCACAGGGAATGGCGAAGGCCGGATATACCTGCGAAGAAATTCTCGAATTTTTTTACAGTGGCGTAACCGTTGGAGAGACGGACTAAATGATCATTACGCGAGAAGAAAGGCGGTTTTATGGACACATTGAACGCGAAACTCAGGACGACAGGATTTATTACGTTTTTTATCAGCGGCATCTGTGCGACCAGCACAGGCGTGGTTGTCAGCCTGCTGCAGGATCAGCTTGGATTTGCTTTCGGAATGACGGGGACATTACTCTCCATGATGACGATCGGGAACCTGTTGGCCGGATTTGTTGTAACGTTTCTCACCGTGCGGATCGGCATGAAAGCAGGTACGCTGATTCTGACCGCCGGATATGCGGTCGGATACCTGCTGATGTCTGCAACCGGCTGGATTCCGCTTTTGATGCTGTCTTTTCTCCTGGTTGGCTTCGGAAAGGGGAGCGCGATCAATACCTGTACGATCCTGGTCTCGAACAACAGCGCAAACCGGACGAGGGGCATGAATACCCTGCACAGCAGTTTCGCGTTTGGTGCTTTCCTGTGTCCGTTCCTGATCTCCCTGGCGGCGGCCCGATCCGGCCGGCTGCCGATGGTGCTGCTCGGCGCCCTCGGCGCGGTGATGTGGCTGCTGTTCGCCATGTCATCGATGTCTGACGGCGGTACGAAGAAGTCAAAGACCGACTGGAGTTTCTTAAAGAGCGGGAAGTTCTGGCTGCTGGTTGCGCTGCTGTTCTGTCAGAACGGGACAGAGATCAGCGTCACGGGATGGATGGTTACTTATTTCAAGGAGAATGGGATTCTGAGCGGTGCGCTGAGCGCCTACACTTTGACTATTATCTGGCTTGCGACGCTGCTGCTCCGTATGATTTATGCCTTCGTCCTGCCGATTAAACGGGTGGAACGTGCCATGATCCGCATGTCCATCGGCTGCTTCGTCTTTTATTTCGCTCTGATGCAGGTATATAGCCAGTGGCCGGCGATTCTGCTGTTGTTTGCTTTCGCGGCTTCTATGGCCGGTCTCAATCCGACCGCGATTTCCTGCGCAGGCCGGATGACCAGCGTCGCCAGTATGGGCATCCTGCTTCCGGCGGCCAGCAGCGGCGCGGTTGTCATGCCCTATGTCATCGGCATCGTCGCGGATGCAGCGGGGATTCAGGCCGGTATGTTCACCCTGATGGTTCCCTGCGTCGGTCAGTTGATATTCAGTATGATTCTGTCAAAGGTATTCGGAACGGCAGAAGCGTGAAAATGCAAAAAAATTATAAAGGGATGTATAAAACAAACGACAGGGGAGATAATGAGAGTAGTACCAAAGAAAAAAGAAATACTTATCCTCCCCTTTTTAATCGGTTCCGGCGCGATGGACGTGTCGGGGCCGATTTTTTAAGTAAAATAAAGGGTCCTCGGAGATCACTTCATGGTGAAATTCAGAGATTGATTCGGCTATACACCATTTATACACCATTTTGAAAATTGAAATGTCTCTGCTCATGTCGTTTCTTTTTTGATTTTGCTTTGTCTCAGAATATATTCATCTAGATTTCCACGAGGTATTTTCCAAACCCGCCCGATGCGAAAGCCATTCAGTTCATTAGATGACAGCAGTTCATAGACTCGATTCTTTCCGATGTGGAGAATCTGTGTTACGTCAAAGACGGTAAGAATTTCCTGATCCTGTGTGGACATGTTGATTGCCTCCTTGTTTTTTTGATTTACCGGAATGTTAGCAGATTTTTTAATGTTTATCAGGCACTATGAAAGCCGACTGGAGCTCTGCACAGCTCTCCGGATTTGTATTTCTTTATCAGGCAAGCAAACTAATAAGTAAAGCCAAAGCTTGTCAGGGTGAAGAAAATGGAAAGAGAGCAATGAGCAATGGAAAACAGAAAGGTGTACGTAGGATACGATCCCGAAGCGAAAGAGAAAAAGCCGGAAAAGGGCGAGATCGTAGGGAGTAAACGAAGAGCGGTCGATCATTGGGCAGAGATTGATCTGGAAGATCTTGCCGAACTGATTGGAAATCAGGGTCACTCCATGGTGCCTGGTCATCTGGTAGGTGGATTAAAGGCTGAAAACTGTACGGGGATGCAATTGTTCGCGTTAGACTTTGATCATGGTATTACATTCAAGGAGATTGAAAGCAGATGTGATCAGGTACAGATTCCGATTGCATTTGCTTATCACACGTTCAGTTCTACTCATCAGAATGAAAAGTTTCGTGTGGTGTTTGCACATGATGTCCTGATTGAGGATGTGTATATAATAAAGATTGTGATAGCAATGCTGTATCGGATATTCCCTGAATGTGATTCTTCCTGTAAGAATCTGGATCGCATCTATCTGGGAGGTAAAGAGTTAATCTGCTGTAATAGTGAGGCACGTATTAGTCTGGTGCAGGTTTATTCGGTATTCTATGAGCGGTTAAATAACAATGAGAATCTGAGAAGAGCTATCAGAAACTTTTGTAATAAATATCATATTCTGTTGATAGATGGATCAGCAGCTATGGGAGATGGAAGACTGGTTGACGTTATAATGAGCAAAATTGACGGAATGAAGGATTCTGTTATATATCATATAATAGAAGAATCCATATTTCCGTCATTTTTTGTGATAGAAAACAGAATCTTGCACCAGACATATACGTGCGAAGAGAAGAAAAAGTTAAGAAAAGTTAATATAGAAGAGAAGAATACATGCTAGTTATGGAATGATTTTAATAATGGAGTAATACTCAGCCACGAAGTTCGTTTTATGATACTGACGAATATGAACTATATTAACGGTGGTGTGAAACAATTCTTTGCTTTGCTGGAAAAAGGTTATGGTGAGGAAAGCTGTAAAAAATGGGAACAGGATTACAAAAGAGATATAAAAAATTATCGCCCTGAGAAATGCAGTAAGGAAGTATGTCCTTATTATGAAGAATGCGAAAACAGGGGGGCCATAGTGGATGCACTAACTATGGGGAGAAAGGTTTATCAGAAGAAGGAAACTTACGTGACATTGGAGGAAGTGTCCATGTGTCTGGAGGAGAATCTGGATCAGGCATTTTCCTATACTGGAAATGGAATTCACATGATCAAAGCGCAGACAGGCTTAGGGAAAACAAGAATGTACATCAACTGGATTGAGAAACATCCACAGGCTAAGGTGTTGGTAGCGGCGCCAACGAATACGCTGAAAGAACAGATCGGAGAAGACTTGAAGAGCCATGGAATCACAGATGAAGATTTATTCATCACTCCAAGTGCTCATGGAAATTGTTTTATTCCCAGAGAGATTCAGGAGAAAATATCATACTTTCACGAAGCAGGACTGCATGGCCGGACAAAGAGTATGATTGCCAGTTATTATCAGGAAATCAAAGATGATCCCTGTATGAGCGCAGTGGCTGAACTGTGTGAGAACCTGATGAAAGGTGCAAAAGGGATGGAAGATAAACGTGTGGTAGTAACAACACATGCGTATCTGCTTCAAGTTCCATCGGAGCTGTTGAGCCAGTACATAGTTATTATAGACGAAGATATCCTGTATTTACAGATACTCAGCAACAGCCATTGTGTAGATGTGGAAACGTTAGAACGACTCAGCGAAAAAAGAGTTCCAGGACTGTCAGAAATTGCAGATGAGATATTGGCTGCAAAAGAAGGAATCTATATCCGAAGGGAACCGTTATCCGCAGCAATGCCATTTACGGAGGAGCAGCTTAGTGAATATGGAATTTGTTGCGATAAGGAAAATGATGTGAATGATCTTTTTCTGGCAGGAGCATATATTAAGGAGGATGACAGTCGGAGGGGAAGCGTTGTACACTATTTTTGTCCACAGAAGCTGTCTCCGGGAAAGTATATTGTGCTGTCAGCAACGCTGAATGAGAAGATCTACAGGACATATTTCAAAAAGGATATGAAAGTCATTTCCTATCCGGAAAAGAAGGTTGCATATGCTGGTACGTTAAAGCAATATTCTTACCACTCATTAGGCCGGAATGATCTGAAAAAGAAAACAGAGATTTTCGAGTTCATACGCGAATATTCCGGAGATCCCGATCTTCCTGTTCTGACGTTTAAAAAGTTCGAAAATGAGGCGGGACGATCCTGTAAAGGGTTGCATTTTGGTAATCTGACCGGAATCAATGGTCTAAAGGGACGAGACATCGGAATCATTGGTACTCCATATAAAAATGAGGAGGCTTATAAACTGCCTGCGTGTTATCTTGGCGTTGATGTCAATAAGAAAGAAGATGCGAGGCCGCATTATCAGCGTGTTACATATAAAGGGAATCGTTTTTTGATGATGGCATACTCCGATGAGCTTTTACGCGAGATCCAATTATATTCTCTGGAAAGTGAGTTAGAACAAGCAGTCGGACGTGCAAGGCTCCTTCGAAATCCATGCACGGTATATCTGTTTTCCTCCTTTCCATGTGAGCAGGCGAAAATCTATATGAAGGATTATCTGGTAGAACCACCAGAAAAAGAAGAGCCGAAGGACAAGTTTCGAGTAAAGCCGGGCTTATGCCGAAAGCTGCCTCCGTTGACATTAGAAGAAGTGCGTAGGCATAGGAATATTACGAATCATCAGATAATGTCGCCGATCTATGCGTATCCCATGTGAATGACAGATTCAGAAAAGAAAGAGATATGGAGGCTGCCATCGGCAGCCTCTACTATATGCTGTGGAAAAACGAAAAACAGAGAGGGGTTAGTTTCGCTTTGCCTTTTGTGACAGCTGTATGGTATTCGGTACGGCTTAAAGATATTTTTCTGTGTTATGCTCTATATATTCTATGACGGATTTCTTTGATATTTTCCATATACGGCCGATTTTAAACCCGTGAAGCTCACCTTTCGATAACAGGCTGTAGGCTTTATTTTTTCCGATGTTAAGCATCCCACAAACATTTTCTATGGTTACGACATCCTCATACGCTTCAAACATATTGAATTCCTCCATCTGATTATTTTACTGAATGTTATCGATGTTTTATTTTTAGTTAATATCAGATGACTGGCGTTAAGTTTTAACATGATTCCTTACATCATGGTAATGTGGAATAATCTTACATAAATATAAATACAGCAAGGGACGTTTGTGAAATTTGCAAACTAATCAGCGCAGACAGTGAGGGATCAAATAATAGGATATGCTTTGTCGCAGAAGATATCGGATTCAATGACATTTAACAGGTTCAGGTTAATGTATAACAGGCCAAGAACAGATAACATAAATGTAAACAATGGATCCGGTTAAAAGAAGATCCGTAATTGCAAATATCGTAGTTAATGCTGTTAAATAAATACAGATTGAGGACGTTTGGTTCCTTGGCTATAAGTTTGGAGAGGGGTGAGAAACATGATTCGAATGAAACAGGCAGACATTGATATCGGTGAGAGGGATAATCAGTGTAATACATTTTGCGTATTTACTGGTTGCCTTCGATGAAGCATTTATTCATCGAAGGCTTGATGTTACATAATCTGGATACAATATATATGTCATTTGTGATATTGATATAATAGATAACAGTATATAGAATATTCATTTATGATTCATATTTAT
>JAJQCD010000007.1 GCA_021202925.1 Clostridiales bacterium | reverse complement strand
CCAGACTTCTCACCACGGCGATCTGCTCTGCATCAAGATTCAGGATGTCGCTGTTCTCCATGGATGTGCTGGAATCCTCGATGAGAATCATCTTGGTATCCTTCTGTGTAATGGTGTTATGCCACAACGTTGCCGGAATGTTATAGACCTTGTCCGGCTCCATCTTCACAGCTGAAAATTCCAGACCCTTATCTGTCTCGTTGGCGTAAATCAGCGTGCAGTGACCTTCCAGCAGGACAAATAACTCGTCCGTCAGATTGTGACGCTCTAGGCAGTCAATTCCCGTCACATCATTGGCCGGCTTCCAGTTCTTGATGCCAACCGTCCATTTTTCATTTTCAAATACCCGATGCATTCCTTCACCGGTAAATTCATATTCTGCAATCTTCATCGTGTCTTACCCTCCGGTTTTCTTAAAGAAGTCCTTTTGCTGTCGCTGCCACGTTCTCCGCAGTCAGTCCATAAGCCTCAAACAGCTGATCCGGCTTGCCGGATTTGCCGAACTTGTCCTGGATACCAACACGGGCGAACTTCGCGCCGTTGTGTCCGGCCAGAACCTCGGATACGGCCGAACCAAGACCACCAATGATGGAATGCTCCTCCACGGTCACGATCGCCTTGCAGTTCTCGTTCATCTTCAGAATCACATCCTCATCGATCGGCTTGATCGTGTGCATATTCACAACCGCCGTGCTGATTCCCTGGCTTTCCAGCTCTTCTGCAGCCTTCAATGCCACCGGCACCATCAGGCCACAGGCGATCAGGCAGACGTCACTGCCTTCCTTCATTACATTCGCCTTACCCGGAATGAAAGGCGTATCTGCCGTCGTGATATCCTCACAGACCGGTCTCGCCACACGGATGTACACCGGGCCGTCGATCTTCGCCGCCGCAAAAACAGCCTTCTCTGTCTCCGCCGGATCGCAGGGAACGAGAATCGTCATATGCGGCAACACTCTCATCAATGCAATATCTTCGATGCTCTGATGGCTACCGCCGTCCTCGCCCACGCTGAGACCGGAATGCGAAAAACCAAACTTCACATTGCAGTTGGTATAGCAGACAGAATTACGGATCTGCTCATACGCATGTCCGGCCCCAAACAGAGCAAACGTGCTGGCAAAGGGAATAAATCCGGTGTGAGCAAAGCCAACCGCCGCACAGACCATATCCGCTTCCGCAATACCCAGATTGAAATGGCGGTCCGGATACTCAGCCTGGAACATCGCCGTCTGAGTCGCATGCGCCAGATCCGCGTCCAGAACGACAACCTTTTCGTTCTCTTTGCCTAATTTAATCAGTGCCTCACCGTATGCAACACGCAATGACTTTCCCATCTTACTGCACCTCCTGCTCGCTTAATGCCTTCTCAAACTGTTCTTTATTCATGGGGCTGCCATGCCAGCCAAACACGTTCTCCATAAAGGATACGCCCTTGCCCTTGACAGTCTCACAGCAGATGAACTTCGGTTTGCCGGATACCGGAGCCTTCAGCGCCGCCACAATGGTATCGATATCGTGTCCGTCTACCGTAAAGCACTCAAAACCGAATGCTTCAAACTTCTTTGTAATATCGCCAAGCCCCATCACTTCATCGTTGCTTCCATCAATCTGCAACCCGTTGTGATCCAGCATAAAGACCAGATTGTCCAGCTTGTAATGGGCAGAAGCCATCGCAGCCTCCCAGACCAGACCTTCCTGGCACTCGCCATCACCCAGCACCGCGTAAACCTTGTAATCCTTCTTCGCGTGCTTCGCAGCCAGCGCCAGACCCATGGCCAGAGCAGCGCCCTGTCCCAGAGAACCGGTGTTCATATCCACACCGGGCGTCTTGCAGCAGTCCGGATGTCCCTGCAGATGACTGTCAATCTGACGCAGATTTGCCAGATCCTCCTTCGGGAAGTAACCCAAGTCAGCAAGAATCGCATACAGGGTCGGACAGGCATGGCCCTTGCTCAGTACAAAACGATCCCGATCCGGATCCTGCGGATTCTTCGGATCAATCTTCATCACCTCATAGTAGAGCGCCATCAGCATCTCCACACAGGACAGAGATCCACCCGGATGTCCCGACTGGCAGGCATACAGCATCTTTAAGATTTCTGCCCGCAATTCTTTTGCTTTCTTTTCGTACTGCATCATTTTTTCCTCCTCATATTTTTCATATAGACCTGCTTTCGCAGGAAAATATCCAAATCATAATCTTACCCCTTCACTGCCCCTGCTGTCAAGCCTTCCACCAGACGTTTCTGAGCAAAGAAGAACATAATGCAGACAGGAATGATGGTGATAATGCCACCGGCCGTCAGCAGATCCCACTGGACGCCCAGCTGGCCGATCAGGCTCTTGAGTGCAACGGGAATCGTGCGCGTATCATTGTTGGTAAACATCATCGCAAACGTGTACTCATTCCAGGACTGCATGAAAATGTACACACCGGTCGCTACCATCGAGGGGACCAGAATCGGAAGAACAATCTTCACAAATGCCTGTCCGCGATTGCAGCCGTCAACCATGGCCGCCTCCTCCAGCGACATAGGCAGGTCGTTCAGGAAACCGATCAGCAGCCACACCGAAAAAGGAATCGTGAACGTCGTATAGGACAACACCAACGACGCCGGCTGGTACAGCAGACCGAGTCTGCGCATGATCGTATACAGCGGAATCAGCAGCAGAACCGTCGGGAACATATTATTGCAAAGGAAAATACTCATCAGCACCTTTCTGCCCGCGAAATGGTACCGTGAAAACGCGTAAGCGGCAAGTGTGGAAGCTGTCAGGGATACCACCGTCGTCGACGCCGCCACGATCAGACTGTTCTTCATCGCCTGAAGGAAATTCACCGTCGTCGTAAACAGCTTGCTGTACGCCTCAAAGGTCACGCTTCTCGGCCAGTAGGTGACAACCGCCCCGTACAACTCTTCTTCCGGCTTGATGGATGTAACAAATGTCCAGTAAAAAGGAAACAGGATAAACACCATCAGCACGAACAGCGGCAGATACAAAAACAGAATGCGCTTCGCCAAATCATGTCTTTTCTTCATATCCTATTTTTCCTCCTTAAAGTTCATTTTCAGGTAAGGAATTACCACCAGCAGAAGCAATAAGGTCATCAGCAGGGCCATCGCCGAAGCATACCCCAGGTCGAGCGAATTGCCTTTGTTATAAACATAGACACTCAACGTCTGCGTCGAATAAGCCGGGCCGCCGGAAGTCATGTTGAAGATCACGTCCACCGAATTCGCCACCCAGATAATGCGCAGAAGCCCGGTTACGAAAATCGTATTTTTAATTGAAGGAATCGTCACATAAATCAGCTTCTGGAAAGGCGTCGCACCGTCCATTTCCGCCGCCTCATACATATCATGAGACACGCCCTGTAAGGCCGCCAGAATCATCAGCGCAAAGAACGGAATGCCCTGCCAGATGATCGTTACAATCACGCTTGGAAACGCCGTCGAGGTCTGGGACAGAAACGGGATCTTATCCGTAATCAGATGCAGCTTCAGAAGGATGTCATTGAGGACGCCGGAGTTGCCGTCATAAATCCACCTCCACATAAGGCCAATCAGAACGCCGGGCGTCACCCACGGAATCATGCTGACCGCACGGATGGGGCCACGTCCCCGAAAGCTCTGGTTCAGCAGAAGCGCCAGCACAAATCCGAAGAAGAACTGGAAGCCCACGCCGAAGACAACCCAGATAATCGTCCGCAGCAGCGCGTTCCAGAACAGGGAGTCTGAGAACGCTTCGATGTAATTGCCCAGTCCGATAAAGGCGATGTCCTTCGGGCGGCGAAGATCATAACTCTGAAAGCTCATCAGAATTGCATTGATAACCGGTATAAATACCACACACAGGATGATCAGGACTGCCGGGGCCACCAGCAGATATGGCCATATCGATTGTTTCTTGACCATCAGCAAATTCCTCCTTTACTCATTTCCGCGAAACAGCAAGCCGCGTGAACCCCCCGCCGGTCATCTCTTCCGCTGTGTCTTTGCGTCTGTTACTATTCCGGGGTCGCCGGAAGGCGACCCCGTTTTCTGTCTGAATCTCATATATGCCAGCACATGGCGCAATGAAGCCTACTGATACAGACCGTCCTGAAGCGTCTGCATACACTGCTCGGCCGTAATCTGCCCGGTCAGCGCCTGCGCAACGGTATTCGGCCAGGTCGTCGCTACCCACTCTGTCGTCGTATCGAGAATCGGCAGGATACCTGCATAGCTCTGTCCCTCGATCGAAGCGACCATGAAACGATTGTTCTGGAAGAAGTCAGTCTCCTGAAGGCTCTTGCTGACCGGCACATTGCCTGTGCCTTCGCACCACATCTTCTGGCCTTCACCGGATGCCAGGTAGGATACCCACTCAAACGCCGCTTCCTTATTCTCACAGGATTCGAAAATTACTGTCTCCGTATCGCCCATGGAAGTCCACTGGCCATCGCCTGCCGGGAACGCAAACGCCGATACATCATCGCCAAAGGTCTCTTCCATACCCGCGGAAGAACCGGTATGATGAATCGTCATTGCAGTCAGGCCGGACTTGAAGTTCGCGATGATCTCATTGAATCCGTCGCTGACTGCGGTCGGCGGCACATAACCATTCGTATAAATGTCGATGAAGTCCTGCATACCCGCGACAGACTCCGCGGTCGTCATATCCTCAAAGCTGCCGCCACGGCCATGGATGAAGCTGCCCCACGGCTCCTGTCCGCCGGTTGAACCTCTCATGCCAAAACCGTACACATCGATCTTGCCGTCGCCATCCGTATCCATCGTGCACTTCTCGATCGCGGTCAAAAACTCGTCATAGGTCGTCGGCACTTCCACGCCGGCCGCCTCGAAAATGGACGGACGATAGTATACATACAGGATCTGAACATTCCACGGCATCACATAAATCGCGTCGCTGCCGCCCGCTTCCTTCATGATATTGTAAATATTGTCGTCGATATCATCCTTGTTCTCCCAGGCGTCAATGTAGGGAGTCAGATCAGCCAGCAGGTCATTGTTGACAAACAACGGCGTCGCCGTCAGCTTCCAGGTTGCGCAGTCGATATCTCCGCCGCCCATCTTCGCGGTGAAAAGGTTCTCGGAATAAGCGCCGCCGTCCCAGGGCTGCTCCTCACCGACAACGGTAATTCCCTTGCCGTTCTCCTCGTTGAACTTCGCGATGATATCCTGCATCAGCGCGGAATAATCCGTATTGTCCGCCCAGTAACGGAACTTGATCGTAACCGCCTCTGCGCTCGTGTCTGCTTCCGCTCCGGAATCCGCCGCTGCTTCCGTCTCTGCTGCCGCGGTCTCCGCTGCCGCCGCAGCCGTCGTCGACGCCGTGCTGCTGCCGGACGAGCAGGCCGTCAGGGCTCCGGCCGCCATCAGAGCCGCCATGGATGCCGCCAGTGTCTTCTTTGCCAGATTTCTTTTCTTCATTACCTTTCCTCCGTTTCTTTTACATCATTTAATGTTTCCCACACATGACGCTCCGCCTGGAACCTCGCCTCCATGTAATTGCCCGCCGCAATGGCTTCGCAGATCCCTGCATGACTCCGCTTGGAACGTTCAAAGCTGTCCTTATCATCCAGAGTATCCCTGTAGCCGCGCCGGATCGATTCATTGATAATCGGAACCACCCGGGTCAGAACATCATTGTGAGTACATTTCGCTACCGCCGTGTGAAACTCGACATCCATCTCCGCCCTGGTCGCACTGTCAATCTGAATCTGATACATCTTTTCTACCAGCAGCCTGAGATTCTGGATATCCTGCAAGGTGGCCCGCTCAGCAGCCAGCCCCGCAATCTGAGGCTCAATCAGCATCCTGGTCTCAAACAGATTGGAAAGCAGATTCTTCTGATCGGTAAAATTCAGGCCAAGCGGATCTTCCCCGATCCCCGTGCCGGCGCTGACAAAGGTGCCGCTCCCCTGGCGGATCACAACCACATTCTCCGCCCGCAGAAACTTCATGGCTTCCCGTAGCGTCGAACGGCTGACTCCGAACTCTTCCGCCAGTTCCAGCTCCGTGGGAAGACGATCTCCCGGCTTCATCCCCCGTTCGATGATCATCGTCTTGACCTTCTGCGCCGTTGCCATGGGAAGCACATCTGCGCGCTGACAATCTTTCGCATCTCTGTGTCTCACCGCCGCCTCCCTTCCCAATCAGCCTCCAGTTGTTTCGTCATTTTGCCTCTTGCAAGTCCCAGATTTCACCATTTGTTAGTGAATATTCATTTCATCTGTTGCTATGATAGCATAACATACGACGTTTGTAAACCCATTTTTATCATTTTTTTCAATTATTTTTCGGCAAAATCAGCCTTTTACAGCGTTTTAACCTGTTTTTATGTTTTTTTCGTTTTAAATTCATCCGACCTTTTGTTCATATTGCATACAAATTCGTATGTTATTGGTTAACGGCATATGCCAATAATAATTCTTGACATATGCCGTTAACCATGCTATGATGCGGAAAAGAAGCAAAATGAGGTGAATCAATGGCAAGACCCACCAAGTGCAGAACAATCTGCCGTTTCCCACAGATTCTGGAGTTTATTCCGGCAAAAGACGCAGACGGGAAAGCCCCCGTCATCCTGACGGTCGACGAATTCGAGGCAATTCGTCTGATCGACAAAAAAGGCCTGTCCCAGGAACAGTGCAGCCAGATCATGCAGGTTGCCCGGACCACAGCCCAGAAAATCTACGATTCCGCCCGCAAAAAACTGGCGGACGCGCTGGTAGAGGGGCTTCCGCTCCGAATTGAGGGCGGCGAATACCGTCTCTGCAGCGGCAGAAATCCATTCTGTGAAATGGACGGTTGTTATAAGCAGAACATTCATCAGCTTTATCAGAAATCGAAAGGGGATACTACTATGAGAATCGCAGTCACTTATGAAAACGGCCAGATCTTCCAGCATTTCGGCCATACGGAGCAGTTTAAGGTTTACGATACAGAAGACGGGAAGATTCTTTCATCCGAAGTCGTCAGCACAAACGGCCAGGGCCACGGCGCACTGGCAGAGGTCCTTGGCGCATTGCAGGCCGACGTTCTGATTTGCGGCGGAATCGGCGGCGGCGCCCAGGCAGCACTGGCGTCCGTAGGGATCCGGCTGTATGGCGGCGTACAGGGCGATGCGGACGCCGCCGTGGAAGCTCTGCTCGCCGGCAATCTCGCCTACATTCCGAACGTTCAGTGCAGCCACCACGAAGGAGGACATCACGGAGAAAACTGCGGCGGACATCACCATGACGAAGCGAACGGGTGCCGGCACGGGCACTGCGGAAGCTGAAAAATGTAAACGGTTCCGGTAAGCCGCATGGTATCGGATTGGAACAACGGCAGGAGCTGTCACCGGCGGCTCCTGCCTCCAAACAAATCCGCCAGCGACATTCCACCGTCACAGAACAATTCTATCCTGCTGCTATCGGCGCTGCGATTCCGGAAGGCCGGAAAAAGAAAACCGCTCTCCGGCTTTTGCGGCTCATAATCGCCACTGACTTTACAGCATGCGCCAATCAGGAAGGAATATACTTCCTCCGATTCCCATTGGCTCTCATGATCCGTTCCCTTCCGTGGAATGTCATAACTCCCATGGAACATATAAAAAGCATATGGCACGCCCGCATGAAAGGTTTCCCCTATGAGCTCGTACAGAATATCCAGCAACGCGTCATTTTTCAGTTCACATTCTCTGAGCGCCATCAGCATCTGCCACATACTGCCTGTTTTCCTGTCCGTCTCCTCAAGCAGATACTCTCTCAGCTTTACATTTGTCTCCGAAAAGGGAATGGCCTTGGCTATCTCCAGATTCTTCTGCTGCTCTTTTGCTGTCAGTTGCCGGAAATTCCGGTTGAACGTTCCATCCACATAGCCTTCCGCATCAAAATAAGCGCCCGCGATTCTGCCAAAACAGTTTCTTGCAGGCGTCATTCTCCTGGTAAGCTCCAGCATATCTTCCCGATTAATTCTTCCATATTGCCGCATTTTTCACCTCTGCATATCATTTGTCTTTGATTTTCTCTACAACGAACCGTTTTTCATTATATCAGCCATCCCGTTCGAGTTCAATCACAGATGATAAAGAAGAAGGTAACATGTTATACCTGACAGAAAGGATTCCCTTCCATTTCACAGCAAATTATGCATACATGTTCCGCCACCTGATGCGTGACAACATCACGGAAGAAATATGAAAAAACGGATATACTACCAACAGATAAAGGAGAAAAATATCAATGTCAATTTTAAATATGAACACAGAAATGTACGAAACCTGTATTCAGGAAAAAGTAAGTGCCAGCGAATTACACCTCTACGATATGATCGTGATTGGCGGCGGCCCAGGCGGATACACCGCGGCTCTCTACGCCGCAAGAGCCGACCTGGATACCATTGTGCTGGAGAAACTGTCCGCAGGCGGGCAGATGGCACTGACCGGACAGATCGACAACTACCCCGGATTTGAAGACGGAATCGACGGATATTCCCTGGGAGAGAAAATGAAAAAAGGAGCGGAACGCTTCGGCGCCAGGTCTCTGCTGACCGAGGTAATCTCCCTCAGCCTCTCCGGCGCAGTCAAAACAATCGAAACCAGCGACGGAACTTTGTATGGAAAAACAATCGTTGTGGCAACCGGCGCCAGTCCGCGGGAACTGGGCGTGGAAGGTGAGAAAGAGCTAGCCGGAAAAGGCGTCAGCTACTGCGCCGCCTGTGACGGAATGTTCTACAAAGGAAAAACTGTAGTCATTGTCGGCGGAGGAAACAGCGCCGCGGCGGACGCGCTTATCCTCTCCCGCATCTGCAAAAAGGTCATTCTTATCCATCGCAGAGACACCCTCCGGGCAACAAAAATCTACCATGAGCCACTTTTCCAGGCGAAAAATGTGGAATTTTGCTGGAACAGCGTTGTAACCGGATTGCTCGCGGATGATAAAATTACCGGCGTCCGGCTGCAAAACCGAAAAACCGGCGAGGAAAGCGAACTGGCCTGCGACGGTGTATTCATCAGCGTGGGGCGGAAACCTGCTACGGAATCCGTAAAAGAACAGCTCTCCCTCGACCCGTCAGGCTATATCATAGCCGATGAAAGCACCCGCACCAACATTCCCGGCGTATTTGCGGTCGGCGACGTCCGCACCAAAGCGCTGCGGCAGGTAGTGACAGCGGTAGCCGATGGAGCCGTGGCCGTGCATTACGCGGAAGAATATCTGGCAAAAAATTTCCATCTTCCCTAATGAAATATGGCCGGAAGATAAAATATTACAATTGCTATAATCGGATAACTCTCTCCCACGCTTCCGCCCGAAATCCGGTCAGCACAGTATCCTCCGTCACAATAATCGGGCGTTTGACCAGCATCCCGTCCGTGGCCAGCAGCGCAATCTGTTCCTCTTCGGACATTTCCGGCAACCGGTCTTTCAGCTGCATGGATTTGTAAAGCTGGCCGCTGGTATTGAAAAATTTCTTCAGCGGAAGGCCGCTCTTTTCATGCCAGGCTTTCAGTTCCTCCTCCGTAGGATTCTGCTCCCTGATATGCCGATCCTCATAAACCACACCGTGATCATCCAGCCACTTTTTCGCCTTCTGACAGGTCGAGCATCTGGGATACTCTACAAATAAAACAGACATATTTTCATTCTCCCTTCAAAATCGTTCCGATTGATATAACAGTAACACAGTTTCTTTCCATTGACAATTCGCTCGTTTTATCCGAATATATCTTTGCAGGCACCGTCTGTCTTACATATTCACAAGAATCAGGGACAGGCCGGAAATCATCAGCATAACGATCACACACAGCTTCACTTTTTTCTCATTCAGATATTTTCCGGCAAGCATACCGGCCCCAAGTCCCAGGAGCATAAACGGAAACAATTTGCAGGCGTTAATCACTGTGTTCCATGTAACGATACTCAGATAAATATAAACGACCAGCCGAAAGAGATTATCCGCCAGAAATACCATACACAGATTTCCCTTAAACGAATCGTTATTATCCGTAGTGCGTTCCATATAAGCCGCCAGCAAAGCGCCGATTCCAAACAGACCGCTGATAAAACCGGATACGAGTCCGATCAGCAGCAGAATCCTTTTCGGCAACACCTGTTTTGGAGTGGCATGAAACTCCCGCAAAAGCATCTCTGTCCCAATTCCAATGATCGTGACGCCAAGAACAATCTTAATCACCGCCACATTTCCAAACTTCAGAAAAAACGTTCCCGGAACAGAGCCAACGAAAACCAACCCTGCCAACGGCGCCCAATTTCTCAGATGAACCACCTTCCGCTCCCGGTACGCCACAAGAAAATTTGCCGGAATACCGATCAGTAAATCGATCGGCGTAATATTGATGTTGCTTTTCTGAAAACTCATAATCGATGTAAACAAAATCGTATTCGCAAAGCCACAGACTCCTTTTACAAAATAGGAACCAATAACCGCAAGAATCATCAGTCTGCTAATTTCCATATTCTGCGGCTCCCCGTCCTTCCAGTTCCAGTAAGGCCTGTTTTTTCTCAATTCCTCCGGCATATCCGGTTAAATTTCCTCTGCTTCCGACGACACGATGACACGGAACAAGGATAGAAACCGGATTGCGTCCCACCGCGCCTCCCACCGCCTGCGCCGACATCGAGCGATACCCATATCGCTGTTCCAGCGTCCTGGCAATGCTTCCATATGTAACGGTTTTTCCATATGGGATTTCATTGAGAATCGCCCAGACCTGAAGCTGGAATTTTGTTCCCATCATATGAAGCCGTGGAATCGCCCCTGGATTCCGGCCAGCAAAATAGATATCCAGCCATTTCCTGGTATCGTCAAAAACAGGAAGATCCCCCTGCTGATGGCATTCCGACAGATTCTTTCCATAATATTTCTGTCCTTCGAACCAAAGTCCGATTAAACCGATCTCATCCCCTGCCATGGTGATCGCACCGAGCGGAGAATGACAGGATGCCGTATATTGCATGATATTCACCTCTCTTTTCCGACATCATAGCATACAGAAACTGTTTTTTCTTCTCAAAAACGGACATTCAATTTTCCGCATTGCTCCTGAGGTTTTCATGAACGGCCAGGGCCAGTCATGGCTGTCATCGCCGCGGCACAGTTTTGGGCAAATACGGCATGTCCTTCCTGCGTAAAATGAACGCCGTCATAGGTGACCGGAATTTCCCACTTGCCTGCATCGATAAAATCAATGTCCAGCCGTTGCGCGACCGCATCATACGCTTCGCCCAGCCGTCGGGATTCTGCAAGAAGCCGTTCTTCACGCACCCATTCCCCCGGCCGCATGCACGCCGGACTGATCAGGCAAAGACGCAGCGCACCTGAAATCACAAGCGGATGCATCTTCAGCTTCATCAGAAAATACTCCATCCGCGCAGCAACGTCCTCCGCTGTCGTCAGCCTGCCCTGCAGCAAATCATTGCTCCCAAGCATCACCAGGAACCAGGCCGGTGGCAGGAATGCATCTGCTCTGCTGATCCGCTCCAGCAGACGTTCGATTTCCCGATCCCTCCTGGGAATTGATCGCCCGTTCAGGCTCTCGTTTCTGACCGCCAATCCCATCTTCCGTCCTAATATGGTACACCAGAGGGATTCCTCCGGATATCGGCTCCCAAACGGAGTACACGGATCGTAACCCCAGGTATTCGAATCCCCATAACAAATCATTGTCCCGGCATTGACTTTCACTCAAATCTTCCTTTCATTCGCAGCTCTCCTTGCCAGAGCGCCGTCTTTCCTCTCATAAAAAGGCTGTCAATCTCCAGATCGGCATCCAGCACCAGCAGATCGGCGTCCGCTCCTGCCTGCACGCACCCCTTTCTGCCTTCCTGTGCAAGCAGAAAGGCCGGTGTGGAAGTCAGAAGCTTCAGTGCTTCCTCCAACGGCATTCCGCTCTGCACCAGACCTTTGATCGTCCGATGAAGAGAGTTCGGTGACGCATAAGTCAGGCCGACACACTGGCCCTTCTCATCGAACCGTGGCTGACTGCCAAACGCATCACTTGAAAGCGTCACATGGTCGGCACTGACTCCGTCTTCCCGAAGGAGCCTGTATAAACATTTCACATGGTGTTTTAATTCCGCCTCATCACTGCCCGCCGTACAGTCAATATAACCGCCCCGGCGAACCAGCCTTGCCCCGTCCTCGATCAGCTCCGATGATCGCAGCACATGCGTTGGCAGCAGATTCTTTGCCGGTACATCCGCATGATCCAGTACATAAAAAATCGGATCCATCCGCCCCTTTCCACTGCCCATATGCATCGTCACCAGTCCTGGCGTGTTGCTCAGAAGTCCCGCCCGCCTGGCTGCCGTGGCCAGAGCGATCAAATCCTCTCCATCCGGGTTCGAACTGCGGTGATCGGAGACGGCTACCTTCACCCCGATCATCGGTGGAATCATCATCAGATCCTTCTCTACGCTTCCCGTGATCGTCGTCGGCGGATAGCCATAGGAACCAGTCAGCGTATAGACCGTCATTCCTTCCTCGGTGAGCGCTCTCGCCTTCGCCACCAGATTCTCCACACTGCGGGTAATGCCATCCGTACCAAGCAGTCCAACCACAGTCGTAATCCCATTCTTCACAAAAATGCTCAGCTGTGACTCCGGGACGCGCGAAGCCGGTCCCTGCTCTCCGCCTCCCCCGGTGATATGAACATGCATATCGATGTATCCTGGCACAAGAACCCTGCCTTCCAGATCGAAGGTTTCCACATCCGGCAAACCTTCATACCCTTCGATCCGCTCATCAATCCGGCAGATTTTCTCTCCGACAATCAGGATGTCCTTTCTTCCCAGAAAAGCCGGTGCGTACACGTTTGCATTTTTTAATAATTTGATCATCACTTCTTTTTCACTCACAATCCTGTCCTTCCTCTATTGTTCTAACATTCTACCATGAATCGATCCCGGTTTCAATTCCTTCCCCGTTTTATCGCACGGATGGAAAAGACAGGTTAAATTCCATGGAATTCAAGGATGGAATTTTTCTGAATATTTGATATAATAAAGGAGACGCCATATATCATATGGTAACTCATTACCGTAAAACAAGCAATCTGTGGAGGAAATACCCATGGCTGATCACTATCTGATCGTAGTAGATATGCAGAATGACTTTGTAACCGGCTCTCTTGGCACACCGGAAGCACGCGCCATTATCGGACGTGTCGTCAAAAAAGTGCAGGATTTCAACGGAATCGTCATTTTCACAAAGGATACCCATTATGACAACTATCTCTCCTCCAGCGAAGGGAAGAAGTTGCCCGTTCCTCACTGCATCGTCAATTCCGACGGCTGGCAGCTGATCCCCGATCTGGATCGCATGCAGATGGAAAACAGCTGGGATGTCTATGAGAAAAACACCTTCGGTTCTGTTGATCTGGCGCATGACCTTCTGGAGCGCAGTCAGAGTGATCCGATCGGCTCCATTGAACTGATTGGTCTCTGCACGGACATCTGCGTCGTCTCCAATGCCCTGTTGCTCAAAGCACACCTGCCGGAAGTTCCCATTCTGGTCGACGCTTCCTGCTGCGCGGGCGTCACGCCGGAGAAACACCAGGCAGCGCTTGAAACCATGCGCAGCTGTCAGATCGAAATCCTGCCCTGACTGTTTCCCGGTCAGAATCTCTGACAGGAAACGACTATACCAGGCACAGCTGTCTGCGAAAACCAATTCAGGCCGGTCCGGAGGAATCGCACCTCCGGCCGGCCTGTTTTTTATTCCAGTTCAAATGCACCGGTATACAGTTGATAATAGGTCCCCTTCTGCGCAATCAGATCATCGTGATCGCCTCTCTCAATGATCTTTCCGTGATCGAGAACCATGATTGCGTCGCTGTTGCGCACCGTGGAAAGCCGGTGCGCGATGACAAAGACCGTCCGGCCACGCATCAGGTTATCCATACTGGCCTGCACCAGTGCCTCGGTGCGGGTATCGATGGAAGACGTCGCCTCGTCCAGAATCATCACCGGCGGGTCGGCAACCGCCGCCCGGGCAATCGAGATCAGCTGCCGCTGCCCCTGAGAAAGACTCGCGCCGTTCCCGGTCAGCATCGTCTGATATCCATTCGGCAGACGGGTGATGAAGTCATCTGCATTCGCCAGCTTCGCCGCGGCAATACATTCCTCGTCCGTGGCGTCCAGCCTGCCATAACGGATGTTATCCATGACGGTACCGGTAAACAGGTTCACGTCCTGCAGCACGATGCCCAGCGAGCGGCGCAGCTCCGGCTTCTTGATTTTGTTAATATTGATCCCGTCATAGCGAATCTTTCCATCCGGGATATCATAAAAACGGTTGATCAGATTGGTGATCGTCGTCTTACCGGCGCCGGTCGCGCCGACAAAGGCGATCTTCTGCCCCGGCTTTGCATACAGGGAAATATCGTGAAGAACCATCTTTTCCGGCGTATAGCCAAAATCAACGCCAACCATCTGGATATCGCCCTTCAGTTCCGTATAGGTCACGGTTCCGTCCGCCTTGTGCGGATGCCGCCATGCCCACATGCCGGTCGTTTTCTTAGACTCTACAATCTCGCCCTTCTCATTCTTCGTACAGTTCACCAGAACCACATAGCCATCATCCTGTTCCGGCTCCTGATCAATCAGCTCAAAGACACGCCCGGCCCCGGCAAGCGCCATTGCCATCATCGACACCTGGTTGGACACCTGACCGATGGTCTGCGAAAGCTGTCTGGACATACTGAGGAAGGAGATAATGATACCGGCCGTGATGCTGCCCATACCGGCCAGGCTCAGATTCGGCGCGTGGAAATAAATCATCAGCCCACCGATTACCGCCAGCAGTACATACATCACATTGCCCATGTTGCCCAGAATCGGCATCAGGATATTACCGTTCCGATGCGCCTTCTCGCCATCCAAAAACAGCTGCTCATTCAGTTTCATAAACTGCTGTTTTCCCTCTTCCTCATGGCAGAATACCTGGACAACCTTCTGTCCCTCCATCATCTCTTCGATGAAGCCTTCCTCCGCTGCCAGAGATCTCTGCTGCGCCATCATGTATTTCGCGCTGGCTCCGGCAAATCTGCGGCTCACGAGAAGCATACATCCGATGAACAGGAGTACCACGACCGTCAGACCGATATTGTATGACAGCATGATGACAAGGATACCCGCAATCGTCAGTGACGACTGCATCAGCATCGGCATGCTCTGCCCGATAAACTGCCGGATCGCGTCTGTATCATTCGTATAGGTACTCATAATATCGCCATGCGCATGCGTATCGAAATATTTGATCGGCAGGGTCTGCATCCGGTCAAACATATCCGTCCGGAAGTGTTTCAATGTCCCCTGCGTCACCTTCGCCATCGTCCTCGTGTTGAGCAGGGAACAGCAGACACCCAGCGCATAAAAGCCGGCCATCGTCCCAAGAATCCGCACCATTTCCGGCCACACCGCATTAAGGCCGGCCGAAATTCCCGGCGTAATACAGCGGTCAATCAGTCTCTGCAAAAAGACCGTGGAGACCATGGATGAGGACGCCATGATGATGATACAGCAGATCACCAGAAGCAGTTCCTTTCCATAATATCGCAGAATATATTTCAGCAGCCGACCGGCCGTTCCTTTCTTAATCCCGCTGAAATCTGCGCCCTGTGCGCCCCGCGGGCCGCGCAGTCTTCTTCCTTCCGCCATGTTATACCGCCTCCTTGCTTCTGGTCTGCGAATCATAAACTTCCCGGTAAATCCCGTTTTTCGCAAGCAGTTCTTCGCTGGTTCCCTGCTCTACAATCCGTCCGCCGTCCATAACCAGAATAATGTCTGCGTCTTCCACCGAGGAAACACGCTGGGCAATGATGATCTTCGTCGTCTCCGGAATCTCCTCCCGGAACGCCCGGCGAATCAGCGCATCCGTCTTCGTATCAACCGCAGAAGTCGAGTCGTCCAGAATCAGAATCTTCGGTTTCTTTAAAAGTGCTCTGGCGATGCAGAGTCTCTGCTTCTGCCCGCCGGAAACGTTCGTACCGCCGCGCTCAATGTAGGTGTCGTATTTGTCCGGGAACTGCTGCACAAATTCATCCGCCTGGGCCAGGCGGCAGACACGTTCGATCTCCGCATCGCTCGCCGTCTTATCCCCCCATCGCAGATTCTCCCGGATTGTTCCGGAAAACAGAACATTCTTCTGCAGAACGACTGCCACCTGGCTCCGCAGCGTCTCCAGATCATACTCCCGCACATCTTTGCCGCCAACCTTCACACAGCCTTCCGTCACATCATACAACCGCGAAATCAGCTGAATCAGCGTCGTCTTGGAAGAACCGGTTCCGCCGATAATCCCCACCGTCGCACCGGACGGAATCTGAAGATTGATATCGGAAAGCGCATACTTCTTTCCCTCTGCCCGATATTTAAAGGAAACATGATCGAATTCGATTCTTCCGTCACTGACTTCCTTCGCCCCATCTTCCGGCGAGGTCAGACTGCTCTCATGTTTCAGCACCTCCGCAATACGCGATGCCGACTCCTGCGCCATCGACGTCATCACAAACAGCATGGACAGCATCATCATTGATGACAGAATCTGGATTCCATAGGTAAGCAGCGACGACAGTTCACCGGTCGACAATTCCGTCGAAACCGTATTGATGATCATCCGGGAGCCAAAATAGCTGACCAGAAGCATGGCCATATAAATCGCAAACATCATCGTCGGCTGATTAAAGGCCAGAATCTTCTCTGCATTCGTAAAATCCGAGCGAACCTCTTCGGCTGCCTTTCCGAACTTTTCAATCTCGTAATCCTCACGGACAAACGACTTGACGACCCGGATACCCGCCACATTCTCCTGTACCGACGCGTTCAATGCGTCATACTTCTTGAAAATCCGTTTAAAAATCGGGTGCACCGTTCCGCTGATGGTAAACAGCGCAGCGCCGACAATCGGTATCATGACCAGGAAAATCAGCGCCATTTTTACATTAATCGTCAGACTCATGATCACAGAAAAAATGAGCATCAGCGGCGTTCGCACTGCGACACGGATCAGCATCTGATATGCCATCTGAACATTGGTCACATCGGTTGTCATCCGCGTCACCAGCGAAGACGTAGAAAACTGGTCAATATCGGCAAAAGCAAACTCCTGCACCCGGAAATACAGATCCTGCCGCAGATTCTTTGCAAAACCGCAGGCCGCAGTCGCCGCATATCTTCCGGACATTGTCCCACAAAAAAGCGATGCCAGTGCCATCAGCAGAAGCACCAGCCCATACCGGATGATCGGTTCCATCGATTCCCCGGTCATCCGATCGATCAGCTGCGCCATAATCAATGGAATAATACATTCAAGGATAACTTCCATCGTCACAGAAAGCGGCGTCAGAATCGCGTCACGCCTGTACTCACGAACACTTTTCAGTAACGTTCCAATCATAAATGGATTCCCTCCAGTCTCTTCTTTAATCTGTAGCCCGCTACATTTTAATTGCTGCCCCAAACATCCCGTTCATAATCAGACTTCCTTCTCAGCCATACCACTGATCCAGATTCTGATTCAGAACCGTCAGGAACCGGCTCAGTTCCTTTCTCTCCTGTTCGCACAGCCCCCGAAGCAGTTGCTCCTCGGCGCTCTGCTGTTCTTCGAACATCTCCCGCTCCATGTCGCAGGCCTTCCTGGTATTGCAGACCAGCTTGTTACGACGATTCGTCTCATCCTTATAGCAGTAAAGGAAACCATTCCTCTTCAGCCTGGTGACCAGTCCTACCACAGTCGGGTGAGAAACTCCGAGGTAATCTTCAATCTCCTTCTG
Source organism: Clostridiales bacterium (assembly GCA_021202925.1). GTDB lineage: Bacteria > Bacillota > Clostridia > Lachnospirales > Lachnospiraceae > Brotaphodocola. Next base: position 22,831 of record JAJQCD010000007.1, on the reverse strand, counting down.
CGTCGTCCGGTCGCCCTGTCCGGACACAAACTGTATCACACGCATCTGAGAAAAGGTTAATCCCCGTTGCTTTAACGCCGCATCCCCATAAGCCCTCATCTTGTCATGAATCTGCTTGATCAGGATGCCGATTTCCAGCTGCCCCATCCCACCACCTCTCCTTTCTGTAGCGTGCTACACATTATACGGCACATCCATCCGATTGTCAACCCGGTTTTTTACAAAACGAAAGGCGGAATGTATAAAAAAAAGGGAACGGCTTTCCACCATTCCCCGTATCTCTGTTCTTTTACTCTCCTGCGTACTGCTTTGCCTGCCCGGCGATCAGCGCCTCATCCTCGAAGTAATTGATCTTCATCGCGCGTTTCATGTCCGCCATGGTCACCGACGCCACCTCACGCGCCGCGTCGCAGCCCTCCTTCAGAATGCGGTACACCTCCGGGATGTCCTTCTCGAACTGATGCCGTCTTGCGCGAATCGGCGCCAGCTCCTCCTGGAGTACATTGTTCAGGAACTTCTTCACCTTCATATCACCCAGACCGCCTCTGGTGTAGTGATCCTTCAGCTCCTGCAGATTCTGATAATCCGGCAGGTATTCCGCGAAATGCTCCGGACGCGAGAACGCTTCCAGATAGGTGAACACGGTATTTCCCTCCAGATGTCCCGGATCCGAAACTTTGATATGAAGCGGATCGGTATACATGCTCATCACCTTTTCCCGCACCACCTTCTCCGGATCGGACAGATAAATACAATTGCCCAGAGACTTGCTCATCTTCGCCTTGCCATCCGTCCCCGGCAGTCTCCGACAGACTTCATTATCCGGAAGCAGAATCTCCGGCTCCACCAGCGTCTCGCCGTAAACTGCATTGAACTTGCGGACGATCTCTCTCGTCTGCTCGATCATCGGCTCCTGATCTTCTCCGACCGGCACCGTCGTCGCCCGGAAGGCTGTGATATCTGACGCCTGGCTGATCGGATAGCAGAAGAATCCGACCGGAATGCTGGCCTCGAAGTTGCGCAGCTGAATCTCGGCCTTGACGGTCGGATTGCGCTGCAACCGTGACACCGTCACCAGATTCATAAAATAAAAGGTCATCTCTGTCAGTTCTGTAATCTGCGACTGAATAAACAGATGCGACTTGTCCGGATCCAGTCCTACCGACAGATAATCGAGCGCGACCTCAATGATGTTCTGACGTATCTTCTCCGGATTATCTGCGTTGTCTGTCAACGCCTGTGCATCCGCTATCATAATAAAAATCTTCTCATATTCCCCGGAATTCTGCAACTCCACCCGGTGCTTCAGGGAACCTACATAATGCCCCAGATGCAGCTTGCCGGTCGGCCGGTCTCCGGTCAGTATAATCTTGCCCATGTTTCTTCTTTTCCTCCGATGTTCGTTCTGTATCACACTGTAACTTATCTTAGCACAAGAGTCCGCGTTTTGCATCTGTTTTTTCATTTGTCTTCGCCGTGTTTTTCGCGATCTCTCCTGTCCTTTTCAAAACGGACCGGTACTTCCGATACTCCTCATCGGTCAGGCGGATACTCTGCCCGGCGTAAAACACGCGTTCCAGCATATCCGCCAGCCCCAGAAGCGAGGCCAGTTCTGAACCTCCAGCTGTCCCATCGCTGCGTGAGACAGCATCGACCTCCGGCTCCGCACCATTTTCCCACACACCGGCGAGCCGCCTCACATACGCTCCCGGACTTTCCGACGGTTTTCGGCTCATTTTTATCGAATGTCCAATTCGCTCTGCCAGGAGAAAGACTCCCGCCGCCGTCCGGCGATAGCGTCTGCACAGATACGCAAAATGCAGCCTTTCCCTCAGCCTGGTAAAAGCCACGGCCAGTTCCTCAAAGAAATGATTCTTTTTCGTCACCCGTGTTCCGGTCTTTTTGGGTTCCGGTATCCGAAACCGTACACCGCGAAGCCGGTAAAGAATCAGGCCAATGCCAACAGCTGCGCCAACGGCCAGCACGAGAGCCAGCACCCAGTCCGGGATCAGAAATTCCGTCTCCTCCAGAATTTCCGATGTCGTTTCATCCATCCGGGCCAGCACATTCTCCCGTGCATACTGAGGCGTCGCCGGCATCAGCAGAATCAGAAGCATAATCAGATGCCCCAGTACGAAACCAATTGCAGAACCGATCGCCGATACGATCCTCCAGATGTACGATGCAATCACCAGAATCGCATCGACCGCGCTGTGAATCTGTCCGGACGCAATACCGGCCGCTGTACCGGCCGCCAGCAGACAGACGCCTACCGCCGCTGCTGCCACGATTCCCGTGCCGATTCCACTCCCCCGGATCATCCGTTTGCAGCCCTCGCGCGTGCGGAGTCTGCTGATCGTGAAGAGATCAATCACAAGAACGAGCAGGGAAAAAGCAAGCAGCTCTCCGTCTCCCGATTTTCCCAGATAGCTGACCGAATACAGATAAAATGCGATCTCCAGAATTAAAATATCGACATAGCGCGATAATCCGTTGGAACCATGATGGAAATAAGAGCACACACTGCCATGAACCGCGATTCCCAGCCCACAGGTTCCAAAGAGAAAGGTCAGATCCTGCACTCCATAAGTTGCTGTGAAAACAGTCGTCGCCAGATACACTCCCGCAACCGAGACGACTGCGTTCCAGACCAGATAGAGATTGAGCGGCGCTCCCATGGAGATCATCCCTTCATTGACGAGCAGCTGAATGAGCAGAAAACCCGTCCAGACAAAATACCGGACCGAGGCATCCATGCCAAAAAGAACCGTCATGGAAGCAACGGGAAGACAGACGACGGCAAGATCCGATGTCACTGCACAAAGCCCGCTCAACATACGGTTGATTCGTTCCTCCATCATTTTCCTCCCAGTTCGATCTTTGTTTCAATCAACGTCTCCTTCGGCACAGAGTCCAGCTTCGGTCGATCCAGCATCAGATCGTCCGCATAGAGGCAGTCGTACTCGCCCGTCTGCGCCTGCGTCCGCTCCCGCGCAAGAAAATGCGCCCTGCTTCGTCCGAGTCCTTCCGCCAGACTGCCCAGTCCGGTCTGTACGTCCTTCCTGGTGCAGATATATACATTTCCCATACGATGGCTCATCCGCCAGAATCTTTCATAGGGAAAGGTCTGTATCTCCGCCTGGTAATCAATCATGGCCAGCGCATTCATGCCAGTCTCCGGATCATTTTCTCCATCCCCCGGCACACAAAACGCTGCTTCATGATTTCCATAACCGGGAATCACAAGCGCGGTCCGAAGTCCTCTCTCCTGAATTGCCCGCAGGCACGAAGCGATCAGGCTGATCATCTCTTCCAGCTCCCGCTCCATCAGGAATGTCCGTATCTTTCTCGTTCCGTCCGATTCCTTCTGCACACGAATCTCACGAAAGGACTCCAGATCCGGAACAAACGTCACACAGCCGGGCGTGATCGTCTCGTATACATTAACCTCCATCTTTCCGCTTCCGGCCAGAAGCCTCCAGTTGATCCGTTTCATCGGATCGCCGGGGCGATATTCCCTGCTGCCTTTCAGGATCGTGATATCCTCCGTCTGTCCCCGGCGCCCTGCCGTCGTCTCCTGAATGACACGCAAAAAGGGCTGCACCCGCACCGGCACAATTTCCGGATAAATCAGCAGGCGAATCGGTGTGGAAAAACGCACCTGCCGCTTCGCTGCACTCATTCCAAATCCGTCTCCTGCCTGTAAAAACACTCCGCCTGTCTCTACGGTTCCACGCCGCAGCGCAATCCATTTCTCTTCCCAGGAAACCTCCTGCTGCCACCAGAGCCAGACAAGGCGTTCTCTCACCGCAGTCTGTGGTTTCTCTCCATCCTTCCATGTATAGTAGAAATCGGTTTCCTCTCCCTCCGGCCGAACCACCGGACGTGCTCCGGTCAGAAGCACCACGTCCATCCAGATCACCGGCAGAAGGCTCCGGCTGCGCACACGCATGTCCAGCCGCAGGCTCTCTCCTACATGAGCGGAGCGTACAACCGCATGGGCTCCCACCTCCAGCCGCTTCAGGACCCGCCCGCTCCACAGACGGGAAGACATACACAGAAAGGTCATTGCCGCAAGAAATACGGCAATCACCGATGACCGGAAGTAGATCGCCGTAACAGCCAGCACCAGCAGAAACCCAATCCCCGGAACCGATACAAACCAGCTGCTTCGGTTATCGGTCATGGAACAGCTCCTTCCGGTACGGCGGAACCTCAGTCTGTTCCAGAATCTCCGCCAGGATCTGCTTCGGCGTCTTCTTCTGAAAACGCGCCTCGCCGGTCAGCACAACCCGATGCTCCATCACCGGCTCCCAGATTGCCTGGATATCTTCCGGAATTACATAATCGCGTCCCTGCATCGCCGCATACGTCTTTCCGCCCTGATAGAGACTGCGTGATGCGCGCGGGCTTCCGCCCTGCTCCAGCCATTCGCAGTTCCTTGTGCGCTGAACCAGATCCACCATGTAATGCAGGCAATGCTCCGAAACCTGCACACTCGTTGTTTCCTCCCGGATCTGCCGGATAATTTCCGGACTGACCACTGCCTTCACCTGCTCATACGGTATCCCGTCGCCAAGCGAAAGAAGAATCTGTTCCTCCTCTCTGGCGGTCGGATAACCCATGGACAGGCAGACAAAAAAGCGATCCATCTGGGCAGCCGGAAGCATAAATGTGCTTTCCCGTTCAACCGGATTCTGCGTCGCCAGAACCACAAATGGCTCCGGCAGAGGCAGCGTCGTTCCGTCGATCGTCGTCTGCTTTTCCTCCATTGCTTCCAGCAGCGCCGACTGTGTTCTCGGAATCGCCCGATTAATCTCATCCGCGAGCAGAATATTGGTGTGAACCGGTCCCTTCACCAGTTCAAAATCGGACGTTTTCTGGTTAAAAACGGTCATTCCCACTATATCCGACGGCAACAGGTCCGGCGTAAACTGAAGGCGCCGGAAATCACAGCCCAGCGCCAGGGAAAGCGTCTTCACCAGGGTCGTCTTGCCGCTCCCCGGGAGATCGTTGAGCAGCACATGGCCGCCGGAAAAAATCGCCATCAGAATCAGATCGACCTGGCGGCGTTTGCCGACGATGATCTTCTCCGTTTCCTCTTCCAGACGTCTGGTATAATCTGAAATTGTCATCCGTATGTAACTCCTCTTAAAATGATAAAAGCACCGTTTGCAAGCAAGCTTGCACGTTTCCTTAGCTTCCGCTAATGCGGACGGCTCTCTTCTTGAATGGCTGCACTTGCCATTCAAGAAGCATCGGATGTCCATCCGATGTGCCCACAACCATAAAAATCTGCTTACAAGCAAGCTTGACGCAGATTTTTATGATTGTGGGCTCGCCGTCCTGGATTGTTACGTTCAGTTTTTAAAACTATGAATTGGGGCGGGGATTCGGCCGCCACGGTTTACAAATTGAGCGCAGGAAAATTCGTTTACGGGCATGACGGGGGCGTAGCCGAGCAGTCCGCCGAATTCTACGGTATCGCCCACGGTCTTTCCAATGACCGGGATCACGCGAACCGCTGTGGTCTTCTGGTTGATCATACCGATTGCGGCTTCGTCTGCAATGATTCCGGCAATGGTCTCCGGCGTCGTGCTTCCCGGAATGGCGATCATATCCAGTCCCACTGAGCAGACGCAGGTCATCGCCTCCAGCTTTTCCAGTGTCAGTGCACCTGCATTCACTGCGTCGATCATCCCCTGATCCTCGCTGACCGGAATGAACGCGCCGCTCAGACCGCCCACATACGAAGACGCCATCACGCCGCCTTTTTTCACCTGGTCGTTCAGCATCGCAAGCGCCGCCGTCGTCCCCGGCGCACCCACGCGTTCCAGTCCGATCTCCTGCAGGATTTCCGCCACGCTGTCTCCCACCGCGGGCGTTGGCGCCAGGGAGAGATCAATGATACCGAACGGAACGCCCAGACGTCTGGACGCCTCCTGTGCCACCAGCTGTCCGACCCGCGTGATCTTGAAGGCGGTCTTCTTGATCGTCTCACAGAGCACCTCAAAATTCTCTCCGCGTGCTTTCTCAAGCGCTACCTTCACAACCCCCGGCCCGCTGACGCCCACATTGATGATCGCATCCGCTTCCGTCACTCCATGAAAGGCACCCGCCATAAACGGGTTGTCATCCGGTGCATTACAGAACACGACCAGCTTCGCACAGCCCAGGGAATCCTGTTCCTTTGTCGCCTCCGCAGTCTGCTTTACGATATCTCCCATCAGCCGCACCGCATCCATATTCAGTCCGGTCCTGGTCGAACCGACATTGATGGAGCTGCACACCCGTTCCGTCTTCGCCAGAGCCTGCGGAATCGAACGAATCAGGTTCTCCTCCGCCGGAGTCATGCCCTTCGACACTAACGCCGAATAACCGCCGATGAAATTCACTCCCACCTCTTTCGCCGCCCGGTCGAGCGTCTCCGCAATCGTCACAAAATCCTCCGGCGTCTGACAGCAGGAACTGCCCACCAGCGCGATCGGCGTCACCGAAATCCGCTTGTTTACAATCGGCACGCCAAAATCCATGGCAATCTCCTCGCCGGTCGCCACCAGATCCTTCGCATAGCTGGTAATCTTGTTATAAATCTTCTCATTCAGCGCAGAAAGACTGCTGTCGCAGCAGTCCAGCAGGCTGATCCCCATCGTGATCGTCCGCACATCAAGCTTCTCATGCTCGATCATATTATTGGTCTCGATCACCTCAAACATATTCAGCATCTGTCCTGTCCTCCTCGTCGGCCGTCCACTTAAATCCGGTGCATCTTCGTGAAAATCTCTTCTTTCTGGCACTTGATTCTGACGCCGATCTCCTCGCCAAGCGCATCCAGATCAGTCACGATCTGCGCAAAAGAACAGGACGAACGGCTGATATCCGCAATCATCATCATATTAAAATAATCCTGCACAATCGTCTGGGATATGTCTTCAATATTCACGCCCTTTTCTGCCAGATAGGTACACACCTTTGCGATAATGCCAACCGTATCCTTTCCCAGCACGGTAATAATAATCTTATCCATCGTATTTTCGCCTCCCTCTCAATCCTTCTGCCGGAATGCTCTGCTCCCAGCTGTTTCTTCCAGACAGCCGCCTGTCACACCTGAATCACCATCGACATCGCGTCACGCCCGGCCACCTCAACGGGGAACTCATTCGCGTGATACGGGTTCTCTCCCTGCTCGATTTCCAGTCTGACTGTCTCACGCGCCAGCTCGGCATAATTATTCTCCCTGCTCAAATGTCCAAGCAAAATCTGCTTCAGCCCATCATGCAGAATATGATTCAGCAGGCGCCCAGCCGATTCATTCGACAAATGACCATGATCCCCCATAATCCGCTGTTTCAGATAGTACGGATAGGGGCCAACCTCCAGCATATGTACATCATGATTCGACTCCAGAAGCACCGCATCCAGCCCCCGCAGGTGATCGATAATATATGAATCGTAATGCCCCATGTCCGTGGCAACCGCAACCGTCCTGGTCCCGTTCTGCACCCGGTAAGCAACCGGATTCGCCGCGTCATGATCAATGGAAAACGGCTGGATCGCCAGATCTCCGATCCTGAATTCCACATCGGGCAGGATCGGCGTCAGAAGCTCCTGCGGATATTCGCCCAGATCCTTCCTGCCGGACATCTCCTTAAGCGTCTCCTGCGTCCCATAAATACGCAGATGGTGCCGCCGCGCCAGAACGCCCAGCCCCTTCACATGATCCGAATGCTCATGCGTCAGAATAATGCCATCCAGTTCACTGCCTTTGAGGCCAATCTCGTTCAGCCCCTGCTCAATGCGTCGGTTGCTGACACCCGCATCCACCAGAATATGGGTACGCTCCGAACCCACATAGGTACAATTGCCACTGCTCCCGCTGGCTATACTGACCAGTCTCATCGCTCGTATTCCTGCACCGTCATGGCTGCAGACTCCTTCCCTTTCTCATGGGCACCCTCCCTGCAGGCGACGTCATCTGCCGGAGACGTCTCCCACAAAAATGTCCGGAGCATTCGGTCGATCTCCATCTCCACCTGCTCCGGCGTCCCATCATTATCCATCACATAATCCGCCAGTCCCGCATATGCTTCCTCGCTCCGCTGCCGTCGGATCATATCCAGGCACTTCTCCCTGGTGTAACCGCGATTCTCCATCAGCCGACGGATTCGATTCTCCTGCGAAGCGCGTACATAAACCAGATAATCGCAGATGGAGCGGCTTTCTTCATCAAAGAGAGCCGACTCCACCACAAATAGCCCGTCCGAATCCTGCCTGATCCTGCGCCGGATCGCCGCCCAGGCAAGCGGATGGATGATCCGGTTCACACGCTGACGGGTCTCCTCATCGCGAAAAATCCGCCGGGCAAACGCCGCCCGGTCCAGTTCCCCCTCCGCAGTCAGAATCTCTGTTCCAAACGCCTCTACAAGGCCATTCAGCCCCGGCTGACCGGGACGTTCCAGGTCCGCCGCCACTTCATCCGCCAGAATGATCTCTGCTCCGTAACGCTCCTTCAGGACCGACAGCACCAGACTCTTCCCGGCGCCGACTCCACCGGTAATCCCGATTACCATGACGGTCAGCTCCCCTTCTTCGCCGCGTTGCGGCGCGCCTCCTGCTGTTTCAGCAGAGACAGAAGCAAATCCTTGGAAATGCTGATATTCTCCCCCATCGGGTTGATCACAAAGCCGCGCAGATCATTGATATTGCGGATCAGAATATTCCCGTAATCCTCCATGGACATGATCAGCGCCTCGTTGTGATCCGCGTCTTCATTCCACTTATTGTACTCATCCAGATCGGTAAATCCCATATAATACCGATCGCCTGACGTGTTCTGTATACTTTCAAAACGAATCCTCGTAGATGGACCGCTCTTCTCCATCAGAACCGTCTGTTTCTCAATCGGAGACAACAGACGGGACTCCATCAGGGCCGCCGCCATCTTGCCGCGCGTATATGCATTGTCGTGTTTGAGAACCTCCTGCATGGTCTCTACCAGTCTTGGGTTTTTCACATCTTCTGCGGACAGATTTTTCATGTCAGTAAATTCCTCTCTTTCTGTCTTTCAACATTCATTCTTTATCATACCACAAAAACGCCGGTTCATCTATCCCATTTTCAATGAAATCACAACAGGTCATTTCGCATCCAGCCAGGTCTCACCAACGCAGGCGGAAACTTCCAGGCTGACCCGAAGATCCGCCGCATGGCGCATCTTCTCTTCCAGAATCCGCATCACCTCGTCCTGTTCCGGCTTCCAGGTCTCCACCAGCAGCTCATCGTGAACCTGCAGTACAATCCGCGATTTCAGATTCCGCTTCCGCAGCTCCCGGTCTACGGCAATCATCGCCAGCTTCATGATATCCGCCGCTGTCCCCTGAATCGGCGAATTCATCGCCGCACGCTCCGCAAAAGAACGGGTCATAAAATTCGACGACTCAAACTCCGGAATCGGTCGTCTGCGACCGAACAGTGTCGTTACATAGCCCTGTTTCTTTCCCTGCTGTACCAGGTTGTCCAGAAACACCTTCACTCCCGGATAGGTTTCAAAATAGCGGTTGATATACTCGGTCGCTTCCTTGCGGCTGATGCTTAAACCCTCGCTCAGACCGAACGCACTCTGCCCGTAAACAATCCCGAAATTTACCGCCTTCGCATTGCGCCGCTGCGTCGCTGTTACTTCTGCAAGCGGTACATGGAACACCTGCGACGCGGTAATCGCATGAATATCCTGCGCCTCCCGGTAAGCTTCAATCAGCCGTTCATCTCCCGACATACTTGCCAGAATCCGCAGTTCAATCTGCGAATAATCCGCGTCCACAAACACATAGCCGTCCTCCGGCACGAAAACCTTACGGATCGCCCGGCCCAGCTCCATCCGCACCGGAATATTCTGAAGATTCGGCTCAGTACTGCTGATGCGCCCGGTTGCCGTAATCGTCTGATTGAATGTGCCATGGATCCGCTCATCATCCTGAATGTAGACCGCAAGCCCATCCGCATAAGTCGAATTGAGCTTCGTAAGCTGCCGGTAGTCCAGAATCATCTGAACCATTGGACACTCCGGCGCCAGCTTCTCCAGCACATCCGCCGCCGTCGAATAACCGGTTTTTGTCTTCTTCCCATGCGGAAGCTTCATCCGTTCAAACAGAATCTCTCCCAGCTGTTTCGGAGAATTGATGTTGAACGGCCCCCCTGCAAGTTCATATATTTTCTGCTCCAGAGCCGCCATCTGCGTCTTCAGCCTGTCCCCGTAGCTTTTCAGCTGCCCACGGTCCACACGGACACCGACCGCCTCCATATGATACAGACTGTAAATCAACGGCATTTCCATCTCGAGAAACAGCTTCCACATGCCCTGACTGGTAAGCTGCTCACAAAGCTCCGGCATCGCCTTCCATGCAACGTAACCCATATAACAGGCACACGTTGCCGCCTTCTCTTCTCCTTCTGCCAGCGCACGGCCAGGCGACTGCTTTCCAAGGAGGTCTGCCTTTGACGGAACCGTCATGCCAAGATAGTCTCTCGCCAGGTCGTCATACCCATACGTATCCTTCAACGGGTTCAACAGGTATCCGGCCACACCGGCGTCCAGCAGCGGGCTTTCTTCCTCCAGTCCCAGATACGGAAGCTGAGCTTTCAGATCCAGAACCGCGAACGGATACCCGGCCAGTCCACGGTTGCCCTCTGCGGAATCCGCCCCGCTGTCGATCATCTCTTCCGGCGTCTCAATCCGCGCTTCCACCAGTCTTTTTACCTGATCCGCAAGATACGCGCCGCTCACCGAACTGCCTGCCACAATCGCGTAACAGTCCTCTTCCCCAAAGCAGATCCCCAGCCCGCAAATCTGACCCGACTCCGCGATCAGCTGGAAGCCGACCCGTTCCGCCTGTCCGGCCTTCGCAAAAATTGCTTCCGCGCCAGACACATCTTCCACCGTCCAGAACCGTTCTTCGAGGGAATTCACATTCATCTGCCGTACATCAAAACGAGTCAGAAGAGACTTGAATTCCAGACGTTTCATATATTGATACGCTTCCGGCGTATACAGATTGCCCACCTCTGCGTCCTCATAGGAAAATGCAATCGGGCAGTCCAGACAAATCGTCGCCAGCTCCTTGCTCAGCTCCGCCATGTCATAATGCTCTTCCAATGCCTTCTTCGCTCTGGGCGGTTTCACCTCCGCCAGATGCGCATGCACATTCTCGATACTGCCATAGGCCACGATCAGATTGGTCGCCGTCTTCTCCCCAATCGACGGCACACCGGGAATATTGTCCGACTGATCGCCCATCAGCGCCTTCACGTCAATAAATTCTTTCGGCGTCACCAGATATTCCCTTTTCACGTCCTGCGGGTAATAATCCTTCACCTCCGTGCCTGCGCGGCTGGTCTTCGGAATCCGGATTTTAATGTGCTCATCTGCAAGCTGCAGCAGATCCCGGTCTCCCGACACCACGGACACCTCGACTCCCTGCGCCTGGCATCGCTTCGCGACCGTCCCGAGAATATCATCCGCCTCGTATCCTTCCATTGTCAGAATCGGAATATGCATGGCGCACAAAACTTCCTGAATCAGAGGCACCTGCTCTCTCAGCTCCTCCGGCATGGGCTTCCTCGTCCCCTTGTAATCCGGATACTGCCTGTGCCGGAAGGTCGGGGCATGGACATCAAACGCCACCGCCAGATGATCCGCCGCCTCCTCCTCAAGAATTTTCAGCATAATATTGAGGAACCCATACACCGCATTCGTATGAAGTCCCTCGGAATTTGTCAGATTCGGCACGCCATAAAAGGCCCGGTTCAGAATACTGTGCCCATCGATCAAAACAAGTCTGCTCAAAGAATTACTCCTCGCTCTCTCAAAATTCACGGTCAGCCGCACGGCCGCTCCTGTTTCATGTGTCAACCATTGATTCACATCCATCCGTTCTGCATCCAGATGCAGATCTGCATCACAAACAACGTCAGCACACCGACTGTACTCAGTGTTCCCACCGCATAGCGGATGATGCGCCGCAGCCAGGCCGCCCTCACCTGAATCCAGGCGTCCTCCAGGTTCTCCTCCAACGCTCCGGGAATATCATAACCGCCGGAGCCGAAATCCAGCTGCCGCAGCCCCAGGTACACGGTATAATAAATCTCCAGCTCCTCCCTGCAGTCCGGGCAGACCGCAATGTGCTTCAGAAACTGCTCCAGCTTCTGCTCATCCAGTTCATGATTGATAAACGGGACTACCATCTTCTCCGCTTCCCTGCAGGTCATCGTGTCACCTCCGCATCCGAATTCCATTTCTTCCGTTTCATCATACAATAAACGGATGCTTTTTTCAATTCATCCCGTTATTTTTTTCAGGCTGTTGACTTGATTTTTGTTCTCTGCTACAATCAGCATAGGATGCGCGAAGCTCAGGCCCCGACGCGCCATTACCATACAGAAAGGAAATTCCCCATGCCTAAATTAAATGAACATTATCAGGATCTGAAAGAAAGCTATCTGTTCACGGAAATTGCTCACCGTGTGGCAGCCTACACTGCCGCCAACCCGGACAAGAAGGTCATCCGTCTCGGAATTGGTGACGTCACGTTACCGCTCGGAAATCTGGCGATCGAAGGCCTTCACGAAGGCGTTGACGCCATGGCGAGCGCCGAAACGTTCAAAGGCTATGGCCCGGAGCAGGGTTATGATTTCCTGCGCGAAGCCATCTCCGCTTATTATGCGAGAAACGGCGTCTCTGTCGACGCTTCTGACATCTTCATCTCCGACGGCGCCAAGAGCGACACCGGCAATATCTCCGAATTGTTTGACAGGGACAATGTCATTCTGATCCCGGATCCGGTTTACCCGGTCTATGTGGATTCCAACGTCATGAGCGGCAAACAGATTACCTACCTGGCGGGCAATGCCGGGAACGGGTTCCTTCCGCTGCCGGATCCGTCCGTCCATGCGGACATCATCTATCTGTGCTCCCCGAACAATCCGACCGGAGCCGTCTATAACAGGGAACAGCTGACGGCCTGGGTGAATTACGCGCTCGCCAACGAGGCCGTAATCCTCTTTGATTCCGCTTACGAAGCCTTTATCACAGAACCGGATCTGCCGCGCAGCATCTACGCGATCGAAGGCGCGAAGCAATGCGCCATTGAATTCTGCTCGCTCTCCAAGACCGCCGGTTTCACCGGAACCCGCTGTGGCTACACCATTGTCCCGAAGGAGCTGGTATTTACCGCTTCCAACGGCGCCGAACTTTCCCTGCACAATATGTGGAACCGGCGTCAGTGCACAAAATTCAACGGCACCTCCTATATCGTCCAGAAGGGAGCCGCGGCTGTGTTCACGGAAGAAGGCATGAAGCAGTGCCACGAGAACATTCGCTACTATCAGGAGAACGCGCGCATCATCGCCGATACGCTGGCAAAGAAGGGCATCCGTTTCTACGGCGGCGTCAACTCCCCCTATATCTGGTTTGAATGCCCGAATCAGATGGAATCCTGGGAGTTCTTTGATTACCTGCTGAATCATGCCCAGGTTGTCGGTACCCCGGGCGCCGGCTTCGGTGAGAACGGAAAGAACTTCTTCCGCCTGACCTCCTTCGGCAATCACGAGAACACCATCGAGGCAATGCAGCGCTTCGAAAAGCTGTTCTGACACATGGTTTTTCTTCGGAATCTGTCCGCCCCGAAGCTGCAAAGCTCCGGGGCGGTCTGGACGGAACAAGCTCCATAGCCGAATTGCGCAATTGCCATTTTTGCACAATTCATTTTCATTTTTGTCTTTCATTTTGTACAGAAAATGACCCGCAAAAAATCTTACCGAATTGAATTTCATATGCTATAATATGGATTGAAACGAGTAGCTGACCAAGGCGTAAGACCGGTTTGTCAGGCTGCTCTTTTTTTTTGTGTTTGAGAAGGAGGTTTTACAATGGAACAACAACAATCAATCACTCTGCTGGAGACAGAGAAGGTAAGCAAACTGATGAGAATGTACGCCATCCCCTGCATTATTTCGCTTCTGGTGGCGGCCCTGTACAATATTGTGGACCAGATTTTTATCGCAAACGCCGATTACCTGGGTTCCTATGGAAACGCAGCCAATACCGTCGTATACCCTCTGACCGTACTGGCCGTCGCGGTCGCCGTTCTGATCGGCGACGGATGCTGTGCCTTTGTCAGCATCAGCCTGGGACACGGTCGTCCGGAAGATGCGCATCGCAGCATCGGCAATTCCATCATCCTGTGTATTCTGACCAGCGTTCTCATCATGCTCATTTACTTACTCTTTGCCGACCAGATTCTCACCATTTTCGGCGGCAGAGCCAATGAAGAGACCTTTGCCCTGGCAAAAGAATACTTTTTCTGGATTACGGTAGGCATTCCTTTCTATATTTTCGGCCAGGCCATGAATCCGATTATCCGCTCAGACGGCAGCCCCCGCTACGCCATGGCGTCTACCCTTGTCGGCACAGCAGCCAATATCATTCTGGATCCGCTGTTCATCTATGGATTCCACTGGGGAATGACCGGCGCAGCCATCGCCACCGTGATCGGCCAGATTCTGACAGCGGTGCTGTCGATCGTATATCTCACACGAATGAAAGTAGTGAAATTATCCAGAAGCAGTTTCGGACTGTTCGGCGGCCTGATGCGCCGTTTCCTTCCCCTTGGCATCACCAGCTTTCTGGCACAGGCCTCTCTGGTGCTTTCCATCGCGGCAATCAACAGCATGTGTACCAAATACGGGGCAATGGATCCGGTTTTCGGCCAGCCGGAGTTTGCGCAGATTCCTCTGGCTGTCCTCGGCATTGTCATGAAATTTTTCCAGATTGTCATTTCCATTTCCATCGGCATGGCCGCCGGCTGCATCCCTGTGGTCGGTTACAATGTCGGAGCCGGACACCTGGATCGGACAAAGCAGCTGTTTACCTGCCTGCTCACCTGTGAAGCGATTCTGGGTCTGGCCGGCACCCTCATTGTCGAACTGTTCCCGGTGCAGCTGATCGGCATTTTCGGTGCGGCCAATGAGAGCGCCTACTACACGGAATTTGCCGTCAAAAGCTTCCGCATTTACCTGTGCCTGATGATCCTGGCTACCCTGAACAAGGGAACCTTTATCTTCCTGCAGGCCATGGGAAAAGCCTTCGCTTCTACTCTCATTTCCCTGATCCGCGAGATGATCTTCGGCGTCGGGCTCGCCCTTCTGCTGCCGATCTGGTTCGGGCTGGACGGATTGCTCTGCTCCTTCCCTCTGGCAGACACTCTGACCTTCCTCATCGCGCTTGGCTTTATTATCAAAACCTATCAAGAGCTGAACCAGAAGGTTCCGGCATCCAATTTTGCCCTGTAACAGCGATAACAACCTATAACGTAAAAAACAGCCGCGACCGTTTATCCATCGGCCTGCCGGCTGTTTTTCTATTCTCCATCGGCGGCAGCAATTTCTTTCACTGCCTCTGCTGCCGTCTCCACTTCTTCTTCCGTATTAAACCATCCAAAGCTGAAGCGAACCGCTCCCTGTTTTACCGTATGCAACGCCTGATGCATCCGTGGGGCACAGTGTGCGCCCGCCCGGACCGCAATTTCATAATCCTCTGACAGAATATCCGCCACATAAGAAGAATCGTAATCTCTGACATTGAGCGAGACAATCGCCGCATGTGAGCGGTCGTCACAATCCCCATAAAATGCAATCCCTTCCGTACCGCGAAGCGCCTCATAGAATTGGCACGCCAGCGCCGTCTCTCTCTGCCGGATTGCATCCAGGCCCACGTCCCTGATATAATCAATCGCCGCAGATAATCCGGCAATCCCGTGTGCATTCAGGGTCTCCGCCTCCAGCCGCGTGGGATACGGTTCGGGCTGATCCTTCTCGTAAGAATGGATTCCGGAACCGCCGCGTTTCCAGGGCCGGATTTCCACCCCCTGCCGGATACAAAGGCCGCCGGTCCCCTGCGGACCCATCAGTCCCTTATGTCCCGTAAAACAGAGAATATCGATCTGCATTTGCTCCATATCGATTGGAAATTCTCCCGCTGTCTGAGACGCATCCACGATGAACAGCAGACCATGCTTTCTGGCAATAGCGCCGATGAATTCCAGATCCAGCACATGCCCCGTCAGATTCGACGCATGCGTGCAGACGATCGCTTTCGTGCCGGGACGAATCCATGATTCCAAATTCCCCAATTCTACATTTCCTTTGTCATCGGCCGCAAGGAAAGAAAGCGATACGTCTCGTTCCCTTTCCAGATAATAAAGCGGACGCAGCACCGAATTGTGCTCCAGATCCGTCGAAATGACATGCGCTCCATTCGGAATCGCCCCGCAGATCGCAATATTCAGGGCTTCTGTTGCATTGGACGTAAAGATGACATGATCCGCCCGCTCACATCCGAAGAAATCCGCAATTTTCGCACGCGTCTGATAAATCATTCTGGACGCGCCAAGGGAGCTCCCGTGCGCGCCCCGCTCCGCATTTCCAATCGTCGTCATGGCCCGCGTCACCGCATCGATGACACACGACGGTTTTTTCAATGTAGTTGCGGCATTATCCAGATAAATCATACCGTCATCCTCCGTCTCTTCCGCAAGCCGTCTGCCCGATACGGCTACCGCTTCTGTTTTGCCGCACGCACCTGGATCAGCTGCGCAGCGATGCTGATTGCGATTTCCGCCGGTGTTTCCGCCTGAATATCCAGTCCGATCGGCGTGACGACCCGATCCAGCTCCTCCTCTGAAAAGCCCTCTTCCATCAGTTTCCGGCGGACAATCTGCGTCTTTTTCCTGCTTCCCACCACGCCCACATAACAGGCTGGTGTCCGCAGCGCAAACCGCTCCGCCTCCGTATCACAGAGATGCCCTCGCGTCATCACCGCAATGTAATCCTCCTTCTGCACATCAAGAAGGGAGAAAAGGTTCCGGAAATCCGACTGTAACACGGCTTCTGCCCCGGGAAACAGCTCCGGCTGTGTGAATTCCTCCCGGTCATCAATCACCACGCAGCGGAATCCCAGATGGCTCAGCACCGGCACGGTCTCCTGCGTCAGATGCCCGCCGCCAAAAATATAGACCTTTCCATCATCAGAAAACCGCTCCGCATAATATGGCAGTCCATTCCACTCGATTTGCCGCCGGTTCTGCGCCTCCCTGCATTCTCTTAAAACGACCGCAGGCCCTTCCTCCAAAGGAAGCAGCAGCCAGTACGGTTCCTGTTCTCTCCCGGCCAGGCTTCCCTGCTCGACAAAATTCTGCACATCTTCATCCGATGCGTCCATGTAATAAAATAAAACCCGGACGTCTCCGCCGCAGATCATCCCCAGCTCCGCAGATTTCTCCGCTCCGAGATAATACTCCCTGACCTCGCTTCTCTTCTCCTGAAGCAGGTTAATTCCACGGACGGTCGCCTGATATTCAAGATTGCCTCCGCCAATGGTGCCCCACAGTCTTCCGTTCTGACCGACAAGCATGTACGCACCCGCCTGACGCGGAGCCGAGCCGCTCTTCTCTATGACTGCAATCAGCATCCCGTCCTCGCCCGCATTGATCCGTTTCTCTAATATCTGAAACATTTCCTGCATATCCGCCACTCACCTCCTGCTCACGGCTTTATAATATGTCCGGCCTGTGTGAGCTTTTCCGCAATCGCATACATATTGGATACACTTCCCACCTGCAGCCGCTCTGTCAGCCCATAGTAATTCAGACAGGTTCCACAGATCAGGATCTCGACGCCCTGTGCCTCCAGGGATTTCAAATCTTCCAACGTCGGCGACTCCTCGCAGGTCAGCTTCGCGCCGCCATTATAGAAAAGCATCGTCTGAGGCAGCTGTTCCTGTTCCGTCAACGCATAAATAAATCCCTTCATCAGTACCTTCCCCAGTTCGTCATCTCCCTCTCCCATGCGATCCGAGGAAATGACAACCACGGTATCCTTCCGTCTGCCATCCGGCATGCATGACGTCTGCTCCCCGCATTCTTCACCGGTCGCGGCGCTCTCCTGCGTTGTGGATTCCGCAGCATCATCGGCCACACCGACCAGCATCGTCACCTCATACTTCCCTTCCGAAAGCTTCTCCGATTGGACGCCGTATCCCTTTTGCTTTGCCATCTTGGCCAGGTTCTGAACGGCAATCTCATTATCCACCAGCGTTTTTACCACGCCAGAACCACCCAGCCCTTCAATCGCCTTCTTGGTCTTAATCACCGGGATCGGGCAGGTATCGCCTATCGCATTTACCTGAATCATCTGTTTCCTTCCTCTCTTTCTCCGCATGGTTTCCACAGCGCTCAGCCCGTCTGTCTGTCAACAGCTCGGCTCCAATCCGTCCCAGACAATATCATAATAATTCTTCTTATCCGTCGCCCCTTCCGTACTGAAACAAAGAATAATCGATTTTTCGTCCAATCTGAGTTCTTTTTTTATCTCTGCCAGCTTCTCGTTCTGCAGAATTTCCGCCGCAAGACCAACGCCAACGGCTCCACTCTCTCCCGACACAACCCGTGCGTCTTCTTCGAGCGGGCTGGATAATACACGCATTCCTTTCGCGCTGATATAATCGGGACAGGATACAAAATAATCGGCATAAGCGGACAGGATCGGCCAGGCGATGGTACATGGCTCTCCGCAGGCCAGCCCCGCCATCATTGTTTTCATCCTGCCCGTTACCGCATGAAGTTCTCCGTCATCCGCGCTCGCGGTACGATAAATGCAATCCGCTTCATTTGGCTCCACAATCGTAATCACCGGCGTATCCTGCGGATAAACATTGCGAAAGAATCCCGTTACAGCACCCGCAAGGGAACCGACCCCTGCCTGTACAAAAATATGTGTCGGGCGCATTCCTTTTCGCTGCAATTGCCGGTATGCCTCATATGCCATCGTCAGATAGCCCTGCATGATCCATCGCGGAATATCCTCGTAGCCCTCCCAGGCCGTATCCTGCACCATGACATATCCATTTTCTTCCGCTTCCCTGGCTGACATACGCACGGAATCATCATAATTATAGGCCGTAATATCCGCACAGGCACCCTCCCTGCGGATATTTTCCAGGCGTTCAGAAGCAGAGCCCGCCGGCATATGTATGATACAATTGCAGCCAAGCTGGTGTGCCGTCCAGGCAACTCCTCTTCCGTGGTTCCCATCCGTTGTGCTGATAAAGGTTATATTTCTCGACTTTTCCCTGCATTCTGACGAGGTTATCGTCTGATAGGACAGATCCTCTTCAGCGAATCCCAATGCGGCTGCCAGGTGTTTTCCGATTGCATAAGAACCTCCCAGTACTTTAAATGCATTCAGTCCAAAACGACTGGATTCATCTTTGACAAAGAAATCCCGGACTCCAAGTCTCTCAGACAGATGTCTCAGTTCCACAAGCGGAGTTTCCCTGTAAGGCGGAAAACTTTCATGATAGCTTTTGACATGTTCCGCTTCCTGTTCTGACAGAAACGCAACATCACACCTGTCATTTTTTCTCTGATTTCTATATAGTTTCAAATATTCCTTCATAATCTCATCCCTCCATCGGTTCCGCGATCAAATGAATTTCTTCTTTATCATACACCCATTTTTCATTTTTGAATACCGTAACAATGCTTCCGTTGATTTTTTTCTTCGTAAATGGAATAGTCAATCGTTCCAAAAGAATGTCGTCACAATGCAATGCCACAACGCAAAAAAGACGTTTTGCATCTACGGGTTCCAAACCACATAGAAACAAAACGTCTCTATTTTGCTAAGATCCATGACAAGCACAGCATAATCGACTGTTTTGAAATTTTTCTCATTTTCTTTTGCCCGGAGTTTAATTTTTTCAGGCACGCCCTTATAATAACAGTTCCGTTATTCGTTCACATAAAACTCCGTTTTTTTCCAGAATCAGATAGACCAAATCCATATCCTCCGGCAGACATTTCCATGCCAGGCCACAGCCCGCTGAAATCTCCCCCGGCACCGGAATCAGCCTTCCGGGAATCTGGTTTTTGTTGCAAAAATTCTCAAATGCCATGGCGTCCGTCGTTGTCCGAAATGTAACCACCATGTGTTTCTTTTTTATCCGCATACTATCCCTCTTTACAGGTTCCCGGCCATATCGGCCGTTACAAGGCTTTCCCGTTTTACTCTTTATCCCATAAGCGGAATGTCCGTCTGTACGCACAGTCATTGGGCAGTGTAGGGTTAAACAGCGCTGTGTACAGATTCACCTTTCCGCAATGATTACATTTGCGGAAACGATCTTCATAAACTCTGCACAGATGTGTTTCTTCATCCAGATTTTCACAGGGCCTGTCATAGTGAATCGACACGCGATCCTTTGCCCAGACAGAGCGGGCATAACAGCACTTCCCGCAGCGATTGCACAACGAGTCCCAGTCCTTTCGCCATTTGAGCCAGGCTTTCAAAATACGAATCCACATTTTATTCAACACTCCCGGCAGTGCAGGAGCCTTCCTCCTGTGAGAAATTTCTGCAGAATTCTCTGTAGTTGTAATCCTTTCCCGGGCGGCAGAGCACAGCAAAATCAATGGAACCAAACAGCTGATCGCTCCCTTTGCCATCATAGGAAACGTTCTGTATTGCGCGATAAAACAGATTGGAAACAATAGCCGCATCATTCCCGAACACACCGCAGCCGAAGGCGCCCAGAATCAGGTGACGATAATTCTGCGATGCCGCAACCAGAAGCATTCCCTGAATGCGTCGGTACAGCATCCTCTCATACTCCTCCTGCGACATTCCTTCCAGTCCCAGGCGAATCATTGGCGCTGCGCAGCTCATAACGGAAATCGGAAATGGCTCAGAAAGTGTCTCGGAGGCAGCATCCTTGATGACCTCCACACAGGAAGAAATCATCACGCCGTCCGAGCCCATATGTGTCTTCCGCGCATTGTTGTAAGCATAATAGTTCTTTGCTTCGTCACTCTCCAGAGAAGGCAGAAGAGATGTCCTGCGGCAGAGATCTTCTTCCTGTGCGCTGGCGCCCTTTCTGGTCTGACCGCCGGGATGCGTGGAGCTTGCCAGATTCAGGACTAAAACTCTGGGGTCAGATTCTCCACTTTCTTTTAATTCCAGATACCTTTTCTGTGCGAGAACCAGTGCATCAATATTTTCACAGCCAAATGTGCAGGATGGGATTGCCTGCGTCCGGTTTTCCTTGCTTTCTACATCCTCTGCCCGCAGTTCATCAATCTGTTCCGGCAGAAACACCTGTATTGCCCGCATTTGTTCCGGGGAAAACTGCAATTTGATTTCCTGCCCATCTTTTTCAAAACTCCCATTTTCCAGAATTCCCAGAGTATCCTCCAGTATCTCAATATTCTTTTTTCGGCGCATTTCCTTCTGCCGTTCTCTTTCCTGAATTTCTTCTTCGGAAAGTCCTTTGTATTCCGCAGCCCGCATCTGTGCGGCCATCTGCTTCATGCGTTCTTCTTCGGATAATTCTCTGTCTGTCTTAAGATCAGGCATTCCCGTTCCACCTTTCTATCAGTCTGTGAAATACGTCATCGCACGCCTCACGGATGTTTAAGTCCGCCATTCCTCATGCGTCTGTGTGCATCCGTATGACAGCGTCCAATACTTCCGCAGCGTCCGCCCGGATATTCAGATCAGCAATCCGGTCAAACTGCGTCTCAGACGGATTGATCTGCACCAGTTTTGTCTCAGTCCTCATGCGGCTTAAGTATTCATTGCTGCGGAATCCGGTGGTGCCGATCACAATCACCAGATCCGCCTCAGAAATCATAGCGATGGCTTTTCTCATACTCTCCCGCGAAACCTCTTCCCCGGTTTTAAAATCCCTGCAGAAGCCTGTCGGCATCAGCGGCGCGCCGCATTTCTCACAGCGCGGTTCGTGTCCTTCCTTCCAGATCTGATAATCATAATAGCGACTTCCGCAGTCCGTACAGATATTGTCCCGGAAGCTTCCCTGGAATTCTATTACATTCTGGGAGTCGGCGATGGTATGCAGACAATCCAGGTTCTGGGTGACAATGCCATAGAGTTTCCCCTGTTTTTCCAACTCCGCCAGTTGCTTATGAACAGGACCTGGTCCCTTGACAAAGGTCGCGTCCAGAAATGCATTCTTCATGACCCTGTAGAACTCTTCCGGATGTTTGCGGACATAGGAAGAAGAGAAGATTCGTCCGGCATTCAGCCTGCCGACGCTCTGTTTCAGCCTGCTCACGCCATAAAGATAGGAAATTCCCGCGCCTGTTACAGCAACGGTCTTCCTGCTCTGATCCATATATTCTTTTAACTGACTGTATTCGCTCTTCATTTTACTCTGCCTCCATTTTCTAATCAGATGGAGAGCCCTCGCAAACCCCCATCCGCTACACGGGCTTTATCAGGCAACAGCCGGAAAATGCCATGCGCAGCCTCACGCATAAAAGCAACAACCCATCAAAGAAAGGTATTATCTTCAATGGGTCGTTTAAATAACTATATTATATTGCGACATAAAAGTAATGTCAAGAGCTACATTTGATTTTTCCGGATAAATCTGTTATACTCGTTTCAGTACTTATGTCGGAGGAAGAAGGTAGTAATATGCGTGTCAGTAAACGTTTCCCATTGGCAGTTCATTCCCTGCTGTTCGTCGCGGTTCTGTCGCCGAAAAAACGCGTAACCAGTACGCTGGTGGCGGAAAGCACCGGCGCCAATGCTATCACCGTCAGAAATCTGTTTCTTGAATTATCTGACAGCGGCCTGCTGATTGCAACTGCCGGTAAAAACGGTGGCGTACAGCTGGCCAGAGAGCCGCAGAATATTACTTTATGGGTAACTATTCAGAACCCCCATACTGAAAGATATAGTCAGGGTTCCCTGCAAATGC
>JAJQCD010000003.1:34115-49054 GCA_021202925.1 Clostridiales bacterium | reverse complement strand
CCGGTTCGTTGTCTCTTTTCAGCGGCAACTCGTTTACTATATCACATCGTCGCTTTCTTGTCAACAACTTTTTTAACTCTTTTTTTCGAGAAATTTTACATTTTCTCATCTCAGTCAGTACAATGCGGCGTACCTGACGACACGCCGCACTACCGACTGAACACGCAGAAGGAGGGATTTGAACCCTCGCGCCGCTATCAACGACCTGCACCCTTTCCAGGGGTGTCCCTTCAGCCTCTTGGGTACTTCTGCAAAAGTACCGATGCCTGAACATCAGTAATCCATATTAAATTGCAGACAATCCTTACTCAGGACTGTCAGCGGAGAGAATGGGATTCGAACCCACGCGCCCTTGCGGACAAACGGTTTTCAAGACCGCCTCGTTATGACCACTTCGATATCTCTCCTCAAACATGCTTATGAATTATATCAAAAAGAGAATATCACTGTCAAGCGGTTTTTTATTTTTCATTCAGAATTGCAAAGGAAACCGTTTTCATTCTCACGCCACACCGCTGACCATAAATCACAGGTTCAGCAGCGCAACGACATTATTATAGTACAGCCGACTTCATCTGTCAATCAGAATTTGTCATTTTTGTACGCTTCTGTCGGCGTGCCTGTAAAAGTGCTTCTGCCAGAATCAGATCTTCCGGCGTCGTAACTTTCAGATTCTCATAACTGCCTTCGATAAGACGTACTTTCACATCGCTGCCATTCTCGACTACCATTGCATCATCGGTAATACCAACCTGTCGGGATGGGTCAGCCATCATCCGGTCATACGCTTCCCGCACCAGCCGGTAAGCGAAGGCCTGGGGCGTCTGAATCTGCCACAGGTGGGATCGATCCGGCGTAGCAACCGCATATCCCTGCGCATCGGCCACTTTAATGGTATCTTTAACCGGCATGCCGACAACACAGGCCTGGTTCTCGACCGCGCCCTGAATTGCACGCCGGATCATCGGCTCCGTTACCAGGGGTCTGGCTCCGTCATGGATCAGGACATACGCACAGTCATGCATTGCCTTCAGCCCCTCATAGACAGAATGATATCGTTCCCTGCCTCCGGCAACCACTGCCGACAGCTTCGAAATCCTGCTTCCCGTAAGAATCTCTTTCCTTACATAGGCCTCTTCTCCGGAACCTACTACCAGAACAATCTCATCCACCGGACTGTTTTCAAAAGCCTCCAGCGTATGAAGAATCAACGGTCGGCCGGCAAGAAGCATATACTGTTTTTGTACCCGGCTGTGCATCCGGCGGCCATGTCCACCGGCAAGGATGATCACACCTGTTTTCCCCTTTTCCATCCTATCTCTCTCCCAGTTTCAGATTGGGCGCCGCATTCAGATCCCACCCATGGCGGGTCCCCCTGATATACTCATAATAAGCCGCCGCACCGATCATCGCCGCGTTATCCGTGCAGAGAATCGGCGACGGAGAATAGAAACGAATCCCTGCTTCCTCACAGGCCCGCTTCATTCCTGCACGCAAAGCCGAATTCGACGCGACACCACCGGCAATCGCTAGTCGGTCATACCCATATTCTTTTGCCGCAAGAATCGCACGGCTGACCAGAGCTTCCACCACTGCATTCTGAAAGGATGCCGCCAAATCCGCCACCGGAATCTCCTGCCCGGTCATCTTTGCCTTATTAATGTAATTCAATGTCGCCGATTTCAGTCCGCTGAAGCTGAAATCATAGGGCGAACCCTCGACCTTCGCCCTGGGAAACTCAATTGCGTGGGGATTGCCTTCCCGCGCCGCCCGGTCCACCTTCGGCCCTCCCGGATACCCCAGTCCGACTGCACGGGCAACCTTGTCAAAAGCCTCCCCGGCCGCATCGTCCCTGGTTCTTCCTATCATATCAAAGACACCGTAGTCCTTCACTACCACCAGATGCGTATGTCCTCCCGAAACAACCAGGCAGATAAACGGAGGTTCCAGATCCCTGTTCTCAATGTAATTCGCCGATATATGCCCTTCGATATGGTGAACGCCCACCAGCGGTTTCTTCGCCGCATAAGCAATCGCCTTCGCCTCCGCCACGCCCACCAGGAGCGCACCGATGAGCCCCGGCCCATAAGTCACGCCGATTGCAGTGATTTCCTCCAGCGTCACATGCGCATCATCCAGCGCCTGTGTAATTACCTGATTGATTTTCTCGATGTGTTTTCTGGAGGCAATCTCCGGCACCACTCCGCCGAACTGCGTATGTAATGCAATCTGCGATGCAATCACATTGGACAATACCCCTCTCCCATTCCTCACCACGGCTGCCGCTGTCTCGTCGCAGGAACTCTCGATGGCAAGGATCCGGACATCCTGTTCTTTTCTATCCATGTTTACGCCCTGTCCTTTCCGTCCGAATCCGCCTCGTCATCAAATGTCAGTTCCATGGTCCATCCATCCCGCGCCGCCTTCGCACGGGGAAAAATCTTCCGGACATCAGCAATATAATCCTCCGGATGCGTCAGCGAAGGACTGTAATGCGTCAGCCACATTTCTTTCGGCTGCGCTCTTCTGGCCAGTTCCGCAGCTTCATACATTGTCATATGCCTGTATTCCTTCGCCTTCGCTTCCTTCCCCGGTTCTCCATACATCCCTTCGCAGATAAACAGGTCTGTATCCTGTGCGTACTCGGCAATCACGGAAACCGGTCTTGTGTCCGTACAGTAAGCCACTTTCAGCCCCCGTCGATCCGGCCCCAGCACCATGTCCGGAGTATAGGTCCGGTCATCCACTGTCAGCTTCTCACCTTTCTGCAGGCGGCTCCAGACTTTCATCGGAACCCCCTGCGCTTTTGCACGTTCCACGTCAAACCGGCCGGTACGGGGAATCGAAATGGCATAACCATAACAGATAACATTATGATTTACCCGATATGCGTCAACCACAAAGGGGCCCGCCTTCAACTGCTGCCTCTGTTCTTCCAGCTCCACGTAACGAATCGGAAACGGCAGTTCCGGCGCGATTGTCCGGAGCGCACCGACAACGCGTTCCAGTCCCTTCGGCCCGATCATCGTCACCGGTTCCGTCCGTTCCGCATTCCCCATCGTCAGCAGAAATCCAGGCAGACCGCTGATATGATCCGCATGATAATGAGTAAAGCAGATCGTATCGACCGCTTTCGGACTCCAGCCTTTCTCCTTCAATGCCACCTGTGTTCCTTCCCCGCAGTCGATCAGAAGACTGCTGCCATCGCACCTGGCCATCATCGATGTCAGCCAGCGATATGGCAGCGGCATCATCCCTCCGGTTCCCAACAAACAAATATCCAGCATATATGAATGATCCTCACTTCCAAAGCATGGAATCAATCATACCACACCTGTCAAATGAATTCAACCTGTTCCTCCCGCTCCGTGTCAATGAGGAAATCCGCCGTCATGGAATCGTAACAGTCTTCACACAGATCGAAGCGGTGTATCTCCCCATCTTTTTCAGAAAAGAAATCCCAGGTGTAATCCGCGCAGAAAGCCCCTTCCCGCAAAATTCCTCCTTCTACCACCAGTTTTTTGCCACATTTGTTGCAGATCACAGCCTCCAACGTGCCATCGCTTTTGTATCTTCTCATCCTTATCCTCGCCTTTCCTGACCTTTTTCAGATTCCGCCCGCTCCCGACATTCCCTGACCGTCGGCCAACGTTCGGCCGGAGAATGCAGCAAAGGGGTCCCCGCCCCTGCGGTTACCCCTACATTATATACGCAAACTTTCTCAATTTTAAGTGGGAATCACTGTCAATGCCCTGGCCGCTTCTTCTGCCTGGATTTCCGGAACCGCTGCCACTATCCGCGTCTCCACATGATCACGGCGTCTTCCGCCGGGTTGTGATAATATTGCTTCCGTACCGCTTCGGCCACAAAGCCATACCTCTCATACAGCCGCCGGGCAGCCTCATTGCTTTCCCGCACCTCCAGGCTGAGCACGGATACCTGGTTTCCAAACGCGAAATTCATCATCGCGTCCATCAGCCGTTTCCCGACACCACGTCGGCGGAAAGAAGGCCAGACTGCAATCCGCTGCACTTCTCCTTCTCCTGCCAGCACGCGCAGGTTACAATATCCCAGGATCCGTCCCTCCTGTTCAAATACATAATAGACATCATACGGGCTGTGTATTCCCGCTTCGAGAAGGCCATACGACCACGGCTCGGAAAAGCAGCAGGCTTCCATCTCTGCAACCGCTTCCAGATCGTTTTCTGTCATCCGACGGATCCACGCGTCGCCGGGCGCGTTCATTCTTTCATCTCCACGGCATGTCCCGCCGCCAGTTCACCGGTCTTTCCCTGACGCTTTGCCTCATCTAACTCCCGCTCCGCCTGGGATTTTCTCAGGTAATCCGGCGCGTGTTCCTCTGCCGTCTCTGTCTTTCCCTCAGCAAAATATACCGCGCCAAGCGCCGCCACACTGGCTCCACGCTGACGGTTTACATGAGCCGGTGCAAAGGAATACGGCACAGTCAGTTCCTGACCGATTGCCAATGCGCTGACCGGAACGCCATCGCCCAGAAAAACCACCGTCTCTGCCCGGGCATTCAACTCTGTAATCAAATCGTGAATATCCATTGCGCACGACTTCTTTACAATCTCAAATTCCCGTTGAAAATGATACAGTCCCGTATAAACCTGATTTCTCCTCGCATCCATAAGCGGACAAATCAGCCCGGACGCACCATACAGATTGTATGCCATGGCATCCAGCGTCGGTACATGAATCAACGGCTTGTTCCATGCCAGCCCCAGCCCCTTTGCCGTCGCCGACCCGATCCGAAGCCCGGTAAAGGATCCGGGTCCTCCGGAAACCGCAATCGCATCCACATCCTTCCAGTCCAGTTCCAGCATCTGCGCGACCGTATCAATCATTGGAAGCAGGGTCTGGGAATGCGTCCTTTTAAAATTGACCGTGTATTCCGCCGTCACCACATCATCCGTTACCACTGCAACGGACGCCACCATAGATGAGCTTTCAATTCCCAGGATCTTCATTCCAGTCCCTCCACCCTGATTCTTCGGCAGTCAAAGCCATGTTCCAGTTCCTTCCCGATGTAGATATGAATGGCATCGTCCGGCAATATTTCCGTGATCTGCTGCGCCCACTCAATCAGGCAGACGCCGTCTCCGTAAAAGCAATCCTCATACCCAATCTCATCCATTTCGCTGACATCCCCGATCCGATACACATCAAAATGATACAACGGAAAACGGCCATCCTCATACTGCTGGAGAATCGTAAAGGTCGGGCTGTTTACCGGTTCCTCAATACCGAGGCCCTCCGCAAACCCTTGCGCCAGCACGGTCTTACCTACCCCCAGATCTCCGTCCAGACAGTATACCTGCCCGGGTCTCGCCTGCGCACCCAGCTTTCTGCCCAGTTCCCGCGTCTCTTCCGGGCTGTTTGTCACCTGCTCCATCCCGTCTGCTTCCTCTCTTATATTTCGTGGCGTTTTTTCGCCCTCCCGACAGAATTCATGGTTCGGTTTCCACGATCTTCACGGACATGCGCCATTCCCTTCAGTGCCGAAAGATCCAGTCCCGAACCGTCATCCGGCTGTCTTGTGCGCGTCCGTCCCTGGCCGTTTTCCTTCCGGGCACGTCCGGCGTCCGGCTTCCTGCTTCCCCGTTCCGGACGCTCCGTGCGTCGGCTTCCCGCCTTCGACGTCTCCTCTTCCAGTTTCATGGTAAGTGAAATCCTTTTTTTGGCCGCATCGACTTCCAGTACCTTCACATCAACGATATCGCCAACGCTCACCGCTTCCAGCGGATGTTTAATAAAGCGGTTCGTGATCTGGGAAATATGAACCAGCCTGTCCTGGTGGACGCCAATATCCACAAACACGCCAAAATCAATGACGTTGCGCACCGTTCCCTTTAATACCATACCCGGCTTCAGATCCTTCATCTCCAGCACATCCGTACGCAGAATTGGCCTCGGCATCTCGTCACGGGGATCCCTGGCCGGCTTTTCAAACTCGGCCACAATATCCCGCAGCGTCGGTTCACCAATTTCCAGCTCCGCCGCCAGTTTCCCGTAATCCGGAATCTTTTTTCCAAGCCCCTGCAGACCGCCATGCGCAATATCCGACGGCTGATATCCCAGCTTCGCAAGCAATTCTCCGGCCGCTTTGTAACTCTCCGGATGCACACAGGTCGCGTCAAGCGGATTGTCTCCGCCGGTAATACGCATAAAGCCCGCGCATTGCTCGTAGGCTTTCGGTCCCAGCTTTGCCACCTTCAAAAGCTGTTTTCGATTCGTAAACGCGCCGTTTTCCTCACGGTAAGCAACAATATTTTTCGCCACCGTCTTACTGATGCCGGAAATGTATTCCAGAAGCGAAGCCGACGCCGTATTCAGATCCACACCCACACGGTTCACGCAATCCTCCACGACGCCCTGAAGCGCTTCGCTCAGATTCTTCTGGTTCATATCATGCTGGTACTGCCCCACGCCAATCGACTTGGGATCAATCTTTACCAGCTCTGCCAGCGGATCCTGAAGACGTCGTGCGATGGACGCCGCGCTTCTCTGCCCCACGTCAAAATTCGGGAATTCCTCCGTCGCCAGCTTACTCGCCGAATACACCGAGGCACCCGCCTCACTGACAATCACATATTGCACACGCTCCGGTATTGTCTTCAGGAAATCAACAATCACCTGTTCCGACTCTCTTGACGCCGTTCCATTGCCCACGGAAATCAGGGTTATGTGATAACGGGAGATCAGTTTCCGCAAAACTGCTTCCGCCTCTTTCACCTTATTCTGAGGTGCGGTCGGATAAATCACCGTTGTATCCAGCACTTTCCCGGTCGCATCGACCACTGCCAGCTTACACCCGGTCCGGAAAGCCGGATCCCACCCCAACACAACCTGACCGGTGATCGGCGGCTGCATCAGAAGCTGCTCCAGGTTCCTGCCAAACACCCGGATTGCGCCTGCTTCCGCCGCCTCCGTCAGGCTGTTTCTCACCTCGCGCTCAATTGCCGGAGCGATCAGGCGGCTGTAGCTGTCCTGCGCCGCCTCCTCCAGAAGCGGCGTTGTATATGGATTATTCTTCGTAACCGTCCGTTTCTTCAGATAACGCAGGATCCGCTCTTCCGGCGCTCCAACCCGAACCGACAGAATCTTCTCTTTCTCTCCCCGGTTCAGAGCCAGAACCCGATGCCCGGCACACCTGCCCACCGGTTCCTCATAGTGATAATACATTTCATAAACCGATTCGGCCTTCTCATCCTTCGCCTCCGAAGAAATCACACCTTCCTGCATGGTCACATTCCGTATATAAGTCCGGATATCCGCGTCGTCGGAAATTCGCTCCGCGATGATATCCTTCGCTCCGGCGATCGCGTCCGCTGCAGTCGGCACTTCCTTCTCTTCCGAGACAAATGCTTCCGCCGCCTGTTCCACCGGTTCTCTCGTCTCCTGAGCCAGAATCCGTTCAGCAAGCGGCTCCAGTCCCCGCTCTTTTGCAATCATCGCACGGGTCCGCCGCTTTGGCCGATAGGGTCGGTATAAATCATCCACCGCCACCATCGTCATCGCCTCGCGAATCTGTCTCTCCAGCTCCGGCGTCAGCTTTCCCTGCTCGCTGATCGAACCGATCACCTGCTCCTTCTTTTCTTCCAGCCCACGCAGATAACGCAGGCGCTCATCCAGGTTTCGAAGCACCTCATCGTTCAACGACCCCGTTGCTTCCTTCCGGTAACGTGCAATAAACGGAATCGTATTGCCCTCATCGATCAGGTTCACCGCCGCCTCTGCCTGTTTATAACCAATCTGCAGTTCCTCCTGCAGAACTCTGATAATATCCATCTTGTCCTCATCTTTCCTGACAGAATGGAAGGAGCACGATTTGGATTCATGCTCCCTCCCACTTCCTGTTCCCAATTCCCGGATTTCCGGTTCTTTTCCTACAGCTCCGCCCGGATTCTCTGCCGGATCCTGTCTTCACCGAAGGCTGCTGCCCTTTTCTGGAAGTCGGTCTCCCTCATCTCATCCGTCAGGATCGCGAATTCTTCCGCATCGCCAGTATCCATCATTTCCACATGTCCGAATATATTTTCCGCCTTTTCTTTCTGCTCTTTGTCTCCCGCAATTCTCACAAAATACCGCCAGGAAGCGCTTCCCATATCCGCAATCGCAAGCCGCTTCTCATCCCAGCCGATTTTCACGTTTGCATGCTTATTCTGCACTGCCTCGATGATGTCCGCGACCACTGCGCTTGCCGTCGGCAGCTTGCCTGCGCCGCTTCCATAGAACATACTGACTCCCAGCATATTGCCTTTCACCAGAATGCCGTTAAAAACATCGCTGACCGCGTAGAGCGGATGGCTTCTGCCAATCATCACCGGCGCAACCCAGGCATGGACTTCATCGCCGCTCATCCGGCTGGAGCCAAACAGTTTAATCGAAGCTCCCAGCCTCTCCGCATACTGAAAATCCACATCCGTGATCTTTGTAATTCCCTCCGTGTAAATATCCTCAAAATTGACCTCGTGCCCGGTCGCCATCGCCGTCAGAATCGCGATCTTGCGGCAGGAATCGTATCCCTCGATGTCAGCCTCCGGATTGCGTTCGGCATATCCGAGTTCCTGTGCCTCCTTCAAGGCATCCTCAAAAGATGCTCCCTCCTGATCCATCTTCGTCAGGATATAATTTGTCGTACCATTCAGAATACCGGTGATTTCCTCGATCTTCTCTCCGGACAGGCAACGGTAAAGCGGCCGGATAATGGGAATCCCCCCTCCAACGCTCGCTTCGAAGAAAAAGTTCACACCCTTCTCCCTGGCAATGGCAAGGAGTTCTGTTCCGTAAGCCGCCACCAGCGCTTTGTTCGACGTCGCCACATGTTTCCCCGCCAGCAGGCTCGCCTTGACAAACGGATACGACGGATTCAGGCCGCCCATCGTCTCCACAACCACGTCGATCTCCGGATCCTCCTCTATGATATGGAACTCATGGATCAGCTTATCCTCCACCGGACTCCCCGGGAATTCCCGCAGATCCAGAACATATTTCAGAACCACCTCTTCCCCCACAGCGGCCGCCACAGCATCCCTGTTTTTCTCCAGAATCTCTGCCACTCCGGAACCAATCGTGCCATATCCCATGATTGCTACCTGTACCATCTCTTCGCCCTCTCTCTCATACTATTCCTTCGCCGGACCATTCCGTCTTTTCCGGCACAGTGAACCAGATCGGCGATTCCGCCTTCGTCCGCTTCCATTCCATGCAGCCTTGCGCGAGCCACACGTACGCTTCCCGGCAGTCCTTACTCCCGCGCCAGGATTTTTACATAGTGGACCCCTTCCTGTTCTTCAATCTCTTCCACCATCCTCGATACATTTCCCGTATCCGACATCACCTCTACAGAAAGCGTCAGGGTTGCCACTCCATTCACCGGGATGCTTTGATGAATCGTCAGTATATTCGCTTTGTAATCAGCCACAATGTGAAGCAGATCCGACAGAATCCCCGGCTGATCGTCCATCTGCACGACAAAGGTCACCGTCTTTCCCTTCGTATTGTCATAGAAAGGAAAAATATCGTCCTTATACTTATAAAAGGAACTCCGGCTGATCCCCACCCGGTCTGCTGCTTCCTGCACGGTCACAGCCTTCTCGGATTCCAG
Organism: Clostridiales bacterium; assembly: GCA_021202925.1. Lineage (GTDB taxonomy): Bacteria > Bacillota > Clostridia > Lachnospirales > Lachnospiraceae > Brotaphodocola. The sequence continues at coordinate 39,423 of JAJQCD010000003.1, read as the reverse complement.
AAGCTTTTTCGCATCCACCACCTTCAGAAGGACCTCAGGGACAGCCTTCTGCTTTACCACAAAATATTTGCTCTTATCCTCCGCCATCCGTTCACACCTCCGATCCGTCGGTTCAGATTGTGCGCACATCAAATACATTTGTTCTCACGTCGAAGATATTAACACAAAAAAGAACAGGATGCAAGCACTTTCCATCCTGTTCTGTCCATTCAGTCAATTACGCTCAATCCTCCGAAGAAGTCCTGCGATCCGGGCAGCCCAGACTCAGCCATCTTAAGTACGCGCTGATAAACGGATCCAGGTCCCCGTCAAGTACCGCCGACACATTTCCTGTCTCCTCGCCTGTGCGCAAATCCTTCACCATCGTGTAGGGCTGTAAAACATAGGAACGGATCTGATTGCCCCAGCCAATCTCCTTGACGTCGCCACGGATATCGGAAAGCTTCTCCGCGTTCTCCTGCTGCTTCAGCATATACAGCTTTGCCTTCAGCATCTGCATCGCCTTGTCCTTATTCTGGAACTGGGAACGTTCATTCTGGCACTGAACCACGATTCCCGTCGGAATATGAGTAATCCGGATCGCGGAAGAAGTCTTGTTAATATGCTGACCACCGGCGCCGCTGGAACGATACGTATCGATCCGCAAATCATCCGGATTGATATCCACATCCAGATCTTCCTCAATATCCGGCATCACATCACACGACACAAATGAGGTCTGCCGCTTGCCCGCCGCATTAAACGGAGAAATACGCACCAGACGATGCACGCCGCGCTCCGATTTCAGATATCCGAATACATTCTCGCCGTTAATCTGAATCGTCACCGACTTGATTCCCGCTTCATCGCCATCCAGAAAATCCAGTGTCTCTGTCTTGAATCCCATCTTGTCTGCCCATCGGCAGTACATCCGGTACAGCATGCTACACCAATCGCAGGATTCCGTTCCTCCCGCTCCGGCATTCAGTCGCAGAATCGCATTGTAGCGGTCATACTCTCCGGAAAGCAGCGTCTCCATGCGCAGCTTCTCCAGGCTCGCCTGAAATTCCGCCAGCATCGCCTCGACCTCCGGGATGACGTCCGGGTCGTTCTCCTCATTCCCCATCTCAATCATCACGCCAATGTCTTCGTACTGCTGCTCCAGTTCCCGATACAGCTTCACCGTATCCTTTAGATTCTTCGCTTCCCGGACAAGTTTGGTAGACTTCTCCGCATCATCCCAGAAACCCGGCTCTTCCATTGACTTATCTAATTCATCGATTCTCCTGACCTTGTTGTCCAGGTCAAAGTGAATCCCTCACTTCCACTAATGGTTTCTCAAATGTTGATAATTCATACTTGAACTGATCCAGCTCAACCATCGTGTCACCCTCTTTCTTTTCTGAACATTCTCTCAACAGTTTCTCCGACAGCGTCTATACCGGCTTGCGGCCATGACACTGCTTGAATTTCTTCCCGCTCCCGCACGGACACGGATCGTTCGGGTAAATCTTCTGAACCTTGCGAACCTTCGGCTGTTGCACCGTGGTGGTGTCCTTGTTCGTGCCGGTCACCTTCGCCGCCGGCTCGCGTTCCACCTTCTGCTCCACGCGAATATGGAACAGAATACGAACCGTATCCTCCTTGATCGCCGCCATCATCGCTTCAAACATCTCGAAAGCGCTCATCTTATACTCGACAACCGGGTCTCTCTGTCCAAACGCCTGCAGACCCACGCCCTCGCGCAGCTGATCCATATCGTCAATGTGATTCATCCATTTGTTGTCGACTACCTTCAGCAGAACCACTCGCTCAATCTCACGGATCTGCTCCTGCTCCGGGAACTCGGCTTCCTTGCTCTCGTAAAGCTTAATGGCCTCTTCCTTCAGGCACTGCTTCAGCTCCGCCTTGTTCTTCACATCGTGGTTCTCCGCAGTCACCGGCTGAAGCGGAATGATCGGCGTCAACAGGCTGTTCAGTTCGCCCCAGTTCCATTCCTCCGGCTTCTGTTCGTCAGAAGCAGACATATCCACCGCGTTTTCCACAATGTCCGTAATCATCTTCAGAACGGAATCACGCATGTTATCTCCATCCAGCACCTTGCGTCGTTCCGCATAGATGATTTCGCGCTGTTCATTGTTGACCTCATCATACTTCAGCAGATTCTCACGGATACCGAAGTTATTGGTCTCGATCTTCATCTGAGCCTTCTCAATCGCATTGGAAAGCATCTTATGCTCGATCTGTTCTCCTTCCGGCACGCCCAGCGCTTCAAACATCGCCATCAGACGTTCGGAACCGAACAGACGCATCAGGTCATCCTCCAGCGCAATATAGAAACGGGATTCCCCCGGATCTCCCTGTCTTCCGGAACGGCCACGAAGCTGGTTATCGATACGGCGCGCCTCATGGCGCTCCGTGCCGATCACCTTCAGGCCGCCCAGCGCCTTGGCTTCCTCATCCAGCTTGATATCCGTACCACGGCCGGCCATGTTGGTCGCAATCGTAACCGCGCCGTGAATACCCGCATCCGCTACAATCTCCGCTTCCAGTTCATGGAACTTCGCATTCAGAACCTTATGCGGAACGCCTCGTTTGCTCAGCATCTTGCTCAACAGTTCGGATACCTCGATCGTGATCGTACCAACCAGCACCGGCTGTCCCTTCTCATGGGTCTCCACGATCTCATTGATAACCGCCTCGTATTTCTCTTTCTTCGTCTTGTATACGGCATCCTCATGATCCACGCGGATCACCGGACGATTGGTCGGAATCGCAATCGCATCCATGCCATAGGTGCTGCGGAATTCCTTCTCCTCCGTCAGAGCCGTACCGGTCATACCGGCCTTCTTGCTGAACTTGTTAAAGAAATTCTGGAACGTGATCGTCGCCAGCGTCTTGCTCTCTCTCTTGACATTCACATGTTCCTTCGCCTCAATCGCCTGATGGAGGCCATCCGAATACCGGCGTCCCGGCATAATTCGTCCCGTAAATTCATCAACAATCAGGACCTCGTCGTCCTTTACCACATAGTCCTTGTCCCGGAACATCAGGTTGTTCGCACGAAGAGCGAGGATGATGTTGTGCTGGATCTCCAGGTTCTCCGGATCCGCCAGATTCTCAATATGGAAGAAATCCTCGACCTTACGGATGCCGTCTTCCGTCAGGCTGACGACCTTATCCTTCTCATTGACAATGAAATCGCCGGTCTCCTCAATCTCTTCGCCCATGATGGCGTTCATCTTGGAAAACTCCCCGGACGCTTCTCCGCGCTCCAGCTGATGAGCCAGGATGTCGCAAACCTCATACAGCTTCGTCGACTTACCGCTCTGTCCGGAAATAATAAGCGGCGTTCTTGCCTCATCAATCAGAACTGAGTCAACCTCATCGATAATCGCGTAATCGAGGTTTCGCAGAACCATCTGCTCCTTGTAAATCGCCATGTTATCACGCAGATAATCAAACCCAAGTTCATTGTTCGTCACATATGTGATGTCGCAGGCATACGCCGCCTTCCGCTCCTCATTGTTCATCGGATTCAGCACAACGCCGACAGTCAGTCCCAGGAACTCGTGAATCTTTCCCATCCATTCCGCGTCACGCTTTGCCAGGTAATCGTTGACCGTGACGATGTGCACGCCTCTCCCAGTCAACGCATTCAGATAGGCCGGGCAGGTAGAAACCAGGGTCTTACCTTCACCGGTCTTCATCTCCGCGATACGCCCCTGATGCAGAACGACCCCACCGATCAGCTGCACACGGAAATGCTCCATGCCCACTGTACGTCTGGCCGCTTCTCTCACCGTAGCAAATGCCTCCGGAAGAATATCGTCCAGAGTCTCACCGTTCGCCAGGCGTTCCTTAAAGATACGGGTATTGTCCCGCAGCGCCTCATCCGTCAGCTCGATCATCTTCGGACGAAGCGCTTCGATCTGATCCACAATCGGATTGATCATCCTCAGTTCACGGTCGCTGTGCGTGCCAAATATCTTCTCTATGAGATTCATACATGTTCTCCTAATCTCGTTTTAATTCCCTGCGCTTCTTTGCGCATATCCTGTCAGGACTTTTCAGTCAATCCTAGACATTGTAGCACTAACCCTCGATTTATTCAAGTTCTCCCGTTCCTTATTCATAAAAAATTAACTTTCTGTTTGTGATACAACTCCGCTTAAATTGTCTGGTAACTCCAGGCTTAACATAAGTGTGAAATTATGGTAAACATGGCAAATTGCACAAAATGTCTGTTCGTTCGTTGGATTATCCACACAATCCACATTTTCTGCAAAAGACTTGTCCACACTGTTTCGACGCCCAAAATGGCTTATGCACAAAGTTATCCACATTATCCACAGTTATTCTCTCTTCCCCCTTCAACGCTCCAACCGAAATTATGTTTTGTTGACTTGTCATAAGATTTGATTTTTCGACAAAAAACACAGAAAACCGCTTGACAAAGGCAAATGTTTCCTGGTAGCTTTACAACTTATCGACAATAACTGCAAATTTCTGATTTTCCTGTTCGTCGCTCAAATTATCTGATTTTTTTGTTTTCACCTCCTCGGGCACAGAGAAAAAGCAATCTTTTTCGGATAATTCCGGCATCTTGGTTGAATTTTTCGGAAATGTATGCTATACTAGTGTCATCTCAAAGAGAGGAGCTGATGTTATGCGTTATACGATTACAGGAAGAAATATCGAAGTGACACCGCGCCTGCGGGCACAGATTGAAGAGAAGATCGGCAAGCTGGACCGCTATTTTAATCCCAACACAGAGGTGATTGTCACCCTCAGCGTCCAGAAAGGCAGACAGAAGATTGAAGTCACCATTCCGGTCAAAGGAAGTATCATCCGCGCCGAGGAGTCCAGCAGCGATATGTATGTCTCGATTGATCTCGTAGAAGAAGTGATCGAGCGTCAGATGAAGAAATATAAGAATAAACTGATTGATAAGAAACAATCGGCCACCTCCTTCTCCGAGTTGTTCATCAATGAGGAAACCGTACCCGCCGATGAAATCGAGATTGTAAAGACGAAGAAATTTGCCGTAAAGCCAATGGATCCCGAAGAAGCCTGCGTACAGATGGAACTTCTTGGACACAATTTTTATGTATTCCTGAATGCAGAGACCGAAGAAGTGAATGTGGTTTATAAGAGGAAGGGCAATACCTACGGACTGATTGAACCGGAATTCGAATAACAGAATCATACAGAGGACAGGGAGCAGGGGGGCCGCCGATTCGGCGCCCCCGCGGCCGGTGCGGCGTTTGGTATATAAGCCCGGTGTTGCACCGGGGTAGGGACCCCCCCCCCGCCCGCAGCTACCCGG
>JAJQCD010000003.1:14443-34105 GCA_021202925.1 Clostridiales bacterium | reverse complement strand
CCGCGCCTGCCAAAACCCTCCTCACTTATTCCCCCTTAATTCAAAAAACATAAACACCCCCCGCCCGGGGCGCGGGGGCGCCGCTTTGGGGGCGCCCCTGCTCCCTGTCCTTCGTTTCTTATATCAGCCGGTTGATCCACCGGTATCGTTCCCCCAGCCGCGCCATCAGATACGCGAACGCAAGCATCGGCACAAAAATGATCCACATGATATTGAATTCCGTCAGCGGCAGCGGAATATCCTTTGCCGTCCAGGAAAAAAAGTAGAAAAAGTAAAAATGCGACAGATATACCCATTCGCTCATCGCCCGAAGCCTTGTGTAAATCGCACGCGGCTTCCAGTCCGGCTGCAATGCGGCCTCCACCACCAGGAATGCGGTCGGCGCCGCCGTCACCACCATATTGATATTCCCGCAATGCCTTGCCTCCCGGTACATCACATAGAGAAAGCATACGCTTCCGATCGCCGAAACGGCAAAGGGCAGACACAATTTCTTTTTTGCAAAGAACAGCCCCAGCGCCACATAAAAGCTTCCATAAAACACACCGTTTCTCATCGTCACGAATATCTGTCCATAACTGTAGATCAGCTGTTGCAGCCGGAGCGGCAGAAACTGCGTGAAGTACCAGTTGTCCCCGATACACCCCATGAGAAACAGAATCCCCGTTACGGCAAGCACCGGTAAAATCCGCCGCCGAAATAGCCGCCAGCAGAACCAGACGATCGCGCACGCCTCAATCAACGCGGGCAGATACCACAGCTGCGCAATGGTGCTCGAACAGAAAAATGACCAGATATAAAATTTCACCGTCTCCGCAACCGTCGCCGTCCCATGATACCAGTTATAAATATCAATCGGCCAGTAAATCACGCACCAGAGCACATACAGTTTAAAAATCCGCCAGCAATACCGGGCAACCGTGCGTCCGCCGCCGTCCGGTTTCGTCACCTTCCGGAAAAGCAGAAACCCGGCCGCTGTAAAGAACACCGGCACACCCAGGTTGGAAAGCCAGTAGTTGATGTACAGTCTCCACGGACTCTCCGCCGCGTAAAATACCTGAACCATATGACGCCCCGCAATCAGAAGCGCCAGAATAAATTTTACCACGTCCAGCCCGTAATACTGTCTCTTCGCCTCCATCCGGCGGCCTCCTCCTTTCCAAACTGATTCCGTCTGATCATGGCTGTCCGCCATTCGATCGCATTACGTCCCGTTCAGGAATGTCCCCGCCTTCGTGGGAGTACGATAATTGTACGGAGAGATAATTACGCCTGTCCGCTCATTGCTGGAGTGGATAACCTGTCCGCCTCCTATGTAAATCGCCACATGATTGATATAGCTGTCACTCCCGTAGAACAGCAGGTCGCCCGGCTGGATATCCGACACGGAAATCGTCCGGCAGTTGTTCGCCTGATCGCGGGAACTGCGCCCCGTCGTGATGCCGAAATGCGCAAAAATCGCCTGCGTGAATCCAGAACAGTCTGCGCCCGTCACCAGACTGGTGCCGCCATACACATACGGATTACCAAGGAACTGTTTCGCATATGCCACGATCGCCGTCCTGGTTGCCGAAACCACCGCCGTCGAAACCGTCGTCGCCGCCGCGCCGCCCGGCCCTGCGGATATGGTCGATGAACTGCCGGACGAACCGCTGTCAGCCACCTGAGTCTCGGCACCCGCCGGTACCCCGGTCTGTGTCGAAGCGGACTCCCTGGTATCCTCCTGCTCCTTCGCCTGATCTGCGCCACTGACATAGGAATCATGAGCCTCTTCCGGATTCGCCTCAATAATCAGACCGCTAAGCGGAGAACCTCCCGGGGACTCCACGATCGCCTGTTCGAGTGCGGCAATCGCGTTCTGTGCATCCTGCTTTCTCTGCGCCTCTTCCGCCAGCTGCTGCTCTTCTTCCTCCAGCGAAACTGCCTGGTCAAACTCCACCCGTGCGGTGCTGTACTGCTTGGCAATGTAACCGACCAGATCCGTATCGATCTCTACCTGATAGAAATCGCCTTCATCTCCAATCACCACATACTCCGCGTCCTTCGACAGCAGCGTCAGGGTATTGCTTTCCAGGTTCGGTTCTTCCCGCAGCCGCAGGCTGTCCACATTAATCGTTACAAATTCACGGCGGATGGTCTGAGCCAGCTTCTCTGCTTCCTCGCCGGTAATAAAATACTGCGCCTTAATATATCCGTTCACACTGCCCGACTGAATCCGATACCAGCTGCCATCCTCCCCTTCCACGGTTTCCAGAATCGTCGCCGCGCAATTGTTATATACTTTACCGACAATCGCACTGTCGGTTGTCGCCGCCTCTCTGACGTTGACATAATCCGTCACCTGAGACACAGCTATGTTCTCATAATCCGACTGCGCCGCAACCAACGCGACCGTATGCGGCGACTGCGTCACATCAGCATAGGCTGTCATCGTTACGGACATCGCCGCACACATACAGCCGACAAATAACAGTTTTCTGATCTTTCCCATCCAGATTCCCCTTTGTGCTTTTCAAACTCTCTCATCCTGATTCAAGCCCCTGCCGGAACACGTACGGCGGTTTGCAATTCAGTATAGCATAACTTTTTCCAAAGATACATAGCCTTTCAAAAATTGTAATCGAATTGTAAAATTTGACATCGTCTGGTATAATGAAAAACGCAACCCGTCAAGAACAACCGTTAGAAATAAGGACCACAGGAAAAATGAGAGAGAAACTGACCAGAAATGACGCACAGAGAATTCAGGATGAGATCGAACACCGCAAGCTGGTTCTCCGCCCGGAGTTAATCGGCGCCGTCAGGGAAGCGCGCGCCCAGGGCGATCTGAGCGAAAACTTTGAATATTACGCAGCGAAGCGGGAAAAGAACCAGAACGAAAGCCGCATCCGCTATCTGGAAAACATGCTCAAGAACGCAATCATCATTTCCGATGAATCCAGAGAAGACGAAGTGGGCATCAACAACACCGTAACCCTCTACATGGAGGATGACGAGGAGGAAGAGACCTACAAGTTGGTCACCAGTATCCGTGGCAATTCCATGAACAACATGATCAGCACGGAATCTCCTCTCGGCAAAGCCATCCTGCACCACAAAGTCGGAGACCGCGTGCTGATTCAGGCAAACAACCGCTACAGCTATTATGTGACCATTCGCCGGATTGAAAATACCGATGATTCCGGCGATTCCATCCGCAAATACTGACGGGAGCGACCGCTGACACTCCTTATATCCATCCCCCGTCCAACCGGATCACCTGCCCGGTCAGATAGGCTCCCTGGCAGCCCAGATGATAGACAAAATCTGCCACCTCCCCGGCGGTTCCCAGTCGCCCGACCGGAATCTCGTCCACGAGCTGGCTTCGCTCCTCCTCGTTCATCCAGCGGTTCATCTCCGTATCAATGGCTCCGCAGGCCACGGCATTGACCTGAATATTGCCCGGCGCCAGTTCCTTCGCGAGTGCCCTCGTCAGTGCGTTCACGCCGCCTTTTGCGGCCGAATAGGCCACCTCGCAGGATGCGCCCACATTCCCCCAGACGGATGAGATATTAATGATCCGACCCGAACCGGCCGCCAGCATCAGCGGAATTGCCAGCCTGCAGCAGTTGAACACCGAAGTCAGGTTCGTGCGGATGACACGGTCCCAGTCCGAAGCACTCATATCCTGCAGCAGACCGATGGAATCGATGCCGGCATTATTGACCAGCACATCCAGCGTTCCGTACTGCTCTTTTACCATCCCGAACATCCGCTCACAGTCTGCCATCTTTCCCACATCACCCAGAACGGTCACACAGGAGACCCGTTCCCTGACAATCTCCTGCTGTACTTTAAGCAGTTCCTCCTCCCGGTGCGCACAATTGATCACCAGATGATAGCCTTCCTTCGCAAACCGGAGCGCGATTGCCCTTCCGATTCCCCTGGAAGCCCCGGTCACCAACGCCACTTTCTTTTTCACCTTTGTATCCGTCCTTTCCATCCCCGAATCATTTCCCACTTTCCATCTGCCACGTTCGTTTCCGGACGGCAGACATGGAATCTCCATCCGCATTTCCACACGGTTCTTCTAAGGTCTGCGCGAAGAAAGAATTTCCTCAATCCGGTCCCGGTCCGTCGTCTGCCCCAGCGCCCACATTAACTTTGTCACCGCGGCCTCCGTCGTCATCTCCCGCATCTGCAGCACGCCGCACGCCAGCCCCTTGCGTCCGGTTTCGTACACCGACATGTCGCTGCCATCGTAGCGGCACTGCGTCCCCACCAGAACAAGCATTCCTTTTTCGATCACGGCCGCGATCGCCTGAATCAGGTCCCGTTCACGGGAAGGCAGACCGCCCAGTCCAAACGCTTCGATCACGACTCCCTGATAACCCATTTCGTACAGCGCTTCGAAAATATCCGGCCGCAATCCCGGAAACAGCTTCAACAGGAATACCTGATCCGAATAATTCACATTCACCCGGAACTTTCCGCCAATCGGCGGAATCTTATCCTCCGCCACCCGCAGCCCACGGGAATCCACGGTCGCGATATACGGGTAATTGATGCTCTCAAACGCGTCAAAACTCATCGTCCGCACCTTCGACGCACGGCAGCCAAGGATGATCTTACGGTTAAACGCAACAAAAACGCCGGGATGCCCGGCTGCCGCCATATGGATCGCAAGCCGGCAGTTCTCCATCGCATCCGCCACCGGATCCATGATCGAAAGCTGGCTCCCGGTGAGCACAACCGGAATCGGAATGTTACACAGCATCCAGGTCAGCATGGACGCTGTATAGGCCATCGTGTCGGTCCCGTGAATGATGACAATTCCATCGTAATCGTTATAAACGTCACCGATTCGCAGGGCTATCTGTTTCCAGTCCTCCGGCACGATGTTGGCGCTGTCCAGCGAATACATTTCCTCATAATCGATCCGGCAGTCCCTGGCAACCCACTCCAGATCTTTCAGAATATCATCCTTTCCCAGTTCCGGCACCAGGCCGCGCTCGCTTTTCTTTGAAGACAGGGTGCCGCCTGTATTCAGAATCAATATGTGTTTCGTCATCGCGATTCATCCTTTCTCATCGAAACGTTCCATCAATCCACCCGAAGCATCTGATATCCGACCCCGATGTGCGTCTGAATTAACGTCGGCATATCCGGATCAACGGTCAGCTTTTTGCGCAGCGTCGCCATAAATACACGCAGGGAGGCAACGTCATTCTCCCAGCTGCTGCCCCAGATCTTCTGTGTGATATAGGTGTGCGTCAGAACCTTGCCCACGTTCTGCGACAGAATGCAGAGGAGCTTGTATTCAATGGGTGTCAGATGGAGTTCGTTCTCCCCCATCCAGACACGTCCCGCCGCATAATCCAGCTTCAGGCTGCCGTTCATAAATACCGGACTCGCGTTTCCCGTCTGCATGACGGCAAGCCGTCTCCTGGTTACACGCAGTCTCGCCAGCAGCTCCTCCACCGAAAACGGCTTTGTCAGATAATCGTCCGCTCCGGTATCCAGCGCCTCGATCTTGTCGGTACTCTCACTCCGCGCACTGATTACAATAATCGGCACATTCGACCAGGTACGGATACGCCGGATTACCTCCACGCCGTCCATATCCGGCAGTCCCAGATCCAGCAGAATGATATCCGGATTGTGCGAAGAGGTCTCCATGATTGCCGTCCTTCCATTCGCCGCCACCAGATATTTGTAATCGTGCGCATCCAGCGTCGTTGTGATCAGATTGCGCACCGGCGCATCATCCTCAACTACCAGTATGACCGTTTTCGTCATTTAATTTCACCTCACTTGCCGGCAATGTAAACGTAAAATCGCAGCCATGCGGAGGATTGTCGCGCAGGCAAATCGTCCCTCCATGCGCCTCAACAATCGTCCTGCACAGGCTCAGGCCCAGCCCCAGACTGCGGTGGCTGTCCGCGACCTTATGCTCTCCCGTAAAAAACATTTCAAACACTCTCGGTTTCATCTCGTCCGGAATCCCGGGCCCGTTATCCACAACGCTGACAGCAATCATCGGGCCGTCCTTCCTTGCCCGCAGAACAATCGTCGATCCCTCCGGCGTATATTTGATGGCATTATCCGCCAGGTTGATCACCACCTGCACAATCAGCTTTGCATCAATCTTTGCCAGCAGAAGATCGCCTCCGGTCTCAATTGAAATCCGATGAGCCATTCCTTTCCTACGGATATGCCGCACAGCCTCCTCCAGCACATCGTCAATCAGCTGTACGGACATTGTAATCTGCATTCGTCCGTTCTCCATCCGCGTAATCGAAAGCAGATTCTCCACCAGACCGGTCAGCCACACCGCATCGTCGTAAATGCAGGACAAAAGCTGCGTCTTCGTCTCCTCGTCCAGATTCTCCCGATTCATGATCAGGTTCTCCGCATTGCCCGAAATGGACGTCAGCGGTGTGCGCAGGTCATGCGATATCGCACGCAGCAGATTGGAACGAAGCTGTTCCGTCTTCGCAATCACCGCAGCCTGCACCGACTGCCGGGCATTGCTGTATACCTGATCCGCCAGTTTGCCGATCATCAGCGAGACAATCAGCATGATGACAAACGTCGCCGGATACCCCGGTTCATAGGCGTGAAACGTCAGTCTCGGCTCCGTGAAAAAGAAATTGAACGCCAGCACGCTCCCCAGTGAACTCAGCACACTGCAGAAAAAATGCTTGGTAAACAGCGCCGTCAGCAGAACACTCAGGATATAAACCGTGATAATATTGGCTTCGGTAAACTGAAGCCAGCAAAACAGAGAACCGACCGCCGTAGCCGAAGCCAGAAGAAGTAGGGTAATGCCGATCGCCCTGGGCGACAGCGGTTCCAGGTTCAGAAATCCTCTCCTTTCGCGGCGGTAGCCCTGCGTCTGCGAGGCGTCCGGAATGATATAAATGTCAATATCCGGGACGACTGCAACCAGCCGTTCCGTGAGCGTCGGCTGGCTCCAGAAATGCCGGCGTACCATATTGCTGCGCCCGATCACGATCTTGGTCACACCGGAAATCCGCGCGAACTCCGCGATCTGAAAAGAAATATCCTCTCCGTATACCGTGGCGATTGCCGCACCCAGCCGCTCTGCCAGCTCCGTATTCTCCCGCAGGCGGGTCTTATCCGCCTCACACATCTGGCCGGCCTCTGCCGTCTCCACATAAACCGCCGTGAAGGTCCCGCCAAAGACCTGCACCATCCGGGCTGCCGTCTCCACCAGCCGACGATTCGACGGAGAAGACGACAGGCAGACAAGGATATACTCCCCCTGCTGTCTTTTCTCCGTATACTCCTGTTCTGCTGTCTTCGCCATCTTCCGTCCCCCACCCTCCCGAATGCTTCCAGTATAACACAAAATTCGAATTTTTCTACCGCATCTTCCCGCTCAGTCGCTTTTCTTTTTCGCTTCAGCTGATCTTAAAGCACTTTCGGATCGCGCGGTATTCGCCCAGCGCCAGCACGCTCTGCCCCTGCAAAAGCACCGTCGATGGGTTTACCGAAGCGTTGATGCGGTTGTGATCTTTTATCCCCAGGATATTGATGTCATATTTTTTCCGGATATCGAGTTCCCCGATGCTTTTTCCGGTCCACAGGGACGGTACCAGTATCTCCACGATCGAATGCGTGCCGTCCAGTTCGATATAATCCAGCACATGATCCGAGCTGTAACGGACCGCCGCCCACCTTGCCATCTGCTTCTCCGGATAAAGAATTTCGTCCGCGCCATTGCGCAGAAGGAACTTTTCCTGAACATCCCTGGCCGCGCGGGACACGACCTTTCTGGCTCCCAGTTCCTTCAGAAGCGAAACCGTCTCCAGTGAGCTCTGGAAATGATCCCCGATCGTTACAATACAGACGTCAAAACGATCGACTCCCAGAGAGCGAAGGAAGTCCTCTCTGGTGCTGTCTCCGATCTGTGCATTCGTCACATAGGGCAGGACCTCATTGATCCGCTCCTCCTGTGAATCCACTGCCATGACCTCGTGACCCAACCGGTCCAGCTCACGGGCAATATGTTTCCCAAATCGTCCCATTCCAATCAGTAAAATCGATTTCATCTCTGTATCCTCCTCGCTTTGCTTATCCAACCATGATCTTTTCCTGCGGCAGTTTCGCCGTACACTGTGACTTTCCGGGTGATGCCGCATACAGGATCGTCAGACCGCCGACCCTGCCACAGAACATCAGCGCGATCAGCACCCCCCGCGACACGATGCCCAGCTGTGGCGTGATTCCCAGAGTCAGCCCCACTGTGCCGATTGCCGAAGCCGCCTCAAACAGGCATACACTCATGGGAAGCTGCTCCGCCATGCTGATCACCAGACCTCCCACAAGGAACAACGTTACATACATCATCAGAAGCGCGGAAGCACTTTGGAGTACCCCTATTTCCAGACGCCGACGAAACAGATGTGCCTCATCCCGCCGCCGAAAGACAGAAACCGCACTCGAACACAACACCGCCAGCGTCGTCGTTTTCATCCCGCCCGCCGTCGATCCCGGCGATCCGCCGATCAGCATCAGCACAATCACGACTGCCTGCCCCGCACCGCTGAAAGCTGCCAGGTCAGCCGTATTAAAACCGGCCGTCCGCGGCGTGACCGCCTGAAACAGGGAAACGAGCACCCTCTCCCATCCCGTCATTCCCGCGCATTCCCATAGATAAAAATAAAGAAATGGAGCAAGAATCAGAATCCCTGTCATCGACAGAATTACCTTGCTCTGCATCCGGTATCGCTTCAGATGTCTCCCATTTACCCTGATATCGTCCCAGGTCAGAAACCCAATTCCGCCCGTAATAATCAAAGCCATCACCACTCCATTGACCACTGGTTCCGCACCGTATCCGGTGAGTGATACAAAAGGCTTCCCGTCGGTTCCAAGGAGATCGAAGCCGGCATTGCAGAACGCGGAAACCGAATGGAAGAATGCCAGCCAGCTCCCTTTTTTGCCATAATCGCGGCAGAATACCGGCGCCATCATCACCGCGCCAAGCAGTTCCACAGCCAGCGTCACGCGCAGAATAAAACCAGCCAGCCGGGCGATTCCACCAACCTGAGGCGCGGCGATTGCTTCCTGCAGTGTGCTCCGCTGTTTCAGTGAAAGATTGCGCCCCGACGCCAACGTAATCACCACCGCCACGGTGATTACTCCCATTCCGCCGATCTGAATCAGGCAAAGAATCACGGCCTGCCCGAATCCCGTCCACGAACTCGCCGTATCCCGCACAACCAGTCCGGTCACACAGACAGCGGATGTTGCTGTAAAAAGTGCATCCCCGAACGGAGCCGCCCGTCCATCCGCTGATGAAAGAGGCAGCATCAGAAGGAGCGTGCCAAGCAGGATGACACCGGCAAAGCCAGACAGAATGATCTGAAACGACGTCAGCCGTCTCCGGATTTCCAACAGCTGCTCCATATGTTTCCCTCCCCCTCATCCCTGTGATGTTCTGGCTTTATTGTAAGCGACTGTGATTTAAGATGGGTTAAAGGTATTTTTATTTATATAAAGATTGTGTTAAGATGGATTCTTCTGAAGCAGGAATCGAAAATTTGTCTGACCCCTTTATTTATGCGGCTTCTGGCGTTTTCCTTCTCCCCGGCTCAAGTGTCAGTCCTGTATCTTGTCCAAAATTTGTCCAAAATGGGAATAAAAGCATCAAAACGCATCCGCGATCTTCTCCATCTCTGCCGCCTTCGTATCTGGTAGAACATGGCTGTATAAGTCCATTGTCATCGCAAGGGAACTGTGACCAAGAATTGTTTTCAGCACTTGTGGAGTCATACCGTTCTCAATCGCCCGTGTCGCGAAGCAATGGCGGAAAACATGGCTTGTTATGTACGGGAATTCATTACCGTCCGCTGTGATTCGCTTTATAATCCGGTTGATCTCCCCCTGCACCCGATCACGGCTCAATGGCTCCCCGTTTTCGTTGAAAAACAGATAACGATCAATTTTTTCCACCTTGAACCCCCAGAATTTTCGCTGTGCATCCAGTAACGCCAACACATCCGCTGTCAATGGGATGTCTCGTGCTGAGGTTTGCGTTTTGGGCGTATCCTCAATAAATCCCCTGCCGCTTATATGTTTCAATGTCCGTTGCACATGCAAAACATTCTTCCTTCTGTCGATATCAACAGGCTTTAACGCCAACGCTTCCCCAACTCTCAGTCCTGTTCGTAGCATCACGGCAAACAGGTTATACAGATAACTGTCTTTTGCATACTCCATAAATAATGCCTGCTGTTTTCTGGTCAATGCCATCCTCTTTTTCATTTGCTTCCCCTTCCTCCGTGGTAATTCAGCCATTTTCGCCGGGTTGCGCTCAATCAGATGATTTTTCACGGCCTGTTCCAGACATCCGCTTAAAACAATCGAAGCGATTTCTATTGTACTGATTGCATATTCTTTTTTCACAAACTTGTTATACAATCTCTGGATGTGTTCCGGTCTTATGTTTGCAATCTCCTGCAACTCAAATTCGCTCTTTAACATAGCATCGTATATCCTCTGATATGTTTCAAACGTCCCGGCCTTTACCCGATTCTTTTTATATTCCTGCATCCAGGTATCAAACCATGAACCGAATGTGATCTTTGTTTTCTGAACAAAAAGGCCATGCTCCAACTTGTATTTCGTTTCGGTGATGGCTTTCTGTGTTGCCGCGATCGTTGCCCCGTGAACCGTATAACTGTTGCCCTGGTACATAAATCGACCCTCGAAGGTGTCGCCGCGCTGACGGATTCCTCTTGGCAGCTTCCGGCCTTTCTTATCCATTGCCATATTATCTCATTCCTTTCCACAGGGGGAGGCGCTTCCATTCTGGCAACACCACCGCTCCCTTAAACCTATTGCCCATTGATCTCCAAACGTTTTAAAATGTCCTGCAAAATTTCCTCTGACAGAATCAGCAGAGAAAAGCCCGTGCGCCATTCTGGACATCATCGATATCAACATCAACGCCCTGTAAGATCAGCCGCGCGGAGCAGATAAGGTTTTCCGCTTGATCTATTTCTTACCAATTCTTTTTAATTCTTTGTCGGTCATGATTTACTCCTTCTGGAGCAGGTTGCCCCGCTCCCATTTACCACACTGACGCACAGTGGCCGCGGTAGTAGTAGGTATACCTTCGGTGAATATCTTTTAAAGCCGTTCTTTCAGGTCAAAAAGCACTTGAACAAACCGTTTTATTATTGGCTTGTCCGTCTGCTCCAATAGTCGCCGCTCAATCTGTGGATAATCTGTTTTTGGAACATCCTGTAAATCATTCCAGATTTCAGCAGCGATCTGCTCACTTCGCTTCATGATTTCGCCGCCTTTCTTCTGGCGCGTTCAGCACGTTTGCCGAGAATGATTCCCATATTCAACATATCTATTGCTAATGTAATAGCCTCAAAACTTTCCATAGAACGATAAACGTCCATTACCTCTTTTGCTTCACCTGAAAATATGGCCTCTGCTGAATGATGTCCTAACATCTCCATAGTCGGATTAACATCATATCGATTTTTCTTATCAAACATTGTTTTTCTTTCTGCCGGATGGTATAATCATGTTATCCGGTCTTAAATGTGAGTGTTATCCGGTTGCTGCCCCTGTCAATGCGCCAACATTGGCAAGGGCTATTTCTTTATGCTGTAGCGATCTCCTGAACCTGTGACCGTCCAAAGAACCGCGCCTGATACGTTTTACCATCTCCACGGCTGCCCCAGATCAACGCCGCCCCAAACAGGCTCTTGCTACCGTGAATTACTTCATAGCCCAAATTCTTCCATCCGCTATAGGTGTTGGTTTCTTCCTGGACTCCCGCCGCCGCTTTCGCCGCTTCAATCCGCTGTTCGTTGACCGTCTCGGCTTTTGCGCTCAACCATGCTCTGTGGAGTGCTTCTGCAAATGTGATCTCGCCGTTTGCCTTGCGATAGTTCTTCCATGCTCTCAGCATGATCTTTCTTAAATCGTACTTCCTCATTTTGTTCTCCCTTCCGGTCAGCCCTTCAAGCATCTTCCTGACTATTGCTTCCCTCTGTCCACTCACAGGTATATGGCTTGAAGTTTCGGGGGCTTTCGGCTTCCCGGCTGATCTTTTGTTTTCCTTAACTCTGATTACATTATACATCTATTCCCGTGAATAGTCTATTGACATATTTAACATATTTACGGGAATATATTTGTATAATATTTCTATTTACGTGAATATACTTTTGATGTATAATACTGGTAAGATGGAGAAGTTATATTTATATCACGCAGCCCCATTTACCCAAAAAATGAAAGAAGGTGCCATTATGCCAGAAGAAGCAAAAACCAGTAAGGCGCAACAAAAAGCCGTTCATAAATATGTCAAAAATAATTATGACCGATTAGAAATTACAGTTCCAAAAGGCCAGAAGGCTATTATAAAGGCTCATGCCGACTCACGCGGGGAAAGCGTGAATGCATTTATTACTCGCTCCGTCAATGAGACCATGTCCCGCGACACCCAGCCCACATAACCACAGAAAGGAAGTATTACTATGAGCAATCGAGACTATGCAAAAACGCTAATTGATCAAGTGCCAGAAAGTAAATTATTGTACGCCGTTTATTTTCTGCAAGGAATGATTGTTCCAGATGAAACGCCCAACGCCGAAACGCTGGAAGCCATTGCAGAGGTTGATAACATGATTGAAATGGGAGCAGGACAGCATTTTTCCGGTAGCACAGAAGATTTTCTAGCTTCACTTCTGGAGGATTAAATTATGCTGAATTTAAACGCATCCACCAAATACAAGAAGGATTATAAACTCTGTGTAAAGCGTGGCTATGATCTCTCTTTAATCAACGCTGTGATAAATACACTGCGTATTCCTGCCCCGTTACCATCTCAAAACAGAGATCATCAACTCAGCGGAAATTATAAGGGATGCCAGGAATGCCATATTTCCCCAGACTGGCTATTAGTCTATCGTGTTGAAGGAAATGACCTTTATCTTGTCCGAACAGGCACACATGCTGACTTGTTCGGGAAATAGTTTTATATACACAGTGGGGGACATCAATATTTTTTCGCTCTACTCCACTTTTGTCTAAAAATTACGGAGAAACCCCTTTTTATTAGACCTCCGAAAAACTCACCATCAATGGCGAAAAGTCGTAAATCGCGACCTTACAATGACTCGCCGCAATTTTGCGTTCAGCGCAATTTTCCGCCAATCAGGAGCAGGCCTAGACTGCTCCATTTTCAAGCTATAATAAAAAGTCTCAGGTTTTCTAATGTTTTCGACTCCTACCAGAACACCTATATATGCGAAAATGTTAAGTTTTGTTAGGTTCTTCTTGGCTTATATCACAATGTCTATATACGCCAAAATGTAAGGTTTTGACAAGTTTTCATCTGCCGATCTGCTCCACTTGTTTCCGCCTCCGCAGAATTATGCATAGTTCATCAACCTTTTTAGTGCATCCGCAAAACGTTCTCCTCTTACATATCCTCACGCGCATATCGTGTTCATAAAATCCCTGAATCTGCCAGTTTCCGCGATACCTTACCAAAATCTTACTACCTCGGTAAAACCTTAGCAGTTTTTTGCCGCACGCATATCGTGTAAACAAATCCTGTTCTCTGTGGACTTTTGGAAGCAAATTCCCGTTTTTATTTTTCAGATGGATATTTCCTTGTCGAAATTGTCAGGAACGGAATTTGCCCCTTTTCACGCCCACAACACAGCGATTTCAAGCATTTCTGTTAAGTCTCTCGCCCATCTTTGCTCTCTGCTCCGCTGTGTACCGTTTCGGAGGATTAACCTTAATCCAGCTTGTCGGGATATGTGCAACAACCGAACCGCTTTTGTTCTCCACCACAATCTGACATTCTGGATAACTCTCAGCCAGTTTCCGCACACGGGTTATAAATCTCCCCTGGCAAAATGTGAGAGTCGCCCGGTCGCTGTCCTTCAGGAACTCGATCACGTTCTCATTTTCACCGAAATCATCTGTGATAATCTGGTTTGCATCCACCTTAAGCACATCCGCAATCCTTTCCACAGCGTCAATACTGGCATAGCCATTTTCTAAAATCCATTCGAATGATTTTGCAGAAAGTCCGGTTTTAAAACAGACATCCTCGTTGCTCATTCTTTTTTCATCCATAATCCGAGATACCTTTTTAACATTCAGTTTCATTTATCTTCATTCCTTTCATCTCCCAATAAAACACCGCCAGCGCTTTTCTCCGGTATCCATAAAAATCATCCCGCCCAATCGGTATCCATTCACCGCGTTTCGACATCGCATCATAGCTGACTCCATCAATAAGGCTCTGCTCCACATAACTGACAATCCCGACCGGGCAGGAGTCTATCGCCGCAACATGGAGCAATTCCCGCTCACAATCGTCCAGATTCCGGCAAAGATCATAAAGTCCTCTGATCTCAACGTCTGGAATCCCATAATCCGAAAGTCGCTTGTATCTTGTGCGCATTGCATTTTGACCGTCCTTCCTTTATAATTTGGATAAACGGTCATTTCCTGGACTCCCGCCGCCTTGCCATCCTACTACAGCGGCGGGATTTCCCTCTCAATCTTACGGTTTTGGTAAATGCCTGATTTCCGTCTGCAACTGCTCCACCTGAAAAGTCAGCTTTTCAAGATTTTCAGCAACTCGATCAAGCCGCTTGCAAACCATCAGCATAGCCGCAGTTTCTCGATTCACACTATAGATATTGTTCAATTCTCTTTTATACTCATCCATCATCTCATCTGCTCTCCGTACATTTTCAACCAATCATTCAACCTCATAGTAACAAGCCATTTCTCGCGATTTCTCCGGTGGAACACAGCAGGAACACCGTCTTTAAATTTCTCAGCGTCTCGCGCTGCCTGCTCCATCGCGGCGGAAATATTCAGCTTTTCAACCCGTTTGACCTCACAATGGATTCCCGGCAACCCCACCAGATCAGGCGTTGAACCATAGCTGACGGCTTGTCCCGGCTGGACGGGATAACCACAGGATTGCAAGATTTTCGCAAGTTCGATTTCCCCGCCGCGCCCTTTACGTTGCTGTGATTTACCCATCCATTTCCCCTTCCGCTGGTAAATCTGCCAGCATCTTGTTACATGCTAATAGGGTTTTCCCTAGTTCATCCCTTCGATGAGAAAGGCTTCTGCAATACCGTTCCATTTCTGCCCGGCTCTCAGCCAGGTAATAGCCCATAGCAGGGGAACTTGTACTTGCGCATATCGGCTTCCCGTCTTTTCTCTCCCGTTCCACAGCAAGAGTTAAATCCCTTTGTTTGATTCCCAGAACCTTGCAAAGTTCCCGGCCTGTCCGCGCATTTTCCCGGCCTTCCATCAAAAGTTCATGTATCATTCGTTCACCTCCGATCGCATACCGTCACTTCAATCAATACCAAATCTCCCGGATACCGCTCAGATATTCCCGTCGCGATTTCCTCAATCGTCCGCTCTTCCCACGGGAGAAGATTGCACAGTTCTGTTTTTTCGATAACCTTCCCCCGATTCGCAAATATTTTATAGTCCATTATTTATGCCTTTCCGCTACAAAGAACTACAACTACATTCTTTTTTAAAAAGTTTCAAAATTTTATTATTTCTCTCTAATCCCCCTATTTCTCTTTATAATATTTTTCTTTATATATTTTGTAGTTATTGTAGTTATAAAGTAAAAACATTGAGAAATAGGGGATTTTACTAGCTACAAACACGGCTACAATCATCACTACAAAACCGCTACAAAGTCTTAATCAAATGGGATTTCTCCTTGTACCATGTTCTCAACTATTGTAAAACCATCGTCCGATTGAGAACTACAATGTAGCTTTTTCCGGAACCCGCGCTGTTTGCCATAATCTGAGAAATCTCGGGGAGTAGACATTTTCTCCCAGTCTGGTAACTGAGATAAGATGCTATTGATCTCCCCTGCCTTCCATTTCGGTAGGAGTCCTTCTTGCTTAAACGCTTCCCGCCATATCTTGATAGCACATACCTTTGTTTTGTCCCGCAGATATTCCTCAATCAAGCCACGCTCACCGCTATCAGCAAGACTCTCTTCCTGCAACTGTTCAGCTTGTTCCCGGCATGATTCAGGTAGTACGAGAGATGGTTTCTCTGTTTTGCAAATGGAGACAGCTTGCGCCCATGCCGCCCGGATATCATTCATAACCTCCGGTTTAAACATACTTTTACTAGGCTCGTTTACCCCTGTTTCCACAATCAAATATCTACGATTGCCAGTCTCGTCCTGAAGGAAGTCCGTTTTGTTTGTCGTCCCGGCGAATACGCATTGACGGAGAAAAGTCTTCGTTCTGCGTTCATAAGGGATTCTATACTTATCCTGCTTCGCTGATAAAAACCGTTTTACAGAATCTACTCCCCCGGCTGTCCGCGCGAGGGATTTTAACTCCGCAAGTTCGATAATCCATGAACCTGCAAGCGCCTGAGCCGCCTTGTCTCCATCCAGAGAATCCAAACTATCGCTAAACCAGTTATCATCTAACGCGAGAAGATTCAAAAATGTACTCTTGCCGAGACCTTGTTTTCCCACCAAGATCAATGTATAATCAAATTTACAACCAGGCTGATATATGCGAGAAACCGCGCCCAGCATCCAAAGCCGCATAACCTGATAATTGTAGTCGCTATTCTCTGCGCCCAGGTAGTCTGGCAACAGTCCCCGGATATGTTCTCGACCATCACACACGAATGAATCCAGCATATCCCTAACAGGATGGAAACGGTTTCTCGCGGCAACGTTCCGAACTGCATCAAAATAATCCTGTCGATTTTTTAAACCGTACTCCGATTGCAGAATGGAAAAAAGCGCTGAGTCATCCTCATTACCCCATGCCCGACAATTCGGAACTGCTCCCCACGGGACATCACCCATCAACTGCACTTGCTGAGCAAATTCATCAAAAGCAATTTTCCCGGCAAAGCGTTTATCATTGTCCAGAACAATTTCCATGTTACGGATAGACTGGACGATTTTTTTGCTTTTCTCATTTCCATCACGATCATAACTAATTGTATACGCCAGCATGGGAAAAACATTATTCTCCCCGTGTCCTTCTGTCATACTAACACATGGTAGAGTTCCCTTGTCATATCGCTTGAGCGCGGTAAAAACTTCTTTCTCCAGTTCTTTATCAGTCAATGGCTTGACGCATTTCTGCTCATTCTCAGCACACACCGCCGCCCTAATTGCTTCGTCTGAAAGCCCTTTCGACTGTAAGCTACAAACCATCTTGAAAAGCGTCTCTGTCCTGGTTCCATTTGGTATAGCGGATGGAGATTCGAAAGTTTTTCTATCGCCCTGCTTATTTCCGCTGTTACAATGCTCATAAACAAAACGGATAAATGCATCAACTTGCTCATCAACCTCAGCAATCGGCGTATCTTCATCCCCGATGCCTCCCACATCCCATTCATACATGTGCCCATTCGCATGAATGGATGGTGGAGCAACAAAGCATGTGCCGTCCCATCGAATATCAACTCCCAACGGCTCCCCGGTCTCTTTTTTGGCATTGGAGCAGGAGTGATAATCATGAAAGCGATCATTCGTGCGATAAAGGAAATGCTTTCCGCCGCGTCCTGTGGTGTCGCACCACGTATCTGGTAACGCCCCGTGTTCCATCTCCCAATTCCTAATGACTTCTAACCCGTCTGTCCCCTTTTCGTCATCGACGTCCCCATCAATGCAAATAAGGTTATTGATTTTCCCGGTAGAAATGGCCACATTAGCCGCAGGATTCTCGCGCCACCATTCCATAATCTGTTTCGGTTCCACAGCTCCGCCATAGCTTCCGTTTTTCGTAAATGGAGTTTTTCCCTGAACAGGAATAACGCGAAACCCCATTCTCGCATATTGCAGGGCTGCATCCCTTATAGCTGCTGAACTCATAATCACTCACCAGCCAATTCACTATAATACTTATCCATCTTCGGCGCATTGATTAACACACTCCTACCAAGACGGATAATCGCACCTGCGGTTGCCGCATCCGCCATCATGGAGTTTCGCCCGCGTGAATAGCGGATGCATGCGGAATCGATTTTTAAATTAATCTGATTGAGGGAATTTTGATCGATCTGATCTGCTTTAAAATTTGCCAAACGCATAGAATTATTCTCCTTCCATTAGTTTTTGATGGTTAACGGCTTGCCATCATAAAGCAAGTCGATTTTTGAAGTTAAGCGCTTATCTTCATGCCTTAATTGTACTACAACACTTGACAAGTTTCAACACATTTGTTACTATAAATTCGGCAATGTAACAAATATGAACATTAGAGGTATGCTTTCATGAAAAATGTCACAAACGTAATGGATATTTTCCCGAAACGGCTAAAAGAATTGCGTGGAGAAAAAACCTTGCAAACCATAGCTGACGATTTAGGGATTTCAAGAATATCTTTAGGATATTATGAAAAAGGGGAAAGGAAACCAGATATTGAAATGGTCAGCAGAATGGCCGATTATTTTAATGTCTCCGCTGATTACTTAATCGGAATATCCGATGTAAAAGTGCGCAATGAAAGCATTCAGTTTATCCACGACAAAACGGGATTATCAGAAAAAGCCATCAATTCTTTATGTAAAATAAATCGCATGAACAAATGGTTCCCCAACACACAGAATGATAAGCTGGATGCCATCAACCTGATCTTGTCAGATGAACATGAACCGACCTCGTTCTCTTCCCTGCTGGATATTCTGGCCGGATATTTTCAATTCAATATCGATTCTGACAAGAACACATTCAAGTATACACTAGGTGAACACGGAATAATCCCTTGTCAGGTTCACAAAATTGGAAATGGTGTCAGCTATGACCCCTCGCAAGTACACTTTGGCTTGCAGGATTTAGAAAGCATGTATTATTTAAGAATTTGGGATGCCATAAAAGAATTAAAGGAAGAATACAAGAAACAGAAACAGGCCTCGACCGCATAACCTTATCAAAACCATACCATTCCACAGCAGTGTGAGGCAGGGGGACGCGAAAAAAGCACCCGATACCGTAATGATATTGAGTGCTTTCGCTTTTTCAAAATCTCTTGCAGGATTATTATAAAAATAAGGTTTCCGATTGCCACATGGTGAATCTCACCACCTGATTCATTTGTCCAAATTTTGTCCAAAATTGTACGAATCAAGACGAACGCTGATAAAAGATAAAGTCCGAAAAACCTAATGTTTTCAAGGCTTCACGAACTCTGATAAGACAGGATAAACAGATATTCGCTAAAGATTGTGTTAAGATGGATCATCGTTTTAGCACTTGCAGAGTCATACCATCTGCAATCGCCCCCTGAACCCTGTTTGCGTAATATTTCTATTTACATCAATAGAAGACTGGTGTATACTTCAGATATGGCAGAAAAGGTGTATCTATATCACGCCGTCCCATTTATATGAATGAAAGAAGGCGCAAGTATGACAGAAGAAAGCAAGATAAGCAAAGCACAACAAAAGGCTGTTAACAAATACGTCAAAAACAATTATGACCGAATCAATGTCACTTTTCCAAAAGGGCAGAAAGCCATCATTAAAGCCCATGCCGACTCACACGGAGAGAGTATAAACGCCTTCATTACACGCACTGTCAACGAAGCCATCAACCACGACACCCAGCCCACGACATGAAAGGAAGTGTGATCTATG
>JAJQCD010000003.1:0-14343 GCA_021202925.1 Clostridiales bacterium | reverse complement strand
GAAAGGAAGTGTGATCTATGTCATTACCCAAAGAGCAAATTTACACAGAGGATGATTATTGGAATCTACCGGAAGATATCCGTGCGGAACTAATTGATGGAAAGATTTATTATATGTCCGCGCCCAGTCGGATGCATCAGGAGATATTAAGCAGCCTGTTTACTGAGATCAAACTCCATATCCGCTCAAAAGGTGGTTCATGCCGTGTCTATCCTGCTCCATTCGCTGTCAAATTACGAGAAAATAAAGATGATACTGTTGAGCCGGATATAACTGTAATCTGTGACCGCTCCAAACTTACAGATAAAGGATGCACAGGCGCACCCGACTGGATTGTAGAAATCGTTTCTCCATCCAATCCCGGACATGATTATGTAAGGAAGTTGAATCTGTATGCAGATGCAGGCGTTCGGGAATACTGGATTATTGACCCTGCAGAGGAAAGTGTACTTGTATATATTCGCGAACATGAACGCTTTCATGTCGCAACCTATACATTTAAAGATAAAATAACGGTTGACATCTATGACGATCTTATTATTGATTTTGCGGAACTGATGGCTGAAATTCCGGGAGAGGATTAATTCTTTTTCGCTGCCACTTCTCATTGTAGGAATCAGAGTATCCATTACACGCACTGTCAACGAAGCCATCAACCACGACACCCAGCCCACGACATGAAAGGAAATGTGATCTATGCCATTACTCAAAGAGCAAATTTACACCGTCGAAGATATCTATGATCTGCCAGATGGACAGCGCGCAGAATTGATTAACGGACAAATATACGACATAGCACCGCCAAGCAGAAAACACCAAAGGATTGCCGGTGAACTATACACAATCATAAACAACCACATTAAAGGAAATGGTGGATCCTGTGAAGTCGATATCGCCCCGTTTGCCGTATTTCTAAATGAAGATGATTATAACTATGTCGAACCGGATATCTCCGTAATCTGTGACCCTGGCAAGCTCACAGACAAGGGATGTAACGGCGCTCCCGACTGGATTATAGAAATTGTCTCCCCCGGCAGCCGCCGTATGGATTATATGATTAAGCTGTTCAAATACCATTCTGCCGGTGTCCGTGAATACTGGATCGTTGACCCGGTCAAAAACCGCATTACAGTTTATGACTTTGCAGGAGATGAAACCGCTGAATATACGTTTTCCGATCGGATTCCGGTCGCCATCTATCCTGGCTTCTCCATCGATTTTGACACAATCCGTTTATAATCTGTCAGGCAATCTGCAGTGTGGTATCCTGGTTCGAAGATGCCCTTACATTCGGATAACTACACAAGGCGGAGAGAACATTCTCTGCCATATTTTTATTTTATCAGCTTCTCCCCGCAAACATCCGCCGCAGTCGGCCGATGCAATGCCAGAACGCCGGAACCAGGAAACAATCTGCGAACAGCCACGCCAACGGCGACGCGAAGCAGACGGCCGGATAACCAAACGTTGATACCCCCACAAAACCGACCAGCGCGCGGGCAATCATCTCACAGACGCCCGCTAGGATCGCAAACGCCGAATAGCCCATGCCCTGAATCGCGAAACGCCATACATTCACAAAGACCAGCAGGAAATAGCACAGCGAATTCGCCGACAGATACATATGCGCCTGACGGATCACCTCGGTCTCCCCCGCATCCACGAAGAGCAAAGGCAGATACCCGCCAAAGGTAAACAGCAGGACAAACGCGGCCACTCCATAGATAATTCCCAGCACAGTAGCGGCTTTCACGCCCTGGATAATCCGGTCGACTTTTCCGGCTCCTACATTCTGGCCGGCATAGGTTGCCATGGTGCCGCCCAGCGCATCAAACACACAGCAGCAGAACAGGTTGATCTTCTCCCCTGCCGTGACTGAGGCGACTGCGACCGCTCCCAGTGTATTGACCGCCGACTGCAGAATCACCGATCCGATCGCGGTAATCGAATACTGCAGCCCCATCGGGATTCCCATTCCGCACAGGTTCAGACAGAGATCGTACCGGAATGCCGTCTCTCCTTCTTCAAAGCGCAGAATCTCAAACCTTTTTCTCATATAAATCAGGCACAGCACGCCAGACGCTGTCTGGGAAATCACCGTCGCAATTGCCGGTCCCGACACGCCAAGCCCCAGCCAGCGGATGGTCACATAATCCAGCACGATATTAACCAACGACGAAAAGACCAGAAAATACACCGGTGTCCGGGAATCTCCGAGCGCCCGGATCAGACTCGCCGTCACATTGTAAAGATACACAACCGGAATCCCGAGAAAAATGATGAAAATATAATGATACGCTCCCTCGATAATCGTCTCCGGCGTCTTCATCCATACCAGAATCTTCCAGGTAAGCGCACCGACCACCGCCGTCATCACAATCGAAAATGCAATGCTTAGCCAGGCCGTGTTGGCCACATATCTTCTCATTCCCCGGTAATCTTTTGCCCCGAATCTCTGAGCTGCCGGAATCGCAAACCCGGCGGTCACACCGATTACAAACCCATTAATCATAAAATTGATCGCCGAAGTCGCTCCCACCGAGGCCAGCGCCTCCACACCCAGGAACTTTCCGACGATAACCGTATCCACCATGCTGTAAAACTGCTGAAACAGAATCCCCAATAACATGGGAAGCGCAAATCCCAGAATCTGTTTCAGCGGGTTTCCCTGCGTCATATCCCGCACCGTTGACGCTGCCGTTTTCTTCTGTTCTCTCATGATGACTCCGTAATCCTTTCTCCCCCAACTTCGCTGTCCGCCATACAAAGTCAATCCCCCCATCGCCGCAAAGCGAGCGCTGCCTCACCCCGCGCCGGATTTCCTGTCCCCACAGGACAATGACAAAAAGCTGCTTTTCACAGCAGCAACTCATTATATCACCCGCCTTTTCGTCCCGCAAGTAAAATTTTCTTTACCTGATACCAACGCAGAAAAAAAGAGCTGCCACCGGACAACCGGTTCCGTGCAGCCCTTTTTTCCGTTTTCTGTCAGAATGGTCGGATACAGACTTTTCATTCTGTTATCCTGCCGTCCTGCATGGTTACGCCCAACGCTTGAATTCCTCATCCGTACACTTTACATAATGGGTCCCATCCACAAGATGCTCCGTTCCCTGATTGTAATCGATTCCGGACGTCTTATAATCATAGCTCTCGGCAATCCTGTTTTTCTCTACCACCGGATTGGGCGATGGAATCGCGGAGAGCAGACTTCGCGTATACGGGTGAACCGGATGTTCAAAAATCTCATCCGTCGTCCCGGTCTCCAGAAGGTGACCCAGATGGAGCACGCCAATCCGGTCAGAAATATACTTGACCATCGACAGGTCATGCGCAATAAACAGATAAGCCGTACCGGTTTCCTCCTGAATATCCTTCATCAGATTGACTACCTGCGCCTGAATGGATACATCCAGCGCGGAAATGCATTCATCCGCAATGATCAGCTTTGGATTCATGATCAGTGCGCGGGCAATGCCGACACGCTGCCTCTGGCCTCCGGAAAACTGATGTGGATAACGGGTCGCGTGTTCCGGCGCCAGACCCACCTTTGCCAGGATCGCTTTGATTTTCTCCGTTCGTTCCTCACGGTTCTGATACATATGGTGAATGTCCAGGCCTTCGCCGATGATATCCTCAATCTTTTTTCTGGGATTCAGGGAAGCCATCGGATCCTGAAAAATCATCTGCATCTGCGTGCGCAGAGCCTGACTGTCGGAACGGCTGAGTTTTCCACTGATATCCATACCGGCAAAGCGAATCTGCCCGGCCGTCGGGTCATAAAGACGAATCACACTTCTGCCGATGGTGGACTTACCGGAGCCGGATTCGCCGACCAGGCCATATGTCTCGCCCGGATAAATCCGGAAGGATACGTTTTCTACTGCGTGAACGGTGAACCTGCTGCTCACCTGAAAATACTGCTTCAGGCCATCTACTGTAAGCAACGGTTCTGCATTATAATCCACCATAGTCTTCCGCCTCCTTCTTCATTCGTTCGATTCTGGCCTTTAATTCCGCCGGCATCCCCACCTTCGGCGCGCGTGAGTCAAGCAGCCAGGTTGCCGCGTAATGGGTATCCGTCACCTGAAACATCGGCGGATCAGCTTTATCATCCACCACCAGCGCATAACGGTTACGCGGAGCGAAAGCATCGCCCGGCTTCTCATGCAGCAGATTGGGCGGAGAACCGGGGATCGTATACAGACGTTCGTCATCCGTGTTCAGATCCGGCATTGCGGAAAGCAGACCCCAGGTATAAGGATGCTTCGGATCATAATAAATCTCGTTGATCGTTCCCTTTTCCACAATCTTACCGGCATACAGGACATTGACATAATCAGCCACCTTGGCCACGACGCCCAGATCATGTGTAATGTAGATAACGGAAATCCCCCGTTCCATCTGAATCCGGCGGATCAGTTCAATGATCTTCGCCTGGATCGTCACATCCAGTGCGGTCGTCGGCTCGTCGCAAATCAGCAGATCCGGATTGCAGGACAATGCAATCGCAATCACCACACGCTGTCTCATGCCGCCGGACAGCTGATGGGGATAATTCTTCATCCGCTTCTCCGGTTCTTCGATTCCTACTTCCTTCAGAAGTTCCACCGACTTATCCCATGCTTCCTTTTTCGGTGTCTTGAAATGCCAGATCATCCCCTCCATAATCTGCCTGCCAATTGTCATCGTCGGGTCCAGGCTTGTCATGGGATCCTGAAATACCATAGCCATCCGTTTCCCGTTGATGTGGCGGCGAATCCAGCTTTTATCCTTCATCAGGATATCCACCGTCTCCGGAGAACCGTCCGCATGATGATAACTGAATTCTATGGTCCCGTTGGTCACGGTTGCGTTGGACGCAAGAATCCCCATAGCCGCTTTCATGGTCACCGATTTGCCGGAACCGGACTCACCGACGATCGCCACGGTCTCGCCCTTGTGCAGATCAATGTTCACGCCGCGAATTGCATGAACTGCCCCCGCCGTCGTGCGGAAGGAAATGTCAAGATCACGAATCTGCAGGATTTTTTCTTTTTCTTCTGCCATTTTCTCACACCTCACATTTCCTTAAATTTCGGATCGAGAGCCTCTCTCAGGCCATCGGCCACCAGATTGAAGCTCAGCATCAAAAGCGCCATGACGATGATCGGCGGCACGATCTGATAGGGATGCGTTGTAAAGCTGTTAAATCCATCCGAGATCAACGAACCCAGTGAACACTGCGGCACCGGAATACCCAGGCCGACAAAACTCAAAAAGGCCTCCGTAAAGATCGCCGTCGGGATGGAAATCATCACCTGGGTAATAATCGGCCCGATGATATTTGGCAATACTTCGCGGAAAATGATGAAGAAATCTCCTGCGCCCAGCGTCCGCGACGCCAGGACAAATTCCTGTTCCTTCAGTTTCAGCATCTCCGCACGGGCAATCCGGCTCATGCCAACCCATTCGGTTAACATCAGTGCAAAGATAATCGTGATCATGCCTGGCTGCAGAACCAGCAGGAGCAGCGTCACGATGACCAGGCGCGGAATGCCATTGGCCACCTCGAGGAAACGCTGCATCAGCATGTCGACCTTCCCGCCAAAGTATCCGGAGATCAGGCCGTAACTCATACCGATGATCATATCAATCAGAGCCGCAGCCGACAGCACTGAATGCCATTGCGCCAGCCAGCAACAAAGCCAATGCCGCTTTTGTTTTTTTCATAAATGCGTTCCTCCTGTATTAAAATGAAAACAGTGCAAAGGGCTCCGTTGTATCTTCCGCACACCTTTGCACTGTTAGCAGTATATCACTTTAACTCAGAAAAGTTCAGAACTTTATCTGCGATTTCCACCACATCATCGCTTCTTTTTTCTGTCACGCAGAATCGTCGCCGCCAGAATCAGATCCAGCACCGCAATTTCCACTGTCATAAACAACGGATCAAAGAAATCCACGACCATCATCCCTGTGCAGATTCGCCCCGTCAGATAACCGGCCACACCCAGCA
This sequence comes from Clostridiales bacterium, assembly GCA_021202925.1. Classification (GTDB taxonomy): domain Bacteria; phylum Bacillota; class Clostridia; order Lachnospirales; family Lachnospiraceae; genus Brotaphodocola. The sequence continues at coordinate 8,345 of JAJQCD010000003.1, read as the reverse complement.
GAGCCGTGAGCAGGATCCCGCAGCCCATTTCCAGCGCAAACCGTTTTGTCTGCCTGGTCTGAAACCAGACATACCAGCTTTCCATCAGAAACGCCATGCACAGAATGCTCTCTGCTCCAAACTGCACATAGATTCGCATCTGTATCAGCTCCTCCATCCTCTCTGCCAGCACATCCGCACTCTGTGTCGGCGCAATCTGCAGTATGCTGATCACAGCCGCCGCGTACACTGCATATGCCAGTATCATCACAGCCGCCGCGGCAATTCTTTTCCGATCCGTTTTTTCCCCATCCCTTTTCCTCCTGAACGTTCGCTCTGTTTACGACTGCAAACCGATGCGTTTTCCACAATCCGTTCAGCTGCATTATATTGCGGATTCTGTTGCTTTACAAGCTTTTTCTGTTTTGAATCCCTTCTTCCACTGATCATACAAAACGTATCCTTCCATGGTTCGACACTTCCATGATTCATCATAAAACAGTTGACGGCTGCATATGAAATCATCATACCGGCCTCTGCGGATGGAATAAGGAGGATTCTTTTATGACAACCATTAAGAAAAATCAGACAACGGTACGCTCTGCGCCATCGCCCGCAGAGGAGGAGCGAATCGTTCGCAAACTGTCGCTGGTGGGAATAGTCGGGAACACGGTATTATCGGCATTTAAGATGACCGCCGACCTTGTCGGTCATTCCGGAGCCATGGTTTCCGACGCCATCCACTCATCCTCGGACGTGCTTGCGACACTCATCGCCTGCATTGGCGTGCGGATGTCCCGGAAACCCTCGGACGCTTCGCATCCCTATGGCCACGAACGCTTCGAATGTGTCGCCAATCTGGCTCTGGGCGCCCTTTTACTGATCACCGCATTCGGAATCGGTGCGACCGGAATAAAAACCATCCTCTCCGGTAATGATGCATCCCTGGCCGTCCCGGACGCAATCGCTCTGGCGGCGGCTATCGTCTCCATTGTGGTAAAGGAATCCATGTTCTGGTACACGCGCTATTACGCCAGGAAAATCCATTCCGACGCGTTTATGGCAGACGCCTGGCACCACCGTTCCGACGCGTTTTCATCAATCGGTTCTCTGATTGGCATCGGCGGCGCCATGCTCGGCTTCCCGGTGCTGGACAGTGTCGCCAGCGTTGTCATCTGCCTGTTTATCCTGAAAATTGCCTGTGATATTCTGAAGGACGCAGTTTCCAAGATGCTGGATACCGCCTGCGATAAGAAGTTTGAGACAGAACTGCAGCAGTTCGTTGAAAAACAGCCGGATGTTCTGCAGGTTGATCTGCTCCACACCCGGATGTTCGGAAATAAGGTATATATGGATCTGGAAATCGAAGTGGACGGCGACAAATCTCTGCGGGAAGGGCATGCGGTTGCCGAACAGGTACATAACGGCCTGGAGGCTGCCTTTCCGGATATCAAGCATGTCATGATTCATGTCAATCCCTCAGAAAAGGGCAATGAACCGGGGGATGACACCGCGGCCAAACACGAAGCCTGAGCCCTGGCAGGCCGAACCCGGAAGCTATATTCTGCGAATCAACGCCCAGATGCCCATCATGACCCCGCTCGGCATCCACCTGGCGGCAACGCGATGTATGGTGCACACCGGTCCCGGCGTCGATACGGCCAGCCCCCGCCTGGCATCCATCAGGGCACGTCGGACTACCCGGTTTTCGCGGGATGCAAATGGGAAATGCCGGATATAGGAACTGTTCCGGGATTCTTTCGCCTTACGGATAAATTCCGTATCCCGGATCCAGTATGGGCAAACTGCCGTTACGCCAATTCCCGTGCCGGACAATTCCTCGCGCAGTGCGCGGCTGTATCGGTAGAGAAAAGCCTTTGACGCGGCATAGACCCCCAGATACGGGAAAGGCTGGAAACTCGTGGTGGAACAGATTTCCAGTACGTTTGCCCCTTTTCTCATATAAGGAAGCACCAGCTGCGTCATCATCACCGCGGCCTTGCAGTTCAGGTCAATCATGCTGGCGCAGTCTTCCATGGAAATATCCCGCCAGGAACCAATCTTTCCAAATCCGGCTGCATTGACCAGACAGCGGACATCCGGCTGCTCCCTTTCAAGCATCACGCGGATCGTTGCAAATGATGCGGGTTTTGTCAGGTCAAGAGGAACCGCACGAATGCGTGTGTGATTCGTTCCCGTCTGACTGCCTGATTCGCACAGCCTGCGCAGGCGTTCCTCCCTGCGCGCAATAACCCAGATTTCATCCAGACAATCCTTCCAGAACAACTGGCGGGCGAATTCTCTCCCGAGCCCGCTCGACGCACCGGTTACAATCGCGATTTTTACAGACAATTTCGGTTCCCTCCTGCCTCTTCGTCCGGACGCCTCTTCCATTCCGGATGGTTTATTTTATTATCTCCAGAACAGTTTAATTTACACCACTTCAAATGTCAATGCGATACAACATAATAAACGACACAACCGATCGTACGCTTCGATCCGGCAGTTTTCCTGCTCATCATCGAATCTGACGCACGTTCTATCGTTTGTGTCGTTCTCATGTTCTGTTATCCAATTCTCCTCGCCGGAGCAATCAATCCAGATAATTGCCCACCGGGCTGTTGTTGTACTGCTTGATCACCTTCAGCATAATCGAACCGTCCGGTTCCTCTGTCTGCTCAAGAATCCTGTACTTCGTCTGATTCCGGTCGAGATTCTTCTTATAATGTTCAACCTCTTCCTGTACAACCTTCACCGCATAATCATGGGCAACGTCTTCCTTCAACATAAAATGCAGGGTCTGACAGATACAGGCAGCTTTAATCCGTTTCATCTTTACACACCTCCTCCACTTACTATTTTATCGATTTTCCTTTCAAAAATCAAAAGTGAAAATTCCCAAATTTCCCGTCCCGGAGCCTGGGCATATTTTCCACTCCAGGCGGAACCAACATCCTCCTATGACCGTGCAGTCGCACTGTCCTTTGCCGAATATCTCTTCGTCTGACGCGATCCTCTGTTATCCGTGGACAGTTCCTTCCACACATGAATCATCACCACAGCCGTAGCCAGAATCGCCAGCACATCAGCGACAGGAGCGGCCCAGAAAATACCGGTCACGCCCAGGACAGTCGGGACCAGCAGAGAAAAGAGGATCAACAGGACATCCCGCAGCACAGACAACGGCGCGGCCGCCTGCGCCTTGCCGATGGACTGCAGGAAAATCGCGCAGACCTTCTGAACACAGGTAAACAGAATCAGCGCCAGATAAATTCTCAGGCAGGATACCGCGAACTCATAATAAGCCGGATCATCTGCTGATCCAAACATGCGGATAAACACACCGGGAAGGAGTTCAAACAGAGCCGTACAGATCAGACCCACAACTACCGTCCATCCAATCATCAGTTTCAACAGCTCCCGCACACGGCCATACTGCTTCGCACCATAGTTATAACCAACAATCGGCTGCGCTCCGGCGGCAATCCCAATTGCGACATTCAGCACAATCTGGAACAGCTTCATAATGACAACAAATGCTGCCAGCGGGATATCCGCACCATAATCTGACTGCGCACCGTATTTGACAAGAAGGATGTTGTTGATCACCGTAATCACAACAATCGAAAGCTGAGTCAGCAGGCTGGATGTTCCCAGCGCCATTACCGGCTTTAACAGAGATGCCTTCGGCCGGAAGCTCTCCGCACTCAGCTCGAAGGTCTTCGGATGCCGGAAATACAGGGCGCAGGCAAGGAAGCTGACCAGCTGGCCAAGGATCGTCGCCCAGGCCGCTCCACGGATACCCAGACCGAGGACAAAAATCGCCACCGGATCACCGATGATATTGATGATTGCACCGATCAGCATCGCACCCATGGCATATTTGGGACTGCCATCTGCACGGATAATCGACGCAAGGGTATTCTGCGTCATGGCGAACGGCATCATGGCGAAAATAATCACACCATAGTCATGCGCCATCTGAATATTCGCGTCGGTCGCGCCGATCAGCCGCAGCAGACCGTCTCCCCACAGATAGGCAATCGCAATCACAACCAGACCGGAAAGGAAGGAACTCAAAATGGCCCCGCCGACGCTCTGGTGAATGTCTTTTGCCCTGCCACGCCCCAGAGAAACGCTTAAGACCGCAGCAGCACCGTCGCCAAAGAACAGGCTTAAGCCCCAACCAATCACCGTGATCGGAAAGATCACACCAGTCGCGGCATTTCCCAGATATCCGACGCCATTGCCGACGAAAATCTGATCCACAATGTTGTAAAGACACGAGATAATAAGCGAACAGATACAGGGGATCGCAAACTTGCGCAAAAGCGTCCCCGTCTTCTCTGTCCCCAGATAATTGATGTTTTCCATAAATCATAAACCTCCTGCATTAATTTCATGAAACAGGCGATTTTTTCGCAAAGAAAAACAGTACACGCAAACGCATGTACTGTAAGCTTACAATCATCCACACGTCGCGCAACTGTACCGTAATCAGACTTACGCGCAAACGCGCTGCTTGTGTCGTTGATTGCCTGTTTTCAACAGACCCTATTTTATCATCAAACGGAAAATCGCTCAAGGCACGATTTATACAAAATTTCTCCCGCGCGTGTGTTGTGCAATTTGATGCGACATGGAATTACTCAAAAAAATCACAGAAGCCCGGAGTATTTATTCCAGTCTGCTTCTGGAAGCTTCAAAGCAGACATAGCCTGTTCGGCTGTCCATTTCATGGTGTCCATAAGAGCCTGGATGGCTTTGAGCTGAGCACTTTCTGTGCCTTCGGCTTTTCCCTCGGCCAAGCCGGCTTTCCTGCCGTCATCGTAGATCATCTGTCCTAATATTGACATGTGAAACACCTCCTTCAGATCGTTCATGTCGTCCTGTGTCAGAAATTTTGTTGCAAAAGCAAAGAGTATGGAGCTCATCCGGCGATAATCCTCTTCGCCCAGATGTTCCCGCTCTCTGTGCAGGATCTGCATCGTTCTCTGGATTCGTTCTTTGACGGACGTTTTTCCGGACATCAGGGGCGTGAGAAGAAGCTCAACGAGATCTTCCCGTTTTACCTGTGCGGAGCCTTGAAGCTGTTCGACCCGTTCAATCTTTTTATCGCCGTCTGCGTCCTTCATACTGACGAGATGGATGCGATATGTGCTGATACCTGTATGGAGCTCCGTCACAGGCTTTTTCACATTGGCGGTGCAGATTACGGTGGTTACCACGTCGACGCCATAAATATGGCTGGTGAGAGCCTCGGATGCCCGGAAACGGATCAGATCCCGGCGGGTGACCCGATCTGATTCAAATTCCAGGTGTCGCCATTGAGAATGATCAAGCTCAAACGTGTAGTCACTCAGCAGATCCTTCATCTGAATGTCAACCGATTCGGTTGGTGCGACTGCGGTGACTGTTCCTTCAATACCGAGACGTGGAAACAATTCGCTCCCAAAATACTGCATGGCGTCCTTCATAATCCGATCTTCTACAGGTGTCGGAGACTTGCCTGTAACATCAGAACTTTCGAAAGATCTGTGTTCCAGTGGCATATCAGGTATTCTCGGTATTGAGTTGTTATCTTTCGTATAATTGTAGTCATTACTCATGTATCCTCCCTTCACTGACAGTGCAGGGAAGCCGTCTAAAAGTAATACACGAATTAAAATCAGAACAACAGCATTCTTTCGTTTTCAATCAATAGATGAAAATGCTTATCTTTCGTGAAGTGATGATGAATGATGACAGCTTCCCGCAGATAATGTATGCAAAACTGTTGTCTGATTTCTCTTATCATAGCACAGGCAACGTGGATTGGCAAAGATAATTTTGAAGAAATCAGAATTGAAAATAAAACTTTTCCGTACCCTTGCAGAACAGATTTCACCTCATTAATCTACACGCGAATACGAAAAATAAAAGAGGATGCGCGAGTTTTCTGCCACATCCTCTTTTTAATCCTGCTTCTCTTTTTAATTACAGATATTTCTCAAAGAATTTCTGAGCTGTCTGAACACGTTCTTTTTCTCCGTCTGCGTGTTCTAATCCAGGCAGAATCTCAAGTTCTACAGATACCCCATAATCCTCGAAATTCTTTTTCAGATTTTTCATACGCTCCACACGGTTTGTTCCATATGGAGAATCACCAATAAATTTTGTATCAAATTCTCCAACCGTAATCTGAACCGGAACATCTTTCACTGAGTCAGGATCCAAATCCTTGTCGAAATACTTACAAAAATCTCTGGTTCCCCAAAAATAATCTTCTTCCGGATTTATGAACGTCGGTCTTCCCGGTGCGCCTATAGAAACCGCTTTTAACCGTTCCGGATGTACCAACAGGAATCGATTTGTGAATTGTCCGCCTCCGGAATGTCCGAACAGGAAAAACCTGTCAGTCTCCACTCCCGGATATCTCTTTTTCATATCTTCCAGCATTGCGAGCAGAATATTATCGTATCTGACCCCATCACATGAAAGGAGTTTGTAACTGTTAAAGTCATCCCTGTCAATAAGACCACCTGGATACATGGGAGCCAGCAAAGCTACATGGTTTTTATCAGCCCACTCCTTTGCCGCTTTTATGTATTCCTCTACAGCGCATCCTGTTCCATGAATAATTACCATCACCTGATAATGCGGATCCGTTTCATCATAATAACAATCCGGCAAATGAACCCAATAATGGAATCTCGGATCACTGACACAATGCCATAACATATTCAGATAAGCATTTCCAAATAAATTCTTGCGCATCTCCGGCGTAAGATTGCTGTCTAATGCACTTTCTGTCCCCATCTGTTTTCCTTCAAATTAATTATTTATAGAAATCTTCCGAAGAAGAAACTTGCTACTACCAACATGATCGCTCCACCAATTCGGGAAGAAATCTGCGCGTAAGACATCATTTCCATACGGTTTGCAGCGCCAAGGCACTGTACGTCTCCTGAACCACCGCCGTTAGCCATGCAAAGCCCTGCGGTAAGCATCCCTTCCACCGGATAGAAATGGAACAGATTGCCTATGATAAAGGTTCCCAGCATCGCACCGATAACTGTTGCAATGATTACCAGCAAATTCGCGGGATTTGTAAATACTTTCGCGTAATCGGTCAGATTCGTGCCGATTCCTACTGTAATCATCAATGGAAATGACATAAACTTTACAAAGAATCCCTGCATCGCTTTTGCGCCGGCCTTAACATTAGCCGGAAGGATATTGGCAATGTTGATAATTGCCATCAATATAACCATAAACGCAAACGTATGAATTGTAAAGCCCAAATCCAGATGATTATTGATGATTGAAATATGTTTGGAATATAAATCCGCCACGCTGTAACATACCAGTCCCAATGCAAGTCCTGTAGCATAATCGGCTACGGTCGGTTTTACTTCTTCATCCTTACTTGTCGCATTATCATCGTCCTTCATTAACTGTCCGTTACCAGTTAATTCTGGTTTCATCTGTCCAAGTTTATTTAACAACGCGCTGAAAAATACGGCAACCAGGTTTCCAAGACTGATAATTGCAAATGCGGTTGCAAACCACGAAGCCGCTTCTCCGCCGGTAGCAGAGGACCACATAACTGACATAGGCTGGATACCGGCTCCGTTGCCGCCTCCCATGATCGGAATTGCAAATGTAGTCATAGCTTCAATGGCCCCGATTCCCATTATGGCACCAACAATCGCTGCCAATCCCAAGGCACCAACAATACCTCCAATAATCGTCGGAATGTACCCGGCAAAAGATTTCAGCAACATTTTCCGGTCTACGGATAATACCGCGCCGGTAATCAGTACCAGAATATATAAATTCAAAAATCCTGTAGAACCATTAAACGTATTTAAAGCCGCCTTAGTATTTTCGCCTACCAAATTGAACGTATTCATAGCTGCTGCTGCCAGACTGGTAAACAGCATTCCACCGCCAAACCAGGTATTCCAAACCGGAATGTGGTTACCAATCCACCCCAGCAAAGTACCTACTACCAAAGAGAATGCCAACGCGCCTATCATATCCGTAAGCATCCAGTCATTTATAGCCAGGAAAATCATTATAGCATTTAAAACAAGAAACATCCACAACGGAAACCCTAAGATTTTTGTTTCTTTTAACTTGTTCATGAAACTCCTCCTGTTTTGTTTAGACTTGAATTTTTGTTCACATTTTTGTTTTACCGGTAAACTTTGCAAAAGTAATTATGCAATATTCTCATCGTTTTTTCAATATTTCGGAGCCTCATTGGCTATTCTGTGTATTTTCTGTTTCTATAATCTTTTGGAATTGTTTTCTGATATAAAAAAGCAGTAACTATTCAGTACCCCTCTGTTTCACACGATTTTTGTGAAAAACAGAGAAAT
>JAJQCD010000018.1 GCA_021202925.1 Clostridiales bacterium | reverse complement strand
AGGCGAGAGACGGGACCATTATGGACGTCGTGCGGCAGATTAAGCCGTTTGAATTTAAGTAACCAGTCCGGGCGGCGGGACACGGAGGGAAAACTCCTGTATCCGCCGCCGGTTCCTGTTATGCCAGTATTTCCTTGGTGATGCGGATAAAGAGCTGATCCGCTTTGGAGAGAAATCCACCTTCCAGCGAGGCAATACAGAGCTCCCATTCGGCCTGATAGGATTTGTCAATGCTTAAGAATGAGGGATGGTATTCAGCAGAGGAGAGCTGGCAATACTGTGTCGGAAGTAATGTGACACCAGTGCCGACGGCTGCCAGGGCCTGAGCGGTCTCGAAATTGCGCAAGGTCAGGAAGATGTCCGGCTGACGAATTCCCACTTTTATGAGAACCGCGTCGGTAATCTGCCGGATTCGCTGCGTGCGGAACAGCATCAGGAAACGTTCGTCTTTCAGCAGTTTCAGATCAAGAACCGGGTAAGGATAGCCTTCTTTTACGACTGCTCTCCGGTTCAGAGGATGCTCCTGGTTCAATACGATAACAAAGGGATCCCGGTTCATGCCATCATAGTGAATCTGGGGCTGGATGTATTCGAGCGGCGGCGTGTGAGTAAAGGCAAAATCGAGTTCGCAGGCCAGCAACATCTGTTCCAGGCGGGCCGTGGTTTCTTCGATGACTTCCACCTCCACATGTGGGCAGATTTCCCGATACCGGGGCATGACCTTCGGCAGAATCAGCGTGCCGAGATGATTGGTGATACCCAGTCGGATGCGGCCGGTTTTCAGGTTGTTGATATCGCTGATTTCCATTTCGAAATCCTCAAACATCTTCAGTACCTGACAGGCCATCCGGTAATAGCATTCACCGGCGAAGGTCAGGGTCATTCCGGTATTGGTGCGAAGAAACAGGGGAGTGCCGACGGAATCCTCGATCCGCTGGATGGACTGGCTCAGGGATGGCTGTGCCATATAGAGCTTCCTGGCGGCGCGGGAGATGTTCTTCTCATCCGCCACAGTTTTTACATACAATAATTCTTTGCTGGTCATTTCATATCCTCCGGGGTTCCATGTTGGGATGGGGGCAGCCTTTTTAAATGCCATCTTTATTGTACCTTTTTTGAAGCGGAAATTCCACCTTTTTCTCCGTGTCGGAGCGGGGAAAAGGCACAAAAACCCGGCATTTTATTGACAAAAAAATAAAACCGATATATAATGCCCTCGGTTTGTCCGTGGGTCGAAACAGGGGCCGCGGAATGCCGGGAACAAGAATGACAGAACCGTTCAGAGATGAATAAGGAGGAAACAGATATGGCAGCAGCCAGAAAAAGTGCCGTTGAGACAGTGGAAACCGGCGCGGAAATAAAAGAAGAAATTGCAGTGGCCGAGACGCCGAAGAAGAGACCGGGCAGAAGGAAAAAGACAGAGGAGTTGGAAGCGGCAGAGGCCGTAACGGAGCCGAAGAAGAGGCCGGGCAGAAAGCCTGCGGCGAAGAAAGCGGAGGAAGCGGTATCGGCGGAGACGTCGGCTGCGGAGACACCGAAGAAGAGACCGGGCAGGAAACCGGCGGCAAAGAAGGCAGCGGCGCCGGAGGTGTCCATTGTGCTTCAGTATGACGAGAAAGAAATTGCAACGAAGGATCTTGCCGCTCTGGCGGCGGAAAATTTCCGGAATTCACATGCGGATGTGGAGATAAAAACCATCGAAATCTATGTAAAACCGGAAGAAAATGTAGCCTATTACGTTGTAAATGGTGAAGGATCGGACGATTATAAGATCGGATTGTAAGGGGAATGCATGGGCGTAGCAGAGCGGGAGGCGGCAATGGCCGGTTTGCCGGAGGAGTTTCAGATCCGGATGAGACGGATGCTGGGGACAGAATATCCGGAATTTTTAAAGAGTTATGAGGCTGGAAGAACCTTCGGCCTTCGTTTTAATACGCTGAAAGACAATCTGGATGCCATGGTATCCCGGCATGAGGGAAGGTTTGGGCTGCGCCCGGTTCCCTGGTGCCGGGAAGGTTTTTATTATGAGGAATCCACGCGTCCGGGGCGTCACCCGTATCATGAGGCGGGGGTCTATTATCTGCAGGAACCGAGTGCCATGGCGGCAGTCGGACTGCTGGATCCAAAGCCGGGGGAGCGGGTGCTGGATCTGTGCGCGGCGCCTGGAGGAAAGACCAGCCACATTGCGGAGCGGTTGCATGGAGACGGTCTGCTGGTAAGCAATGAGATTCACCCTGCGCGGGCGAGGATTCTTTCTCAGAATGTGGAGCGGATGGGAGTGGAAAATGCAATCGTGATGAACGAGGATTCCACCCGTCTGAGTCAGCGTTTTCCGGATTTTTTTGACCGGATTCTGGTTGACGCCCCGTGTTCCGGAGAGGGAATGTTCCGTAAGGATGAGCGGGCAAGAACGGAGTGGAGTGCGGCTAATGTCTGCAACTGCGTTCGCATGCAGGAGGAGATTCTGGATCGTGCCTCGCAGATGCTAAAGCCGGGCGGCAGGCTGGTTTATTCGACCTGCACCTTTGCACCGGAGGAAGATGAGCAGGCGGCAGAAGCATTTCTGGAGCGTCATCCGGATTTCCATCTTCTGCCTGTGCCGGATGGATGGAGTGCATGGGGATTGTCGCAGGGCTGCCTGGAATGGACAAAGAATAAGGAGCTGGACATCGAGCATACGATTCGGATCTGGCCGCAGCGGACGGAGGGAGAGGGACATTTTCTGGCTCTTTTTGAGAAGAAACCGCAGTCTGTGCTTCCTGCTTTCGGACCGACAAGGCGGGAGGAAAAAACCGGAAGGGGAGGCGGACAGAAACCGGCCTCGCGAATGGACAGAGAAGAAATTCTGTGTATGAGACACTGGTTTGACGAAAGTCTGACGGAACACGGAAAGGAACGGTTTTTCCGACGCCGTGAACGTACCCGGGAGACAATGACTTTGTTTGGAGATCAGGTTTATCGTCTGCCGGAACCGTTTGCAGAAGGAGAACTTTCCGGATTGCATGTGCTGCGCCCGGGTCTGCATCTCGGTACGCTTAAGAAGAATCGGTTTGAACCTTCTTATGCACTGGCTCTGTTTTTGCATGCGGACGATGTCCGCCATACAGTGGATTATCCGGCGGAAAGCGGAGAGATTCGCGCCTATCTGGCCGGAGAGTCTCTGTCGGCGGAGGGGAGCCGGAAAGGGTGGACGCTTGTCTGCACCGATGGATATTCAATTGGCTGGGCGAAGGCGTCCGGCGGCATACTGAAAAATCATTACCCGAAGGGCCTGCGGATTGGAAGATAAGAATCGCCACATAGTACAGGTTTTTCCGGAATAGGATGATGGTAACCGTGCGCGATGAAACGAGGGCAGGATGAAACGCCTGAAAAAAATGCTTTGTGCTGTGCTGGTGATCGTTGTTTTAACCATGAAATACCAGACAAATGTTCTGGCGGATGAAGAAGAGGAACTGATTCTTCATGCGCGGAGCGCTGTTCTGATGGACGCGGATTCCGGACGGATTCTCTATGAAAAGGACGCGGATCTGGCGCTCCCAATGGCGAGCACGACCAAGATTCTGACCTGCATCCTGGCGCTGGAAAATGGAACGCTTTCCGAGATCTGTACGTTTTCGCGGTACGCGGCCTCGCAGCCGCAGGTACACCTGGGAGCGCCGACCGGGACTCAGTTTCAACTGGAGGATCTGCTGTATTCTCTGATGCTGGAATCGCACAACGACTCGGCGGTCGCCATTGCCGAGCAGATCAGTGGAGACGTGGAAACCTTTGCGGCACGGATGAACCGGAAAGCGGCGGACATTGGATGTCGGGATTCCTGGTTTGTGACGCCCAATGGCCTGGATGCGACGGTAACGCTTGCGGATGGTTCGAAACGGCAACACAGTACCACGGCTGCCGACCTGGCGCGGATCATGCGATATTGCGTGTATGAGTCGCCAAAACGCGGGGAATTTCTGAAAATTACGCAGTCTGCCAGCCACTCCTTTGCCGATGTGTCCGGGACACGCTCCTATTACTGCGGCAATCATAATGCACTTTTGCAGATGCTAGATGGCGCGGTGAGCGGCAAGACCGGGTTTACCGGCGAGGCCGGTTACTGTTATGTCGCGGCTTATGAAAACGAGGGGCGCAGATTTGTGGCGGCGCTCCTGGGCTGCGGATGGCCGCCGCACAAAGGATATAAATGGGAAGACGTCAGGAAATTATTTTCTTATGGAGCCTTGCGGTACGCGTTTCGTGAGATTCCGGTGGAGCAACAAAGCTGGGCGTTGCCGGTGACGGGCGGCGTCACGGAGGAACCCATATTCCTGACGGATGGCCTGCGGGAAGAGGAACGCTGCCTGCGTATCCTTCTTTCTGACAGGGAGCAGGTCACAAGGAAAACGGAGCTGCCGGATCATCTGGACGCACCGGTGGGCAAAGGGGAAGCGGTGGGACGTGTGCTTTACCTGCTGAACGGAGAAGTATTGCGTGCGTATCCGCTTTATACGACTTCATCCAGGGAGCAATGGAGCCTGGAATATTGCATCTGGCTGACCGGGGAATGTTTCCTTAACGGACTGTAAGAAAATTGTCTTCGCTGTGTAAGATGTGAAGGATAAAATAAAGACAGAGGTTTTCACCATGCGCGCCGGGTTTGGATGTACCGGGGGAATATTCGTAAGGAAATATTAAAATTTACTTGAAATTTGCGGTATATCACGATACAATTAAACTCGGCAGAAATTGGTTTTACCAAGCGATTTGCCGCAGGTTGTCCATGCGGACGCCGTGCGGTGCGGCAGGTCGTGACAATACTACAAAATGGAGGTTTGCAATATGAGTAATTCAGCACAAACATCAGCAAGTAAGCGTATTGCGGCGTTACTTGATGAGAACAGTTTTGTTGAAGTCGGCGCTTATATTACAGCGAGAAGCACTGATTTCAATATGGCTGAGAAGGCGACTCCAGAGGATGGCGTAATGACTGGTTACGGAACCATCGACGGAAGCCTGGTGTATGTGTACAGTCAGGATGCGTCCGTGCTGGGCGGGTCCATCGGCGAGATGCATGCGAAGAAAATTTCCAGGCTTTACGCCATGGCAGAGAAGATGGGAGCGCCGGTCATTGGTCTGATCGATTGCGCCGGTCTTCGTCTTCAGGAATCCACTGACGCGCTGGATGGCTTCGGCCAGATGTATTTGAGCCAGGTGATGGCCTCCGGCGTTGTTCCGCAGATTTCCGCGATCTTTGGCACCTGCGGCGGCGGAATGGCGGTTTCCTCGGCTATGGCTGATTTTATTTTCATGGAGGACAAGAAGGCTAAGCTTTTTGTCAACGCTCCGAATGCCCTGGAGGGCAATTATACGGAGAAGTGCAATACCGCCGGTGCGGCGTTCCAGAGTGAGGAAGCCGGCCTGGTAGATTTCACGGGTGATGAGGCTTCAATCCTGGCGCAGATTCGCACCCTGGTTTCTGTCCTTCCGGCGAACAATGAGGACGATGCGTCCTACAGTGACTGCACCGATGACCTGAATCGCGGCAGCGCGGCGTTAGCTGGTTATGTCGGAGCGTCGGATCTGGCGCTGAAGGAGATTTCAGACGGTGGCTTCTTCCTGGAAGTGAAGAAGAATTTTGCACCTTCGATGGTAACCGGCTTCATTCGCCTGAACGGTGCGATGGTCGGCTGTGTTGCGAATCGCACGCAGGTTTACGGGGAGAACGGCAAGAAGGAAGCGGAATATGAGCCGGTGCTTACGGCCAACGGCTGTGAGAAGGCGGAGAAGTTTGTATCCTTCTGTGACGCATTCAACATCCCGATCCTGACGCTGGTCAATGTCAAGGGATACAAGGGCAGCAAGAGCACCGAGAAGCGGATCGCCAAGGCTGCGGGTCGTCTGACCTATGCGTTTGCGAATGCAAGTGTTCCGAAAGTAACGGTCATCACCGGTGAGGCATATGGTACCGCTTATCTGACGATGAATAGCAAGTCCATCGGGGCGGATGTGGTGTATGCATGGCCGAATGCCGTGATCGGTATGATGGAAGCGTCCGCAGCGGCAAAGATTATGTATGCGGATGAGATTGCGGCGGCGGATGATAAGACGGCGCTGATCAATGAGAAGGCGGCTTCCTATCGGGAACTGCAGTCGAGTGCGCTCGCAGCGGCAAAGAGAGGTTATGTCGATGACATCATCGAAGCGGCGGATACGAGAAAACGTGTGATTGCGGCGTTTGAGATGTTATTTACCAAGAGAGAGGATCGTCCGGACAGAAAACATGGAACGGTTTAAATGAGGTGACAGGTATATGAAACAGTTTGTAAAAAGAATAGCATTGGCACTTTGCATGATGGCCTGCTTCTTTGCCCTGACTGCCTGTGCTTCCGCGAACAGCGAGGTGGAGATGCTGGATCCTCAGATGGCGGCCTATATCTCCCAGCTGTCAGAACAGCTGACCATTGGCGTCGCAGCCATTGGGCCGGAAGACACCGAGACCGCGGCTTACCTGCAGAAACAGGGTGAGACCGGGCTTTCGGGAGCCGTCGAGTCCTGGCAGAATTCATACAGCGACACGGGCGCGTTTGTGAGAGTCGTCTCTTCCGAGGCGGGTATCTCGGAGGAGTATTATACGGGCACCGTCATGGCTCAGTGCGAAAAGAGACTGGTCGAGTTCAAGTTCCTGTTCACGTCTTCGGACGGGCAGCAGATTGATGCGATCGATTCCGTTTCGGTGAATCCGGACTATACGTTCGGTGAGAAGATGGTGAAGGCGGCCATGAATACGGCCATGGGAATTGGCACCGTATTCTGTGTACTGGTTTTCATCAGCCTGATTATCTACTGCTTCCGTTTTATCAATCCGGCACTGGACAGCCTGAAGAACGGAAAGAAGGAGGAGGCTCCTGTGGTTGCAGCGGCGCCTGCACCTGCTCCTGCAGTGGCTCCGGCACCCGCTCCGGCGGCACCGGTGGCTTCCGTGGTGGAAGACGAAGGAGAAATCCAGGCGGTGATCGCGGCGGCGATTGCGGCTTATGAGGCAGATACCCAGGCACCGGCAGTTCCGGCTTATGTATCTTCGGATCCGCTGGTAGTGCGTCCGATCAGTCATGGACGCAGGACAAAGAAAAGATATTAATAATTCCAGACAGGAGGATTTCTGATTATGAAGACATATACAATCACAGTCAATGGTAAGGCATATGCTGTAACAGTGGAAGAGGGCGCAGGCGGTGCAGCTCCTGTGGCGGCAGCGGCGCCGGTTGCGGCGGCTCCCGTGGCACCGGCAGCTCCTGTGGCGGCACCGGCTCCTGCTCCGGCGGCACCGGCAGGCGCGGCTGGTTCTGTTACCGTCACCGCACCAATGCCGGGCAAGATTCTGTCTGTGAAGGCGACAGCGGGACAGGCAGTCAAGAAGGGCGATGCGATCATGGTGATGGAAGCGATGAAGATGGAGAACGACATCGTCGCTCCGCAGGACGGAACGATTGCAACCGTGAACGTATCGGTCGGCGACTCCGTAGAGTCCGGAGCCACCCTGGCTACCTTGAACTAAAGCCTGTATCGTAAGACGATGCAGGTTCCTATGGAGGGATTAGAATGGAATATATAAGTACAACACTGGGAAATTTAGTTCACCAGACCGCGTTTTTTAACCTGACATACGGAAACTTCATCATGATCCTGGTAGCGTTCGTGTTCCTGTATCTGGCGATTAAATGGGGGTTTGAGCCGCTTCTGCTTCTCCCGATCGCGTTCGGCATGCTGCTCGTGAATATCTATCCGGATATCATGGCGGAGCCGAAGGACATGTCCAATGGCGTGGGCGGACTGCTTCATTATTTCTATATTCTGGATGAGTGGAGTATCCTGCCGTCCCTGATCTTCATGGGCGTAGGCGCCATGACGGATTTTGGACCGCTGATTGCGAACCCGATCAGCTTCCTGATGGGTGCGGCGGCGCAGCTGGGTATTTATATGGCGTATTTCCTGGCAATTTTCCTCGGATTCAATGATAAGGCGGCAGCAGCGATCTCCATCATCGGCGGAGCAGACGGCCCGACCTCCATTTTCCTGGCCGGTAAGCTGGGGCAGTCCGAGTTTATGGGACCGATTGCGGTGGCGGCATATTCATACATGTCGCTGGTTCCGATTATTCAGCCGCCGATCATGAAGCTTCTGACCACGAAGGAAGAGCGTGAGATCCGTATGGAACAGCTCCGTCCGGTGTCAAAGCTGGAGAAGATCCTGTTCCCGATTGTGGTTACGGTTATCGTCTGCCTGATTCTGCCGACCACGGCTCCGCTTGTCGGTATGCTGATGCTGGGCAATCTGTTCCGGGAGTCCGGCGTGGTGAAGCAGCTGACTGAGACCGCAAGCAATGCGCTGATGTACATCGTCGTCATTCTGCTTGGTACTTCTGTCGGCGCGAGCACGAGTGCGGAAGCGTTCCTGAAGGCGACGACCTTAAAGATTGTGTTCCTTGGTCTGGTCGCGTTTGCGTTTGGTACGGCCGGAGGTGTGATCCTGGGCAAGATCCTCTGTTATGCGACTGGCCGCAAGATCAATCCGCTGATCGGTTCGGCCGGTGTATCCGCGGTGCCGATGGCGGCCCGTGTCTCTCAGAAGGTCGGCGCGGAAGCGGATCCGACGAATTTCCTGCTGATGCACGCGATGGGAGCGAACGTGGCAGGCGTGATCGGTACAGCCGTTGCGGCCGGTACCTTTATGGCGATATTCGGTGTTTAACTAGACTAAAACATGGAGGTAAGATATATTATGGCAGAGATTCAGAAAAAGCCGGTTAAGATCGTGGAAACCGGTCTTCGTGATGCACACCAGTCTCTGATGGCGACCAGAATGACGACCGAACAGATGCTTCCGATCATCGACACGATGGATAAGGTCGGATATTATGCGGTCGAGTGCTGGGGCGGTGCGACGTTTGACGCCTGCCTGCGCTTCCTGAAGGAGGATCCGTGGGACAGACTGAGAAAGCTGAGAGCCGGATTTAAGAATACCAGACTGCAGATGCTGTTCCGTGGCCAGAATATTCTGGGTTACAATCACTACTCAGATGATGTGGTAGAATATTTTGTGCAGAAGTCTGTGGCGAACGGTATTGATGTGATTCGTATTTTTGACTGCCTGAATGACCTGCGCAATCTGGAGACCGCGGTTAAGGCGGCCAACAAGGAAAAAGCAGAGGTTCAGATCGCCCTGAGCTATACGCTGGGCGACGCGTATACCCTGGATTACTGGAAGGATATCGCGAAGCGGATCGAGGATATGGGTGCCAATTCCATCTGTATCAAGGATATGGCTGGTCTTCTGGTTCCGTATGCGGCACAGGAACTGGTGACGGCTCTGAAGGAGTCCACCTCACTTGATATTGATCTGCATACGCATTATACGTCCGGCGTTGCGTCCATGACCTATCTGAAGGCAGTGGAAGCAGGCTGCGACCGTATTGATACCGCGATTTCTCCGCTGGCTCTGGGTACCAGCCAGCCGGCGACGGAAGTAATGGTTGAAACTCTGAAGGGTACGCCCTATGACACCGGATTGAGCCAGGATATCCTTGCGGACATTGCGGATTACTTTACTCCGATTCGTGAGGAAGCGATCAAGTCGGGTCTTCTGAATACCAAGGTCCTTGGCGTGAATATCAAGACTCTGCGTTATCAGGTGCCGGGCGGTATGCTCTCCAATCTGGTCAGCCAGCTGAAAGAGGCAGGCAGAGAGGATCTGTATCGAGATGTGCTGGAAGAGATTCCGCGCGTGCGGAAGGACTTTGGCGAACCGCCGTTAGTCACGCCATCCTCTCAGATCGTCGGTACGCAGGCCGTGATGAATGTCATCGCCGGTGAGCGTTACAAGCTGGTTCCGAAGGAGTCCAAGAAGATTATGCTTGGTGAGTTCGGACAGACGGTGAAACCGTTCAATCCGGAGGTACAGAAGAAGATCATCGGCAATGAGACGCCGATCACCTGCCGTCCGGCAGACCTGATCCCGCCGCAGCTGCCGCAGTTCGAAAAGGAGTGCGCACAGTGGAAGCAGCAGGACGAGGATGTCCTTTCCTATGCGTTGTTCCCGAAGGTAGCGGAGGAGTTCTTCAAGTATCGCGAGGCTCAGCAGACACGGGTGGATTCCACGGTGGCGGATGTGGCTGACAAGGCATATCCGGTATAAGAATGATCATACAGACGGGCAGCTTCACCGATGAGGTGTGGCTGCCCGTTTCTTACGATTTACGATAAAACTGTGAAGATTCCTGACTTGAGGTTGACGTCTTTTCTTTTTATAATTATAATGGAATGGTTGTTACGAAAAGAAATCCCAAAGGGAGAAAACATATGAAGAAACAATTATGGATGAGAGGGCTGGCTGCCGTGACGGGGCTGGTACTCGGAATACATATGCTCGTCTGTACTGCGCTGGCTCCCGGACAGGTATACGCATATACGGCCAGGAGCGCGACGGTGGGCGCGACGACTCTGAATGTGAGAAGCGGAGCGGGGACCTCTTATACGTCCCTGGCAAAGCTGGCAAAAGGAACAGCGATTACCGTTATTGATGAGACGACAGGAACGGACGGGAACACCTGGTACCAGATTCGTTTTACCGGCAGCGGTGGCACACAGACGACCGGATATGTACTCAGTACCTATGTGAGCTTCCCGGTGTCTTACAGTACGGATTCGAGCTTTGAGTCACAGCTGGCAGCTCAGGGATTTCCGGAATCCTATAAGGAGAGTCTGCGGCAGCTGCACGCACAATATCCGAACTGGACGTTTACCGCTTACAATACGGGACTCGACTGGGAAACGGTAATCCAGAACGAGAGCGTTCTGGGCAGGAACCTGGTGAGTAGCGGGAGTGTTTCCTCGTTCAAGTCCACGGCAGATGGCGCATATAACTGGGATTCGGGAACATGGACCGGTTTTGATGGCAGTACCTGGGTAGCAGCTTCGGAGGATGTGATCCGGTATTATATGGATCCGAGGAATTTCCTGGATTCCATCTATATTTATCAGTTCCTGTCGCAGGTATATGATCCGGCGATTCACACGAGAGATGGTCTGGTTTCCATGCTGAGCGGGACGTTTATGGAGGGCAGTGCCGTCTCATCGGGCAGTGTTTCCGGCTCTGCCGGAACAGATACAGGAAGTTCCGGATCTTCTTCCGGTACGTCGCCGGTGGTCGGACCTGGGGTGTCATCTTCTTCCGCAAGCACGTCTTCTTCGTCGTCGGGCGGCCCCGGCACGTCATCGTCTTCCGCGGACACGGACAGTACGTCGTCCACACCAGGCGGGCAGAGCTCGACGGTAGTCACACCGGGAACCTCTTCTTCCGGCACCTCTTCGTATACGGAGCCGACTGCGACTCCGGAGGTTCGGTTTGAAGGACCGTCCGCGTCTGTGAGTCTCCATGAGACGCAGCGGGTTGCGGAAAGCGCGGTGATTACAGCGGGCCAGGGAAGCGGCGGTGTATCTGCGACGCCGGGAGGGACGTCGTCTGCTTCGTCTTCGACGTCGACGGCTACGCTGACAGGCAGTACATCCTATGCGGATATTATTATGAATGCGGCAGAGAGCAGCGGCATCAGTCCGTATGTGATTGCGGCCATGATTATACAGGAACAGGGAAGCGATGGACGTGGCAATTCCATCTCCGGTACCTACTCCGGTTATGTCGGCTATTACAATTACTTTAACGTGGGAGCTTATGCGTCGGACGGCATGTCGGCGGTAGAGCGGGGACTGTGGTATGCTTCCCAGTCGGGAACCTATAATCGTCCCTGGACGTCTCCGGAGGCTTCGATCATTGGCGGCGCCCAGTTCTACGGAACGAATTATGTCAGCGTGGGACAGGATACGCTGTATTTGAAGAAATTCAATGTGCAGGGTGAGAATATATACAAACATCAGTATATGACCAATGTGGAGGCGGCTGCCTCCGAGGGTTCTACCTATGGGGAGGGATTCTCCGATGCGATTAAGAATACGGCATTGAATTTCAAGATTCCGGTTTATTCCAACATGCCTGAGACGGCATGCGCGCTGCCGACTGCGGACGGAAGTCCGAACAACAAGCTGAGCAGCCTGACGGTAGACGGCTTTACGCTGACGCCTACCTTCAGCAGAGACAATGAGGCATATAATCTGATTGTTGATACCTCGGTGACGAGTGTCAATGTACAGGCTACGGCGATTGATTCCGGCGCTTCCATCAGTGGAGCGGGCGTGATTGAACTTCAGGATTCGACGCAGATTGCGGTTGTCGTGACGGCGGCGAATGGAAGCCAGAGAACGTATATGATCTACGTGGTACGACAGGCCGGTGGTTCCACATACAGTGGGGATGCTTCCACATCGACGGGAAGCAGTACGTTATCCGAAAGTACGACGACCAGTCCGGTCGTCGGGCCGGGCGTCAGTTCGACTCCGGGCGGTAGTGAGTCATCCGGCGTCAGTATCACGCCGGAGACCGGTTCGGCGCTTGGAAGCGCGTCGGAATCCGGTTCCGGAGGGAGTGCCGTGGTAGTTGTCGGACCGGGCGGCTGAGCCGCCCGGTTGCCGGGAAGGGATTCCCTTCCGGTTGCAGGTTCGGAGGTTTCATAAACAAAAAAGGATTGGAGATAGTATGAACAGGAAATTAAGCAGATTTCTTTTATCGGCGGCCGCGGCGCTTATGCTGCTTGTCGCGGTTCCGTTTGCGACTTATGCCGCGGATGCCAAGATCGCGTTTTCGGATCCAAGCGCTACCGTTGGAGATGAATTCAGCGTGACGATGAAATTCACGTCCACCAGCGGCGATGTACTGGGGAATACCAGTGTATATCTGACTTACGATTCGGATCTGATTGAATTTTTATCGGACAAGTCTTCGTCGAATGCCAATGGCGGTTCGGGCACGATTATCGTTACGAGCGGCATGGAGGGCAAGACGGAGGTTGCGACGCAGCTTTATTTCAATGCGTTGAAACCCGGTAATGCGAAGATTCAGGTGATCACGGATAATTCGGAGGGATATGACAGTGATGGACAGAGCCTGAACATGGTTCAGATCGGAAGTTCTTCGATCACAATCAGTGCAAAAGCGGGAGCGACGTACTCGGATGATGCGACGCTTGCGTCTCTGCGGATTTCTCCCGGCACGCTGGATCCGGAGTTCCAGTCGGATGTGGATTCTTACACGGCTTCGGTCAGCCTGGATACCGAGCGGCTGACGGTCAGCGCGGTGGCAAATGACAGCGGGGCGTCCGTTTCCGTGGAAGGTGACAGTGGCCTTCAGGAAGGCGAGAATACCGTTGTCTGTACAGTGACAGCTGAGGATGGAACGACAAAGAAGACTTACACAATCACAGTGAATAAAGTGGAGGGTGGCGAAAGCGCACCGGAGGGCAGCGAGGAGACGGTTCCGGCCGAGGAACTGGAAGTGCTTGCGGAACTGGAGTCCTCCAGGAATCTGACAAAGATCGGTGTGACAGCGCTTCCGGCCGGAGTGGAAGCACCGGCAGGCCTGAAGGAGAGCCAGATTACCATAGGTGATACCAAGGTGACTGGGTGGACGCCGGTGGTCTCTGACGGAAGCACACCGGAGTATGTTGTATTCTATGGCGTAACCGAGGAGGGCGCACAGGGCTTCTATCGCTACGATATGACGGATAAGACATTGCAGCGGTACTTCCAGGATAGCAGTTCGCTAATTGAGGGCGACGGAGAATACGAAGATGCAGTCATGCTTTACAATGAGCTGCGTGAGGATTACATGCGGATGAGAATCATTGCGATTGTGGCTGGCGTGGTGGCTGTGATTCTTCTGATCGCTTTGATAATTGGAAGGAATGCCGCTTCGAGGAAGGCGGCGGCCCGGGAGGCCCGGGAGGAAATGTTTGACGATGCGCCTGCCCGTAAGGTCAAAGCCCGCAGGGAGAGTCAGAAAGCCGCAGCCGGAAAAATTTCGCGGAAGGAACGCTATCTGATGGGAGAAGAAGAGCAGGAAGACGATTACATGGACGAGGAAGATTCCGGAAGCAGAGGCTCCGGACAGAGGGAGCCGGAAATTGACCTGATCCCTGTTTCCAGGCCGAAGACGCAGTCGTCGGATCGCGCAGCTGAAGATGAGAAAAAAGCGGAGCAGGAGGAGAGAATCCTCAAGGATCAGCTCGCCTCCAGTCTGGCAGCCGCCGCCAAAGAGGATGCGGCCGAAGACGATGATTTTGAATTTTTGGATCTGGACGAAGATGAATAATCCATAGCCAGTCCGTACAGCCAGACACAGTCAGATGTGTGTCTGGCTGTTGTGTTGTGGTGAATAGTGCCGGACTTTCATGGAAAACTATGTTGACAACATTTGGTGCTTCGTGTATGATTGTTATACTGAAAATATAACAATCATGCAAACAGACGAAAGATGGTGAACAGATGGTATTAAATATCGATTTTGAAAGCGAAGAGGCAATTTATATTCAGCTTCGCAATCAGATTATTATGGGAATTGCGACCGCGACCATACGCGAGGGAGATTCGCTTCCGTCCGTGCGCCAGATGGCAGGAACCATAGGCATCAACATGCATACAGTAAATAAGGCGTATGCTCTGTTGCGCCAGGAGGGGTTCATCCGCCTGGACCGCAGGAGAGGCGCAGTGATCGCTCTGGATATCGACAAGATTGAGGAGATACAGAATCTGAGAGAACATCTGTCCGTTTTGCTGGCGAGAAGCATTTGCAAGAATGTGAGCCGTGAAGAGGTACATACTATCATAGATGAGATTTATGACTACTATACGATCAGAAAATAGCCGTTGTCGGCGCCCGCTCATCACCGGGCGGGCTGACGACGGGAGCGGAGGTCGCAAGATTTCCGGTGCGACAGATCAGATGGAGGGGAACTATGCTTTGTGAGCGTTGTAAGATAAGGGAGGCCAATATCCAGTACACGGAGATTGCAAACGGGGTGAAGACCGAACACCATTTTTGTGCCCAGTGTGCGCGGGAACTTGACTTTGGCCCCTATTCTGCGATTTTTGACAGTGACTTTCCGTTGGGCAAGCTCTTGTCCGGGCTGCTTGGTATCGGGGAGTCGCAGGAAGATGACCGGACCCGGCAGGTCGTCTGCCCGACCTGTGGAACCAGTTACAGCGAATTTGTGAAGGACAGTCGATTCGGGTGCCCGGATTGCTATGGCGTTTTTGATCTGCTGATTAATGAGAAGATCAAGCAGCTGCAGGGAAATGTCTCACACAAGGGAAAGCAGCCGAAGATGCGCAGACAGTTCACGGTCCGCGCGGTTCTTCCTGACGAGAAGACGGAGGCGGTTGCGGAGGATGCCGTTGATGATGATGTGCAGGAGCAGATCCGGATTCTGGACGCGCGTCTGAAGGAAGCTCTGAAGAGAGAACAGTATGAGGTTGCGGCTCAGTGCCGGGATCGTATCCGGGAGCTGAAGGCGAACAACGGAGCCGGAGTGCAATAGCAGAAGGATACCGGAGGTGTGATTGCGATGAAATGGTACGAGAGAGCGGACGAGGGGCGCCCGGGTGTGGTCAGCAGCCGGGTGCGTCTGGCACGCAATTGGGATGAATATGTCTTTCCGGCGAAGCTGTCCGAACGGGACAGTGAGGAAATGCTCCATCGCCTGGAATTTGGATTGAAGGATATCAGTGGATTTGATGGCAGGCGATACGAATACTGTTATCTGAAGGAAGTGGATGAGCTGCAGCGGAAGGCGCTCTGGGAGCGCCGGGTGTTTAATTCAACGATCGCGGCCAGGAAGGCGCCGACCGGTCTGTATCTGTCAGAAGAAGAGGATACGGGGATTCTTCTGAACGGGAGTGATCACATCCGGCTGCAGGTGGTGTCGACTGGCTTTCATCTGGATGAGCTGTGGAAGTGCGTGGATCAGCTGGACGATTATGTGAATGAACGTTTTTCTTATGCGTTTGACGATAAGTATGGATATCTGACTGCATTTCCGACAAATGTCGGCACAGGGATGCGCGCATCGGTGATCCTTCATTTACCGACACTCTGCCAGGGCAAGAAGTTCAGCGGCCTGGTGGCAGAGATGGGAAGGTTTGGAGCGATCGTCAAGGGTGTGTACGGAGAAGGCGATGAGAATTACGGAGCCTTATATGAGGTATCCAATCAGCGGACACTTGGTTTGAGTGAGAAAGAAATCATTGATCTGGTTTCCAAGGTTGCGATACAGCTGGCTGCGCAGGAGCAGCAGGTCAGGAACCTGTCGCTGGAGAAGCACAGGCTGGAGAGGGAAGATGAGGCATACAAGTCATATGGTATTCTGAAATATGCCCGCAGGCTGACGCGCAAGGATGCCATGATGCTGCTTTCCCAGATTATGCTTGGCATATCAACCGGCGTCCTCAGGACAGAGAGCCCGTTTCAGGTGTATCGTCTGATGCTTGGTATTCAGCCGGCGAACCTTCAGAAACGTTCGGACCGGCCATTGGGAAAGGCTGAGATTGACCGGGCACGGGCAGATTATCTGCGTGCGGAATTGCCGGTCGTGCTGTGACCGGATTGAGGAGGATTGAAACGAAATGATTGATCGTTTTACAGAGCAGGCGAGGCAGGCGATCGGTCTCGCCGTCGATGCAGCGGAGGCGCTTGGGCACAGCTATGTGGGAACCGAGCATCTGCTGATCGGACTGATACAGGAAGAAGAAGGCGTTGCCGCAAGAGTGCTGGATTCGTGTGGAGTGACCGCAGAGAAGGTGCTGCAGCTGGTGAACCAGCTGATTTCCCCGAACCAGTCGGTGGGAATGATAGAGAGGAGCACGTATACGCCGAGTGCGACCCGGGTCCTGGAAAACAGCTATCGGGAGGCCGTGCGCTTTAAGGCGCCGTTAATTGGCACGGAGCATCTGCTGATCGCGCTGATCCGTGAAAATGACTGTGTGGCAGCCAGGCTGTTAAACACGATGGGAATCAGTCTGCAGAAGCTGTATGTGGAATTGCTGGCCGCTATGGGTGAGGACGCGCCAGCCGGCCGGGAGGAATTGCAGGGAGCGAAGGGATCCAGAGGAAAGACCAGTACGCCGACCCTGAACAGTTACAGCCGCGATCTGACGGCGCTGGCCCGGGAGGGAAAGCTGGACCCGGTGATTGGAAGAGAGCTGGAGATCCAGAGGGTCGTCCAGATCCTGAGCCGCAGGACGAAGAACAATCCGTGCCTGATCGGAGAGCCCGGCGTCGGGAAGACTGCAGTGGTGGAAGGGCTGGCGCAGATGATTGCGTCGGGCGATATTCCGGATATTATCGCAGACAAGCGGGTCCTGACACTCGATTTGTCAGGGATGGTGGCCGGGTCGAAGTATCGCGGTGAGTTTGAGGAGCGGATCAAGAAGGTTCTCTCCGAGGTAAAGGAAGACGGAGAGGTCCTGCTTTTCATCGATGAGATTCATACCATTATCGGCGCCGGGGGCGCGGAGGGGGCGATTGACGCGTCGAATATTCTGAAACCGTCTCTGGCCCGTGGAGAGATTCAGCTGATCGGCGCGACGACGATTGAGGAATACCGGAAGTATATTGAGAAGGATGCGGCACTGGAACGAAGGTTTCAGCCGGTAACGGTCGATGAGCCGACCGAGGAAGAATCGATTCGGATTCTTCAGGGACTGCGTCCCAGATATGAAGATCACCATCGTGTAACGATTACCGATGATGCGCTGGTTGCGGCGGTACGGCTGTCTGCCAGGTATATCAATGACCGCTTCCTGCCGGACAAGGCGATTGACCTGATCGACGAGGCTTCTTCGAAGGTTCGCCTGACGACGTATGTGGAGCCGGCAGAGATCCGGGAGCTGGAGAATGAGATTGATGCCATGGAGCAGCAGAAGGAGTCGGCGATCAAGGATGAGGCTTACGAGAAAGCCGGTGAGATCAAAAAGCTGCAGGAAGGGAAACGGGAAGAGATCGCCAGGCTGCGTGCAAAGTGGGATCGAGAGAAGACGGCTCGCAAACTGATTGTCGGCGAGGGTGAGATCGCGGATGTCGTGTCCGGATGGACGAAGATTCCGGTACGCAAGCTGGAAGAGGAAGAGACGGAACGCTTAAAGAAGCTGGAAACCATTCTTCATGAGCGGGTGGTCGGGCAGGAGGAAGCTGTCTCCGCGGTATCCCGTGCGATCCGCCGCGGCCGGGTGGGACTGAAGGATCCGAAGCGCCCGATTGGTTCATTTTTGTTCCTGGGTCCGACCGGCGTTGGCAAGACGGAATTGTGCAAGGCGCTCGCGGAGGCAATGTTTGGCACGGAGAATGCCCTGATTCGTGTGGATATGTCGGAATATATGGAGAAGCACAGCGTCTCGAAGATGATTGGCTCTCCGCCTGGATATGTGGGTTACGATGAGGGCGGCCAGCTCAGTGAGAAGGTGCGCCGCAACCCCTATTCTGTGATTCTCTTTGATGAGATTGAAAAGGCACACCCGGACGTATTTAACATTCTTCTGCAGGTACTGGATGACGGCCATATTACAGACGCGCAGGGCAGAAAAATCAACTTTAAGAATACGATTCTGATTATGACGTCGAACGCAGGCGCGGAGAATATCATTTCTCCTAAGCGGCTTGGATTTGCCGCATCGGATGATGCGGGAGAGCGGTATCAGTTTATGAAGAACCGGGTGATGGAAGAAGTGAAGCGCATTTTCAAACCGGAATTTCTGAATCGTATCGATGAAACGATCGTCTTCCATCCGCTTACGCTGGAAGAAATGAAGAAAATCGTAGAGATTATGCTGAGCAGCATCGGCAAGCGGACGGTTCGCCAGATGAATCTGAAGCTGGATGTCGATGAGAGCGCGAAAGCCTTTCTGGTGGAGAAGGGCTATGATGAAAAGTATGGCGCGAGGCCGCTGCGGCGGGCGATTCAGAATCACCTGGAGGACAAACTGGCAGAGGCTGTTCTGGATGGAAGGGTCTGCGCGGGCGATGAAGTAAAGGTGACAAAGGACGGAGACAGGCTGCAATTTCTGGCCGCTGAACGGATAAACTGCTAGTCATTTTAAAATTCGAATGATATAATGAAACTGTTCCGAACGACAACCGGATCCGGTTGTCGTTCGGAACGGGTATCTACACAATATGATAAAGACCAGGAGGGCAACAAAATGCCAGTAATCGAAGCATTAATCCGCACCGAAGAAGACGGAACCATCAGTTTCGGAAATTATACGCTGAATACGAAGTCAAAACTGCAGGATTTTGAACATGCGGGAGACCTGTATAAGATCAAAACCTTTTACGAGATCACGAAGCTGGAGCGGAACGGTTCCTTTGTTTATGAATCGGTTCCGGGGACAGCTGTGGCGAATTTCTGTGTGGCAGGAGACGGCGTTTCCTTTACGGTGGAAGGATATCGCAGTTCGCAGATTACCGTTCAGCTGGAGGAAGATACAGAGTATGAGGTATTCGTGGATGGCGAGTCGGTTGGAAGCATGGAGACCAATATGAGCGGTAAGCTGGCGATTCGCGTGGAACTTGCGGGCGGCAATTCGACGGAAGTCCGGTTTGTCAGAAAACAGGGATAGACAGATATGGCGAAGGCAAGAACGACAGCGTTTTTCTGTAAGGAGTGCGGATATGAATCGGCCAAATGGATGGGCCAGTGCCCGGCGTGCCGGGCATGGAACACCATGGTTGAGGAGCCGACAGCAAAGCGCGAGAAGACCCTGAGCCATTCGCCTTCACCGGGCGCCCGTCCGGTACAGAAACCGGTCAGACTGGATGAGATATCCATTGAAGAAGAGGACCGGATTCCGACCGGCTACCGGGAACTGGATCGCGTACTGGGGAGCGGCATTGTTGCCGGCTCCCTGGTTTTGGTTGGAGGCGATCCCGGAATCGGCAAGTCGACGCTGCTGCTGCAGGTGTGCCGGAATCTGGCTGAGGATGGGCACAGGGTTCTTTATATTTCCGGTGAGGAATCGCTCAAACAGATCAAGCTGCGGGCCAACCGCATCGGGTCGATAAGCGGTGACCTGCTGTTTCTGTGTGAAACCAGCCTGGATAATATCGAAGAGACGATCCGGGAGATATCCCCGGAGGTGGTGATTGTTGACTCGATTCAGACGATGTACCGGGAGGATGTATCGTCGGCGCCCGGCAGCGTGAGCCAGGTGCGGGAATCCACCAACGTACTGATGCAGATTGCCAAAGGGATGGGAATTGCGGTTTTTATCGTTGGTCATGTGACAAAGGAGGGCGTGGTGGCCGGACCACGCGTCCTGGAACATATGGTTGACACGGTGCTTTATTTCGAGGGAGAGCGCAATGTGTCGTACCGCATTCTGCGCGGCGCAAAGAACCGTTTCGGTTCGACGAATGAGATTGGTGTTTTTGAAATGCGGGAAAAGGGACTGGTCGAGGTAGAGAATCCGTCCGAGTACCTGTTGAACGGCAGACCGGAGGAGGCTTCCGGCGCTGTGGTCGCCTGTCTGATTGAAGGTACGCGCCCGATTCTTCTGGAAGTGCAGGCGCTGGTCGCGCAAAGTAATTTTGGACTTCCAAGACGGACAACGGCAGGGACGGATTATAACCGGGTCAATCTGTTAATGGCGGTGCTGGAGAAGCGGTGCCATTATGAGATGAATCGCTATGACGCGTATATCAATATCGCAGGCGGTATGAGGATGAATGAACCGGCGCTGGATCTGGCCATTGTCCTGGCTCTGGTTTCCAGTATGAAGGACAAGCCGGTGGATCCGAAGACGATTATTTTCGGTGAGGTCGGTCTGTCAGGCGAGGTCCGGGCGGTGTCTATGGCAGAGCAGAGAGTGAAGGAAGCAGTGAAGCTGGGATTTGAGACATGCATTCTGCCAAAGGTGAATCTGGATAAAATGAAGAAAAAAGATGGAATCCGGTTGTGCGGAGTGAGCAATATCCGGGAAGCCATTTTGCTGATCTGACTGAGCGTCGGAAAACGGGGTGAGTCCTGGAACTCACCCCGTTGTCGTTTCTCAGCCCGGCGGGCGCAGAGTCCGTCGCCGGAAATGATGTCGGTTTTCATCTATGTCATCTATGTCATCTATGTCAAACGTCGGTATGCTGTCGTTGTTGACTCGAAGGGAAAGGTGTTATGCAATCCTTTTCATTTCAGAAACGGGAGCCAGCGTCCTCAGATAGTCTTCAAAGGTCTCATCGTCTCCATTCATCGAGACAGTCAGTACCTGTCTTAAGTCCATACTGAAAACACCAAGAATCGATTTCGCATCGATGATAACATGATTGTAAGATACATTGACGTCGAAATCGCATCTGGCTGCCGCATTCACAAAATCCTTTGCTTCTTCCACAGTTGCCAGTTTAATTTTCATTGTTTTCATAATTGGAACAACCCCTTTTTATTCGTGTTATTTCCATATGGTATCGCTATGTATCATTTATGTGATCAGCATCGGCGTTGCATCAGGTATAGCATATTTTATACAGCTTGTCAAATTCGGGGGTCAGGAAATCGAAATCGATTTCAGTGGACAAATTGCCTGATTTTGCCATTGTAAGCGCTTACATTTTGTGATTTTTCCAGACGGTTTCAGCAATATTCATGTTTCCGTTATTCGAAAATATCTGTCTGATCGAATATCTGTTCCTGTATATTCGTGACAAAATTACGAAATTCCGGCGTTGGATTGTTCATCGGTATGACGTTTGTGTCAGGCAGCTTTTGTCAAGCCGTGAGGGAAGAACCTGTTATCGGAATGGGACGGAATCCCGGGAGGAGCAAAATTTGCCCGTCAAACCGGGTTGACATTCCCGGAAATTGTGGATACAATAAAAAAGAAACCAGTGATGGGGAAGTTCCGATTTCAAACGGTCTTCAGAGAATCCGGGATGGTGGAAACCGGATGATATCAGTGAAGTCGGGTGGGCCCCGGAGGGCGAGATGAACGGGAGAACCTATTAGTTGAGACGTATGGCTAACGTTACAGGGCCAGGAATGGAATCCATTCCGTGAGAGTGGGCATCGTTTCGATGTCAAGAAAGGTGGTACCGCAGGTTTCAGAGCCTGTCCTTGAAGAATGTTTCAGGGACGGGCTTTTTGTTTTCACAGCATATGAAAGACGTTGCCAGTGACAGCTCCGGCCGTTTTTCGGAAGACAGGGAAGGGAGAAAAGGAGTCATGGATGACAGCTTTGAACTGTACGACTTAAAGGTTGAGGTGGTCGCGACGGACAGGCCGATGGTGTGCAGCCACCGGGTGGGAGATTATTTCCTGGTGGAAGGGGAAAATCTGGTGTTTCCGCAGACGCAGTCCTTTTCCATGTATGCGCTGGCCGCGCTGCTTCCGCTCCTTCCGGCGAAGCAGCGTCCGCTTCAGCAAAATGACTGGATGCTTTCAGACAGTCTGATCGCCTGTCCGGATCCAAACTGCGGGGCCAGGTTTAAAATCACCAGGATTCGCAAACGAGTGTTAAAACACGGGGACTGTACGGTCGTTCCCGTTCAGAAGGAGGAAGAAAAGCAATGATCAACCAAATCACTTCATCAAAAATCACATTGGACAACGGCTATACGTTCAGCCGCGTGATTAACGGCTGCTGGCAGCTGTCTGCGGAGCATTGCCTGAAAGGACAGCTGAATTACGACGATGCATTGAAAGCGTTTCATCAGCTGAAGGAACGTGGGCTGACGACGTTTGACTGCGCGGACATCTATACCGGCGTGGAAGAAATCCTCGGACGGTTTGTCAATGAATTAAAGTCGATGGGTGGATATTCGCACGACGACATCCAGATCCACACGAAGTATGTCCCGGATCTGAATATTCTTGATCAGGTGGATTTCGCGTATACGGAGAAGGTAGTCGACCGCAGTCTCCTGCGGATGCACCGGGACTGTCTGGATCTGGTGCAGTTCCACTGGTGGGATTATGAGGTGCCGGGGATGATGGAAACGGCCTTTGACCTGGTAAAGCTTCAGGAGAAGGGGAAGATCCGCAACATTGCCATGTGCAATTTTGATACGGAACATCTGAAACAGATGATCGATGCGGGGATTCCGGTGGTGTCCAATCAGACACAGTATTCGGTATTTGACCGCAGGCCGGAAAAGGCGCTGCTTCCGTATTCGAGGGAGCATGACGTCTACAGCTTCTGTTATGGCACGCTGGCGGGCGGTTTCCTTGCGGAGCGATGGATTGGTGCGGACCGCAGCCAGTTTGAACCGGAGACCCGGTCGCACGTCAAGTATCTGCAGATTATTGAGGATTCCCTTGGATGGGACGGATATCAGAAGATTCTTCTGCTGCTGAAGGAGATTGCGGACAAATACCAGGTCAGCATTTCCAATGTGGCGGTGCGGTATATTCTGAATCAGCCGGGGGTGGGAGCGGTGATGGTAGGCTGCAGAAACAGCCGCCATGTCGAGGACAACGCGAGGATTTTGAGCTTTAACCTGACAGAGGAAGAAATGGAGCGGATTCGTTCCTTCATCGGGCAGTATCCGATGCCGGAGGGCGAGCCGTTCACACTGGAGCGGACACCGGGATCCCGTTATCGCAATATTATGAAAATGAACCTGAACAAAGCGTAACAAAAGGGCGGAACGTTCCGATACGATCCGCCAGTCAGGAAAGGAAGGCAGCAGGTCATGGACCAAAAGGAAAAGAAACTGACATTTCGGGGAGGAATCGGGTTTTCTCTGGTTCCGGTAGTGATTTATGTGTTTTTCTGCATGGTGCTGTTTATCGGCTTTAAGGCGTTTAACATGGAGGCGCTGGCGGTAGGCGGGTTTCTCGCGCTTCTGATCGGAGGCGTATTCTGCACGAGCTATACAGACTTCTGGGACAGCGCAATCCGCGGCATTTCGTCGATTACGTCGGTTTCTGTGGTTGTGATTCTTCTTCTGGTGGGGATGTTCAGTCAGCTGATCAAGACCTGCGGACTGTCCGGCGGATTTGTGTGGATTGCGAATACGATGGGAATTCAGGGTGGGCTGTTTGTGGCGTTTACCTTCCTTGCTACCTGTATCGTGTCTACGGCTACGGGGTCGTCAATCGGAACCATGTTCATTGCCTTCCCGATTTTTTACCCGGCGGGCCTGATCCTGGGCGGCAATGAGATGCTGATGGCGGGAAGTATTGTATCGGGGGCGATTTTCGGAGATAATCTGGCGCCGATTTCGGATACGACGATTGCTTCCTCCTCTACGCAGCAGTTTCGGGACGGGCGCCCGGCGGATATCGGCGGCGTGGTCTCCAGCCGCCTGAAATATTCAGCAGTTGCCGGTCTGATTTCTCTGGTGATTTTCGCGGTGTTCGGCGGAGTGGGCGGCACCTGGCAGGGCGGAGAAATTGACGCGGTCGCGAATCCCGTTTCTCTGGTGATGCTGATCCCGGTTGTGGTGATGCTGACGGTCTCGACCAGGACCAGAAACATTTACGAGGGGATTTTTGTCGGCCTGTGCCTCGGCACCGTGGTTGGGCTCGCGACCGGATTGTTTCCCTTTGAAGCAGTCTTCGCCAATGACGCGGCGAACAACGCGGCAGTTGGCTTTCTGATTGACGGTGTGAATGGCATCCTTCCAACCTGTGCGCTGGTGATCTCGGTGTTTGGGATCATGGGAGTGCTGAATGACGCCGGGATGCTGAATCTGATTGCAGAGAGTATTCTGAACAGCAAAATGGCGCAGACCGATACGGGAGCGGAGCTGGTATGTATGGCCGGGATTGCGGTGACGACGGTTCTTCTCGGCGGTGTGACCAGTGCGTCCATCCTGACGTTCGGTCCGATTCTGAACAAGATCGGATCGGCGAAGAATATCCACCCGTATCGCCGGGCTAATCTTCTGGACGGCACGGCAAACAGCCTTCCCGCCATCGTACCGTTTATGAGTGTGTTTGTATTTATCGGCGCGGCGCTGACCGGATTGTCGCCGGTGGTGGTTGCCGCAGGAAGCGTGTATGGATTTGCGCTGTTTGTGGTATTCCTGGTTGCGGTTCTGACCGGATGGGGACGGAAAAAAGAGATATCATAAATTAAGAAAGAGACAGAGAATCGTAAAGACCGCAGGCCCTGCGTGATGATATACTTATGGCAGAAGCGGTTCCTATGGGCTGTGTCCAGACCAGCGCCGCGAAATAAAAGAAGAACAGGGAGAGGATCACGATGAAAAAATCGATATGTTTGCTGGCAGCGGGGATCATGCTTTCCATGGTCGTGGCTACCGGATGTACACAGGCGCAGGGACAGACGACGGAGACGGTCGCGGACAGCAGTGCAGCGATGGAAAGCATGGAGACGGCGGGACCTGACGAAGAGGTGGAAGCAGAGGAGCCTGGAACGGGCACGGTTGTCGCAGAAGAACCGGCAGTGGAGACAGAAGAGCCGGAAGCAGAAGGAAGGGAAGAACGGACGGCGCCAGTCCGCATCTGGGGTGTGGTGACAGAGACAGGGGAACATGTCATTACCGTGGATAACCAGTCGGGCGTGTCTTCGCCGGGAGAGATTGAATTGATGATTGATCCGGATTTTACTTATGTGCTGGATGGAGCAAATGGTCTGCCGGTGGCAATGGAGGAAATCCAGACCGGTAGCTTTCAGGCTTACCTTGGCCCGGCCATGACCATGTCGCTGCCGCCGCAGACGACGCCTTACGCGGTGATCGTGAACATTCCGGAAGATGCGGCGGCGCCGCTCTATCTGATCGCGGCGGGAGCCGTGGCGGAGAGCGACGGTATGCAGGTGCTGACCGCGAGCGATGGAACAGAGTATCGGATTGCGGAAGATGCCAGGATACAGCCCTTCCTGACGAAGAACATTGTGCGGATGGAGGACATCCGCGAGGGCTCCGAGTGTCTGCTGTGGCTGGATGCCGATGGAGCGGCCAGTCGGATTGTTCTGCTGGCACAGTAAAAGAGATGGGGTGAACGATTGGTTCCGGATGGAAAATGTATGTTTGAAAGTTTCAGGAATCAGCGGTGGAAGAAATGATCGTAAGATCACACCCCAGAGCATTCACGATTTTTAACAATGTATCAAGCTGTGGCATTGTTTTCTTGCTTTCCAGTCGTGCAATGACAGATTGTGTAAGACATGCGGCGTGAGCCAGTTCTTGTTGTGTCATGCCCTTGTTATGGCGCTGTTCGATTAGTTGATCGATAATAAAAACGCAGTTCTCAGGCATTGGAAGAACCTCCTGCCGGGATGCTGCATTCATAAAGGTGTTCCGGCGCGAT
Source organism: Clostridiales bacterium (assembly GCA_021202925.1). Lineage (GTDB taxonomy): Bacteria > Bacillota > Clostridia > Lachnospirales > Lachnospiraceae > Brotaphodocola. Next base: position 26,444 of record JAJQCD010000018.1, on the reverse strand, counting down.
ATCGATATCTTCATTCCATGTGACAGTGCCATAGTCTGCTTTTGCATTCATAAAAAAGTTCAGATTATTTAATGGCAGATAGATTGTTTTTTGTAATAGTGGTCTGGCATCGTAAATTCGCTTTTCTCCGGTGACGAAGGTGAGAAGCAGGGTATAATCTGCGCGGGGCTGTACATCGGTTACGACCCATATGGGATTTTTAGTCATACGCTTTTCTCCTTTGTGTAATAAGGTGTAATCAATCATCGCAGAGGTTCTATTTTATAGAGAGGTCCATATTGAAAATGGCATTGTATCCCTGATAAGATGCGTGAAAGTGAGGCGGATTATGTTCTCCATTATTGTACATACGAATGATAATACCTAAAAACATTGATATTGTAGGCATAAGATTTACCTCCTTTACAAGTCTGGATTATAGCAAATTTGCTATAAAAGGTCAAGGTGTGAGGAGAATGGAAATGAAAAAGGAAATCTTGACGATTGATGTGAACATGGGCTAAAATAAGATTACATCAAATTTTGGCCTGAGGAGGAATTTCGGTGACTTACATCAAACGTGATCTGGAAGATAAAATTATTTCTTTATCGAGAGAGTATTCCTGTATTCTGATTACCGGCCCCAGACAGGTTGGAAAGACTACTGTGCTGCGTCAGCTTATGGATAATGAACGTGAGTATGTCACGCTGGATGATATGGAGGAGCGGGGACTTGCCAGGCGTGATCCTGCTTTGTTTTTGCAAATGCACTCTACTCCTGTTCTGATTGATGAGGTCCAGTATGCGCCGGAATTGTTCTCTTATATTAAAATGGAGATTGACAGGGGCGCGGCCCCAGGCACTTACTGGCTCACGGGCTCTCAGGCGTTTCATCTGATGGAACTGGCGCAGGAATCCCTGGCTGGTCGTGTGGCGATTCTTCATATGAGTACGCTGTCTCAGCATGAGATATATGGAACGGGAAAATGTACGCCATTTACATTGGATCTGGACGCTTTGAAAAATCGCGAAAAAACGAATGCACCTGCTGATATCACGGAGATTTATGAACGCATCTGGCGAGGAACCATGCCGGGCCTTGTCAGCGGAAAATTTACTGACAGGGAAGTTTTTTATTCCAGCTATCTGCAGACTTATATTGATCGTGATGTGAGGGATCAGGTGCAGTTATCCGATCCGTTGCTGTTCCGTGATTTTATCCGTGCTGCAGCCTGCCGTGTCGGTCAGATGCTGAATGTGCATGATATTGCGCAGGATGTTGGTGTGTCTGACGACACGGCCAGACGCTGGTTACAGGTCCTGGAAAAATCGGATGTGATCTTTTATCTGCGTCCATATTCCAACAATCTGCTGAAGCGGATGGTAAAGACGCCTAAGCTGTATTTTTTTGACACAGGTCTCGTTGCTTATCTGACATGGTATTCTTCGTCAAAGATTCTCGCTAACGGTGCCATGAATGGGGCGATTCTGGAAAATTATGTTGTAGCGGAGATGCTGAAAACCTATCATAATAACGCCAGAGAGTGTCTGCTATGGTATTATCGGGACAAGAACAGCAATGAAATCGATATGGTTATCGAGAGCGACGGTCTGCTTCATCCACTGGAAATCAAGCGATCTGTCAATCCGGGCAGTGAATTGCTTCAGGCTTTTCATCTGCTGGATAAATCTTCCGTGCCGCGCGGTAAAGGAGCTGTTCTTTGTATGCGTCCCCGGTTGTCAGCTGTCAATGCAGATCATTATATCATTCCAATCTGGATGATTTAACCGGGTTGCTTTTGCGTGGCAGAGTGGCAAATTGACGGGGAACACCGATAAGACGGAAAAGCGAAAAAAGGTGCTGTCCTTGAAAAAGGAAATCACCTTTTTCTTTTTGCGCCGGAGATCCGTCGTGGTGTTGCTTACTCTTTCTGATGATTATTGTAGATGGTTCCGTCAAAGACTTTTGAAACAACAATCAAATCAAAAATATTTTTTCAAAAAGGCTTGACATTTCAAAAATGAGTGCTATTATAAAAACATAAGGTGTTGAAACAACAATTCAGGAACTTTTGAATTAAAAAGGAGGGTTACCATGATTTACACAGTCACACTGAATCCGGCGCTTGACAAGACCGTCGAGATTCCGTCCCTGACGATTGACGCGGTGAACCGGATTACGACGATGCGGACGGATCCGGGCGGGAAGGGGATCAACGTCTCCAAGGTCATTGACAAGCTGGGCAGCAGGAGCATTGCCACCGGTATTCTGGGAGGGGATACGGGGCGCGCAATCGAGTCGGCGTTAACTGCCATGAAGCTGGAGACCTGGTTTCAGTTCGTGGAGGGAGAGACGCGGACGAACATGAAGATCATTGATCCGGTCAGTCATACGAATACGGACATCAATGAACCCGGCGTCATCGTCTCGGAGGAGATTCTGGACGGACTGCTGGATACGATCCTCAGCAATCTGGAGGAAGGAGACATCGTGGCGATTTCGGGGAGCATGCCGAAGGGATCGCCGCAGGATACATATTACAAGTGGACGAAGGCGTTTCGGGAGAAGGGCGCAAAGGTGATTCTGGACGCGGACGGCGCGCTGCTTAAGGCAGGACTCGCTGCGTCCCCGTATCTGATTAAGCCGAACAATCACGAGCTTTCGATGCTGGTCGGCCGGGAGCTTAAGACGACGGAGGAGCTGGAGGCGGTTGCCCGGGAGCTGATGGAGAAATACGGGATCGTGAAGGTCGTCGTCTCCATGGGGGGAGACGGAGCGCTTTATGTGACCGAAGAGGAGACGGTTTACGCGGAGGGCCTGAAGGTGCCGGTCGGCAGCACCGTCGGAGCCGGGGACAGCGTGGTGGCGGCGCTGGCCGTGGCGGAGGAGTCCGGGATGAGCCTGGAGGAGACGGTTCGTCTTTCGACGGCGACCGGAGCGGCGAATGTGATGTGCAGCGGCACTCAGGCGGCGGAATACGATGTGATCCGGGAACTGCTTCCGAAGGTGGCATTTCATAAACTACGGTAACTTTCATATATACAGCGAAGCTTAGCATAGATGTTTTGAATCGAAACCTGTTGAAAAGAAATTATTTTTATCATAAAATCAGAAAAGGAGATTGATTATGAAAGCAAAAGGCGTCAGACTTCATGCGGCAAATGATCTGAGACTGGAGGAATTCGAACTTCCGGAGATCACAGATGACGAGATTCTGGTGAAGGTCGTGTCAGACAGCATCTGCATGTCGACTTACAAGTGCGCGATCCTGGGCACGGGCCACAAGAGAGTACATGCGGATGTAGCGGAGCATCCGGCGATTATGGGCCATGAGTTCGCGGGCGATATTGTGAAGGTCGGAAAGAATCTGCAGGATAAGTATCGGGCGGGGATGAAGTTCACCGTACAGCCGGCGCTGAATTACAAGGGGACGATGTGGAGTCCGGGTTATTCCTATGAGTTCTTTGGCGGAGACGCGATCTATTGCATTATCCCGGCGGAGGTGTTTGAACTGGGATGCTTCCTGGAGTATACCGGCAAGGCTTACTATGAGGCGTCTCTGGCGGAGCCGATGTCGTGCAGCATAGGAGCCTTCAATGCGGCATATCACACAAAGATGGGCGTTTATGAGCATTTCATGGGTATTAAGGAGGGCGGCAAGCTGGCGATCATGGCAGGCGCCGGTCCGATGGGGCTGGGGGCGCTGACCTATGCGCTACACCGCGATGTCCGTCCGGGTATGGTTGTCGTGACGGATCTGAATCAGGATCGTCTGGACCGGGCAGCGTTGCTGTTCCCGCCGGCAGAGATTGCAAAGGAAGGCATCGAACTGCATTTCGTGAACACGGGCAATTATGAGGATCCGGTTGCCGAACTGCTGAAGATTTCCGGCGGTACCGGTTACGATGATGTATTCTGTTATGCGCCGGTCGCGTCGGTGGTGAAACAGTCGAGCGATATTCTCGGCCGTGACGGCTGCCTGAATTTCTTTGCCGGCCCGACAGACAAGAAGTTTTCCGCAACCATGAATTTCTATGATGTACATTACAATTCCACGCATGTGATGGGTACGACGGGCGGTAATACGGCGGATATGATCGAGTCCCTGGAACTGACTGCGGCGGGCCGCATCGATCCGGCGGTGATGGTGACCCACATCGGAGGCCTGGATGCGGTGGCGGAGACGACACTGAATCTGCCGAAGATTCCGGGCGGCAAGAAGCTGATTTATACGCATCTGACCATGCCATTGATTGCTCTGACGGATCTGCGGGCAAAGGGCGAGGCAGATGGTGACGAGCGTTACATTGCTCTGGCGGATATCGTGGACGCGCATCAGGGACTGTGGAATCCGGATGCGGAGGAGTATCTGCTGGCAAATTTTATTGAGAACCGGTAATCCCCGGATGACAACCGTTCTGTCTGCAGGCGATGTGTCATCCGGTCCGGCGAATCGGAAGGACGTGACGTTCGGATTCGGGGAGACGGGATGACCGGCAGACAGGAGGAAAAAGATGGATACGATGGAATCGCGCAGAGAGGCGCTGGTACAGCTGATCAATGAAAAGGGAACGGTGAGTTTTGCCGAGATGAAACAGGCGTTTCCCAATGTGTCAGAGATGACTCTGCGCACGGATCTGAAATATCTGGACGGAGAAAAGAAAATTCTGCGGATCCACGGCGGCGCAAAGTCGGTTCAGGTTCTGGTGGGAACGGACGATTTCCTGAACCGCCGTTCGGTTCGCAACATCGCGCAGAAGCAGGAGATTGCGAAGAAGGCGCTCGCTCTTCTGCATACGGATACGACGGTTTTTCTGGATTCCGGAAGCACGGCGACAGAGTTCGCACGGCGGATTCCGGATCAGTCCTATCTGATCTACACGACGGGCTTAAGCTGTGCGGTGGAATTGTCGCGCCTGATGAGAACGACCGTCATGATTCCGGGCGGCAGGCTGAATCATTTCAGCCAGAGTGTGTATGGATTTTCGGCGATCCGGGAACTGGAGCGGGTGAATTTTGACCAGGCTTTTCTGGGCATCACCGGTTATCACACGGCGGCCGGTTTTACCTGTGGAATCAATGATGAGGCGTTTATGAAGCAGACGGCGATTCATCAGTCCGAACAGGTAATCGCGCTGATGGATTCATCGAAAGTCGGCGTGAAATGCAGCTTTCAGATCTGTGGTCTTTCTGAGGTAGATGTGATTGTATCAGATGGAAATCTTCCCGAAGAATTTCTTGCGGAGTGCAGGAGATACGGGGTCGAAGTGTTATAGACAGGTTTCATGATAAATGGTTACAGATGAGCACATGGCAGGAAACGCGCGGCCGGAACAGACGGCGGCCGCGTGTGTGTTTGCCATACTCAAAATAACTTCTGAATTTTGAAGGAGAGAATGAAATGAAAAATGCGGTACAGCGTTTTGGCAAATTTCTGTCGGCGATGGTAATGCCGAATATTGGCGCCCTGATTGCCTTTGGCTTTCTGGCTGCGCTGTTTATAGACAGCGGATGGATTCCGAACGCGGGCTTCAACAGCATGGTCAGCCCGATGCTTTCTTATCTGATTCCGATTCTGATCGCTTCTACGGGCGGCCGCATGATCGGCGGCGACCGGGGGCGTGTCGCGGGAGCGATCGCGGTCATTGGCGCCATTATGAGCAATACGGAGATTACCATGCTGATGGCGGCCATGGTGATGGGGCCGTTGGCCGGCTGGTGCATCAAAAAGTTTGATGACGCCATGGACGGCCATATGCCGGCCGGTTTTGAGATGCTGATCAACAATTTTTCGGTCGGTATTATCGGTATGCTGCTGGCGCTTCTGGGATATCTGGTGATCGGGCCGGTTATGAGTGCGATTCTGATGATTCTGTCAGCCGGTGTCAGCGTTCTGGTGGAGAATAACCTGCTTCCGGCGATCGCCATTTTTATTGAGCCGGCAAAGGTGCTGTTCCTCAATAACGCCATCAATCATGGTATTTTCACTCCGTTGGCGACTGCGCAGGCGGCGGAGACCGGCAAGTCGATCATGTACATGCTGGAGCCGAACCCGGGTCCCGGACTGGGCGTGCTGCTGGCATACATGTTCTTCTGTAAGGATAAGGCGACAAAGGATTCCGCGCCCGGTGCGGTGATCATTCATCTGCTTGGTGGAATTCATGAGATTTACTTCCCGTATGTCCTGATGAACCCGTTGGTGATCATCGCTCCGATTGTGGGAAATATGGTGGCGATCTTCTGGTTCAATGTGACCGGCTGCGGTCTGGTCGGTCCGGCTTCTCCGGGTTCCATCATCGCTTATCTGATGATGACGCCGGGTTCGGATATGGTCAAGGTGCTGGCCGGCGTGGTGCTGGCGGCAGCGGTGTCGTTTGCGATTGCTTCTCCGATTGTGAAGATGGCGGGCGGCAAGAGCCTGGAAGAAGCACAGAGCGAAATGGCAGCCATGAAGGCCGAGTCAAAAGGAGAGACGGTGGCGCCGGGGACAGTTGCGAATTCGGCTCAGGTGAAGAAGATTATCTTTGCCTGTGACGCCGGGATGGGCTCATCCGCCATGGGTGCGACGAAGTTCCGTAACCGTATCAAGGCGAATCGTCCGGACATCAGTGTGTCGAATACCTCGGTGGATAACATTCCTTCCGACTGTGACATTGCCGTCGTGCAGACGACGTTAGCTGACCGGGCGAGAAAATCTGCGCCGCAGGCACAGCTGATTACCATCGGTAATTTCCTGGCAGACCCGGCTCTGGACGCGCTCTATGTCCAGCTGACAACCGGGGACGCGCCGGTAGCGGCGCCAGGCGGCGAGAATACGGATATTGTGATTCCGGAAGTGACGGTGAAGAAACAGGTTATCGTTGCGGACGGCATCCGGCTGGGTCAGACGCCGGTGACCAAGGAGGAAGCGATTCAGGCGGCGGGCGAGCTGCTGGAGAAGCTTGGCTATGTCGATCATTCTTATGTGGACGCCATGCAGGAGAGGGAGCGCCTGGTGTCAACCTACATCGGCATGGGCGTTGCGATTCCACACGGCACCACACAGGCTAAGGGTACGGTAAAGAAAACCGGTATTGTTTTCCTGCAGTATCCGGAAGGCGTGGACTTTGGCATGGAGAAGGCACAGCTGGTATTCGGAATTGCCGGCATCGGTGACGAACATCTGGATCTGCTGGCAAATCTGTGTACAATGCTGGAAGATCCGAATCTGCTGGAAACACTGAAAACTACGGACGACGTGGACTGGGTGCTGGAGCAGCTGTCAAAATAGACATTTTTCCCGGATTTGTAGATTTTCGATTGGCTTTTCTCATGTTATAATAAACCGGTGGGGGAGATGAGAAATAAACTGAAATCGGAGGAACAGACATGAAAGAGGTAAAAGAGCCGAGAAAATCACTTTTGTATTACTACGGCATCATTCTGCTGGTGATGATGATTTTCAATCTGTTGATGCGGCCCTGGATGAATCAGCGGCAGATCGTGGAGGTGGATTATGGTACATTCATGACCATGACGGAGAACAAGGAGATCGGCAGAGTCGAGGTGCAGGACAATCAGATCCTGTTCACGGACGCCGATGAGACCCAGGTTTACAAGACCGGACTGATGAACGATCCGGATCTGGTGCAGCGCCTTTATGATTCCGGGGCGGTATTTACGAGTGAGATCATCGAGGAGGCGTCGCCGATTGTGACGTTTCTGCTCTCCTGGGTGCTGCCGATTGCGATCTTCTGGTTCCTGGGACGTTTCCTTTCCAATCAGATGATGAAGAAGATGGGCGGGAGCAATTCCATGATGTTCGGCATGGGCAAATCAAACGCCAAGATTTACGTCAAGTCGACGGAAGGCATCAAATTCTCGGATGTAGCCGGTGAGGACGAGGCGAAGGAGAACCTGATGGAGATTGTGGATTATCTGCATGACCCTTCCAGGTATAAGGAGATCGGCGCTTCGATGCCGAAGGGCATCCTGCTGGTCGGCCCTCCCGGAACCGGCAAGACGATGCTGGCGAAGGCCGTGGCCGGTGAATCGAACGTTCCTTTCTTCTCGATGTCGGGCTCAGAATTTGTAGAGATGTTTGTCGGTATGGGCGCTTCGAAGGTGCGTGACCTCTTTAAGCAGGCCAAGGAGAAGGCTCCCTGTATTGTGTTTATCGATGAGATCGACGCGATCGGCAAGAAGCGCGACGGCCAGGTCGGAGGAAATGACGAGCGTGAGCAGACGCTGAATCAGCTGCTGACGGAGATGGACGGGTTCGAGGGCAACAATGGCGTCATCATTCTGGCGGCGACGAACCGGCCGGAATCCCTGGATCCAGCGCTTACACGTCCGGGACGGTTTGACCGCCGGGTACCGGTCGAACTGCCGGATCTGGTTGGACGCGAGGAGATTCTCAAGGTTCATGCGAAGAAGATCCGGGTGTCTGAGGGTGTCGATTTCAACAAGGTTGCCCGTATGGCGTCCGGTGCGTCCGGCGCGGAGCTGGCGAACATTGTCAACGAAGCCGCCCTGCGTGCGGTACGCGATGGCAGGCGTTATGCGACGCAGGCGGACCTCGAAGAAAGCATTGAGGTTGTCATTGCCGGATATCAGAAGAAGAATGCGATCCTTTCGGATAAGGAGAAATGTGTCGTAGCCTACCATGAGATCGGCCATGCGCTGGTCACCGCGAAGCAGACGCATTCTGCTCCGGTGCAGAAGATCACGATCATTCCGCGTACGTCTGGTGCGCTCGGCTATACGATGCAGGTCGAGGAAGGAAATCATTATCTGATGACGAAGGAGGAACTGGAGGAGAAGATCGCAACCTATACCGGCGGCCGTGCTGCAGAGGAGGTCGTCTTCGGTTCGGTCTCTACGGGCGCTTCGAACGATATCGAGCAGGCGACCAAGCTGGCCCGTGCGATGATCACCCGCTACGGCATGAGCGACAGCTTTGATATGGTTGCGCTGGAGACAGTGACGAACCAGTATCTGGGCGGCGACACGTCGCTGGCCTGCTCGGCTGAGACGGCGGCAGAGATCGACCGTCAGGTTGTCGATCTGGTGCGGAAACAGCATGAGAAGGCGATCGCGATTATTACCGAGAACCGCAGGAAGCTGGATGAGCTGGCGCAGTATCTCTATGAGAGAGAGACCATCACCGGCGAGGAATTCATGGAAATTCTGGAGAGAGAATAAATACAGAAAGGCTGACAGGGGATGCCGGACGACGCATGCGCGCCGCCCGGCATCCCCTGTCTTGACAAAGAAATGGATTCTTGATACAGTGGTTGCAGAGAAATGAAATAGACAGTAAAGGATTTGACAGCAGGATGAAACTGGTAATCGGAATTTTGGCGCATGTGGACGCAGGGAAGACAACGTTGTCGGAAGCGATGCTGTATCTGACCGGCAGCATCCGCAGGCTGGGACGGGTGGATAACCGGGACGCGTTCCTGGACACTGACGAGATTGAGCGGGAGCGGGGGATCACGATTTTTTCCAGCCAGGCGGTATTTCCGCTGGGTGACCGGAGCATGACGCTTCTGGATACGCCGGGACATGTGGATTTTTCTCCGGAGATGGAGCGGACTCTGCAGGTGCTGGATTATGCGGTGCTGGTGGTGAGCGGCGCGGACGGAGTGCAGGGACATACCGAGACGCTGTGGCGGCTGCTTCGGCGTTACCGGATTCCGACGGTTCTGTTTGTGAACAAAATGGATCAGGCCGGGACAGACCGGGAACGGCTGATGGAGGAGCTGTGGCAACGGCTGGACGACGGATGTGTGGATTTCGGCGGCTGGGACAGCCGGGACGGTGAGGCCGATGTGCGGGATACGTTGTCGGAACGCGCGGTACGGGGCGATGAATGGCTGAAGGGGCGCCCGGAAGCGTGGCTGGAGAACCTTGCTGTCTGCGATGAGGCCGTGCTGGAGAGCTACCTGGAGTCGGGAAAGGTAAAGGCAGCGGATGTGCGGCGGATGATCGCGGAGAGGAAGCTGTTTCCCTGTTTCTTCGGTTCTGCGCTGAGGGTGAAGGGAATATCGGAGCTGCTCTCCGGAATCCGTATGTGGAGCCGGAGCAGCGGGAAAAAGAACGCGGATTTCGGAGCGAAGGTCTTTAAGATTACGCGCGATGGCCAGGGCAACCGCCTGACGCATCTGAAGGTGACAGGCGGTACGTTGAAGGTGAAGGAGTGTCTGCCGGGGACGCAGGAAAAGGTGAATCAGATCCGTATCTATTCCGGGATGAAATACGAGAGTGTGACGGAGGCAGACGCGGGTACGGTCTGCGCTGTGACGGGACCCTCAGAGACCCGTCCGGGACAGGGGCTGGGCGCGGAGCGGGAATCGGAGCTGCCGGTACTGGAACCGGTGCTGACCTGTCGGCTGGAATTGCCGGAGGGCTGTGATGCGGCGCAGATGCTCCGGAACATCCGCCAGCTGGAGGATGAAGAGCCGGAACTGCATGTGGTCTGGGATGAAGAACATGGAGATATCCAGGTGCAGATCATGGGTGATGTGCAGACGGAGATTCTGCGGGCGCGGATTCTGGAACGCTACGGTGTGGATGTCCGCTTCGGAACGGGGAATATTGTATACAAAGAGACGATTGTAAATCCGGTGGAGGGCGTCGGCCATTTTGAGCCGCTGCGCCATTACGCGGAGGTTCACCTTCTGATGGAGCCGGGGGAGCCGGGGAGCGGCCTGCAGTTTGAGGCGGCAGTCAGCGAGGATGTGCTGGACCGGAACTGGCAGAGACTGATCCTGACTCATCTGGAGGAGAAAAGCCACCGGGGCGTGCTGACAGGTTCGGAGATCACGGATATGAAGATTACGTTGGTCGCCGGACGGGCGCATCTGAAACATACGGAGGGCGGTGATTTCCGTCAGGCGACGTACCGGGCGGTCCGGCAGGGGCTGTGCGAAGCGCAGTGCAGGTTACTGGAGCCGTTTTATCAGTTCCGGCTGGAGATCCCGGCGGAGAATGTCGGACGGGCGATGACGGATCTGGAACAGATGAACGGGACCTTTTTGGGACCGGAGCCGGACGGTGAGCAGATGGTGATGACGGGAACGGCGCCGGTGCGCGCGATGCGGGATTATCAGCGGGAGCTCGTCTCTTACACGAAGGGGCGGGGGAGGCTCGCCTGCGATCTGGCGGGATATTTTCCATGTCAGAACGAGGATGAGGTGATTGCCGCCATCCATTACGAGGCGGATGCGGATATGGAGAATCCGACCGGTTCGGTTTTCTGTGCGCACGGTGCCGGATTCGTGGTGCCATGGGATGAGGTAAAACAGTATATGCATCTGCAGACGCCGCCCGCGGTGGCGGCCGTAATCCGCCGGTGGAGCGGGGAGCCGGAGGCAGACCGGGAGACGGCTGCCGGTCAGGAGGAGACGTTTCCCACAGTCAGGAGACTTGCCGGACGGGGCGGCGTGTCGGCTGTCCCGGAGCGAACCGGCTCCCGTGCATATGGCGCGGACGAGAAGGAGCTGGAAGCGATTTTTACGCGGACGTACGGCGAGAGCAGGCGAAGGACGATAGCAGAGAGCAGTCCGAGGCGTGTGACATACCGTGGAGGAGAATCTGCGGCTGCTTTTGGCGAGGGGACGGATCGCGGCGGGAGCCGGGCAGATGCCCTGCCGACGATGGGCCGTCCCGGTTATGACCGCAAATCGGCGGCGAAGCTGCCGGAATACCTTCTGGTAGACGGTTACAACATCATCTATGCATGGGAGGAGCTGCGCGAACTGGCGGAGACGACGATTGACGGCGCCAGACGCCACCTGATGGATATTCTGTGCAATTATCAGCCTTACCGGGGCTGTACGCTGATTGTCGTGTTTGACGCGTACAAGGTGACGGGCGGACTGGGCAGTGCACAGGACTACCACAACATTCATGTGGTCTACACGAAGGAGGCGGAGACGGCGGATCAGTATATCGAGAAGCTGGCTCACCGGATTGGCCGTAAATATCGCGTGACGGTAGCGACGTCCGATGGACTGGAGCAGCTGATCATTCACGGACAGGGCTGTATCCTGATGTCGGCAAAGGAGCTGCGGGAAGACATTGCCCGGGCAGACGGATGGATCGCAGAGAATCTGGAACGTCTGGAACGACCGCAGAAGGCGGGACTGTTTGCCGGCGTGGACGAGGAGACGCGCGCCGGTTTAAAGAAGCTACGCGGGACAGAAGAATGAGGAGGATGGACAGTCATGATGCAGGGAAAAGCAGTCATTATCATAAACGGAGCCGGGGGTGTGGGCAAGGACACGCTGTGTGGGTTCGCAGCCGCGGAGTATCGTGTGGCGAATCGCTCTTCGGTCGATCAGGTGAAGGAGATTGCCCGCAACTATGCGGGCTGGAGCGACGAACGAAAGGATTCAAAATCGAGAAAATTCCTTTCGGACCTGAAGGCGCTTCTCGTGGATTACTGTGACGCGCCCTGCCGCTATCTGGAAGCGGAATACCGGAACTTCCTCGAAAGCGACGGAGAACTTCTCTTTGTACACATCCGGGAGATCGAAGAAATCCGCAAATTCAGAGAACGTATCCTTGCCATGGGGCAGACGCCCTGTTATACGCTGCTGATCCGGCGCGGCGCAGCTTCTCCGAGCTGGGGCAACCGCTCGGACGACGAGGTGGAGCAGGGCGATTACGACTGGTATTACGACAACGACCGGCCGCTTGCGGAAGCCCAAAATGACTTTTTGTGCTTCCTGCGGGGACATCTCCGGGAACAGAGCCGGCAATCGCTATAATTTTGATTCATATCTTGAAAAACGGGGGAAAATGAAGTACAATAACTATGATTCGTCAAATTTTAGACAATAGATGACGAGACAGCTACGTGAATCCGGCCGCGCATGCCGCGGTCATGAAAGAAGGAGATAGTGCAATGGACAAGAGACCGGTTGTATTGATGATTCTGGACGGCTATGGCCTGAACGCGAATTGTGAGCACAATGCCGTCTGCGAGGGAAGAACCCCGGTGATGGATCAGCTGATGAGCCAGTGCCCGTTTGTGAAGGGCGAGGCGAGTGGCCTTGCAGTGGGTCTGCCGGATGGCCAGATGGGGAATTCAGAAGTGGGCCATATGAATATGGGCGCGGGTCGTATCGTTTATCAGGAGCTGACCCGCATCACGAAGTCCATTCAGGACGGGGACTTTTTTGAGAAACCGGCATTTCTGGAAGCGATTGAGAACTGCAGGAAGAATGATTCCGCCCTGCATATGTACGGTCTGGTTTCAGACGGTGGCGTCCACAGCCATATGACGCATATTTACGGTCTGCTGGAACTGGCAAAGCGGAGCGGCTTGCAGAAGGTGTATGTACACTGCTTCCTGGACGGCCGTGACACGCCGCCGACTTCCGGCAGGGAGTTCGTGGCAGAGCTGGAAGAGAAGATGGCGGAACTGGGCGTCGGCAAGGTGGCTTCCGTACATGGTCGTTATTATGCGATGGATCGTGACAAGAACTGGGATCGCATCCAGATTGCCTACGATGCTCTGACGAAGGGAATCGGCCATGCAGCAGACAGCGCGACCGGCGGCATCCAGGCGTCTTATGATGACGGGAAGACGGATGAGTTTGTGTATCCGACTGTGGTCTGCGAGAACGGAAAGCCGGTGGGTCTGATCCAGGATGGCGATTCGGTGATCTTTTACAATTTCCGTCCGGATCGCGCGAGGGAGATTACCCATGTATTCTGTGATGATGAGTTTGATGGATTTGACCGTGGGCCGCGCGTGAAGACGACCTATGTATGCTTCACGGATTATGACGAGACCATTTCCAATAAGCTGGTGGCCTTTGTCAAGGAAGGCGTGACGAATACGTTCGGAGAATTCCTGGCTGCGAACGGCCTGAAGCAGGCGAGAATTGCCGAGACAGAGAAATATGCGCATGTGACGTTCTTTTTCAATGGCGGCGTGGAAGAGCCGAACGAGGGAGAGGACCGTTTCCTGATTCCTTCTCCGAAGGAGGTTCCCACCTACGATCTCAAACCGGAGATGAGCGCACCGGCGGTCTGCGACCGTCTCGTCGACTGCATAAAGGGCGGAGCATACGATGTGATTATCATCAACTTTGCAAACCCGGATATGGTTGGTCATACCGGCGTCGAGTCCGCGGCTGTGCGGGCGATCGAGACGGTGGATGAGTGTGTGGGTCGTGCGGTGGATGCCGTGAAGGAAGTGGGCGGCGTGCTGTTCATCTGCGCGGATCATGGCAATGCAGAGCAGCTGATCGATTATGAGACCGGCGAGCCCTGGACGGCGCATACGACGAACCCGGTTCCCTTTATTCTGGTGAACGCAGATCCGAAGTACGGGCTACGTGAAGGCGGATGCCTGGCGGATATTGTTCCGACCCTGATTGAACTGATGGGAATGGAGCAGCCGAAGGAGATGACCGGCAGGTCGCTGCTGACGGAGTAAATGACGACGATGCTGAGCCTGGCCGGTGTCTTAAGCCGGATGGATTACTGAGGATAAAATGCCCGCTGCCCGCGATATGGAGGCAGCGGGCATTCCGCACAAAATGAGACTGACATGGATGAGGAATGAGAGTGATGGATTATGAGGAGAGACCATGGAGAAAATTCCCGTGGAAACCGCGGATAACGGTCAGCATGAAGCTGCCGGTTGCCATTCTTCTGGTGCTGTTTGCGCTGATTCCGATGGTTCTCTGTACGCAGACGGTCATTGTCTCGATGAGCCAGGCGCAGGTAGACGACCGCATGGCGCGTGTACAGAGTGAAATCCGGATCCTGAGCGATAAGATGATGCGGGTGAATTATCTGTCCGGGGAAGGGCGGGCGGCGATGGAGGGCGAGATTCAGACGGCGGCGGACGTGTATGACGGCCGGATTGTCGTGGTCAACCAGGACTTCCGTATCATTGAGGACACCTTTCACATTGCAGAGAACCGTTATCACATCGCGGAGACAGTGATTCGCTGTTTTCAGGGAGAGACGAGCAACCGCTATAATAAAGAAAAACGTTATTTCGCGGTAACGGCGCCGATTTACGCGTCGAGTGAGGATAAGACGGTGGTGGGCGCGCTGATTATGACCGCGTCGACCGAACCCCTTCTGTCCGTGACAGAGAGTGTGGCGGACAAGACGCTGCTTTTGCAGTGTATTGTCATGCTGGTGGCGGTGGTGGCGGCAGTGGCGGCATCTGTTTTCCTGACGAAACCATTGCGGGAACTGCGGGTAAAGCTGAACCATGTGGCACAGGGGGCGCTGGATACCGATATCATTACGGATGCGTATCAGGAGACGAGGGATATTTCTCAGGAGGTGGAACTGACGATCTCGAAGCTGAGAGAGGTTGACCAGTCCAGGCAGGAGTTTGTATCCAATGTCTCTCATGAACTGAAGACGCCGATCACATCGATCCGGGTGCTGGCGGATTCGCTGATGGGAATGGGGGATGCGCCGGTTGAACTGTACCGGGAGTTCATGGAGGACATTTCCGTTGAAATTGACCGGGAAAGCAATATTATCAATGATTTGCTGACGCTGGTGAAGATGGACAAGTCCGAGGCGGAACTGAATGTGAGCCAGGTGAACATCAATGCCCTGGTGGAGCAGATCCTGAAGCGGCTGCGACCGATTGCGAACAAACAGAAGGTGGAGCTGGTCTTTGAGAGCATCCGGGAGGTGACGGCGGATGTGGATGAAGTAAAGATATCGCTCGCCATTTCCAATCTGGTGGAGAACGCCGTGAAATACAACCGGGAGGACGGCTGGGTCCGGGTGACGCTGGATGCGGATCACAAGTTTTTCTATGTGAAGGTGACGGACTCCGGGATCGGGATTCTGGAGGATGTGCAGGATCGGATTTTTGACCGCTTTTACCGGGTGGACAAGGCGCGTTCGCGGGAGACCGGAGGAAGCGGGCTGGGACTGGCCATCACGCGGAGTGTCGTACTGATGCATAAGGGTGCGATCAAGCTGAGCAGCAAAGAGGGGGAGGGGAGCACGTTTACGCTTCGGATTCCTCTGAATTATGTCGCCTGAGGAACCGTTTCGGGGGAAGCTGGAGGAAATGTTTATGAGACAACAACGAAGCGTCCGCGTTCCGGCGGTGGTTTTGCTTCTGTTTGCGGTGCTGGCTGTCGTGTCCGGGTGCGCCCGCAAGGAGGGACCGCGCGAGGGAGAGCAGCGGTATTCGATCTATTATCTGAATTCGGCTGCGACCCGCCTGGTGGCATATGATTATGATACGGCGACGGAGGATGTCGATTCGCTGCTGCAGGAGCTGATGGAGAATCTGATGCGTGTTCCTGCGGAGCTGGACGCGCAGGTGGCGATGACGGATAAGGTAGAGTATCAGGGATACCGGAAAGAGGACATGGTTCTGTATCTGTTCTTCGACAACAATTATTCTGCCATGAGCTCGTATCGGGAGATTCTCTGCCGGGCCGCGCTGACGCTGACGCTGACGCAGGCGCCGGGCGTGGACTATATCAATATTTATTCCGGCGGACAGCCGCTTCTGGATTCGAGCCAGATGCCGGTGGGAATGATCTCGGCGTCGAATTTTGTGGACAGCATTACGGACGTCAATGCGTATGAGCGGGCGGAACTGACCCTGTACTTTACTGATGAGGAGGGAGAATTTCTGTATCCGGAGACACGTAGTGTGATGCACAACGTCAATACCTCTGTGGAGCGCGTGATTGTGGATGAGCTGATTGGCGGGCCGGAGTCCTCGTCTCTGCGGCCGACGCTGAATCCGTCCACACGGGTGCTGAATGTGTCCGTCAACGAAAATGTCTGTTATCTGAATCTGGACGCTACATTTTTAAATAACACGCTGGAGGTAAAGGATTATATTCCGATTTATTCCATCGTCAACTCTCTTCTGGAGCAGTTATCGGTGAATCGGGTGCAGATCAGCGTGAATGGCAGTCAGGATGTGATGTTCCGGGATACGGTTTCGTTAAATACTCTGTTTGAACGGAATCTGGATTATATTGTCATCGGAAATTCTGACTGAGAGAGGAGATTGTTTGATCAGACGACCGCTTCTGCTTCTGGCGGGTGGATTTGTCCTTGGAGAGGGAATGATTCTGTCGGGGAGAACGGTCTGGACAGCGCTGTTCGCGGCGATCGCTGCGGCGCTGCCTGTTCTGGTGTGTGCGTTGTGGCATACGCATGTCAGTCTGCCGGGCCTGGATGAGACGGTGCGGTTCTGGATTGTGGTGGCCATTCTGGCGGCTGTCGTGGGAGCGTTTCGGGGCTGGCGGGAACTTCGGCGATGTGAGACGGAGGCGGCTTATGGTCTGGATGGGACAGAGTCGCTTCTGGAGGGTACAGTGACCCGTGTGTCAGTGAAGAACGGCTGGCTGATTCTGGAACTGGGCGATGTGGAGGCGGGCGGCTATGCCCTGCGGAAGGTTCCGGTCTATCTGGATGCGGAGCGCTTTGACGCAGGTGAGATCCGCAT
The DNA here is from genome assembly GCA_021202925.1 of Clostridiales bacterium. Taxonomy (GTDB): domain Bacteria; phylum Bacillota; class Clostridia; order Lachnospirales; family Lachnospiraceae; genus Brotaphodocola. Next base: position 9,009 of record JAJQCD010000018.1, on the reverse strand, counting down.
CGGGAACCGGGTGAGTGTGCAGGGAGAATTTGCCCTGTTTGAGACGGCGAGAAATCCGGGCGAGTTCGATTATCGCCGGTATTATTGGTCGCTGAAGATGAGTTATCGCGTGTTCGGCGATTCGCTTCGGGTGACGGATAGCGGATACCATCGTTTCCGGGAAGGCCTGAGACGGCTCTCGGAACATGCGGCAATGGTTCTCGATTCGATTGTGTCAGAGGAGGATGCGGGCGTTTTGCGGGCAGTGATTCTCGGAGACCGGACAGCCTTGCCCGAAGAAGTGCGTTCACTCTATCAGAGAAGCGGAATCGCCCATATGCTGGCGGTGAGCGGACTGCATCTGACGCTGGTGAGCCTGGCAGCCTATGGGCTGATCCGCCGACTGGGAGCCGGATATGGGTCTGCCGCTCTGACCGGCGGTGTGCTGCTCACAGCTTATGCGATCTTAAGTGGCTCCGGTTCGTCGGTGATCCGGGCGCTGATCATGGCTCTGTGCGGGTTCCTGGCGGCCTGGCTGGGACGGACCTGTGATCTTCTGACGGCGCTGGGGCTTTCCGCACTGGTGATCGCCTGGGACAGTCCCTATGGGCTGAGTCAGGCGGGGGTGCAGCTTTCGTTTGCGGCACTGGTCGGGATCGGCGGACTCGCGCCGTGCCTGGAGAAAATCCAGGGAGTGGACGGGGAGAGCGGACGAAACGATCCGGAGTCTCCGGAAAAAGGCGCCGACAGGAACGGACAGGAAACAGGCAAAGACGCAAAGAAGCGTCGGGAGACGGAGGCGCAGGGGCGCATCAGACGGGTGAGCACAAAAGCGGCTCAGGTATTTCGGGTCAGTGTTTCCATGCAGCTTGTGACCATACCTCTGGTTCTGTACCATTTTTTTCAGATCCCTCTTTACAGCATGTTTCTGAATCTGATTGTAGTGCCCTTTGCCGGTATTCTGGTGGGCTCGGGGGCAGCCGGGATTGTGGTGGGAAACTTCAGCCTGGCAGGCGGCCGCTTTGCGGCTGGAGGGGCCTGTGCGGTGCTGCGCTGGTATGAGTGGTGCTGCCGCATATTTGAGAAACTGCCGGGCAGCGCACTGATCGCCGGCAGACCGGAAATCTGGCAGATGGGAGCCAGCTACGGTATCCTTGCGGGAGCGGTGGGAGCGGGTATGTGGCTGATGCGGGAGGATATGGGATGCAGGAAACGCCGCGGAGAGAATGCCCGCCTGACGGTTTTGCTGGTGCTGTCCGTACTGGTGCTGTTCCCGGTTCCGGTTCGCGGGCTGGAGGTGACGTTCCTGGATGTGGGACAGGGCGATGGGATCTGCCTGCGGACCGACCGCTTTGTGATCCTTACGGATGGCGGAAGTACGGATCAGAAGAGACTAGGGGAGAATCGTCTGCTTCCTTTTCTGAAAAGCAGGGGAATCCGCACGGTGGATTACGCAATTGTCAGTCATGGCGATCAGGATCATATCAGTGGTCTGACGTATCTTCTGGAAGAGGAGACCGGCGTCACGATTCGCAACCTGCTCCTTCCTGCTGCCGGATATGGGGACGAGTCATATGAGACACTGGAAACACTGGCTGCAGAGAGAGGATGCGCGGTCATCTGGCTGGAACGCGGCGACTGTCTTTTGCTGGGACGGCTGACTGTGACCTGTCTGTATCCGGATGAGACCAGAGACAATCCGCTGCCGGATGGTACGGACCGGAATGAGCATTCCCTGGTGCTGCGCGTGAATTACGGAGATTCGGGCCTGCTGCTGACCGGTGACATGAGTGCGGAGGGGGAGGCAGAATTGCTGGCTTTCGCTGATGCAGACGGGTCTCTGCCGGAGCTTGCGGGAGTGCAGGTGCTGAAGGTTGCTCATCATGGTTCGAAATATTCCACCTCGGATGTCTGGCTGGATGCGCTGAAGCCGGTCTGGGCAGTGGTTTCCTGCGGGGAAGGCAATCGTTACGGCCATCCCCACGCAGAGACGATGGAGCGCCTGAAGAGTCATCAGACGTTGATTTATCAGACGACAGATACGGGCGCGGTGACGATGAAAACAGACGGGAAGACGATTCGCTGGCTTCCCTTTCTGAGTAACGCAGGGGATGGGAAAGAATAAGATGCAGACGTTAAATCAGGATATCAAAAACCGTACCTTCCGGCCGGTGTATCTTCTGTACGGAGAAGAAACGTTTCTGAAGAACAGCTACAAGAAACAGCTGCGGGAAGCGGTCGTGGGCGAAGATACGATGAACGTTACGACGTTCGTGGGAAAAAATGTGGATGTGGATGAACTGATCCGTATGGCGGATACGATGCCTTTTTTCGCGGAAAAGCGGATGGTTCTGGTGGAGGACAGCGGTATGTTTAAAAGTGCGCCGGACACACTGGTTACTTACCTGCCGACAATGCCGGAGACAACCTGTCTGGTGTTTGTGGAGTCTGAAGTGGATAAGCGGAGCCGACTGTATAAGAAGGTAAAGGAACGGGGATACGCGGCGGAGCTGGGGAGGCAGAGTCCGGCCATGCTGTCGCGCTGGGCCGGAGGAATTCTCTCAAAGGCGGGAAAGAAAATTACCGGTCGCACGATGGAATATTTCCTGGGTATGACCGGCGACGATATGGAAAATATCCGTATGGAGCTGGAAAAGCTGATCAGCTATACTTATGGGCGTGAGGTGATCACGGAGGAGGATGTGCGGGCAATCGGTTCCGTGCGGGTGACGAACCGGATCTTTGATATGGTGGCGGCAATCGCGAACCGCCAGCCAAAGAAGGCGATGGAACTCTATGAAGACCTTCTGACGCTGAAGGAGCCGCCGATGCGGATTCTGTATCTGATCGCGCGTCAGTTTAACGAGATTCTCCAGGTAAAGGAGCTGATGGGACAGGGGTGCGACAGAAACACGATTGCTACGAAACTGAAGATGAAGCCGTTTGTCGTCGGTCGTACGATGCCGCAGGCGAAGATATTTACCAGGGAGCAGATCCTGTCTTATGTGCAGCTTTGTGTCGACGCAGAGGAGGCGGTAAAGACGGGAAGAATGCAGGATCGGCTCGCGGTGGAGCTTCTGATCACAAAGAAATATGGATAACTTTCCCGGACAGGAGAGCGCAGGAGGAGGATTGGAGCTTGCGAAGCAGATGGAACAGAATGTGGATCATGCAGGACTTTGCGGCAGACAGGAGGAGGGCCGTGGTGGCCTCCCTGCTGTCTTTTCTGCTCCTGTTTTCGGAATTTCTGGGAGGCTCGCTTCTGCGGTCGGCCATGGATGAGAGAGTGGCACTACCGGGCGTTGGGACGGTTTTACTTTTTGCGGTTGGGACGCTGGCGCTGACGACAGTGGCGGAGCCACTTTTGTTTCGTCTGATGGGAGCCGGCTGGCGTGAGGGTACCGCAGATGGTCCGGCCCGTCATCCGAATCGCGTATTTGCGATGTCCTGGATTCTTACCTTCCTTGCCTGGATTCCCTGCTTCCTGGCGTTCTATCCCGGACTTTATACCTATGATATCGGCTGGCAATGGTCGATGTATGAGGGAGAGGGATATAGTACGCATCATTCGCTGCTTCACACCTGGCTGTCCGGAACGCTATTTCGGCTGGGGCGCCAGCTCTTTGGCTCCTGGAATGAAGGGCTGGCGCTGTATGCCCTTTTCCAGCTGCTTATTCTTTCCGGCAGTGTGGCATTTGCCGTCCGCTGGCTGGTAAAGATTCGCACCCCAAAGAAGGTGTGGGTGACGGCGGCGGCATTTTACATGCTTTTCCCCTTCTTTCCGATCATGGGAATCAGCACGACGAAGGATGTGATCTACGGCGCACTCTGTCTGATTGTCATCGTGGGGCTGGCGGAGATGACCTACGGACATGCGTTATACCGCGGCTGGCGGCTGGCGCTTTTTGCGATCGTCATGATTCTGATGGGGCTGTTTCGCAACAATGCCGTCTACGGAGTCCTGTTTGTTCTGATCGCTCTGGCGATTGCCTGCCTGCATCATGCGGTCCGCAGAAAAAGCAATCCTCTTCTTCTGCAGATCACGGTGTTGTTTCTGGTCTGTGCGGCCGGAATCGGCGGGATGAACCGGGCCCTGATCCGGGTGTTTGATGCATATGAGGGCAGCGTTGCGGAGATGCTCAGCGTTCCCTGCCAGCAGCTGGCAAGAACCTGGATTTACCATGGGGATGAGATGACGGAGGAGGAAAAAGAACAGCTGTTTTATTATATTCCGGAGGTGTCTCTGAATGGTTATACGTACTATCTCTCCGATCCGGTGAAATCGGGGCTGAATCTGATTGGCGTGAAGGAGGATCCGGGCGGGTTTGTGTCGCTCTGGGCCCGGTTGGGACGGGAATATCCGGCAGAATATATCCTGTCGCCGCTATATAACACGATGGGACTCTGGTATCTGACCGGCGACTCCAGCTGTTATGTGGATTTCGGGCAGGCGTGGATATTTGATGATGCGCATGTCATCGAGCCGGACAGCCGGCTGCCCGCGCTGCAGGAGGCCTATCGGTGGTTTCAGAACGAAAACATCCGCCGGACGTTTCCTCTGGTCGGAATGGTGTTCTACACCTCGTTTTACGCCTGGGTGCTGTATTTCTGTCTCGGAACGCTGTTTGCGGAGAAACGGTATCTGGAAATGGCCGGTCCGCTGTATCTGTTTGCCTATGTTCTGACACTTGCGCTCGGCCCTTGCATTCAGATTCGTTACATGTTCGGCACGCTGCTGTGTGCGCCGGTTCTGCTCGTGGTCATGAGCCGGAAAAGAGGGCGCGCAGACGCCTGACTATTCTTCCTCATTTTCCTGACATATGGAGGGAAATGCCTGCGGCGGATCCTGTCGCCTGGTCTCGTCGGTACGCAGGAGAGCCCAGAGCCGGTTGAAATAACGGGAAAATTCCGGCGCGTTTCTGCGTTTTAACGGACTGTCGTATTGCGGATCAAAGGAGACGGGAAGAATCGCTTTTACCCTGCCAGGACGCGCTGAGAGGACAAGAATACGGTCTGCGGTACTGATTGCTTCAGACAGGTCGTGGGTGACGAGGATGGCGGTGTTTCCGTTGCTGCGGATAATGCCGTTGATGTCGTCGCAGACGGAGAGCCTGGTCTGGTAATCAAGTGCGGAGAACGGTTCGTCCAGGAGCAGCAGTTCCGGAGCCAGCGCCAGCGTGCGGATCAGGGCGGCGCGCTGACGCATGCCGCCGGAGAGCGCAGACGGGCGCGCCTGTTCGAAACCGGAAAGACCATATTCCTGCATCATCCGCAGCAGTCGATCCTGGTACGGATGTTCGGACTGGCCGGAGTATATGGCTGCAGCTGCGGGCGGCAGATTCCGGCGTCGCGGATGCGGGAATGGCAGCGCGGCGAAGGGATGCTCTTTTCGCGCCCGGATTTCCGGGCCGAGAGAAACATTGCCGTAGATGGTGCGCCATTCGAACAGATGATCGCGCTGCAGCATATATCCGACGTGGGATTTTGCCTCGGAGACCGGAAGGCCGTCAAGCAGAATGCTTCCTTCCTCGGGCTGCATCAGCCCGGCAATCAGCGAGAGCAGGGTTGATTTGCCACAGCCGGACGGGCCGACAATCGCGAAGAACTCTCCTGTTTCTACGGAAAAAGAGACGTCCGAGAGTGCCGGAGTCGCCCCGCGCGGCGAATGATAAGAGCTGCTGATATGATGGACCAGAAGTTTCGTGCTCATAAATACCTCCAAAACGTGAAAAAACTCTTGCATTTCCTTAAGACCGGTGCTACAATACACATGATAACATAACAGACTGACAATAAAGAGTGGACTCCGGTCCACTCTTACTTTATGTGTTTTGCATGGTTATTTGCCATATAGTTAATGTATGATGGGAAGATGAAAGAGGTGATTGGATGACAAGACGAGAGGGATACGAGTCAAGGACGGAGAAGTTTCTGCTGCCGCTTCTGGCTGAGCATGGATTCGAATTGTGGGATGTGGAATATGTGAAGGAAGCAGGAACCTGGTATCTGAGAGCCTATATTGATAAAGAAGGCGGAATTACCGTGGACGACTGCGAGACAGTCAGCCGGTCTTTGAGCGACTGGCTGGACAGAGAAGATTTTATCGAAGACAGTTATGTGCTGGAGGTCAGCTCTCCGGGACTCGGCCGGGCGCTGAAGAAGGATCGTGACTTTGAGTGGAGCCTGGGTGAGGAGATTGAGATCCGGCTTTATCGTCCCCGGGACGGACAGAAGGAATTTGCCGGAACTCTGAATGGATACGATAAAGATACGGTGACGATCGGCACGGAGGATGGCGGCGAGGAAGTGTTCGCACGCGGAGAGATTGCGTTAGTCAGACTGGCCTTTGAGATGCCGTGACATGGGCAGAAAGCTGCTGACGGCTGGTTTTATTGGCTCTGATCCGTGGGTTTTGAGAAATAGGAGGATGAAAAAGTCATGAATAAAGAATTAATTGAAGCGTTGGATTTGCTTGAGAAGGAGAAAAATATCAGCAAGACAACTCTTCTGGAAGCGATTGAAAATTCTCTGCTTACCGCGTGCAAGAATCATTTTGGCAAGGCGGACAACGTGAAGGTGACGATCGATCCGGAGACCGGTGATTTCTCTGTGATCGCATCAAAAGAGGTTGTGGAGGAAGTGGAGGATCCGGTTCTTCAGATCAGCCTTGCTGAGGCCAAAATGAAGGATCCGAGATACGAAATCGGCGATACGGTGCCGGTGCCGATCGAATCCAAATCTTTTGGACGAATCGCGACGCAGAACGCGAAGAATGTGATTCTGCAGAAGATCCGCGAGGAAGAACGCAGCATGCAGTTCAACGAGTGGTACCGCAAGGAGAAGGATGTGGTGACCGGTATCGTGCAGCGATATCTTGGGCGCAACGTCAGCGTTAATCTGGGACGGGTCGACGCCATTCTGAATGAGTCCGAGATGGTCAAAGGCGAAGTATTCCGGCCGACCGAGCGGATCAAGGTGTTCGTCCTTGAAGTCAAGGATACGCCGAAGGGACCCCGGATTTCCGTATCCCGGACGCATCCGGATCTGGTGAAGCGCCTGTTTGAGGAAGAAGTGACGGAGGTTCGCGACGGTACGGTAGAGATTAAGGCGATTGCCCGCGAGGCGGGGTCGCGGACGAAGATGGCGGTGACGTCCCACGACGCCAACGTTGATCCGGTGGGCGCGTGTGTGGGCCTGAATGGCGCCCGTGTGAATTCCGTGGTAAATGAACTGCGGGGAGAAAAGATAGACATCATTACCTGGGATGAGAACCCGGCGTTCCTGATTGAGAATGCCCTGAGTCCGGCGAAGGTCATCTGCGTGGTGGCGGATGAAGAGGTGCGCGAGGCACAGGTGATTGTTCCGGATTACCAGCTGTCTCTCGCGATCGGTAAGGAAGGTCAGAACGCAAGACTGGCGGCAAGACTGACCGGTTATAAGATCGATATCAAAAGCGAGACGCAGGCAAGAGAAATGGGGCTCTTTGAGCAGATGGGAATTGATTATCAGGAAGAGGGCGTTTATGACGAGTTTGAGACGGATTTCGAGGTTTCCGCTTCCAATGACTACCAGAATACCGATTATTACGATGGACAGTGACAAAAAGCAGACAGATAGGAAGTGAGCATTTGGCAGGTATCAAAAAGTATCCCCAGCGCCAGTGTATCGGGTGCGGAGAACTGAAAAACAAGAAGGACATGATCCGGATCCTCAAAACACCGGAGGGAGAATTTGTTCTGGACGCGACCGGAAGGAAGAACGGCAGGGGCGCGTATCTTTGCCCGTCAAAGGATTGCCTGGCAAAAGCGATCCGAAGCCGGGGACTGGATCGTTCGTTCCGGATGGCCATTCCGAAGGAAGTGTACGAGACACTGGAAAAGGAGATGGATCAGCTTGGATAACAGAGAAAAATTGCTGGGTCTGATCGGACTGGCGACGAAAGCCGGGAAGACGGTCAGTGGGGAATTCTCCACCGAGAAGGCGGTCAAAAACGGAAAGGCCAGGCTGGTGATGGTTTCGGAAGAGGCTTCGGCGAATACGAAGAAGATGTTTGCGGATATGTGTACTTACTATAAGGTTCCTATCTGTTATTTTGGAAACAAGAGTGAACTTGGGCGTGCGATGGGAAAAGAGATGCGGGCGTCTCTGGCAGTCGTGGACGCAGGGTTTGCGGGTGCAGTCGTGAAACAAATGAAATTAATCGGAGGTAGTGAGTATGAGAGTAAGTGATCTTGCTAAGGAGTTGGGGAAAACCAACCGGGAAGTTCTGGATATATTAAAGAGAAATGATCAGGATGTACAGACCTATTCGGCCAGCATTACAGACGGGCAGGTCCGGATGGTGAAGAAGGCGTTTGGCCTGGCAGCGGATCCGCCGAAGAAAAAACTGGCGGCTGTTTACCGGCCGCAGAATTCGCAGCAGCGTCCGCCGAAGCCGGCCGCTCCCCGCACGGGTGCGCCGACGGGAAGGAATGCAGGCGGTGAGAATGCTTCTGCCGCACCGGCTCCTCGGCGGTCTGCTTCGGGTGTGCAGACGCGTCCGGACGCAGCGGTCGCTCCGGCCAGACAGACGACACGGCCGGCAGCTGCCAGTGCAGGAACCGACGCCGGAGCGGGCAGCGTGGCGCCGCAGCCGACGCAGAAGGCGCCTGTGAAGAACCAGGCAGAGAGCGTCAGAGATGGCCAGGGTGCCCGGGAAAGCCGGGATGGAGGCCGCAGAGACGGCAGCCAGGGAAGTCGCGATGGTGGACGCGGAACGCAGAGAGAGGGCTATCAGGGCAGCCGGGATGGAAGCCGCCGGGAGACAACTGCGGGCGGCCGGGACGGCAATCGCCGCAGAGACGGCCAGGGCGGCAGTTACCAGGGCAGCCGTGACGGAAGCCGCAGAGACGGCCAGGGCGGCAGTTACCAGGGCAGCCGTGACGGAAGCCGCAGAGACGGCCAGGGCGGCAGTTACCAGGGCAGCCGTGACGGAAGCCGCAGAGACGGCCAGGGCGGCAGTTACCAGGGCAGCCGTGACGGAAGCCGCAG